>JACPUE010000044.1 GCA_016192425.1 Burkholderiales bacterium
CCCGATTGCGCCCCAACCCGAAGGGCAGTGCCCTTTTCGGGCGGTCTGCGGCGTTGCGATGCTTCGCCCTGCGGGGCTATGGGCTGCGCACCGCGCCTTGCATCCCATCCCGAAAAGAGCGCTGCGTGGCATCAAATAATTGACGGACAAGTTCTAAGCATGAAAATCGCTGTGATGGGTGCCGGTGCCGTGGGCTGCTACTACGGCGGCATGCTGGCGCGCGCCGGACACGAGGTGGTGCTGGTGGCGCGCGCAGCCCATGTCGAGGCCGTGCGCCGCGCCGGGCTGCTGCTGGAAACGCTTTCCTTCACCGAACATGTACGCCTGCAGGCCGACACCGAAGCGCGCGGCGTGCAGGGTGCGCAGTGCGTGCTGTTCTGTGTCAAGTCCACCGACACCGAAAGCGCCGGGCAAGCCATGAAGCCCCACCTGGCACCCGACGCCGTGGTGCTGAGCCTGCAGAACGGGGTGGACAACGCCGAGCGCCTGCAGGCCGTGCTGGGAGCCTGTCGGACTTGGGGCGTCGATAGCGAAAATCGGCCCCAGCGAGACCAGTTTTTGCCGGATTTGCAGGCCCATAGCCCGGCTATGGGACAAAAAGACGGTGAAAAATGGGCCGCTGCGGTCGATTTGCAGCCGACGATTCCCAAGTTCGACAGGCTCCCAGGCCACCCGGTGCTGCCCGCCGTGGTGTACGTGGCCGCAGGCATGGCCGGGCCGGGCCATGTGCGCCACCATGGCCGGGGCGACCTGGTGATTGCACCTGCGCCGCAGAGCGCATCGATCGCGCAGACCTTTGCCGCGGCGGGCATACCGGTGCAGGTGTCGGACAACGTGGCCGGCGCCCTGTGGGCCAAGCTGGTGCTCAACTGCGTGTACAACCCGCTGTCGGCGCTCACGGGCCTGGCCTACGGCGCCATCGTGGACAGCCCGGGGCTGAACGTGCCACGCATGATGGACGACATCGTGCAGGAGTGCCTGGCCGTGGCCCGCGCCCAGGGCGTTGCGCTGCCCGCAGGCACGGCCGAGGCGGTGCTGCCCCTGGCGGCGAGCATGCCCACGCAGATCTCGTCCACCGCACAGGACCTGGCACGCGGACGGCCCACCGAGATCGACCACCTCAACGGCTACATCGTGCGCCAGGGCGAGGCCCTGGGCATTGCCACCCCGGCCAACCGCATGCTGCTGACGCTGGTGCACCTGCGCGAAAAGCAGATGGCCCGCCAGGGGGCCGCATGATGGCGGCGCCAACCGCTACCGGCGCGCGCCTGGGCTTCTGGACCCTGGCAGCCTGCGTTGTCGTACTCTCGCTGCTGCCCACCCACGCGCTGCCGCCGCTGGCCTTCAGCCTGTGGGACAAGGCGCAGCACGCGCTGGCCTTTACCGCGCTGGCGTTGGTGGGCCTGTACGCCTACCCCCGGTACGCACCGCGGGTGCTGGTGGGCCTGCTGGTGCTGGGCGGCGGCATTGAACTAGCGCAAGCGGCCACGGGCTGGCGCCACGGCGAATGGGCCGACGGGCTGGCCGACACCGTGGGCCTGGCGCTGGGCACGGTGCTGGCCGTGGCGACGCGCCGTCTGTTTGCCTGAGTCAGCCGCCCGAATTGCTACACTTTTGATAGCTACTTACGCTTGCCTGGCTTGCGCTTTTGCTGTTTTTTATCTGATTTCTTGGAGTTGCCCTTGCGCGCTGCCGGCTTGTTGCCGCTGCCTTTCTTGGCCACCGCCGTGGGCGCTTGCAGGCGGTAGAAGATCTGGCCCTGCAGGCTGCGCGCGATGGGTTGCGCCTGGGCAATCCAGTCGCGCATGTAGCCGGTTTCGCACAGGCCCTGGGGCGTGTGGTCGTGCAGGCTGCGCAGCACCTGGACGCCCTGGGCTGTGCGCTGGTAGCTGCCACGGTAGTCCAGCGTGGCGTGGCGCGACTCGAAGGCTTCGGGCAGGCGCGTGAACTGCACGCCGGGCTCCAGGGTGATGTCGTAGCGCTCCTCGCTGTCGTAGCCGTAGCAGCGCACGCGGCGCTGGGGCGGCGTGAAGTCGCCCACCGCCAGGCGCACCACGGACAGTGGCAAATCCACCACCGGCGCCAGCACGAAGGCCCCTTGCGCGCCGGACTGCAGGAAGTTGTCGATGTCAAAACTCAGCTCGAAGGCGTAGCGGTCGGACAGCAGCAAGGCTTCCGACAGGTCGCCCCGGTCCACCTCGCCCTTGCCCTTGTAGCCCGAACGCCCCAGCAGCTTGCGCACAAAGTCGCGCTGCGCGTCGGCCTGCAGGTCGCGCATGTAGTCGCGCATGCGTGCGGCCTGGGTGCCTTCGAACTCCACCCGCAGGCGCCCGCTGGCGCTGCCGTTGGCGGCCACGCGCAGCGTGGTGTGCACGCGCTGCACCGACTGCGCTGCAGCCCCTGCGGGAATGCGGCGCAGCGGGTCGTCCGAGCCCACATGCACCACCGGCTTGGCGTAGGCGTTGGCAGGCAGGTGGCCAAACGGAATCTGCTTGGCCGTGGCATCGACGTACATCTGCCAGTCGGGCAGGTAGTTGATCACGTGGTTGACGCTGGAGACCACCGGCAGGCCCGGCAGGTCATAGGTGTCGCCTGCGTTGACGAGCACCTGCTCGCTGCGCACGCCTGCCGCCGCCAGCAACGCCTGGAGCAAGGTGGCGTGGTCCTTGCAATCACCCATGCGGTTGCCGAGCACGGTGCCGGTATCGCGCGGCACCACGGCGCCCACGCCGATGCAGTTGCCGCCGTAGGTGATGTGGGTGGACACCCATTCGTACAGCAGGCGGGCGCGCTCGCGCGGCTCCTGCACCGTGCCCACGATGCTTTGCGCCAGCGTGCGCACGCGTTCGGTGGGCTCGGCCTTGGGCAGCGCACGCTCGCCATAGGCGCGGGCAATGGCGGCGTAGTCGGCAAAGGTGCTGGCCAGCAGCACCGGGGTCTCCTCCAGGCGCCAGACGCCTTCATCGGCTTCGCTCCAGGTGCGCGGCTGGGGGTTGCGGTAACGCCATTCGCGCTCAGTGCTTTCGCCCTCCTCCACGGCGGGCTGCTCCTCCAGGCCGTGGGCCTCGAAGCGCAGGGGCAGGCCCTTGGGCGCACGCACGGTGATGCGGCTGTCTGCATGCACCATGAAGGGGGAGAAGCTGTGCACCATCGAGAACGCACCGGGGAAGATGGCCTCCTTGTCCTCGATGCGGTATTTGACGGCCACCGTGTCGCCCACGGCCAGGTCAGGAAACACCACCGTGATGCGCGTGCGGTCCGAGAAGAAGGGCTTGCCCCCCTGGTGGCCGTCGCTGGTCTGGGTCTGGAAGTTGTTGGCAGGCACATCGATGCGCCGCCCATCCTGCTTGAGGGTGTAGGCCTCCAGCACCTGGCCTTGCTGGATGCCATTGCTGAACCCGATGCTGTAGGTCTTGAGCTCTTCCAGCGCCCCGGCCTGCAGCACCTGGTTGTGCAGCTCCTGCGTCATGGTGGCGCGCCCGTCCTGCGCCAGCTCGTAGCGCACATGCCAGCGCTGCAGCGCCGAAGGTGCCTGCGCAGTGGCGGCCTGCGCAGGGGCAGGCGTCTGCGCCCCTGCAGGCAGCGCCATGGCAAGCGCCAGCCCCCCAGCCCATGCGGCGCGCGGCAAGGCGTGGGTGCATCCAAACAAACCAAGCATCGACGTGTCTCCCATCCAATGTGGCCGCCGATGGTAGTGGAGCTGCGGCACAATCCGCGCGGCGCTGCAAATCGTTACACATGGATTCCATCGCGCCTTCTTCCTGCCACCACACCATGAACAGCAGCATCTCTTCCCTGAGCCTGGAACCCTTGGACCCCCTGGACGCCCCGGAGACTCCCCGGCAACGCGGCTGTCCGCGCTGCCAGTACGTGCGCCAGGCCAGCGACACCGCACCCGAATGGCAATGCCCGCGCTGTGGCGTGGCCTATGACAAGGTTCAGCCGGGAGCGCCTGCGCCCCAGCCCTCCGCGCGCAAGGGCTCGTCCGCAAAGGCACAACACCGCAGCGCCCAAGCGCAGCCCCCGCTGCAAGCGGAACGTGCATCGCCCCCCACCGCACCCCAGCGGCCCTAGGCGCTGATCGTGTTCACTGTCGGCATGGTCGTGCTGCTGGGCCTGGTCGGCTGGAAATGGCAGGCCCGCCAGCAGCAGGCCGCAGAGCGCACAGCCCGTGCAGCCGCCGATGCACAGGCCCAGAGCGTGGCTTCAGAAAAGGCACGCCAGGACCAGGACGCCCAGCTCCAGGCCGCTGAAAGCCTGTGGCGCAGCCACAAGAGCGAGCAGGCGCTGCCCACCGTCGAAGCCATGGCCCGCGAGGGCCACCCCCGGGCGATGGTTCTGCTGGGGCTGATGCACTGGGAGGGACGTGGCGGTATGCCCAAAGACCCCGCCCAGGCCCTGCAATGGCTGCAAAAGGCGGCCCAGCAAGGCTCGGCCCTGGCCGCCGTGTGGCTGGGCTACATCCACGAGAAAGGCCCGCAGGACCTGCGCCAGCCCAGCCTGGCCGAGAACTGGTACCGCAAGGCCGCCCGTACGGGGGATTCTGCCGGCCTGTACAACCTGGGCAAGCTCTACGCGCAAGACCTGCCCGGTGTGGGCTACCGCCCGGTGCAGGCCCTGATGCTGCTGGAGCTGGCCGCGCGCGACTTCAATGCCAACCCCGCGCAGGAATCGCTGACGCCCAACAACCAGAGCGCATTCTGGGCGCAAGGCGCCATCCGCTCGCTGGAGCCGCGCATGTCCATCACCGATGCGGCCCAGGCGCGCCGCCTGGCCGACGCCTGGAAGCCGGGGATGGCGCTGGAATAGCCGTGCCTGCTGCGGCTATTGGCGCCGCGCCCACCAGACAAAGCCCAGAAACACCACGCCCAGCACCAGCGGCACCCAGGACATGAACAGCTCCAGCGGCGAGGAGGTACGGATGCCAGACCACACCTCGATACGCACGCTGTCCATGCGCAGGTTGCGCATGGTCGAGAACTCGATGGCCGGAGCCACCTTGCGGTCTTCCTTCAGGGTGACCGGCAGCGCCGCGCCCACCAGTTCCAGCAGCTGGCCCGCATGGGCCTTGGGCTGCCCCATTTCGGACATCAAGCCCATGCGGGTAACGCCGTCCAGCACCCAGCCCCCTTGCAGGCGTGCGCCCACCTCACCTTCGGCCAGCGCCACACCCTGGACCTTGATGACCAGGGTGTAAGGGCTTTGCTTGGTGGTGAGGTCCAGCTCCTTGCCCGTCCAGGCCACCGTGTCGGCCAGCACGGGCGGGGTCTTGCGCGCGCTCTCTGCGGGGGTCTGGACGTTCTTCTCGTGAAAGCGCACAAAGCGCGCCACGGCCTCGGCGGGCAGTTCCTCGCTGTGCACCAGGCGCTGGCCCCACTGGCCCGTCTCGTCCTTGGCCTGTGCGGGCAGGGCCGTCCACACCAGGCCAGCCAGGGCCAGGGCCACCCCCAGCCAGCGTGCGGCACGGCCCAGTCCCAGCCCCTCGGTCATTGTTGTCTGCATGTTGTCGCGTCCCTTTCGATATGCGTTGAGCGCGCAGTGTACCCAAGCCGTTCACTCATTTTTTGATAGCTGCTTACGCTTGCCCATCAAGCGCCAGAGGCCGATTTGGCTTAGAACTTGTCCGTAAATTCAGTTGCACTGCAGGAAAAGCGCCCGCCGGGCAGCACGGGACAACCCGGCACAATGGCCGCCATGTTTTATGCCATCCCCCTGGACAGTCGGCCCACCTGGCGCAACCCGCCCTGGATGACGGTGCTGCTGATATTGGTCAACATGGTCGTGTTCTGGGGCCCGCAGCGCTCCGAGGAAGCGGCCCAGGAGCGCGCAGCGGCCTATTACCTGCAGAGTCCGCTGCCCGCACTGGAAATCCCCGCATTCATTGCCTGGCTGGATGCCACGGGGCACAAAAAAGCGGCCAAAGCCCACACCCTCCAGCATGCAGATGCGCAATACCTGCTGCTGCAGTGGATGGAGTACGAGACCGTATTCCAGCAGCGCCTGCACGCCGGGCTGGTGGTGCCCGACAGCCATCCCCAGCATGACCAATGGCAAGAGGCCCGCGCGCACTACGAAGCCCTGAAGCCGCCCCCTTTCACCGAGCGCTGGGCGCAAGACCACACCCCGGACGCGCCCTTACGCCCCATCACCTGGCTGACGGCCACCTTCCTGCATGGCAGCACCGGGCACCTGCTGGGCAACATGGTGTTTTTGTTCCTGTTTGGCTTTTCGGTGGAACTGGCGCTGGGCCGGGGGCTGTACCTGGCGTACTACCTGCTGGGCGGCATTGGCGCCTCCCTGCTGGCGGGCTGGGCCTACGCGGGCATGGGCGGCCATGGGCTGGGCGCCTCGGGGGCAGTATCGGCCCTGATGGGCATGTACGCCGTGCTCTACCGGCTGCGGCGCGTGCGCTTTTTCTACCAGCTGTTCTTCTACTTCAACTACGTGACGGCCCCCGCGCTGCTGTTGCTGCCCGCCTGGATGCTCAACGAGCTGCTGCAGCATTGGCTGGGCGGACGCGGTGTGGCCTACATGGCCCACCTGGGCGGGCTGATCGCAGGCGCGGGCCTGATGGCGCTGACCATGGCCGTGCGGCGCAAGCCCCTGGAGGTGCCCGTCACGCCCCCCAGCGCCGACCACCAGGAAGACCAGGACTTCCAGGCCCATGTGGCGCGGGCGCGCCAGTTGGCCAAGGGGCTGAAGTTTGAACAGGCGCTGGCCCAGTGGCGCGCAGCCGCAAAACTGCGCCCCCAGGACCGGCCGGTACTGGAGGCCTGGTTCAGCACCGCACAGCTCTGGCCCGAGGGCGAGGACTTTCACCGTGCGGCGCGCCGCATCTTCCAGCTGCAGGCCCATGATGCCGACACCCTGGCCTTCCAGCACACGGCCTACCGCACCTACCTGGACAAGGCCCGGCCCGGCGCACGCCTGCAGCCCGACGTGATGGCCCAGCTGGCGCGCCGCTTTGCCCGCGCACAGCAGTGGGGCGACGCCGAGCGCCTGTTCAACGCCCTGCACCAAACCGCGCCCACCCACCCGCTGCTGGGCGAAACCCTGGGCCTGCTGGTGGCGGCGCAGTGGCACGCCGGCCAGCACGAACGCGCCGCCGCCTGGCTGCCGCAACTGCGTGCACTTGCGCCGGACAGCCCGGTGCTGCGCACGCCAGGCCTGGCGCGCACCCACCCTTGAGCAAGAGAATATTGGCATTTGCAAGAGGCGTTTTGTAGAGATCGCTACACCATTGCAGCACCCATGACGGCACATTAAGAACTTGTCCGTAAATTATTTGATGCCACGTTGGGGCGCAATCGGGATGAGTTCGAGGTCTTGGCGCGCCGCATGGGCTGGCGGCCCATGCAAGCGGCAAGGGCGCAAAATCGCCCGATTTCGCCCCAACCCGAAGGGCAGTGCTCTTTTCGGGCGGTCTGCGGCGTTGCGATGCTTGCCCATAGCGGGGCTATGGGCTGCGCACCGCGCCTTGCATCCCATCCCGAAAAGAGCGCTGCGTGGCATCAAATAATTTA
>JACPUE010000047.1 GCA_016192425.1 Burkholderiales bacterium
CATGTACGGGCAACTGCTGGCCAATGGCCAGATCCAGCTCAACGCCCAAGGGGTGCCCATCGTGCAGCCCGGGCAGGTGCTGGAGTTTGACCTCTCGGACATGGGGGGCAGCACACTGGGAGGCCATGCGATCGGGCGTGAGAGCGCAATGCGGGCGCAGCGGGAGACGGCTGAAGCCGCAGCACGGGCCAGCACCTTAGACAACAGCTGGATTCCAGGCGAGGCGGGGGGTGGCCGTGGCTTTGTAAATCCTGCCATTGCGTCGGCACACAACGAAGAACCGTTTGGGGGCCGCTCGACTGTTACTGACCCTGCGGCATATATTCCGCCCATGAGCTACGGCGAACAGATGCGGCATGTTGGGGAGTTCTTTGGCGACATGAGCATCGGGGCCACCAAGGGACTTGTAAACGTACTGCCTGAAACAGCTGCTTTGGCCTATCGCATGGCTGGCTATGCAACAGCCGGTGTTGCCAGCTTGACCAACACCGATCTGTCAGATCGGATGTTTGCCCAGTATGAACGAGTAACTGGTCGTGTGATGGACTACGACAACGGACTGCAAGAGGCATCGGGGGTAGTCGCTGGTTTGGTGGGGCCTACTGCGGTGCTGCGGGGGGCTGTGGCTGTGGGTGGGGTGATTAGCGCCGACAAGGTTGGGGATGCGCTGCAGGTTGAGGGCAAGCTGGCTGGGAGAGTTGGCAATGTCGAAATCACGGGTGCAAGGGGCGCATCTAGCACGAGGGAATTTGATCCCTCACTCGCGGGTGGGCCACTTCGAGAGTTGTCGGCCGACAGCATTAAATTCACGGAGAGTGGCATCTCCGTGGTCGAGCGGCATACTGCGCGCTTCGGGCCTGATGCGGCCAATGAATATATGGTTGATCGTTTGCGGCAAATATCGCGAGGTGAGATTGAGGCGACAACGGTTGATCGCAACTTCTACAGCCATGAATTGCGTGAATATGTTCGCTATCGCCAACTCGGCTGGGAAGCTGGACAGCCTGCAGATCCGATGGCGGCATATCGGTTGTGGAACAACACCCACACTGCGACGTTGGAGGAATACCGAATCCTTGGTCCGTACACGGACAAGTCGCTATATCACTCCAATGCGATAAATTTGATGGAGGGTAACTGATGAATTTGCGTAGAACCATCGTCGAGCTAATCGACAAAAACGACGGAAAGTGGACTTGGTACCAACTTGAGAGGGGGTTGACCGGTGTCGGCTTGGGTGGACGTAGTGACGCTGTGGCCACACTGAGCGACTTGGTTCAGGAAGGGGCGTTGTCTGAGCAGACGGATCCGCGCTACATGCACCCCATTTACCGAATTACTGAGAAGGGCAAGTTACTGATGGCTCAATTGACCACAGAGTCCGCCGATCCAAAATCTTTTGAGTAGGCGGAGTCAAGCACCAAGTGCAACCAGTATTTGCATTTGGCGGTGACGGTGGCGAGTGGGTGAGGCTCTATGCCGTTTCGTGTGGAACTTGACGTTAAGGTAGGGTCACTCAGATATGGCTTGACGCACCACAGGCCCGCTCCGCCAGCGCGCAGGCTTGGCGTGCGCGCTGGGTGATGGCGTTCCAGTCGCCTGCGGCCAGCACATCGGCCGGGGCGAGCCAACTGCCTCCGGCCATGGGCACGTTGGGCAGGCGCAGGTAGTCCTGCAGGTTCTCGGGGCTGACGCCGCCGGTGGGGCAGAACTGCACGTCGGCCAGCGGCGCGCCCAGCGCCTGGAGCATGCCCAGGCCACCGGCCTGCGCCGCAGGAAACAGCTTCATCAGGCGAAAGCCCTGCGCGCGCCGGTGCATGACTTCGCTGGGCGTCATCACGCCGGGGATGAAGGGCAGGGCGGCGGCTTTCACCGCGTCCACCAGGGCGTCGGTGCAGCCCGGCGACAGCGCAAACCGGGCCCCGGCGTCGAGCACGCGCTGCACGTCTTCCACGCGCGTGACGGTGCCTGCGCCGGTGTGCATTTGCGGCACGGCCTGGGCCACGGCCTCGATGGCCTGGAGCGCGGCGTCCGAGCGCAGGGTGATCTCCACCACGTCGATGCCGCCTTCGAGCAGCGCGTGGGCCAGGGGCACGGCGTGCGCCGGGTTGTGGAGGACGACGACCGGCACGACGCGCGAGCGGAAGGCGGGGCGGGTGAAACAGGTGGTGGCCATGGCAATGGTTTCTAAGGTAAGGGTCACAGCAGCGGCGATGCGCCGCTTTCCGCGGCGCCCGCATGGCGCCGGAACAGGCCGAACAGCTCGCGCCCGGTGCCGTGGGCGTTGGCGTCCAGGTCGGGGTGCGTCAGCGGGCGTGCGGCCAGTGTGGCGGCATCCACCTCCAGCGCCAGCACGCCGCGTTCGCAGTCCAGCATGACCATGTCGCCGTTCTGCACGCGGGCAATGGGGCCGTCGGCCAGGGCTTCGGGGCTGATGTGGATGGCCGCAGGTACCTTGCCGGAGGCGCCGCTCATGCGCCCGTCGGTCACCAGCGCCACCTTGTAGCCCTTGTCCTGCAGCACGGCCAGCGGCGGCGTGAGCTTGTGCAGCTCGGGCATGCCGTTGGCGCGCGGGCCCTGGTAGCGCACCACGGCCACAAAGTCCTTCTCCAGCTGGCCTGCGTTGAACAGGGCCAGCAGCTCCTGCTGGTCGTGCACCACCACCGCAGGGGCGCGCACCACGCGGTGTTCGGGCGCCACGGCCGACACCTTGACCACGCTGCGCCCCAGGTTGCCTTGCAGCAGGCGCAGGCCGCCGTCGGCGCTGAAGGGCTCGCCCACCGGGCGCAGTACGGTGCTGTCGCCACTGGTGGCGGGGGCGTCGCGCCAGGCCAGCACACCGTTGTCCAGCCAGGGCTCCTGTGCATAGGCCGCCAGGCCCTGGCCCATGACCGTGTGCACGTCGCCATGCAGCAGCCCGGCGGACAGCAGCTCGCGGATCAGGAAGCCCATGCCGCCTGCGGCGTTGAAGTGGTTCACGTCGGCTTTGCCGTTGGGGTACACGCGCGCCAGCAAAGGGATGACCGCCGAGAGTTCGGCGAAATCGTCCCAGTCGATCACGATGCCTGCGGCGCGCGCCATGGCCACCAGGTGCAGGGTGTGGTTGGTCGAGCCGCCCGTGGCCAGCAGGCCCACGATGCCGTTGACCAGCGTCTTCTCGCTGGCGATGTCGGCCAGGCGCACCCTGGGCTGGCCGGTCTTGCCGGTGTGGGCCAACGCGCGCTCCAGCGCGGCCTTCGTCAGCGCTTCGCGCAGCGGCGTGCCTGGGTTGACGAAGGACGCGCCCGGCAGGTGCAGGCCCATGATCTCCATGAGCATCTGGTTGCTGTTGGCCGTGCCGTAGAAGGTGCAGGTGCCGGGCGCATGGTAGGCGGCAGCCTCGCTCTGCAGCAGCGCATCGCGGCCCACCAGGCCCTGGGCGTACTGCTGGCGCACCTGGGCCTTGGCATCGTTGGACAGGCCGCTGACCATGGGCCCTGCGGGCACGAACACGGCGGGCAGGTGGCCGAACTGCGCCGCGCCCATGAACAGGCCGGGCACGATCTTGTCGCACACGCCCAGCAGCAGCGCGGCGTCGAACACCTGGTGCGACAGGCCTACGGCGGTGGCCATGGCAATCACGTCGCGCGAGAACAGCGACAGCTCCATGCCCGGCGCCCCCTGCGTGATGCCGTCGCACATGGCGGGCACGCCGCCGGCCATCTGGGCGGTGGCCCCCAGGGTGCGCGCATGGCGGCGCAGCAGCTCGGGGTAGGGCTCGTAGGGCTGGTGCGCCGAGAGCATGTCGTTGTAGGCGCTGATGATGCCCACGTGCGGCGCACGCTCGGCGTGGATCACCAGCTTGTCGGCGGTAGGCAGCGCGGCCGTGGTGTGGGCCATGTTGGCGCAGCCCATGCCTGCACGCTGCGTGCTGTGGCTGCGCTCCTGCGCCTGCATGGTGGCCAGGTAGGTGCTGCGCAAGGGGGCGCTGCGCTCGGTGATGCGCCGGGTGACGCGCGCTACGGTGTCGTTCAGGGGGGCGGGCAAGGGGGCATTCATGGTCTTATCCGATCCAGACGCTGGTGGGCGCCTGCGTGGAGGTCAGCACAAGGGAGATGGGTAGCGCCGGGTCGGCCTGCTGCACGGCGCGGCGGTACACCGCGAGCTTGGCGGCGCCGCTCAGCGGCAGCACCCGTTCACGCGCTGCCAGCAGGGCCTGCAGGCTCAGGCTGATGCGTGCATGCGCCGCGCTGGCGGGCACTACCCAGGCCAGCCGTTCTGGCGTGGTGATGGCGTGCTGGTAGCCCGCCGCGCCCGCGAAAAGCGATGCGGTGTGCGCATCCTCCCCCATGCCCAGCACGGCCACATCCAGCGGCCAGGGCAGGGCGGCCAGGCGCGCGCTGGCGCTGTGCACCAGGGCATCCAGCGCCGTGGGGCTGCCATCGGGCGGTGGGGCTTCAAAAAACGGCGTCCAGCGCGCCGCAGCCGCCGGGCCCTGCAGCAGGTGGCGCTGCACCAGGGCGGTGTTGCTGTCGGCGTGGCCGTGCGGCACCACGCGCTCGTCCACCAGCACGATGTGCACCTGCGCCCAGTCCAGCGCCTGCGTGCGCAGCGCCTCGAACAGCGCCACCGGCGACCTGCCGCCCGACACCGCCAGGCTGGCCTGGCCGCGTGCGGCCACGGCGGCGTGCAGCAAGCCCGCGATATGGGCTGCTACGGCCTGCGGCGTGGCATGCAGGTGCTCGGCTATGGCCATCAGGCCTCCTCCACCCAGGCCGAGCCTTCGCGCGCCATCAGCGCCGACGATGCCGCCGGGCCCCAGCTTCCCGCGGTGTAGGGCCTGGGCCGCTCACCCAGCTGCTTCCAGCCGTCAAGGATGGGCTCTACCCAGGCCCAGGCGGCCTCCAGCTCGTCGCGGCGCATGAAGTGCGTGAGCCGGCCCTTGATGACGTCGATCAGCAGGCGCTCGTAGGCTTCGGCGCGGCGCTGGGCGAATGCGGTCTGCAGGTCCAGGTCGAGCTTGACCGGGCGCAGCTTCATGCCGCTGCCGGGTTCCTTGGCCATCATCTGCAGTTGGATGTGTTCCTCGGGTTGCAGGCGGATCATCAGCCGGTTGACCGAGCGGTGCGGCGAGTCGTGGAAGATGGTGAAGGGCAGGTCGGCAAACTCGACCACGATTTCGGACTGGCGCGCTGCCATGCGCTTGCCGGTGCGCAGGAAGAAGGGCACGTTGGCCCAGCGCCAGTTGTTGATGTGGGCCTTGAGGGCGACAAAGGTCTCGGTGGCGCTGCCCTCGGGCACGTTCTCTTCCTGCAGGTAGCCCTTGGCCGCCTCGCCAGCCGATGCGCCTGCGCTGTACTGGCCGCGCACCGTGTCGCGCGCCACGTCGGCCACGGACAGAGGGCGCAGCGAGCGCAGCACCTTGAGCTTTTCATCGCGCACCGCGTCGGGATCGAGCGAGACCGGCGGCTCCATGGCCACGATGCACAGCAACTGCAGCAGGTGGTTCTGCACCATGTCGCGCAAGGCGCCTGTGCCGTCATAGAAACCGGCGCGGCTGCCCACGCCCACGCTTTCGGCCACGGTGATCTGCACGCTGCGGATATGGGGGCTGCGCCACAGCGGCTCGAAAATGCTGTTGCCAAAGCGCAGCACCATCAGGTTCTGCACCGTTTCCTTGCCCAGGTAGTGGTCGATGCGGAAGATCTGCTGTTCCGCAAAATACCGGCCTACGTCGTGGTTGATCTGCCGCGCCGAGGCCAGGTCGTGGCCCAGGGGCTTTTCCAGCACCACGCGGGCGCGCGCATCGACCAGGCCCGCGCCGTGCAGGTGGGCGCAGATGCCCACGAACAGGCTGGGTGCGGTGGCCAGGTAGTACACGCGGTCCGAGCCAGGCTGCAGGGCAGCGGCCAGGGCCTCGAAGTCCGGGGCCTGGGTGGCGTCCACGCAGGCATGGCACAGCCGGTCCAGGAAGCCTGCCCAGGCGGTGGCGTCGAAATGCGCTGCTTCGATGAAGCCCTGGGTCTTGTCCTGGATGAAACCCAGGAACGCCTCGCGCTCCCAGCGCTGGCGGCCCAGCACGTGGATGCGTGTGGCTGCAGGCAGATTGCGGTGCAGGTGCGCCATGTACAGCGCGGGCAGCAGCTTGCGCACCGACAGGTCGCCCACGCCGCCGAAGATGACCAGATCCAGCGGGGCAGCAGGGGCAGAGGCGGATGGGGCAGAGGTGGGCATGGTCTGAATGGGTAATTTTTAAGAATTTTAATGAAATTTGGTTACATGGCGGATTCTTTTTGCACCCGGTGTTGCCCAGGGGCTACCGAATGGGGACGAAGCGGCCCGCCGTGGCAGACTGGCGCGGCGAGGTAAGCCCCCATGACGCTCTGTTCCGAACCTTCCGAATCCCTCAGCGCCGTGACCACCACCGTGGGCACGGCGGATGACGCCCGCCGCCTGGCCCAGGCCGTGCTGGAGCGGCGCCTGGCCGCCTGTGTGCAGATCGAAGCCATCACCTCCCACTACCGCTGGGAGGGCGCGCTGCACGAGGATGCCGAGTGGCGCCTGGTCTGCAAGACCGTGCCCCAGGCGGTGCAGGGCCTGATGGAGCTGTTGCAGGCCCGGCACCCCTATACCCTGCCGCAACTGGTGGTGCAGCCCTTGCAGGCCAGCGCGGCCTATGCCGACTGGGTGCGGCAGGAAACCCAGGGGACATAGCGGTGCAGGTGTTTCACTCCAGCTGCTCGTGCACGCGCTGCTCAAACTGTTCCAGCGGCTCGGGCCGCCCGAACAGGTAGCCCTGGAAGTCGCGGCAGCCGTGCTCCAGCAGGAAGCGGTGGTGGGCCTCGGTTTCCACGCCTTCGGCAATCACGCCCAGGCCCAGGCTGTGGGCCAGGGTCACGATGCTGTGGGCAATGGCGGCGTCCTTGGGATCCAGCAGCACGCCGCGCACAAAGCCCTGGTCGATCTTGATCTGGTCCAGCGGCAGGCGCTTGAGGTAGCCCAGGCTGGAGTAGCCCGTGCCAAAGTCGTCCAGCGACAGGCCCAGGCCCAGTGCGCGCAGTTCCTGCATCAGCGCGATCACGCCGTCCACGTCCTGCAGCAGCAGGCTTTCGGTGAGTTCGAGCTTGATGCGCCGGGGGTTGGCGCCGCTGCCCTGCAGCAGGTCGCGCAGTTCGGACACGAACACGTCCTGGTGGAACTGCCGCGCACTGACGTTGACCGAGAGGTTCAGCCCGGCCATGCGTGCGTCGGTGCGCCAGCGTGCCTGCTGCTGCAGCGCGGATTCGAGCACCCAGCGCCCCAGCGGCAGGATCAGGCCGGTTTCCTCGGCCAGCGGGATGAACACGCCCGGCGGGATCAGGCCTTTGTCAGGGTGCTGCCAGCGCACCAGCACCTCTGCGCCCACGATGGTGCCGTCGGCATTGACCTGGGGCTGGTAGTACAGCACGAACTCGTGGTTGCGCAGGCCCCGGTGCATTTCGGCCTCCAGCAGCACGCGCTGGTTCACGCTGGCCTGCATCACCGGGTCGAAAAAGCGCATCGTGTTGCGGCCCTCTTCCTTGGCACGGTACATGGCCAGGTCGGCCTGCTTGAGCATGTCTTCCACCGATGGCTGGGCAGGGTTCAGCATGGTGACGCCCACGCTGGCCGTCACATGGTGCTCCTGGCCGCCCACCAGGTAGGGCTGGCGCAGTTGGCACAGCATCTTGTCGCCCAGCGCGCGCACCTGGGCGGCGGCTTCCACCGTGTCGGCACTGAGGTTGTGCAGCACCACCACAAATTCGTCGCCCCCCAGGCGGGCCACGGTGTCCTGGCTGCGCACGCAGGCCTGCAGGCGCCGGGCCGTCTCCACCAGCAGCTGGTCGCCCACTTCGTGCCCACGGCTGTCGTTCAGGGTCTTGAACTGATCCAGGTCGATGAACAGCACGGCCGCGTTCAGGCCGGTGCGGGCGCTGCCCGCCAGCACTTGTTGCAGGCGGTCGGTCAGCAGGCGGCGGTTGGGCAGGCCGGTCAGCGGATCGAAATACGCCATGTAGCGCACCTGCTCCTCGGCGGCCTTGCGCCCGGTGATATCGATGTCGATGCAGAACAGCTCGGGCGCCTGCCCCGGCATGTCGATCCGGGCATGGCTGGAGAACACGTCTACAAAGCTGCCGTCCTTGCGCTGCAGGCGCAGCTCGCCCGCAGGAATGGGCGTGCCATCGTTGAACATGGCATCCGTGGCCTTGCGCACCGCCTCGTGCATGGCTGGCGGGATGATCAGGTCGAGCAGGCTTTTCCCCAGGGCTTCCTGCTCGGTGTAGCCGTACAACTGCTCGGAGGCCTTGTTCCAGTAGGTGGTGGTGCGGTCGGGCAGGTAGCCCTGGACCGAGATCGAGGGGATGTCGTGCAGCAGGGTGCGAAAGCGCAGTTCCGATTCACGCAGCGCGGCCAGGGTCTGTTGCTGTTCGGTCGTGTCGTGGGCGGCAAACACCACGGTACGCAGTCCGCCTTGCTGCAGGCCCAGCGAGTGGGCGCGTCCCTCGTAGCAGCGCGGGCCATGCGGCGTGTCGATGCGGTAGTCCATGCGCTGGGCCTGGCCGCTGGCCAGGGCCTGGTGAACCAGCGCCATCCACTGCGCGGCCTGGTCGGGGGGCAGCGCATCCTGCAGGCGGCGCCCGCGCAGCTGCTTCGGGGGCGCGGGCAGGCAGGCGTTGTCGGGCGAGAGCACTTCGAGCACCGCACCGCGCTCGTCCAGCACCAGCAGCCCGTCAGAGATCGCATGGGTCACAGCGTGCAGCCGGGCGGTGCTCTCGCGCAGCGCGCGTTCGGTGGCCAGGCGGTTCTCCACATCCTGCAGCAGCCAGCCGACCAGCACCGTCAGCGGCAGCGACAGCACCAGCAGCGGAAGAATGATGCCCTGGTGGGTACTCAGTGCCAGTGCGCTGGGCAGCGCAATGGCCACCCCCAGCGCCAGCACGTGCACGACGGCTGAAAGCACCAGCAAGCTCAGCGGGCGGATGGAAAGGCGGCCTTGCAGATAGGCCCAGCGGAAGGCGCAGCCCAGGGTTGCCGACATCGCTATCACCAGCAAGCCGACGGTGGTTCCCGGCCCGCCCAGCCACAGCCGTACCACGGCGGCCATGGCGGCAGCGACCAGGGCGACCAGGGGGGCGCCAAACACACCGGCCAGCGACAGCACGACCGTGCGCACATCGATGGCCGCCCCCGGTACCGTCACCACCGGCGCCAGCATGCCGATGGCGCAGACGGTGCCGAACAGCAGCCCGCTGGCGGCCCGGCCGCCCCAGGCCTCGCGCGGCCACCAGCGTATCTGCATGCCGTGCAGAAAACACAGTGCCAGCAACAGCGCAATGCTTTTGACCAGCTCATTGAACATGGGCTTGGAGGCGGGAGGCCCCACCAGAGTCAACGAAGCGCCATCATCCGGGAATTGTTGGCGGGAGTAAATGGGGAAAGAGATCAGCCCAGCAGCGCCTGGGCGAATTCACGCGCGTTGAAGGTTTCCAGGTCTTCGAGCTTTTCGCCCACGCCGATGAAATACACGGGAACAGGGCGTTCCTGCGCTATGGCAGCCAGCACGCCGCCCTTGGCCGTGCCGTCGAGCTTGGTGACCACCAGGCCGGTGAGCTGCAGCGCGTCGTCGAAGGCGCGCACCTGGGCCAGGGCGTTCTGGCCGGTGTTGCCGTCGATGACCAGCAGCACCTCGTGCGGGGCCGTGGCATCGGCCTTGGTGACCACGCGGCGGATCTTCTTCAGCTCCTCCATCAGATGCAGCTGCGTAGGCAGGCGCCCGGCAGTGTCCACCAGCACCACGTCCTTGCCGCGTGCCTTGCCTGCGGTCACGGCGTCAAAGCTCACGGCGGCGGGGTCGCCGCCTTCCTGGCTGACGATCTCGACCGTGTTGCGGTCGGCCCATACGCCCAGTTGCTCGCGCGCAGCGGCACGGAAGGTGTCGGCCGCCGCCAGCAGCACCTTCTGGTCGTGCTGGGCCAGGTGGCGCGTGAGCTTGCCGATGGAGGTGGTCTTGCCCGCGCCGTTGACCCCCGCCACCATGATGACGGTGGGCTGGTGCTCGCCAATGACCAGGGGCTTTTCCAGCGGGCGCAGCAGCTCGGCCAGCGCGTCGGCCAGCAGGCCCTTGACGGCGGCGGGCTCGGTGGCCTTGGCTTCCTTGACGCGGCGCTTGAGGTCGGTGAGCAGCCACTGCGTGGCCTTGACGCCGGTGTCGGCCATCAGCAGGGCGTCTTCCAGCTCTTCGTACAGCGCATCATCGATGCGCGTGCCGGTGAACACCGTGGCAATGCTGCTGCCGGTCTTGCGCAGGCCGGACTTGAGGCGATCGAGCCAGCCCTTGCGTGCAGGCTCAGGGGCGGCGGTGGGCGCTGGCGCGGGCACCGATGCGATGACAGGTTCCGGTGCCGCTGCGGGGGAAGGCACCGGGGCAGCGACAGGTGCCAGGGCCACGGTCGCAGCGGGCGCTAGCGCCGCGGCTTGCGCTGGGGCCTGGGCGGGCGCCGGGGGCGGAACGTCCGTGGCGGGCGTGGGTACCGACGGCGCCGCCGGGGCTGGTGGCGCCGGCGTGCTGGGTGGTGGGGGCGAGGGTGGTGCCGAGGGTGTGGCAGGCGGCACAGCCACCGGCGCCACTGCATCCGGGTTCAGCGCGGTGACGGGCTTGCTCAGCCAGCCGAAGAGGCCGCCCGAGTCCGACCCGCTGGCCGCAGGGGGCTCGGCCAGTGCGGCGGCAGATGGCGCGGCAGGTGTGGGAGCAGGGGCCGCAGTGGGCTGGATGGGTGCGCTGCCCTCTGGGGGGCGCGCAGGCGGGGACTTTTTCTTGAAAAAACTGAACATTGGTGGGTTCGTAGAATCACTGCATTCTATGAAACACGCCACCCCCCTCCTGGCCCTGTGGGCCTTTCTGTTTGCCGGGGCTTCCCTGGCGCAACCGGCACGCCCGCCTGCCGCCCCGGTGGCTGCGTCTGCGCAGGCTGCGGCCGGGCCGCAGCAGTTCCAGCTTTCCAACGGCATGCAGCTCATCGTGCAGCCCGACCGGCGCGCGCCTACGGCGGTGCACATGGTTTGGGTGCGCGTGGGCGCCATGGACGAGGTCGATGGCACCTCGGGCGTGGCCCACGCGCTGGAGCACATGATGTTCAAGGGCTCGCGCAGCGTGCCGCCGGGCGAATTCTCGCGCCGCGTGGCGGCCCTGGGCGGGCAGGAAAACGCCTTCACCAGCCTGGACTACACCGGCTACTACCAGCAGATTCCGTCGCACCGGCTTGAAGACGTGATGCGCCTGGAATCCGACCGCTTTGCCCACAACGAATGGCCCGACGCCGAATTCCGCAAGGAGATCGAGGTGGTCAAGGAAGAGCGCCGCATGCGCACCGAAGACCAGCCGCGCGCCTTGCTGTGGGAGCAGCTCAGTGCGGCAGCCTTCACCGCCTCGCCGTACCGGCGCCCCATCGTCGGCTGGATGAGCGACCTGGATGCCATGGCGCCCGAGGACGTGCGCCAGTTCCACCGCCAGTGGTACGTGCCGGGCAACGCCGCCGTGGTGGTGGCGGGCGATGTGGATGTGGCGCAGGTGCGCGCGCTGGCTGAAAAGTACTACGGCAGCATCCCCACGCGCGCCGTGCCTGTGCGCAAGCCGCGCGCCGAGCCGCCTCAGCGCGGGCTGCGCCGCATCGAGGTCAAGGCCCCTGCCGAGCAGGCCTATGTGGCGCTGGCGTTCCGCGTGCCCGCGCTCAGTGCGGTGGACGCCCCCAGCGCCGAGGATCGCGACGCGCTGGCGCTGATCGTGCTATCCGCCGTACTCAGCGGCTACGACGGCGCGCGCCTGGAGCGTGCCCTCACCCAGGGCGCGCAGCGCGTGGCCGACAGCGCCGACAGCGGCGCCTCGGTCATGGGGCGCGGGCCGTCGCAGTTTGTGCTCACGGGCGTTCCGGCCCAGGGCAAAACGGCGCGGCAGGTCGAAGACGCCCTGCGCGCCGAGCTGGCGCGCGTGGCCCGCGACGGGGTGAGCACGGCAGAGCTCGAGCGCGTCAAGACCCAGTGGATCGCCGCTAAGGTGTACGAGCGCGATTCGGTCATGGGCCAGGGGCAAAGCCTGGGCCAGCACTGGGTGCGCGGCTGGCCGCTGGACGCCGAAGACCGCCTGCTGGCGCAGTTGCGCACCGTCACGCCGCAGCAAGTGCAGGCCGTGGCGCAGCGCTACTTTGGCGACGACCAGCTCACCGTGGCCACCCTGGTGCCCCAGCCCCTGCCTGCGGGCGCTGCCCGTGCAGGCGGCGCGTCCGGGGCCGCAGCCCATCGCCATTGATGCCCACCGACCGGGCCCATCCAGGATTTATTGCCATGAATGCTATAAAAACAATAGCTGCTCGCGCTTTATTCATAAGCGCTGGGATACTATTTTATGCTCAATCTGCCTGGGCGCTGCTGCCCATACAGCATTGGCAGGAGCCCAGCGGCGCCCGCGTCTGGCTGGTGGAAAGCCCCGCCATTCCCATGGTGGACGTGCAGATCGACTTTGACGCCGGCTCCCGGCGCGACCCTGCAGAGCAGGCCGGCCTGGCCCAGGCGCTGGCGGGCATGGTGTCCAAGGGCGTGCGCGCCGGGCGCGGCTTTGCCGCCCTGGACGAAAACGCCCTGGGCGAAGCCTGGGCCGACCTGGGCGCGCAGTTCGAGGCCAGCGCCGGGCGCGATGCGCTGAGCTTCTCGCTGCGCACGCTCACCGAACCTGAATTGCTGGACAAGGCCGTGCACCTGGCGGCGCGCGAGATGGCCGAGCCTGCCTTGCCGCCCGACATATGGGCGCGCGAGCGAGCGCGCTGGAGCGCCAGCCTGCGCGAGGCCGACACCCGCCCCGGCACCGTGGCCGCCAAGGCGTTCTCCAGTGCCGTGTACGGCAGCCACCCCTATGGGCAGCGGCCCATGCCGCAAACGCTGGACCGCATCCAGGCCGCCGACCTGCAGCGCTTCCACAGCCAGCATCTGGACGCCTGCCGCGCCCGCGTGCACATCGTGGGCGCGGTGGGCAAGGCGCAGGCGCGGCTGCTGGTGGCTGCGCTGCTGGCGCGCCTGCCGGCCTCCAGCCCCTGCGCCAACCTGCCCGCCGTGCCCGAGGTGGAACCGCTCAAGGCCGCGGCGCAGCAGGACATTCCCTTTGCCTCGGCCCAGGCCCACGTGTACATCGGCCAGCCCGGCTTTGCGCGCAAGGACCCCGACTTCATCGCGCTGCTGGTGGGCAACCACATCCTGGGCGGCGGGGGCTTTGTCTCGCGCCTGACCGAAGAGGTGCGCGAAAAGCGCGGCCTGAGCTACAGCGTGTACAGCAGCTTTGCGCCGGGCCTGCACGCGGGCGCATTCAGCATCAGCCTGCAGACCCGGCCCGACCAGGCTGCGCAGGCCGTGCAGGTGGCGCGCGAGGTGGTCGAACGCTTTGTGGCCGAAGGCCCCACCGAAGAAGAACTGCGCGCCGCCAAGGACAACCTGGTGGGCGGCTTTGCCCTGCGCATCGACAGCAACCGCAAGCTGCTGGCCAACGTGGTCAACATCGCCACCTACGGCCTGCCGCTGGACTACCTGGACGGCTGGACGCGCCGTGTGGAGGCGCTCACCGTGGCCGACGTCAAGGCCGCCATGGCGCGCAAGCTCCAGCCTGCGCGCATGGTCACCGTGGTGGTGGGCGCGCAGCCATGAGCAGCCGTCTGAGCATGGCCAAGGTGCAGGCTGCCCTGCGTAAAGGTGTGGCCCCTGCCGCTGCCCCGGTCCGCAGCGCAGCCTCCGCCGCAGCGCCAGTGCGCGCCCAAGGCGCCCAGGGCGCAGGTGAAATCCGCATCATCGGCGGGCAATGGAAGCGCACCCGCCTGCCCGTGCCCCAGCGCCCTGGCCTGCGCCCCACGCCCGACCGCGTGCGCGAAACCCTGTTCAACTGGCTGGGCCAGGATATGACCGGCTGGCGCTGCCTGGACGCCTTTGCCGGCACTGGCGCCCTGGGGCTGGAGGCCGCGTCGCGCGGCGCTGCATCGGTGCTGCTGGTGGAGCAGGATGCCGACCTGCTGGCACGGCTGCAGCAGCATGTGCAGCGCCTGCAGGCCGCCAGCGTGCAGCTGCGCCGCGGCGACGGCGTGGCCGCCCTGCGCCAGTGCGCCGCCGCCAGCCTGGACCTGGTGCTGCTGGATCCGCCGTTCGACAGCGCGCTGTTCCTGCCCGCACTGCAGGCGGCCGCCCGGGCCGTGGGCCCCCAGGGCTGGGTGTACCTGGAAGCCCCGCAGGCCTGGGACGAAGCAGCCCTGGCCCCCCTGGGGCTGGCCCTGCACCGCCACCTGCGCGCCGGTGCGGTGCATGCGCACCTGCTGCAGCAGATCCCCTGAGTGCTATAAAAATAATAGCTGCTTACGCTTATATGGCGGGAGCTAGTGCTATTTTTTACCAGGAAACATGCCAGGCGCCCGCCGCTGCATAATCCGGGCATTCCACTCCCTTGGCCCTGCACACCATGCCCGCACACCGACTCGCCGTTTACCCCGGAACCTTTGACCCCATCACCCTGGGGCACGAAGACCTGCTGCGCCGCACGGCCCGCCTGTTTGACGGCGTGATCGTCGCCGTGGCCATTGCGCACCACAAGAAAACGCTGTTCAGCCTGGACGAGCGCATGGACATGGCGCGCGAGGCGCTGCGCGACTGCCCCCAGGTGCAGGTCGAACCCTTCGAGGGCTTGGTGACGGCCTTTGCCGCCGCGCGCGGTGCCTGTGCCATGGTGCGCGGCCTGCGCTCGGGCACCGATTTCGACTACGAATTCCAGCTCGCAGGCATGAACCGCGCCCTCATGCCGCAGGTGGAGACGGTGTTCCTCACCCCCGACAGCCGCTACCAGTCCATCAGCAGCACGCTGGTGCGCGAGATTGCCACGCTGGGCGGTGATGTGGCGCAGTTTGTCTCGCCTGTGGTGCACGGGCGGCTGATGCAGAAACTGGGCCGCTCAAGCTTGGCCTGAGATCAGTCCTCGGCGGTCTGTCGCACCGCATCGTGCACAAAGCGCAGCTTGCGCAGTGCTCCGGCCGACAGGGCGAAGGGGTAGGCGTCGGGCTGGCCCAGGCTGCGGTTGAGGCTGTTGAGCAGCAGCGTCAGCGGGACCCATTGGCGCACCAGGGTGTCGAATGGCGGCGCTGGGCGGGTAAACGGGTTGGCCACCTGCTCGCGCAGGGGGCTGTCGGAGCCGGGCACCTGCAGGGCGGTGTCGTAGGCGGCGGCGGTTTCCAGCAGGTCGACCATGTGCAGGTAATGCGCCCAGGTCTCGGCCCAGTCTTCCCAGGGGTGGGCGGCGGCGTAGGCGCTCACATGCTGTTCCTGCCAATCGGGCGGCGGGCCGCCTGCGTAATGGGCGGACAGCGCCGCAGCGTAGTCCAGGCGCTCGTCGCCAAACAGGGCGCGGAAGGCCTCCAGCCGCCCGCCATGCAGTACCAGCCGTTCCCAATGGAAGTGGCCCGATTCGTGGCGCAGGTGGCCCAGCAGGGTGCGGTAGGGTTCGTGCAGCGCCTGGCGGCGGCGTGCGCGCTCCACGTCGTCGGCCTCGGCCACGTTCAGGGTGATGGTGCCGCCCTGGTGCCCGGTGAGGATGGCGGGCTCGCCCGGCTGGTCGGCCAGCAGGGCGTAGCGGGGGCTGTCCTGCGCGCGGGCGCTGTCCGCCGTGCTTTGCAGTCCCAGGCGCGCCAGGGTGTAGAACAGTTGGCGCTTGGCGGCCTCGATGCGCGCCCAGTGCTGGCGCAGCAGGGGGTCGGCCAGCGGGGGCAGCATGCGTGTCTGGCGGCAGGCCAGGCACAGGTGGTGGGGGCTGTGGGCGGGCAGGGCGAAGTTGCAGCCGCCCCCGTCGTCGCGGTGCGTGCACAGGCGGTAGCGCGCAGGCCCCGGTGCAGGGCTGCGCTCCTGCCACAGTGCCGTGGAGTCCTCTGCTGCGGGTTCGAGCGCGCACAGGGCCATGGCCTCGGGAACAAAGGCCAGCGTGCTGCCGCAGCGCACGCAGTGCATGCTGTCAAAGAACACGAGGTGGCCGCACTGGCCGCATGGATAGACCTGCATGGTGAAGTGTGGTGTTTCGCTCTGATGGGTACTTTCAGCCAGCCGCCGCGGGCAGGCTGGCATGCACGGTGGTGCCCTGGCCCGGTGCGGATTGCACCTGCCATTGCCCGCCCATGGCTTCGATGCGCTGGCGCATGCCGGCCAGGCCGTGGCCGCCGTGGCCCAGGGTGGCAGGGTCGAACCCCACGCCATCGTCGTGCACCCTGACGGCGACCTGCGGCCCCTGCTGCTGCACACGCACGCTCACCTGGCGCGCCTGGGCGTATTTGCCGATGTTGGTCAGCGACTCCTGCACCAGCCGGTACACGGCCAGTTGTGCCGCGTCGCCCAGGTGCACCTCGTCCACCTGGGCGTGCACTGCCAGGCCCGCACGTTCGGAAAACTCGCGCGCCAGGATCTCCAGCGCGGTGGCCAGCCCCAGGTTGGCCAGCGCCGAGGGCCGCAGGTCTTCGATGATGCGGCGCTTGAGCGCAATCACCTGGTTGAGCGTGGCGCCCAGGTGCTGCAGGCGTTCCTGCACCTCGGGGTTGGCGGTGCCGATGCGGGACTTGAGGCGCGCCAGGTCCAGCTTGGCCGCGGTGAGCAGGGCGCCCAGCTCGTCGTGCAGCTCGCGCGCCAGGTGGCCGCGCTCGTCCTCGCGCACCTGCTGCAGGTGGTTGGCCAGCGCGCTCAGGGATGCGGTGCGCGCACGCACCAGGGCTTCCAGGCGCTCGCGCTCGCTCTCCAGGGCCTTTTGTTCGCGGGCGGTGGCCAGTTGCAGGGCCTGGGTCTGGCGCAGGTAGCGGTAAAACGCCAGCAGGCCCACGGCAGCGGCCAGCGCAATGGCCAGGCGTGCGCCCCACAGCGCCCGTTCGATCTCGGCCTGGCCGCGTGCCACCTGCGCGTTGCTGCTGTCGATGAGGGCGCGTGCATGCAGGCGGATGGCGTCCATGTGCTGCTTGCCCACGTCGGTGGAGAGCACGAACTGCCACGCGTCCTGGCGCTCCTTGCGGCGCAGGTCCAGGCTCAGTGCCATTTCGGAGAGCTTGGTGGTGATGGTGCGGGCGAGCGCTTCGAAATGCTCCCTGTCCTCGGGGGTGTCGGCCACCAGGCCGCGCAGTTGCTCCAGGTCGCCCTGCAAGGTGGACTCCGAGGCCTTGTACGGGTCGAGGTAGCGCTCATCGCCCGTGAGCAGGTAGCCGCGCAGCCCGGTTTCGGCGTCGAGCATGTCCTGCAGCAGCTTTTGGACGCTGGAGTGCGTGGCCTGGCTGTGGGCCAGTTGCTGCAAGGCCTGGTGCGAGCGCTGGTAGCCCGCCTCGTTGATGCCCACCAGCGCCAGTGCTGCGAGCACCGCCAGGGGCAGTACCACGGCAAGGCGTTGCAGGGAATGGGGCCATCGCAGGGGGCGGTGTGGACGAAGCATGCAAATCAGGATAATGGGTCGAACGCCGCCGCCGTGGCTGGCGGCGCGCAGGGAGAGCCGATTCGATGATCAATGTGGGTATCGTGGACGACCACGCGATTGTGCGCTCGGGGCTGCGCCAGTTCCTGTCCGAGCATGTGGACTTGCGCGTGGTGGGCGAGGCGGCCAACGGGCGCGAGGCCATCGACCTGGTGCACCAGCAGGACATCCAGGTGCTGGTCATGGACCTGGCCATGCCGGGGCGCAGCGGCATCGACGTGCTGGCGCAGTTGCGCGCCAAGGCGCCGCACATGGGTATTCTGGTGCTCAGCGGCTACCCCGAGGAGCATTACGCCATCAGCCTGATCCGCCAGGGCGCCAGCGGCTACCTCAACAAGGAATGCGAGCCCGAAACGATTGTCGAGGCCATCCGCACCATTGCCCAGGGGCGCCGCTACGTGACGCCCGCCGTGGCCGACCTGCTGGCCCAGCAGTTGCACCGCAAGGAGGACGCGCCGGTGCACGAGCAGCTTTCCGAGCGTGAATTCCAGGTGTTCCTCAAGCTCGCACGCGGCGAAACGGCCGGGGACATCGCCCAGGCGCTGTCGCTGAGCGTCAAGACGGTGAGCACCTACCGCACGCGCCTGCTCGAAAAAATGGGCCTGTCCACCAACAGCGACCTGACGTACTACGCGCTCAAGAACCGTCTGATCGATTGAAGTGATGTAACACCCCCCTGAGGTGCTGCGCACCTTTCCCCCGCTCTCGCATTGCTACGCAATGCGGGCAGGGGGACGCTCCCGGCGCGGCGGGGCGGCCCTTGCGCGGGAGCCCTGGCTTGGGGCGCGCCGGTTTCATCCGCTGTGGGTGCCGCGTTCGTGCAATGGATCACTGAGATGCGCCGCCAGTTCGCGGCAGTAGTCCACCAGCGCCTCGATGTCGCCCGATTTGTCGAACACCGCGTCCACACCCAGTTGGGCGCAGCGCTGGCGCATGTCGGGCGTGGCGTAGTTGCTCAGCACCACGGCGCGCTGATGCGGCAGGCGAGTGCGGCAGGCGGCGAGAACGCCCAGGCCGGTGCCCTGGCGCAGAAACACATCAACGATGACCAGATCCCATTGCGTCGCGTGGGCGTTCAACCATTGGCAGGCGGCGGCTTCGTTGTCGGCCATGCCCACGGGCTCCACGGCGGCCAGCTCCTGCAGCGTGCCGATCAGGTTCTCGCGGATGGTGGGGTTGTCTTCGACGAAGAAGGTGCGGAGCGTCACAGCGGCCTTTCGGGGTGCGGCGGGCTCACTCTATCGTGCCGGGGGGCGTCGGGCTGCCAGCGCAGGCAGGCGCTGCGTGTAGGCGCGTTCCTACCGGGCCGACGGAGTGTGGGCCATGCCGCACACCGGGCAGCCGGGGTTGCGTGCGGTGCGCAGGCTGCTCCACTCCATGCTGCGGCCGTCCAGCATCAGCAATCGCCCGGCCAGAGAGGTGCCCACGCCTGCCACGAGCTTGAGCGCCTCGGCCGCCTGCAAGGCGCCCACCACGCCCACCAGCGGTGCGAAAACGCCCATGGTGGAGCAGGCCACTTCCTCGAACTGCGCCGCAGGGTCGAACAGGCAGGCGTAGCAGGGGGTGCCGGGCTCGCGCGGGTCGATGACGGTGATCTGCGCATCGAAGCGGATGACCGCGCCCGCCACCAGCGGCTTGCCCAGGCGCACGCAGGCGGCGTTGACCGCTTGGCGCGTGGCGTAGTTGTCCGAGCAGTCGAGCACCACCGTGGCCTCCTGCACCAGCGTGTGCAGGCGCTGGGCATCGGCGCGCTCCTGCAGGGCGGTCACCTGCACGCCGGGGTTGATGGCCTGCACCGCCTGCGCAGCCGATGCCACCTTGGGCTGGCCGACGCGCGCCGTGGTGTGGGCAATCTGGCGCTGCAGGTTGGTCAGGTCCACCACGTCGTGGTCCACCAGCGTGATCCGGCCCATGCCGGCCGAGCCCAGGTACAGCGCCACGGGTGACCCCAGGCCTCCTGCGCCAATGACCAGTGCGTGCGCCGCCAGAATGCGCTCCTGCCCCTCGATGCCGACTTCGTCGAGCAGGATGTGGCGCGAGTAGCGCAGGAGCTGGTCGTCGGTCATGGTGTGGTGGGCCAGGGACAGAAAAAAGGGCCGGTGTGCAACCGGCCCCGGTGGACGAAGGCAGTAAGGGCGATGCTGTTCAGCGTTGCGCCTGCTTACTGCTCCTTCTTCTCTTCCTTGCGTTCGGTCTGGGTCTTGCTGACGAGCACGGGCTTGCCACGCAGGCGGTTCAGGGCCTGGGCGAGCTGGAAGTCCTTGTCGGTGCCGAACTCGGGGAGCTTGCGCTCGGAAAGGGGCTTCTTGGCCTCTTCTTCCAGGCGCTTGCGGGCTTCTTCGCGGGCCTTCTCGCGCTCGGGGTCGGGTTTTTCTTCGCTCTGGCCGTTGCCCAGGTGCTTCTCCAGGTCGGCCTCGCGCATGCGCAGGGCGGCAAAGGGGCTGCCCTCGGCGGTTTCATCCACCATCACGTCGGGCACGATGCCGCGCGCCTGGATGGATTTGCCGCTGGGGGTGTAGTAGCGGGCCGTGGTCAGCTTGATGCCGGTGTCCGGGCCCAGCGGGCGCACGGTTTGCACCGAGCCCTTGCCGAAGGTCTGGCTGCCCATCACGGTGGCGCGCTTGTGGTCTTGCAGGGCGCCAGCCACGATCTCGCTGGCCGAGGCCGAGCCTTCGTTGACCAGCACCACCAGCGGCACCTTCTTGAGCGCCGCAGGCAGGCGCTTGAGCGGGTCGCTGCTGCCCCGGCGGACGTAATAATCGGGCGCGGCCTTGAAGGTGGCCTTGCTCTCGGCGAGCTGGCCATTGGTCGATACGACGACCGCATCGGCGGGCAGGAAGGCCGCAGAAATGGCCACCGCCGCGTCGAGCAGGCCGCCGGGGTCGTTGCGCAGATCGAGCACCAGGCCCTTGAGCTGCGGATCCTGCTTGTACAGTTCTTCGACCTTGCGCACGAAATCATCCACCGTGCGCTCCTGGAACTGCGACAGTCGAACCCAGCCGTAGCCGGGCTCGACCATCTTGCCCTTGACGGACTGGGTCTTGATCTCTTCGCGTGTGATCGTGACGGCAAAGGTGCGGTTTTCTTCCTTGCGGAAGATGGTGAGCTGCACCTTGGTGTCGGGCTGGCCGCGCATGCGCTTGACGGCTTCGTTCAGGCTCAGGCCCTTGACGGCGGTGTCGTCGATCTTGGTGATCAGGTCGTTGGTCTTGAGGCCGGCGCGGAAGGCGGGCGAGCCTTCGATGGGCGAGACGACTTTGATCAGGCCGTCTTCCTGCGTGATTTCGATGCCCACCCCGACGAACTTGCCCGTGGTGCCTTCGCGGAATTCGGCAAAGGACTTCTTGTCGAAGTACTGCGAGTGCGGATCAAGGCTGGCCACCATGCCCGAAATGGCATCGGTGATGAGCTTCTTGTCGTCCACCGGCTCCACATAGTCGGTCTTGACAAGGCCGAACACGGCGGCAAGTTGCTGGATTTCTTCCAGCGGCAAGGGTGCCATGCTGCCACGCGCCATGGTTTGCAGCGATACCGTGGTCAGCGCGCCTGCGAGCGCGCCGACGGATACCCACCCTGCGATTTTCAGTTTCTGGCCCATACGTTTAATGGTTGGTGGACAAGTTCTTGCCTCAGACCGGGTCAATATACACCTTGGAAGGGCACAGCCCGCGCCGGTTCCTGCGCGGGTGCTCACTTTTTGCAGCGCTTGTCTTTTTTCGGTGGGCTCAGGCCTTGCCCTGGGTGGCCACCGCAGCGGCAGCTTTGGCGGCGGCCTCTGCATCGCCCAGATAGTAGTGGCGAATGGGGCGCAGGTCGGCGTCCAGTTCGTACACCAGAGGAATTCCGTTGGGAATGTTCAGGCCGACGATGTCCTGGTCGGAGATGCCGTCCAGGTACTTGACCAGCGCGCGGATGGAATTGCCGTGCGCCGCCACCAGCACGCGCTGGCCCGCACGGATGCTGGGCGCCATGGTGTCGTTCCAGAAGGGCAGGACGCGGGCCACGGTGTCCTGGAGGCATTCGGTCAGCGGCACCTGGGATGCGTCCAGGTCGGCGTAGCGGCGGTCGTTGCGCTCGCTGCGCGGGTCTTGCGGCTCCAGCGCAGGCGGGGGCGTGTCGTAGCTGCGGCGCCAGACCAGCACCTGCTCGTCGCCGTACTGCTTGGCCATGTCGGTCTTGTTCAGGCCCTGCAGTGCGCCGTAGTGGCGCTCGTTCAGGCGCCAGCTCTTTTGCACGGGCAGCCAGGTGCGATCCATTTCGTCCAGGCAGTACCACAGGGTGTGGATGGCGCGCTTGAGCACGCTGGTGTAGCACAGGTCAAAGTCGTAGCCCTCGGCCTTGAGCAGCTTGCCTGCCGACATGGCCTGGGACACGCCGGTGGGGGTCAGGTCCACATCGGTCCAGCCGGTGAAGCGGTTTTCCAGGTTCCAGGTGGATTCGCCGTGGCGGATCAGAACGAGTTTGTGCATGGTGTCCCTTGGGCAAGCAGGTCGAAACCCGGCATTTTAGAATCGCCCGATCTGACACCCCAAGGAATATCGTGAATTTCATCGTCGAGAACTGGTATCTGTTCCTCCTGGCCTTTGTTTCGGGGGGGATGCTATTCCTGCCCATGCTCAAGTCGGGCGCGAACGGACTGTCCCCTGCCGCAGCCGTGCTGCTGGTCAACCGCGAGAAGGCCGTGCTCATCGATGTGTGCGGGGCCGACGAGTACGCCGAAGGCCACGCTGGCGGCGCCAGGAACGTGCCGGTCAACGAGATCGAAGAGCGTCTGCCCTCGGTGGTCAAGAACAAGGCGTTGCCGGTCGTCATGGTGTGCGCCAGCGGCGCGCGCGCCACGCGTGCGGCCATCATGGCCCGGCGCCTGGGCTACGAGAACGTGCAGGTGCTCGCCGGAGGCACCAAGGCCTGGAAGGAAGCGGGCCTGCCCATCGAGAAGAAAGCCTGATTTGCCCACCACCGCGAAGGATCCTGCCATGCAAGCCGTCAAGATGTACACCACCGCCGTCTGCCCGTACTGCGTGCGCGCCAAGCAGCTGCTCAAGGCGCGTGGGGTCGAGAGCATTGAAGAAATCCGTATCGACACCAACCCGCAGGAGCGTGAGCGCATGATGGAAACCACCGGGCGGCGCACCGTGCCGCAGATCTTCATCGGGGACACCCATGTGGGGGGCTGCGACGACCTCATGGCCCTGGACGCACGCGGCGGGCTGCTGCCCCTGCTGGGCGCTGCATAATCCCCTGTTTCGCGCCCGCAGCGGGAAAGTTTCCTGCCGCGGGTCTTTTTGTGGCCTGGCAGTGTGCCGGGCCTGGTTTGAGCTGAAAGAATCCCATGGCCGATCAAGACACCTCCAATGCCCCCGTGTTTCAACTCCAACGCGTGTATCTCAAGGATCTGTCGCTGGAGCAGCCCAACTCCCCCGCGATCCTGCTGGAGCAACAGAGCCCCAGCGCCGATATTCAAATTGGCGTAGAGGCCGCGCCTGTCGCAGATGGTGTTTTCGAGATCTGTGTGACGGCTACCGTTCAAACCAAGATTCAGGACAAGACCGTGTTCCTGGTGGAAGCCAAGCAGGCGGGCATTTTTGAAATCCGCAACGTCTCGCAGGAGCAGCTGAACTCCGCGATCGGCATGGCTTGCCCGCAGATCGTGTACCCCTACCTGCGTGGCAACGTGGCCGATGTGATCAACCGCGCAGGCTTCCCGCCCGTGCACCTGGCAGAAATCAACTTCCAGGCCATGTATGCGCAGCAACAGATGCAGGCTGCTGACGCATCTTCGTCGCCGCTGCCGCAGTAATTTTTTGGTCTGAGGTGAAACACCCCCCTGAGTCGCCTTCGGCGCCTGGCCTGGGGCGCGCCGGTTTCATGCGTTGCGGGTGGTGCAAGCACCATGAAAAACTGCTATGAAAATCATAGTTCTTGGCGCCGGGGCCTGGGGTACGGCCGTGGCCATCAGTGCTGCACGCCATCCAGAGGGCCATGGCGTGGTTCTTTGGGCGCGCAGTGCCGAGCAGGCTGCGCACCTGCAGGCGGCCCGCAGCAACGCACGCTACCTGCCCGGCGTGGGCCTGCCCGACGGGCTGGCGGTGGTCAGCGGCCCGGTGCCCGAGGCCGTGGCCGGTGCGGCGCTGGTGATCGTTGCTACCCCCATGGCCGCGCTGCGGGGCATGCTGGGGCAGTTGCGCGGCTGTGCCGTGCCGGTGGCCTGGCTGTGCAAGGGGTTTGAGGCGGCGCAGGCCGAGGGCGTGCCCGGCCTGCTGGCCCACGAGGTGCGCGCGCAGGTGGCTCCCGAGCTGCGTGCTGGCGTACTCAGCGGCCCCAGCTTTGCCCAGGAAGTGGCGCTGGCCCAACCCACCGCGCTGGTGGCCGCCAGCGAACACGCCGATGTGCGCGACATGCTGGTGCGCGCCTTCCACAGCCCCAGCCTGCGCGTCTATGCCAACGACGACATCGTGGGCGTGGAAGTGGGCGGTGCCGTCAAGAACGTGCTGTCCATTGCCACCGGCCTGTGCGACGGCCTGCAATTGGGTCTGAATGCACGGGCGGCGCTCATCACGCGCGGACTGGCCGAAATCACCCGCCTGGGCTTGGCCCTGGGCGCACGGGCCGAGACCTTCATGGGCCTGTCGGGCCTGGGCGACCTGGTGCTGACCGCCACCGGCGACCTCTCGCGCAACCGGCGCGTGGGCTTGCTGCTGGCGCAGGGGCAGACTTTGCAGCAGGCCGTGGACTCACTCGGCCACGTGGCCGAAGGGGTTTACAGCGCACGCACCGTGGTGCAGCGCGCACGCCTTCTGGGCGTGGAAATGCCCATCAGCGAAGCCGTGGTGGCCTTGCTCGATGGCCGCTTGCGCCCCGCGCAGGCCGTGGCTGCGCTCATGGAGCGCGGCCCCAAAGATGAAGGTCCAGGCAGTCAGTGAGACGTGGAGCTTTGCGCCACCCTACCGTCTGCAAAATGCGTTGCCCATGCCAGGGCTCCCGCGCAAGGGCCGTCCCGCCGCGCTGGGTGTCTCCGCTATTTCGCGCCACTGTCCTGGCTCCAGGCTGTCCAAGGCCCATGGCCCGATGCGCACGCGCACCAGGCGCAGCGTGGGCAGGCCCACGGCGGCGGTCATGCGGCGCACCTGGCGGTTGCGGCCCTCGCGGATGGTGAGTTCCAGCCATGCTGTTGGAATACTCTGGCGCACCCGGATGGGCGGCTGGCGCTCCCACAGTGCGGGCGGCTGGGCCAGGCACTGCGCCTGGGCGGGCAGGGTGGGGCCGTCGTTCAGCAGCACACCCTGGCGCAGGGTTTCCAGCTGGGCCTCGCTGGGCGCGCCTTCCACCTGTACCCAGTAGGTCTTGGGCAGCTTGTGGCGCGGGTCGGCAATGTGTGCCTGCAGGCGCCCGTCATTGGTCAGCAGCAGCAGGCCTTCGCTGTCGGCATCGAGGCGCCCGGCCACGTAGACGCCGGGCACATCGATGTAGTCCTTGAGCCCTTGCCAACGCCCTTCGGGGGTGAACTGGCTCAGCACGCCCCAGGGCTTGTTGAAGCACAGCAGCCTGGGGGCAGCGTCGGCGCCATCGGCGCGGCCCGGGCGTGGCCTGGGCGGAAGGTGCAGGCGGGGACGGGCGCTCATGTGGGAAGGAACAGGGCCGGATCCACCATCGTGCGGTTGAGCATCACGCCCCAGTGCAGGTGCGGGCCGGTCACGCGGCCTGTGGCGCCCGCCAGGCTGAATGCCTGGCCTGTGGCCAGTGTGTCCCCCACCCGGCAATCGATCCGGCTGAGGTGGCAATACAGCGTCAGCAGGCCGCCGCCGTGGTCGAGCCAGACCGTGCCGCCGTTGAAGAAATAGTCCCCCACGTCGATGACGCGGCCGGGCAGCGGAGCTACCACGGGGGTGCCGGTGGCGGCGGCGATGTCCATGCCGCTGTGGGGCTTGCGGGGCTGCCCGTTGAAGATGCGGCGCATGCCAAAGCTGGTTGAGCGTGTCCCTGGCACGGGGGGGCGCATGGTCAGGTCTGCCTCTTGTGCCAAGAGGGTGGTGAAGCTCGCCATCACCTGCTGCTGGTGGGCTTGCTCGCGTTCAAAGCGGGCCTGGTCGGAGGGGGACAAATCCACCGTGCGTGGCTCCACATTCAGCCGCTGCTCCCGGTAGCGTTTTCCTTGGATGCGGTAGCCCAACGCCTGGCTGGCCGCCCCGGCGCTGGCCTGCACGCGAAGCTCGGCCAGGCCTTCCTGGGCGGCCAGGGGAATTCCGACCACGGCGGTCCAGGCCTGGGGGCTGCCCAGCACCAGAACCGGGATGTCGCCAGTGAAAGCCAGAAGCCGTTCGGGGGCTGCACCCAGTGCGATGCGCGCCACGCCCCCGGGTACTGGCAGCGCGCGTGGCGTGCCCGATTGCGCATGGCTGGTGGCGGCCCAACCGGGCAGCGCGGCCAGGCCGGCCAGCTGCAGCAGGGTGCGCCGTGGACAGGGCTGCGTCATCTGCGTCTCACTGCCGGGTCAGGGAACGGTAGGCGCTGCGCGTGGCGGGATCCACGGCATTGAGCACCTGTGCATACGCTGTCTGGTGCCGTGCCAGCAGGCGCGCCGACGCCACGGGCTTGGACTTGCAGTACCAGTGGCAGGTGTGCTGCATCAGGAACAGCTCGGCCATCAGCGTGTAGGCCTTGTCCTTGGAACTGCGCTGGGCCTCGTTGCGCACGGCGCGGGCAATGCCCTCGGCGTGGATCTTGAGCGCCTGGCGCAGGTCGAAGCTGGCGCTGGGCCACCACTGGTCGGCAAACGGCAGGGCCAGCGGCAGGGTGCTCACGCGGGTGAGGGCGGTGTCCACGCGCGCCATTTCGGCCGCCAACTGGCCAAACTGCTCGCTCAGTTGCAGCTCGGTGGTGCGCAGCAGGTCCCAGATCTGCTGGCGCCGGGCGGGGTCGGCTTCGCCCAGGGCGCGCATGTAGCCTTCGATGAGGTTTTCCAGCAGTTTTTCGATCTGGTACTGCGCCAGGTGGCTGGCCAGCAGGCCGATGCGCTGGCGCTGCTGGCGGCCATTGAGCACGAAGATGCCGATGGCCAGGAGCAGGGCGAGGAGCAGGATGTCCATGGGGGGGCGTGGTCTTGCCGTGCAGTCGCTCAGACTTCCAGGTTGTCGATCAGGCGCGTGCGCCCCAGGCGGGCCGCGCCCAGCACCACCAGGGCATCACCGGCCTGGGGGGGCTGAAGGTCGCTGCGGCGGCGCACGGTCAGGTAGTCGGGCTGCCAGCCGCGTGCGGCCAGGGCCTGCAGGGCGCGCGCTTCCAGCACTTCGCGCTGCGCGGGCAGGGCATGGGCTGCGGCCACTGCGTCGCGTGCCAGGGCGCGCAGGGCGAGCTGCAGTTGCACGGCTTCCTGGCGCTCGGCCTCGCTCAGGTAGCCGTTGCGCGAACTCAGCGCCAGGCCGTCGTCGGCGCGCTGCGTGGTTCCGGCCACGATGTCCAGGGGCAGCGCAAACTGCTGCACCATGCGGCGCAGCACCATGAGCTGCTGGTAGTCCTTCTGCCCGAACAGGGCCGTGCCCTGGGCCTTGCCCGCGAACACGGCGGAAAACAGCTTCATCACCACCGTGCACACGCCGGTAAAGAAGCCGGGGCGGAACTGGCCTTCGAGGATGTCGGCCAACTGCGGGTCGGGCTGCACCTTGAAGGTCTGCGGCTCGGGGTACAGGTCCTGCTCGCTGGGGGCAAACAGCACATCGCAGCCTGCGGCGCGCAGCTTGTCGGCGTCCACCTGCAGGGTGCGGGGGTAGCTGTCGAAATCTTCGTGCGGCAGAAACTGCAGGCGGTTGACGAAGATGCTGGCCACCAGTGTGTCGCCCAGCGGCCTGGCCTGGCGCACCAGGGCCAGGTGCCCGTCGTGCAGGTTGCCCATGGTGGGCACGAAGGCAGGGTTGCGGCTTTGCGCCAGGGCGGCGCGCAGCTCGGGAATGGTGTGGATGATCTGCATGGGGGAAGGGTGCCCGCCTTACCAGGCGTGCAGGGTGTTGTCGGGGAAGCGGCCTTGCTTGACGGCCTGGACATAGGCCTCCATGGCGCCGCGCACGCTGTCTGCGTCTTGCATGAAGTTGTGCACGAACTTGGCCATCTTGCCCAGGTTCAGCCCCAGCATGTCGTGTAGCACCAGCACCTGGCCCGCCGTGCCGTTGCCCGCGCCGATGCCGATGGTGTGGCAGTGCTGCAGTTCCTGGGTCAGTTCGGCCGAGAGCAGCGCAGGCACCATTTCCAGCACCAGCATGGTGGCACCGGCGTCCTGCAGCTCGTGGGCGTGGCGGCGCAGGGTTTGCGCGGCCTGCTCGGTTTTGCCCTGCACGCGGTAGCCGCCCAGGGCGTGCACTGTTTGCGGCGTGAGGCCCAGGTGGGCGCACACGGGCACGCCGCGCTCGACGAGGAACTGCACCGTGGGCGCCGTCCAGCCGCCGCCTTCGAGCTTGACCATGTGGGCACCGGCGCGCATCAGCTCGCAGGCGCTGCGCAGCGCCTGTTCGCGGCTCTCGGCGTAGCTGCCATAGGGCAGGTCGGCGATCAGCCAGGCCGTGCCCTGCACGCGGCGCAGGCCGCGCGCCACGCTTTCGGTGTGGTAGACCATGGTGTCCAGCGTCACGCCCACCGTGCTGTGCAGGCCCTGGCAGACCATGCCCAGCGAATCGCCCACCAGCAGGCATTCCACGCCTGCAGCGTCGGCCACGGCGGCAAAGGTGGCGTCGTAGGCGGTCAGCATGGTGATTTTTTCGCCCGCTTCGCGCATCTGCTGCAGGCGCGGCAGGCTGACGGGGCGGCGCTGGGGCATGGGTGATGCCGGAGGCAGCGTGCCATAGGGCGTTGCCGCGGTGGGGGTGGGTTCGGTGGTCATGGGTGTAGCGGTAAGTTCGCAGTCAGTGAATTTTGCCTCAGAGCCTGTGAATCAGGCTCTCAGCGCTCGGGCAAGCCGCGCCAGCGCCGCCACAACGGGGCGGTCAGGCCCACCAGCGCAGCGGCACCCAGTGCGACAGCGGGTACCCCCAGCAAGAGGTTGATCCATCGGTCGGTGCTGCCCAGGGGGCGGTCGGTGTGCGGGGCGTATGTGCCCAGGTGCATGGATTGGACGAAGGCATCCCACAGGCTGGCAACGCCCATCATGCCCAAGGCCAGCGTCAAGCCCAGCAGCAGCGAACCGCCCCAGGGCCTGCGCAGCAGGGCGATGCGCACCCAGGCCAGGGCCAGGAGGACGGCGGGAATCAGCGGCAGGGTCACCGAATCGGTCAGTCCCAGCATTCCCAGCAAGGCCACAGCGGGCAGCGTCAGCACCAGGCCACCGGCCAGGACGGCGATCTGGCGCACCGACATCAGGCGTGCAATGACCAGCGCGAGCGCCGCAAAGAACCCGGCGCTGGCTGTGGTGAGCAGTTCCTGGCGCTGCCTCCAGGGGGTCTCATCGGTGCGCTCGGCAAGCGACAGGTGGCTGGCCATTCGCGAAGGCAAGGCCATGCCGTAGCGGGGATGTTGCCATTGCACGATGCGCGGTTCCTCTCGGCTGGCGCTGTAGTGCACCACACTTTGCAGCATGTTCTGCCACTGCGTGTCGGTGAGCTTGGCGTAGGCGGCAAAGCAGTGGGCGGGGTCTTCCAGCGAGGCGGCGCGTGAAGGCGCGCGCTGCCAGCGCTGCATCAGGCAGTCGGAGCTGTTTGCTTCCGCGGTATCTTCCTGGCCGGGTTGCGGAGGGTGCTGCTCCCGGTAGCGGCGCCACTCTTGTGCCAAAGGAGATTGCAGGGCCGCCTGGAACGCCGCCTGAAGTGCCGCGGCCTGCGCCGCAGTGGAAGTGCCTGCCGATGGTGTGTAGCCCCAGGGGCGCAGGGCGGCGCCGAATTGCTCCAGCTGCTGGCCCAGGGCCTGGGCATCGCCCTGGATGAGCCAGCGCAAGCTGTTGGCCGGGATGTGCTGGTCTTCGCGGTCGATGCTCGCGGTCTCGGGCTCCAGCGTGCGGACCCATTCCACCAGGGCTGCGGCATTGCGGGGATTCACCAGAAGCTCCAGCGTGCCCACGCTGCGGGCGGCCATTTGGTAGGCGCCGACGGGTGCGTTGTCCCAGCGCTGCTGAACCCGCCAGGGGTAGAGCGTGTCCAGTGCGAGCGCAGGAGCGAACAGCAGGGACATGAGCGCCGCGCCCCACAGGTACTCGGCCCACACGCCCAGGCGTGCCGCCGGTGCGCATTCGCGCCAGCGGTTGTGGACACGAACCCGAACCAGCCAGGTGAAGGCAAGCCCCAGCGACCCCATCCAGGCGATGGCGGTGCTGACGCTCAGCATGCCTTGTTCCGGCGTTTGCCAGCTGCGGGAGGTGACGATGCCTGGGGCGCTGCCCATCCAGCGCGCCGGTTCAGCGGCCCAGGCCAGCCACATCCAGGGCAGCACCACGGCCCAGAGCACGGCCAGGGGCACAAACCAGTGCAGGCGCAGCTGCCACAGCACGGGACAACGCATCAGAACGCCCTGGTCCCAGGCGCGCAAAAGGGGTCTCATGCCAGTTCCTCCACTGTCACTGCGCATCGCGCAGCCCGTGGCGCATATTCCATCTCGAAAAGAGCGCTGCGTGGCATCTCTAATCCTTCACAAACAGGCGCCGTGTGGAGCCGGTGATGTCGCGGAAGTAGCCCAGGGGCATGTGGGCATCCACTGCCTGGCGCAGGAACTGCGCGGCCGGGAAATCGGCGGCAAAGCTCACGATGTGGGTGTGGCCGTTCACCTGGCGGGTGTGCTCCGGCAAGTGGTGCAGCCAGTCCAGCAGCGCGGGGGTGGTCCAGGCGGTTTCGAATTCGACCGCACAGCCCGCCATTTGCGCGAAACGCTCGCTCAGGTTGCGGGGCTGGCCGTTTTCCAGGAACAGCACCGCATCGGCCACCTTTTCCACCTCGTACAGCTGCTGCGAACTCAGCACCATGGCGATGGGATGCCACGGCGAGCGCGCCAGCGATCGCAGGTCGCTCAACAGCGTCTGCTGGGCGTTGATGTCCAGGTTGGCCAGGGGCTCGTCCAGCAGCAGCACCCGCGGGCGGGTCAGCAATGCGCGGGCCAGTTCAAAGCGCATCTTGTAGCCCGAGGAAAGCTGCTTCCACTGGTGGCCCCGGAATGCGCGCAGCGACAGCCGTGCAATCACCAGTTCGACCATGCTGCGGTTCGAGGGCCCGCTCAGGCCATGGCTGCGGGCTGCGTATTGCAGGTGGTCCATCAGGCGCCCGCCCCATTGGTGCGGGCGCTGCGGGATGTACGCCAGTTGCGAGCGCAGGCCGTAGGGGTCGCGTTGGGGCGCACCCCAATCCAGCGTGCCCGCATCGGGGGCCAGGTCTCCCGCCAGCAGGCGCAGCAGCGTGGTCTTGCCGTTGCCGTTTTCCCCCACCAGCCCGAGGATGTGGCCTGGCGGCACCTGTACGTCCACAGGGCCCAGCGTGAAGCCGCCACGCGCAAAACGCTTGACCAGGCCCGTGCCCGCGGCATGGTGCACCGCGCAGGCGGGTGCTTCGACGCGCACCGATGCGTGTGCTGCCTGCAGCGCACCAAGGGCGGCTTCAAGCACCTGCTGGCGTTGGTGCATGGGAGCTGTGGCGGGCAGCGCATCCCATTGGTCCAGCGCGGCCAGTATGTGCTGCTGCGCGGCAAGCGGTGCGGGCAGGCTGGCATCAAGCAATGCGCACCACGCGCCATGCCATTGGCCCGTGGCCATGGCCTGCGTGGCGGTATGGCTCCAATCGGTGGCGCAAACGGGGGATCCGGGCTCCAGCAGCGCTGAGGGATGCATCGAATGGGGTTCCAAAAAGCAGGCGGTCACGACAGGGCTGGCGCCTGGAGAGACAGCCCCGCCGTGGCGAAGGTGGACACGCCCTACACTAGCCGCCATGAAAAACGCGACTGTAACCCGAACTTTTCAAGATACCGCAGTCCTGGCCCACGATGATGTGCAACGCGCGCTGCAGGAAGACCTTGGCAGCGGCGACCTGACCGCCGCATTGGTGCCGCCGGGGCGCCGCGCCCGCGCCTGCGTGCTGGCGCGCGAATCCGCCGTGATCTGCGGCGCACCCTGGGCCGAGGCCGCGCTGCGCGCGCTGGATCCTGCTGTGCGCATCACCTGGCATGTGGCCGAGGGCCAGCGCAGCGTTCCCGACCAGGTGGTGCTGGAGATGGAGGGCGACGCCCGCGCGCTGCTGAGCGCCGAGCGCACGGCGCTGAACTTCCTGCAACTGCTGTCCGCCGTGGCGACCAAGACCGCCACCTACGTGGAGGCCGTGCGCGGCACCCGCGCCCACATCGTGGACACGCGCAAAACCATCCCCGGCCTGCGCCTGGCGCAAAAGTACGCCGTGAGCGTGGGCGGCGGCACCAACCACCGCATCGGCCTGTACGACGCTGTGCTCATCAAGGAAAACCACATCGCTGCCGCTGGTGGCGTCACCGCCGTGCTGCAGGCTGCGCAGCAGGTGGCTGCGCAGGCGCAGTTCATCGAGATCGAGGTGGAAACCCTGGCGCAGCTTGAAGAGGCGCTGGACGCGGGCGCCAAGATGGTGCTGCTGGACAACATGCCCCTGCCCATGCTGCACGAGGCTGTGCGCATCAATGCCGGTCGCGCCATCCTCGAAATCTCGGGCGGCGTGACGCTGGAAGGTGTGCGCGCCCTTGCAGAAACCGGCGTGGACCGCATCTCCATTGGTGCACTGACCAAGGACATCAAGGCCACGGACTTTTCCATGCGCCTGCAAGAAATAGAGTGACCAACCCCCTGTGGCGCTGCGCGCCTTCCCCCTTCTCTCGCGCGATGCGCGGGAAGGGGGACGCTCCCAGCGCCCGCACATGGGAATGCTGGCGGCCCTTGCGCGGGAGCCCTGGCCTGGGCCGCTGCGGTTTCATACATCGCGGGTGCTATACACGCGGAAATGGATAACTGAAATGAGTACCACGATCACCCTGAAAGAAGTCGATTACGAGCAGCCCGAAGGCGGTACGGTCTGCTCCACCAAACATGCCTGGGCGCGCGTGCCCGCCGAACTGTCGCAGGACGAGCGCGCCGCGCTCAAGGACAAAATCCGCCGCCTGCTGAAGGAAAAGAACGCGGTCATGGTGTCGCACTACTACGTGCACCCCGACCTGCAGGACCTGGCCGAGGAAACCGGCGGCATCGTCAGCGATTCGCTGGAAATGGCGCGCTTTGGCCGCGACCATGCGGCCACGAGCCTGGTGGTCAGCGGCGTGCGCTTCATGGGCGAAACGGCCAAGATCCTCTCGCCCGAGAAGACCGTGCTCATGCCCGACCTGGATGCGACCTGCTCGCTCGACCTGGGCTGCCCCATCGAGGAGTTCAGCGCCTTTTGCGACCAGCACCCCGACCGCACCGTGGTCGTCTATGCCAACACCAGCGCCGCCGTGAAGGCACGCGCCGACTGGCTCGTCACGTCGAGCTGCGCGCTCGACATCGTGCGTGCGCTCAAGGACCAGGGCCACAAGATCCTGTGGGCGCCCGACCGCCACCTGGGGGCCTACATCCAGCGCGAAACCGGCGCCGACATGGTGTTCTGGAACGGCGCCTGCATCGTGCACGACGAGTTCAAGGCCTTCGAGCTGGAGGCACTCAAAAAGGAACACCCCCACGCCAAGGTGCTGGTGCACCCCGAAAGCCCGGCCGAGGTCATCGCCCTGGCCGACGCCGTGGGCTCCACATCCGCCATCCTCAAGGCCGCGCAGGCGATGGACGCCCAGGAGTTCATCGTCGCCACCGACAACGGCATGATGCACAAGCTGCGCACGCTCAACCCCGGCAAGCGCTTCATCGAGGCCCCCACCGCGGGCAACAGCGCTACCTGCAAGAGCTGCGCCCACTGCCCCTGGATGGCCATGAACGGCCTGGCCGACGTGGCCCGCGTGCTGGAAACCGGCGCCAACGCCATCCACGTGGACCCGGCGCTGATCCCGCGCGCACGCCTGCCCATAGACCGCATGCTGGCTTTCACCGCCGCCCTGCGCAGCGGCCAGCCAGCCAGCGGCCTGGTGCCCCATATTGGCGCGGCATGATGCTATAAAAATAATAGCTGCTAGCGCTTATCCAATAAGCGCTGGAGGCCATTTTGACCATTGGTTCTCTGATCGACTTTGCCGACCCGCATGATGCGGCCGGTGCCCGCCTGCGCCATGGATTTGGCGCGCCACGCACCGTGTGGGCGGCCCATGCGCTGCACGAGGTGCGCGCCGTGCTCGACGCCGCCGAGGCCGCGGCGCGGGGCGGTGCCTGGGTGCTGGGCTGGCTGCGCTACGAGGCCGCGCCCGCGTTCGACCCCGCGCTCGCCGTGCAGGCGGGCGACCCCGTGCTGCCCCTGGCCTGGTTTGCCGCACACGATGCACCGCTGCCCTGGCCCACCGCAGCGACAGCGGCAGACGATGCGCGCATCGAATGGCACTCCCAGCCCGAGCGCGCCGCGTTTGACGCCGCGCTGGCGCACATCCAGGACGGCATTGCGCGCGGCACCTACTACCAGGTCAACCACACCGCACGGCTGCGCGGGCGCTGGTCGGGCACGCCGCAGGCCTTGTTTGCCGCGTTGCAGCGCGCCCAGGGCGGCGGCTATGCGGCGTGGATCGATGGCGCAGCGGCGGGGCAGGTGCTGTCCGTCTCACCCGAGCTGTTCTTCGACTGGCAGGCCGGGCCGCAGGGCAGCGGCCCCATCCTCACCCGCCCCATGAAAGGCACGGCCGCACGCGGCGCCACGCCGCAGGACGATGCCGCGCAGGCCGCGCACCTGCGCAACTCGCCCAAGGAGCGCGCCGAAAACGTGATGATCGTGGACCTGCTGCGCAACGACCTCTCGCGCATCGCCCAGCCGCACAGCGTGCGCGTGCCCCGCCTGTTCCATACCGAGGCGCTGCCCACCGTGTGGCAGATGACCTCGGACGTGGCCGCCACCACGCGCACGGGCACGCGGCTGCAGGACGTGTTTGCGGCGCTGTTCCCCTGTGGCTCCGTCACGGGCGCGCCCAAGGTGCAGGCCATGCGCGCCATCGCCCAGCTCGAAGACGGACCGCGCGGCGTGTACTGCGGCGCCGTGGGCCTGCTGCGTCCCGCCGCCGGTGGCGGCCTGCACGCCACCTTCAACGTGCCCATCCGCACCGTCGAACTGCAGGGCAGCGAGGCCCGCTGCGGCATTGGGAGCGGCATCGTCTGGGGCGCCGACGCCAACGCCGAATGGCGCGAATGGGCCGCCAAGCGCGCCTTTGTCGAGCGCGCCAGCGAACCCTTCGACCTGCTGGAAACGCTGCGGTTGGAGGACGGCGCCTACCGCCACCTGCCCGAGCACCTGGCGCGCATGGAGCGGGCGGCCGCGGATTTCGGCGTGCCTTGGGACGGTGCCGCCGTGTACCAGTGCCTGCAGGCGCTGGCGGCAAAGCACCCGCAGGGCGCCTGGCGCACGCGCCTGCTGCTCTGCGCCGCAGGCACGCCGCGAGCCGAGGCCTTTGCCCTGGCCCCCACGCCCGAACCCGTGCTGCTGCGCCTGGCGCAGCGACCGCTGGCCCAGGCGCACGGCGAATTCGTGCGCCACAAGACCACGCGCCGTGCGCACTACACAGCCTTTGCTCCCAAGGAACCCGGCGTTTTCGACACCGTGCTGTGGAACGAGGAAGGCGAGATCACTGAAAGCACCTTCGGCAACATCGCCATGCTGCTCGATGGCCGCTGGGTCACGCCGCCGCTCGCCTGCGGCCTGCTGCCCGGCGTGGGCCGTGCCGTGGCGTTGCGCGATGGCCGGGTGATGGAGGCCGTGGTGCGGCTTCAGGATCTGCCGCGCGTGCAGGGCTGGGCCTTCATCAACAGCCTGCGCGGCTGGCTGCAGGCGCGCCTGGGCTGAGGTGTGCGGCACCCGTGGCGCTGGCAGCTGGGCGTGAACGCGCCGCTGCGCTGATCCGAGCCGCACGGCCAGAATGGGCGCAAGCTCATTGCAGGGCGTGCAGCAGCCGGTCTACGTCTTCCTGGGTGTGTGCGGCAGACAGGGCGATGCGCAGCCGGGCCGTGCCCGCCGGCACCGTGGGCGGGCGTATGGCGGGCACCCATATTCCCTCTGCGCGCAAGCGTTCCATGGCGTCCAGCGCGGCTTCGTTGCTGCCGATGATGAGCGCTTGCACGGCTGTGCGTGAAGGCAGCAGGCGCCAGCCATTGGGGGCGAGCGATGGCGCGATGCCGTTGCGCAGTTGGGCGATCAGACGGCCCAGGTGTGTGCGGCGGTCTTCGGCCGCTTCCATGATGCGCAGGCTGGCGCTGAGAGCGCGTGCGAGCATTGCGGGCGCTGCAGTGGCAAAAATGTAGCTGCGCGTCTTTTGCAGCAGCCATTCAATCAGCGGCTCTGGCCCTGCTACAAAGGCGCCCGCAGCGCCCGCCGCCTTGCCCAGTGTGGTCATGTAGAGCACGCGTTGCGAGGCATGGGGCCCCGTGAGTCCTGCCTCGGCCAGGGTGCCGCGTCCCTGGGGGCCGAGCACGCCAAAACCATGGGCATCGTCGATCAGCAGCAGCGCATCGTGCTGCTCGCACAGCGCATGCAATGCACGGATGTCGGCCACGTCGCCATCCATGCTGAAGACCGCATCGGTCATGACGAGTTTGCGCCGGGCGGTACTGGCTGCCAGCAAGGCTCCCAGTGCCGCCATGTCGGCATGCGGGTAGCGGTGTACCGTGGCACGCGAGAGGCGGGCGCCGTCGATCAGGCAGGCGTGGTTGAGCGCATCGGAAAACAGTGCGTCTCCCGCGCCCACAAGCGCCGGCACGATGCCGATGTTGGTGGCGTAGCCCGCATAGAAGTACAACGCCCGAGGCAGTTGTACAAAGTGCGCGAGTTCGCCTTCCAGGTCCCTGTTGGCCGTGCTGTGGCCGCTGACCAGCGGGGATCCGCCGGAGCCCACGCCAAACGCGCGTGCACCCGTGCAGGCGGCTTCGACCAGTTGGGGGTGGTTGGCCAGGCCCAGGTAGTCATTGCTGCAAAACGCGAGCATGGGGGCCCCGTCCACCAGAAGATGGGGGCCTGTGGGGTGGGCCGTATCGGGCGCGACGGCGCGGCGGCGGCGGCGCAGGTGGGCGGCGTCCAGCTCCGCAATGCGCGCCGGAAATTCATCGATCCAGGAGGTGTTGGTCATTTCCATGGTGCGGGGAGTCGGTAGCACGTTGCCAGGGTGCGTGGGTCGGGATGGGGGCGGTAGGGAATATCCGCCCAGAGCGGCGCTTGAAGGTGCTGGCGCAACCAATCGATGTTTTCCTGCGGGGCCTGCATGCCGGGATCCATGCGGTTGGCCACCCAGCCTGCCAGCGTGAGGCCGCGTGCGCGAATGGCCTCGGCTGTCAGCGCCGCATGGTTCAGGCAGCCCAGGCGAAGGCCCACCACCAATACCACGGGGAGGTTCAGTGCGAGCGCCAGATCCGCGCCGGTTTCGGTGGCGGTCAGCGGGACATGGAACCCGCCTGCTCCTTCCACGACGACGGCGTCGGCCTGGGCGGCCAAGGCCTGGTAGCTTTGCACGATGGAGGGCACGGAGATGCTCTGTCCTGCGCGTGCGGCGGCAATGTGGGGGGACAGTGGCTCTGGCAGCAATACCGGGTTGTCGAGCGCAGGGGGGACGGCCACGGTGGAGGCGGCGCGCAAGGCCACGGCATCTTCGTTGGTCCATTGCCCTTCGTGAAGCGCTGCGCCTGCGGCCACGGGCTTCATGCCGACAACCCGCCTGTGGGTGTGCGCGAGTGCATGCAGGAGCGCTGCACAAGCGATGGTTTTCCCGACGCTGGTGTCGGTTCCGGTGATGAACAGTCCCAGCGTCATACTTGGCAGGTTTCCTCGGCCAGGGTTGCCTCCAGGGCGGCGAGGGCGCCGCGTGCCAGGTGGTCCATCGCCTCGCCATCGAGCACGTAGGGTGGCATGGCGTAGACCGTGCGGCCAATGGGGCGCAGCAGCAGTCCGTGCGCCATGGCATGGTGGTGGAAGCGGCGCGCAAAGTCTGGCAGGGTGGTGTCGATGTCCCATGCCCAGATCATCCCAAGATGGCGTGCATGGCGAACCCTGTGGTGCAAGGCCAGCGGCGACAATGCCGCGTTGAGTGCCTGGGCTGTCTGCCGGTTGCGTGCCAGGGCGCCGGTTTGCTCGAACAGCTCCAGTGTCGCCACTGCCGCGCGGCAGGCCAGCGGATTGCCGGTGTACGAGTGGGAGTGCAGGAACCCGCGCGCCACATCGTCGTCGTAGAAAGCGGCATACACCGTGTCGGTGGTCAGCACGGCGGACAGCGCAAGCGTGCCGCCCGTCAGGCCTTTGGAGAGGCAAATGAAGTCGGGCCGTATGCCTGCCTGCTGGTGCGCGAACATGCTGCCCGTGCGGCCGAACCCCACCGCGATTTCGTCGGCGACCAGGTGCACGTTGTAGCGGTCGCACAGTGTGCGGGCCTGGCGCAGGTATTCGGCGTCATGCATGGCCATGCCTGCGGCGCATTGCACCAGGGGTTCCACGATGAATGCCGCGGTGGTGCTGTGGTGCTCGGCCAACCATTCTTGCAGGGCTGCGATGGCTCGCTGGGCCGTATCCTTGGGGGATTCGCCGGGCAGCGCACTGCGCGCGTCGGGGCTGGGTACGGTGTCTGCCAGGCGCACGAGCGGCGCATAGGCCTTGCGGAACAGGGCAATGTCGGTGACCCCCAGCGCGCCCACGGTCTCCCCGTGGTAGCCGCCAGCCATGCCCACAAACCGGCACTTGTCGGGATGCCCTGCGTTGCGCCAATAGTGGGCGCTCATCTTGAGCGCGATCTCGGTTGCCGACGCCCCATCGCTGCCGTAGAAGGCATGTCCCAGGCCGGTGAGGGCCGCCAGGCGCTCGGACAGATCTACCACCGCAGTGTGCGTGAAGCCCGCGAGCATCACATGGTCCAGGCGCGCGATCTGGTCGATGAGCGCTGCCTGGATGTGAGGGTGGCTGTGCCCAAAAAGATTGACCCACCAGGAACTGATCCCGTCGAGGTAGCGTTGGCCATCGCGGGCATACAGCCACGGGCCTTGTGCGCGTTCAATGGCCACTGGCGGTGCCGCCTCGTGGCGCTTCATCTGCGTGCAGGGGTGCCAGACGCTGGCGAGGCTGCGCGCTGCGAGCGTGTTGTCGCTTGGCACAGGGTCAGACGGCTTGCGTGGGTACGTGGTCGCGCAGCGCCACCTGGCGGTTGTTGGCGTCCACGAACACCAACTGCGGGCGGTGTGCGGCCACGTCGGCCTCGGGCACCTGGGCGAAGGCGGCGATGATGAGCAGGTCGCCCACGCTGGCGCGGCGTGCGGCCGAGCCGTTCACCGAGATCATGCCGCTGCCGCGCTGGCCCTTGATGGCGTAGGTGATGAAGCGCTCGCCGTTGTTGATGTTCCAGATGTGCACCTGCTCGTTTTCGCAGATGTTGGCGGCGTCGAGCAGGTCTTCGTCGATGGCGCAGGAGCCTTCGTAGTGCAG
>JACPUE010000046.1 GCA_016192425.1 Burkholderiales bacterium
CCCAGCGCATGCAGCGCCACGTCCCCTCGTCGATCACGAGTTTGCGGCTGCGTATCGCCGCAGCCTTGCTCAAAACGCTACCCCGATGTCCGTGCTGCCTGCGCGTCAACGCAAGGCTAAACTTGTAACACAGTAAGACTACTGCGCGTGCGCGGCAAGAACGGCCACCAGTGCCTGATGCCGCTGCCGGTCGATGTCGGCGAAGCCATCGCAGCCTACCTGCGGCAAGGACGACCTGCAAGTCTGGATCGCCATGTGTTCCTGCGCACGCGCGCGCCTCATCAATGCTTGCTTCACGGCTCCGATGGCATCGGGTCCATCGTGCGCAACGCGATAGAGCGTGCCGGCGTCGACACGCCGCGCAAGGGATCACACCAGTTTCGGCATGCCCTGGCGGTCGGGATGCTGCGAGACGGGGCGTCGTTACCCGAGATCGGTGAGCTCCTTCGCCACCGCAGCCAGCTGTCCACCTCGATCTATGCCAAGGTAGACCTCGCTGCGCTTCGCCCTCTGGCCCTGCCGTGGCCCGGGAGCTCGTCATGAGCGGGCTTCGAGAGGCCCTGCGCGACTATCTTGAGTTGCGCCGCAGCTTGGGCTACAAGCTGGAAGACGCAGGCCTGCAGTTGCCGCGGTTCATCGACTTCCTCGATACCCGCGGCGCGTCGCACATCACGACGGCGCTGGCGATGGAATGGGCGCAGCAACCGACCGCTGTGCAGCCGGCGGAGTGGGCGCGGCGCCTTGGTGGGGTTCGGGGCTTCGCGCGCTACCGCCACGCCAGCGATCCCTTGACGGAGATCCCGCCGCTGGGTCTGCTGCCCCATCGATCCACGCGTGCCAGACCGCACCTGTATTCGGACGAGGAAGTGCAACGACTGCTGGCCGCCGCCTTGAAGCTACCGACGAACTGGCACCGCACCCCGCTGTACCCTTGGAAGTACCACTGCCTGATCGGCCTGCTGAGCACGACCGGCATGCGGATGTCCGAGGCGCTGGACCTGCAGGTCCCCGACGTCGATCTTGACCAGGCACTGCTGACCATCCGCAGCGCCAAGCTCGGCAAGAGCCGGTGCATCCCGCTGCATCCATCAACGAGGGATGTGCTGGCGGACTACCTGCGCCGGCGCACGGAGTTCTTCGGCGCCGCAGTCTCCGCTTACGTCTTCGTGTCCAGTCGCGGCAACCGGCTGGATCAGGCGGGCCTGCACCGCACTTTCTACGCACTGTCCCGCAGCGTCGGCCTGCGTGCGACAGGCGCGAGCCGGGGCCCTCGGCTGCATGACTTGCGGCATCGCTTTGCGGTGAAGGTGCTGACGACCTGGTACGAGGCAGGCCAGGATGCCACCCGGCTCCTGCCCGTGTTGTCGACGTACCTGGGCCACGTCCGGGTCGAGGACACGTACTGGTACCTCAGCGCCTGGCCGGAACTGATGTCGCACGCCATGGAACGCCTGGAGCGGCGCTGGGGGGCATCGTCATGACGGCCGACACCAAGCTGGCCGGCCTGCTGCAACGCTACTTCACCCAGCGACTGATGCACCAGCGCCAAGCCAGCCCACACACCATCGCCTCCTACCGGGATACGTTCAAGATGTTGCTGCAATTCGCCAAGAAGCGGCTGCACAAAGCGCCGTCGGCGCTCGCACTGGAGGACATCGACGCGCCGCTGGTGACGGCGTTCCTCAATGAGCTGGAAGCCTTGCGCGGCGTCACGGCCCGCACGCGCAACCTGCGGCTGACGGCCGTGCATTCGTTCTTCCGCTTCGCATCCTACGAGGCGCCCACCCATGCGGCGCAGATTGCCCGGGTGCTTGCCATCCCCGCGAAGAAGTTCACCCGAGCGCTGGTTCCCTTCCTGAGCAGGCCCGAAGTCGATGCACTGCTGGCGGCGCCGGATCTGCACGCCTGGTCTGGGCGCCGCGATCACGCGCTGATGCTGGTCGCAGTGCAGACCGGTCTGCGGCTGTCGGAGTTGACGGGCATGCGCCGGGACGACGTGGTGCTGGGCGCGGGCGCGCACGTGCGTGTGATTGGCAAGGGACGCAAGGAACGATGTACGCCGCTGAGCAAGGCCTCGCGCGCGGTCATGGCGGCGTGGATGCGTGAACCGCCCAGAGCGCCTGACCAACCCGTGTTCCCGAACGCCCGCGGCGGCCCGCTGAGTGCTCACGGTGTGCAATACATCGTGGCCAAGCACGTCGCCACCGCCAGCCGTGTCTGCACCTCGCTGGCGCACAAGCGGGTGAGCCCGCATGTGCTTCGGCACACGACGGCGATGGACCTGACGCACGAGGGAGTCGAGCGTTCTGTGCTCGCACTGTGGCTCGGGCACCTGTTCGCACGCTTCGATGAGTGGTTCGACGGAGCGCCCACGTTGCTGATCCTGGATGAAGCCTGGCTGTTCCTCGACGACCCGGTTTTTGCCGCGCGCATCCGCCAATGGCTCAAGACGCTGCGCAAGAAGAATGTCTCGGTGATCTTCGCCACGCAAAGCCTGGCGGACATCAAGGATTCGAGCATCGCGCCCGCCATCATCGAAAGCTGCCCCAGCCGCATCTTCCTGCCCAACCCGCAGGCCACTGAACCCCAGATCCGCACGATCTATGAGGGCTTCGGGTTGAACACCCGCCAGATCGAGATCGTCGCGACCGCCGAGCCCAAGCGGGACTACTACTACCAGTCGCGGTTGGGCAATCGCCTGTTCGACCTTGACCTGGGGCCCGCCACGCTGGCCTTCGCGGCTGCTTCCACGCCGCAGGACCAGAACGCCATCGACACGGTGCTGGCGTCTGTGGCTTCTGCAGCCTTCTCCGCTCCATCGTCATCGCCCTTCGCGGTTGCGTGGCTGCGCCATCGCGGCCTGCATTGGGCCGCTGAGCTGTTGGCGTCAGCGCCAGCGGCTGTTTCCGATCCCGTCCACCCCTAGGAGAACTGCTATGCAACTTCGTACCGTTTTGACCACCAGGCTCGCTGCGGTGGCCGCCGCCAGCGTCCTGGCCTTCGGCGCCGCACAACCGGCTCTCGCCCAGCGCATCGTGTTCGATCCCTCCAACTACGTGCAGAACACCTTGACGGCCATCCGCACGCTGGAGCAGATCAACAACCAGATCAAGCAGCTGCAGAACGACGCGCGCAACCTGGCAAGCCTGCCGTTCAATGCGGTGGGCCGGCTGCGTGCCAACCTGGCGACCACCCAGCGGCTGATCGCGCAGGCCAAAGGACTGGCCTACGAGCTGGCCACCATGGACCGGGACTTCGCGCGCCTGTACCCCGAGCAGTACGCCGCGACGGTCAGTGGGGACCAGATGTACCGTGATGCGCAGGAGCGCTGGAAGAACACCCTGCAGGGCCTGCAGACCACCTTGCGCATGCAGGCGCAGGCCTCGCAGAACCTGGGTGAAGACGAGGGCGTACTGGCCGACCTGGTGAGACAGAGCCAGTCCGCCGTGGGCGCCCTGCAGGCGATGCAGGCCACGAACCAGCTGCTGGCCCTGCAGGCCAAGCAGTCCATCCAGGTGCAGCGGCTGCAGATCACGCAAGATCGCGCGGCATCGCTGGAACTGGCCCGCCGGACTTCGTCGGTGTTTTTCCGCTCGGCCAATCAGCGTGCCTCTGCTGTGCCGGCGGGACAGGGTGCTGCGGCACCCAGTGCCCTGGCAGCGGGCTTGGCGGGCTTCGATCCGCTCGCGGCTGGGCCGGCATCGACAGCGGCCCAGCCTTCCGATCCAACGGTTGTGCAGAACCGGCAAGACCAGAAAGAGGGATTCCAGAAAGCCGGAACTACAGAAACCCGCAATTCCGGCATTCTGCAATTACCGGCATCTCCCTACCAGGTCATGGCAGGGACGGTGATCGCCGCGGCGCTGGTGACGGGTATCAAGTCCGATCTGCCGGGCGATGTGATCGCCACGGTGACGGAGCCGGTCTATGACACGGCCACGGGCAAATTCCTGCTGATCCCACAGGGCTCGCGCATCCTGGGCAAGTACAACAGCCAGGTGAGCTATGGGCAGAGCCGGGTGCAGATGGTGTGGAACCGGGTCATCCTCCCCGATACCTCCTCGTTAACGCTGGACAATCTCGTGGGGACCGACCCGGCGGGCTGTGCCGGGCTAGAGGACGGCGTGGACCGGCACTGGGGGCGCATCCTGGCCGGCGCGGCGCTGACCACGCTGCTGGGCGTGGGGGCCGAGCTGGCCGCGCCCGAGAACCGGCAGGATGGAAACCGCGTCGTCATTGCCGGGCGCGATAGCGTGCAGGACAGCGTGAACCAAATTGGGCAGGAGATGACCCGGCGCAACATGAACATCCAGCCGACGCTCACGGCGCGGCCGGGTTTGCCGGTGCGGGTCATCGTCAACCGGGACCTGGTGCTTCGGCCGTACCAGCCGTTGTTCTTCAACAAGGGAGCCATGCGATGAGTGTCACCAGGAAGCTGCGGCTGGGACCGTTGCCCAAGACCGAGAGTACGAAGCTCACGTTCTCGTGCCCGACCGGCCTGAAGGCTGAACTTGACCGCTATGCCGCGCTGCACGCGCAGGCGTATGGCGAAGCTGTGGATGCCGTGACGCTGATTCCTCACATGCTGGAAGCCTTCATGGCAGGAGACAGAGCCTTCAAGAAGGGATCGTCGGCAAAGGTTGTCGTACCGCGTCATGCACGCGCCTTTGCAGATGGCCCGGCATCAGTGCGCCCGCTGGCCTGATCCGCAGCCTGTAGCGCTTGAAACTCGATCCTGGGCCAACGGTTGCGCAGAGGAGGCTACCAGCCGATGTTCTTCAACCTAGGAGATGTTTCAATAAGCAAAGCAAGCCTATGCATGCGCCTCGGGTCGATTCCGAGCCTGATGCCGTAACGCTGTCTACAGAACTGAAGGTGCAGCTCGATGACTAGGCGGAGGTGCATAGTCGTCGGGTGCACTAGTCATCGGCGGATGCGGTGACTCTGATCCCACACAGGCTGGCTGCATTCACGGCGCGAGACTGTGCATTCCGGGCAGCTTGCGCTGCCGCGAAAACTACCTCCTGGACTCAGGCTCTACAGCGGGGAAGTAAATTTGCGTTAGGGGCAAAAGAGGGACATACGTTTGTTTGCTAATATACAAACATTCCGAGTGTCAAAAGTCAATGGCTGAGAGTTTTTCGTATGTTTTTCCAGCGATTCGAGGCGTGCAAGCGGGGCGTGAGTATTACGTCTCCATGTGCCCGCTTCGCCTGTTGACGCGCCTGTTCACATTCGACGAAGAGGAGTTGGTGCCTGAGCTGCGCGCGCAGCGTACACTGAACAAGGCGCGGATTCCAGATATTGCCCGGTACGTTGTCGAAAACAAGGCGAGCTACACTTTTTCTGCCATCACCGTCTCCATCGATGGTGCAATTCGCTTCGATCCTGTCGGACCGGATGGCCCGGCAAATTTTCGAATGGGATCGCTGACGGTGTCGATGGACGCGAAGTTCATCGTCAACGATGGTCAGCACCGGCGAGCGGCCATAGTGCACGCCTTGGAAGCTGCGCCTGAATTGGGCGAAGAGACTATTGCGGTTGTTTTCTTTCTGGATCGTGGACTAGAGCGGTGTCAGCAGATGTTTGCCGACCTGAACCGTTATGCGGTCAAGCCCTCTGCTTCGATTGGCGTCCTCTACGACCACCGCAGCGTGGCCGCTAGCTTGGCACGACACCTGAGCCTTACCTCGTTGGTGTTCAAGAATCTGATCGAGACTGAGCGGTCTTCGCTGTCGCCGCGTTCGCGCAAGCTGTTCACATTGAGCGCAATCAACTTTGCAACCACCGAGCTTCTGGTTGACAAGGAGTTTGAGGACTTCGGCGTGGCCAGCAAGAAATGCCTCGAATTTTGGGAATCCGTGGGGGAGCAGATCCCTGAATGGAATTATGTGCGTCAGTCAAAAATAACCTCGGGTGAAGTGCGACGCGACTTCATCCATTCACATGCCATTGTGCTGCAAGCGCTGGGACGCGCGGGGCGTGCTTTGTATCAGCTCCCTACTGAAGAACGCTTGAAGCGCATCAAGCGGCTTGATTCGGTGGATTGGTCTAGGCAGAATGCCGCCACTTGGGAGGGCCGCGCCATGGTCGGCGGCGCGATGGCCAAATCGGGTCAGAACATCACATTGACCTGTAATGAGATCAAACGCGTACTGGGCCTCCAACTCACTGCTGAAGAGAGTGCGGCCGAAGCCGCCTGGCGGGCTTCGCGTGGCCATCGGCGCAGCGCAGATCACAACACGCGAACATGAGCCCCCCTTTTGAACAAATCGTGGATGAGCTGCGCGAGCTGTACTTGTCTGATGCCATTCCATGGATCGTCGGCTACAGCGGAGGCAAGGACTCCACAGCTTCCTTGCAGCTTCTATGGACGGCCATCGCATCGCTGCCCAAAGACCAGCGTTCCAAGCCCATTCACGTGATAAGCACCGACACGCTGGTGGAGAACCCGATCATTGCAGGGTGGGTTGAAGTGTCGCTGCATCAGATCAACCTCGCTGCGTCGCAGCAGGAACTGCCGATCACCGCGCACCGGTTGACGCCTTCTCTGGAGAACCGGTTCTGGGTCAATCTAATAGGGAAGGGCTATCCAGCGCCGCGGCCGAAGTTCAGGTGGTGTACAGACCGGCTGAAGATCAGTGCGTCCACGCAGTTCATTCAAGAGCTTTCCGAGAACCACGGCGAAGCCATCTTGGTGCTGGGACAACGGCGTGGTGAGAGCCAAGCGCGTGACAAGGTCATGGATCAGTACAAGACAAGCACCCGTGCGCGTCTGAGCAAGAACAAGGATCCTCGGCTCTCACGGGTCTGGGTCTATCCCCCGATTGAGAGCTGGACGAGTGACGATGTCTGGGAGTACTTGATTACTCAGACCAATCCATGGGGCATCGACAACCAGGAACTGTTCAGCATCTACCGTGGTGCAACGCCAGATGCCGAGTGCCCCATCGTGGTGGATACCTCCACGCCGAGCTGTGGCGACAGTCGATTTGGCTGTTACGTCTGCACGATGGTCACGCAGGACAAATCCATGCAGGCGATGATCCAAAACGATGAGCAGAAGCAGTGGATGCAGCCCATCTTGGACTTTCGCAACAAGAACCTGGCGGGGGAGGACCGCTCTGTACGCGATTTCCGTCGCATGAACGGGCGTTTGACGGTGTTTCGTGATGGCCTTGTGCATGGACCATACACGCAAGCACATCGGGCGAGGCTTCTAAGAGAACTGTTGCTGACGCAGCGGGTGGTCCGCAATACGGACAAGAAGCAGGGTACCCAGATGATCGAGTTGATCTCCATGGACGAACTCGATGAGATCAGGAGGCTCTGGGTTGAAGAGAAGGGAGAGATCGAGGACCTGGTGCCCTCCATCTACACAGAAGTGTTCGGCCTACCGTACCCGGGGAAGAACCTGGAGCAGTCACCATTGGACGCTTCGGATCTGACGCTTCTTGAACAAGCCGCCAATGAAGTAGATCCAGACGCGGCTCAGGAACTCTACAAGCTAACGCGTAGCCTTCTGGCGGTGCAGTTTCAGACCATGGAGTCGCACAAGCGATCCAAGCACCTCAATAATCTGGAGGGGGTTCTTCGTCACTACGCCTTTCGCAATGAAAGCGAGGCTTTCGAATTCGCGATGTCCAGCGCGTCAACTAGTGAGCAATATGGGGATGGCTCTGACGGTACATCAGTGATTGCGTGACCCATGGCGAAGATAACGATATTCAGTATCTCGATCGAGAATCTCGGCCCGTTTCGTGAGCGGCAGACGATCATCCTCGACGTTGAAGAAATGCGCCCGGTCATCCTGATCAAGGCGCTAAACGGCAGCGGTAAGACGACGCTCCTGACTGCTTTGCAGATCGGCCTGTATGGGCATAGGGCCATCGATGGCATGCGGCGTTCGGAGTACGAGCAGTTGATGCACGGACTGCAGCGCAAAGACGCGATCGGAAATTCGGTCGTGTGTATCGACGTGGTCGTCGAGATCGGCGGATCGCGTCGTCATCTCATGGTCAGGCGTGAATGGCATCGCAATGCTGAAGACTTCTTAGAAGAGCTGTGCGTCTTCGAAGACGGCAGCAAAAGCTTGGATTTCTCTCAGTCGTGGGATGAGTTCATTGATTCGATCCTTCCTGCCGAACTGGTGCAGTTGTTTCTGTTCGATGGCGAGAAGATTGAGGCCCTGGCCAACCCTGAGCGATTGCCTGAGCTTCTAAAGAGAGCGACCGAGGTTTTCTTGGGCATTGGTGGCATCGATGCCCTCGGGAATGACCTGAAAGCTCTTGAGCGGCGCGCAGCGCTGAAGAACAAGGCTTCCTCGGTGGAGTTTGAAGCTGCACGATTGAGCCTTGAAGCGCTGGTGGATCAGGTCAAAGGACTTGAGCGGGCACTGCAGACCTTGACCCAGGAGAAGGCCTCTGCCGCGAACATCGCCGATCAAGCGAAAGCCAGTCTCGACAAGTTCACAGGGAGCGCCCAGCGGCGTGGGCTTGCCGCGTATCAGCAGGCGGCGGCCATTCGAAGTGCCGTCGAAGCGGGTCGGACGCGTGTGGAGCAGCTTCGTGCAAGTGTGGCCGATGCGATGTCCGATCCCGTATTGCCAATCGCTTGGTTGCCGAAGTTGTGGGCTCAGTATGGCGACGCCTGGGACCAGGATCAGCATGCACGCCACTCCAAGCTCTTGGGCCAGGAATTCAGGAGGCGTGATCAGCGCATTGTGTCGACGTTGGCTGCATCGACTTCGAAGTCAACCGTTGATGCGGTTCGCAAGGCGCTTGCCGAGGACTTGCAGCGCTACAGTCGGACCCGCCTCACAGGAAGCACCGTGCTGCAAGATGCGGCGCCACGAGAGGCTGAGCGCCAGCTCCTGCACGGGCGTGAACGACTCCGCGCAGAGCTCGAGAGGCTACAGTTGGCGCAGGTCGAACTTGATCGTGCAGAGCAGCATATCGGCCAGATTCCGGCTGAAGAGCAGATCGGTGAAATCCTAACTTCCTTGCAAGGTCACTCGAAGGCGGCGGCTGCTGCCGAACAGCATTTGGCTGGAATCACGCAGCGCCTGGACGAGACCCAGAGTCATCTTGATCACGTCCGCGTGAGAATGAATGCGGCTCAGGACCGTTTGGGGACAGATTTCAAAGACCGGTCGTTGGAGGCCAAGAGTCTCGAAGCGTCGGCGCGAGCCCGCAAGACGCTGTCGATCTTCAAGGACCGGTTGTTGGCGTCCAAGGCACACTGGTTGTCCGAGATGATCTCTGCCGAGTTTCGAGATCTGATGCGCAAGAAGAATCTGATTGCGAGAGTCGTTGTTGATCCAGAGACGTATCGTGTGTCCATTGAGGATGGTCGTCAGCAAGAACTTCCGATGGATCGCCTGTCCGCCGGTGAACGACAGCTTCTCGCTATTTCGGTGCTCAGCGCGTTGATCAAGGAGCGCAAGGGCCGTTTCCCGGTGGTTGTTGATACACCTTTGGCTCGATTGGATCAGAAGCACAGGTCAGCACTCATTAAGCAGTTCTTTGCCACTGTGTCTCACCAGGTCGTGGTGTTGTCTACGGACCAGGAGGTCGACGGTCTGGCCTACGAGGCCCTTAAGCCATTCACAGCTGCTGAGTACCTACTCGAATTTGACGATGTGACGGGTCGCACTTCTGTGCATGCGGTGCAAGCCGGAGAGGTAGTGTGATGGAGCGAATCAAGCTGAACGTAGCTGCTCGGAACCAATTGGTCACCCTCAAGCGTCGGACAGGCATTGAGCACAACAATGCGATCTGTCGCCATGCACTGTGCCTTTCTCTAGCGAATCCGTCGATCCCACCGTCCGAGAACTTCAGCTTCAACGGCGGCATCGAAATTGATTGGCGCACGCTGACTGGTGGGCAGGACGCGCTGTATCACAACTTGCTAGCCGCTCGATTGCTTTCGGAGGGGAAGCGGGTCAACGACGAGTCGATACGTCAGACATTCCTGCTTCATGTGCACCGAGGGTTGTCGTATCTGGTCAGCAGCCGGGACAGTGATCTACTCATCGAAATGGCGAGGTCCTTGGTGAAAATGGACATGGGCTAGTTTGCGCCCAGTCTGTTGGAAATCATGGCGAGAAGTCCGTTTGCCTCAGGGTTACATTGCAAATCGCGTCTCCACTTGCGAGAGTAAGTTGTCCAGCTCGGTGGGACGCTGATGATTGCTCATCATCAAGGCGGCCAGGATCCAGAAGGCATCCTCTTTGATGTTCAAGACGTGTGTAAGGCGCTTGAGCAATCGTTTGGTATCGACATACCGCAGGAAGAATGAGAGCCTGTCGGCCTCGTTGACTGGTTTGCTGTCGATAACTGCATTCACCAACAGAGCCACTTTCTCGGCAACTTGCTTCACTGGAGGATCGGATCCAGCAAGCCTGGTGCTGCAAACGGTCTGTACCTGGGCGGGGTGCTGATCGCAGAACATCCCAGGAGCCACTGGCTTGCCGCCTTCGTGCTGGGCTGCAAAGTAGTGCGCGGCAGACAGTAAGGTTTCGCAAGCCTCCAAGATCCGCGTCAGAGCTCGCTCGCATATATGCTCCGGAGCGGGCGGGTGCCTGTGGGCCGCACTTACCCACACGGGGAGGCTGCCGGCTTCGAAGAGGTAGGCCTCCACTTCCCAGCGCGATATCAGGTAGATGTCCGCAACAGCGGGATTAGGGTTCAATGCAGTTACGTCAAGGCTGAACAAAAGATCCCAGTCCTTTTGACGGAACAGAGTGTCCCTGTCCACGATGCCCACCGCAGGAATGCCCTGCTGCAGGCAGTTGGCGACACCATCGGCGACCCCGGTGCAGCCCGAGGCGGCGGAGACGGTTCCTGCTTCGACGAACTCGAACACATCCTGTCGATGCGAAAACCAGAACCGCCGAAATAGCGAAACATCGGTCTCACCCTCTAGTACGATGCGCACCAACCCTGCCTGGTGTGCTGCGATTTGAGCGTCCGTCTCGAATGAGTCGAACGATGCAATGTTCTCACTCATTGGGAAGACGGAACTTGGGCTTCACAAGGCAACCTCCTTTTACCAAGCCCTTTTCTTCCAGCTTTGGCGCCAGGATACGCATGGAGTCGGCTTGATGGGATGTGAGCACGAAACTCATTCCTTCGTGTTCGCGAGCCCAGTTCTTGATGATGTTGATGAGACGTCGGCGCATGACCATATGCAGATGTTGCTCGGTCTCGTCGACGAGAACGATGGTGGATCCGGTCATATGGCTTGCGACTCGGACGACGAGTTGCACCAACTGGCGCTCGCCACTGCTGAGTTGGTCGAGCCGATGTCTCGCCCCGCCCTCGACTTCGACAGGAACGGACAGGGTCGGTCGGTCAACTGGCCGAAGATTCTTGGCGCCTCTGAAGATCAACTGATTGACCAGTTCGCGACATAACTTTTCTCGCCCATCATCGAGCCAGGTGAACCAAACGAACAAGTTGTCAATTGAGGCAGACCAGGTGGCGCCGTCGGCATCGAATCGATGGGCGGCGCGGTAGCCTAGCCCATCGGGTCGTGTGACTGCGCGTTCTCCGCGCGGCGGGCGTCGAATGCCGCGGTCCGATGGGAAGTACAGGACGGTAGGGAAACCGTTGCCGGTGTCGAACAGTGCAGGCGGCGGCTCTTCAAGGCGCTCGAGGATTGCTTCGGAGAAACTGATTGCCTCAGGACTGGACTCAGGTGATCGAGCAACAGTTGTTCCTACGCCAGGTCGCTTGTAGGTCAGGATGATCTGTGTTTCTCCGCCTACCCGTTCGAGCTCCTCGCTTGTCCAGGTCCGCAACAGGCCAGGCGTACCCGAGACGATCGAAAGCAAAAAAGGTCGCGACCGCTGCCCATCATCAAGTGTGACCATCGCGTCCAATTGCAGTCCTCCCTGCGCGTGATCGACAGCGTCGATACCAACTTCAGAGTGCTCCTTGGCATTGAGCAGCTGCATCGACGCGTAGATGGACTCCAGGATGGTCGTTTTGCCCGCACCATTGGGGCCCATGATCAGGTAGATATTGACCGGATGGCCATTCGCAGCAGTGAGGCTGAAGTTCGTAAGGCCACGCAGCGCTCCAATATCCAGAAGCGTCAAATGCACCAGCTGAAAGTTCGTGGGTCTCAGTGTCGAGTTCATCGTCGGTTTACTTCCTGGACAGCTGCGCGAATGTCCGCAGGTTCTATGCGTGCGCCATGCGCGCGTACAGCATCTCGGCCGGCTAGTTTCATGAGCATGTCACCACGCATCAGCAGTTTTTCCGCGCCGCCTTCATCTAGGATGATGCGGGAGTCTGCCGACTTCTGGACGGTGAGCGCGATACGGCTAGGGATGTTGGCGCGCAGCAGCCCCGGGAATGTGGCTGCCTCTGGTCGCTGGGTGGCGAGCACCAGGTGAATCCCCGTGGCACGCGCCTTTTGGGCCAGCCGGATCAAGGGTTCCTCGGCCCCGCTCTTGCCCATCATAAAATCAGCCAACTCGTCAATGATCACGACGAGTCGTTCCAGGGATGCGCCATTGGCCTGGGCTTCCGCAAGATTGCGAGCGTTGTAGTCTCGAAGAACGCCTTGCCGCACCTCCATTTCCTGAGTGAGCGCGCGCAGAGCAGCAACCGCCTCGGACATGTCGGTGATGACGTGCCGGTCTCGCAGCCTCGCGCACTTGCCATAGTCGACAAAATCGACGCCCTTGGGGTCAATCATGAGAAGTTCGGGTGGCTTGCGTGCCGCAAGCAACGACACGAGCAGCGCGTTCAAGCACACGCTCTTGCCACTGCCCGTGGCTCCTGCAATGAAAAGGTGTGGTGTGTCCACCAAGTCGAAAATTAGGGGCGTGCCCATCACATCGACGCCAGGACAAACGGGTAGAAGTTCTTGCCGTTCGGCTAGTGCGGATCGAATGCCTGGCCAGGTTACGTCCGTCCAACTGGCGCTGGGGCGAGGCACGTCGACAATGACGCGCCGCTCTCCCTGATCGCGCGCCACAGCGATGCCTGCGCTGCCCAGGCCCATCGCAAAAGCCAGGTCTTCGGTGCCTTTGCGCAGGCGGTCATAGTCATCAACCGCTGCCAACGTGAGGTTGAATCGTGTCAGTCGCGGACCTTGCAATGGCTCTCCAAGAGGTTGCGCCGAAACACCGATCTGGACGAGCCCCTGCGCAAGCGCAGTCAGATTGACAGTGCCGTTTACACCTGCGCCGTCCTGGGGTGTAAGGGGGGCAGCGTCCAGATAGAGTTCGTCGAGCAAGTAATCGTGGAAACTTCGATCCGGCCGCCATGCCGACATCAGGCACTCGATTCCGCGTCTGGCGTGGCGCTGAAGCGCTTGAAGGTAAAGCTGACCACCTTCGTCGTGGAATAAATCTTGGCGGTGCCGTACCGAGAGCAACAGACGCATTGCGTCGTCGTAGTTCTCTGCAGGATCTTTCCCAAAGCCCGTAATCTGTTCCAGTTCCAACTCGCTGACCCGGTTCGTCGGCGCGTTGTACCTCTCGTCCGGAAGCGTGTCCAGGCGCAGTGATTGCGACACGGCAAAGCGAACGACCCACCATCGGTGGCCTCGCTTCGGCGGCATGTTCAAGCCTTGCTCAAGGACGCGATCGCAGAAGTCGCGCTCCTCGGATGTGAAATAGAGGCTGCTCATCCAGTGAACCCTTTGTTCTACAGCTACACGTTGTCCGCTGGAACAATGCGAGCGTCTTTGCCATCGGTGTTGTGGATCTCGTACCGTCGTGCAATGTGGTCTGACATCTGCGCATAGTCTTCCGCAGCAAGCTCACTGTTTGTTGGCAGCAAGATCAAAGGATTGCCCGCGCGTGGGAAGTAGTCCGTCATCAGCAGGGCCCTGTTCTGTCGGTCGATGCGTCCGAGGGGCGTATCGATCACTACTGGTAGTGGGCGATTTGCTTCGTCTTTCAGGGCCCACAACATCGACATGGCGACAAGCTGACGCATCCCAGCCGAAATACTGCGGCGTGCAACTGGATCATCCTGTGCATCGAAGTAAGTCATATTGAATTGGTCGTCCAGTCGCACAGACTTGATCAGTTGGCTGGGCCCGAGAAGCACGCCGATATGTTCGTTGAGTCGGTCTTCGACCGCTTGGCGAATTTGTGCGCGGCGCTGCTGGCGGTAGTCTTCCAGCGCCTTCTTCACTTTGAGCCCGAGCTGGTAGCCTTGATTCTGGCGAGACACGGAGTCGAACTCCCTTTCGGCGCGCGAGATGTTGTCCTGCGCCTCCATGACCGCCCGCCGGGCTTGCTGTTCCTCGATGCGATGTTCGGCGACCTTGTCACCTTTTTCGCGCTCCTGCTGCTCCAAGCTCAGGATGCGGTTCGTCAAGGTGTCAAACTGTTGCCGTGCTTCGTCCGTTGTGATCTCTGCTTCGTCCAGATCTCGTTGAATCTGATGTTGCTCCCGCTTGACCTGGCGGATGGTACGTAGCCGCTCGGCTTGTGCTCCGAGCAGGCTGGAGCCTTTCTCGGACCACACCAGGAATCTGCGGTATAGCGCCTGCACTTGGCGTGGGCTCAGAGAATTCAGCAACGGATTGTTGGGGGCTTGCGACGAGATGCCGAATGTTTCCAATGCTTCTTCAACGTCTTGTTGGAACTGTCGCCTCTGTTCTTCGGCCAATTCGACAGGAGGACGCTGCAGCGCCAACCGTCGCAGCAGCTCAACGGGAAACTCCAGGTGCAACCGTTGCGCGACGCTAGGGTTCGCATTTCGGTTGAGTTCTTCTTCAAGAGCCTGGAAGGCTTGGCGCACCAAATGAAGATTGGTAAGCCACGGAGACTCGCTTGGTAGTTGCTCCGACACCTCTTGCGCCAGCCGCGCATACTCCTGGCGCAGGATGTCGATGCGGCCCGTCATCCGAATCCGTTCTGATTCGGCGATGCCCGTTCGTAACCTGTTGCGTTCGCCGTCTAGGCGACGACGCTCGCGTTGTAACTCTTGCATTTCCTCTTCGACAAAGATGCGCGCATTGCCGGCCATCTCGGCGCGGGCCTCTGCCTCGCGGCGCGCGTTCTCATGCTGCACGATCCGTAGCTGAACTTCTGCAGGGATGCCGACTCGGTGTTTCGCCTTGGTGTAGAGCTCAACCTCGCGCGTCAATGCTGCGACGAATGCAAGGCCCAAAAGACGCTCAATTTCCGTTTGTTCTCGGCCGACCTCCGCATCCGCAATGGACTGGATCTGCTCACCGTCGAAGAAAAAGAAGGGAACGACTTCTCGCGGTAGGAGCTGTAGCAGAACTGACTCGGCATCGGAGACGGGCTTGTTGTCGACTGTTGCAACGAGAGTCTCTTCATATCCAGCGGCGCTGGTGATCTTGCGGAAACTGCGTTCGGCCCGATAGCGATGTCCACCGTCTTCCCATTCCAGCGCAACGCGAGCGCGGGCATCCGAGTCCTGCGCCCTTGTGTTGAAAACGCCATACCAGCGGCCTGTCTGACCTAGTACGAAATGTTTGGGACTGATGGCCGAGCTACCAAAACCTACGCGGCGCAGACTGTCGTCTTCTGCACCAAGAAACAGGAGCTTGATTGCGTTGAGCAAACTCGTTTTGCCAGCACCATTGCGTCCGGCGATAACAACCACGTTGCGCGAGTCCGTGCAGGCGCTGAGGTCAACCCTGCTGACACCGTGGTACGCGAAGATGTCCTGAACCTCAAGGCTGGTGAATTTCATCGCTGGACACCAGCCTTTTGAGTTCCGTCCACCTTATCCAAGACTTGCTCGACAGCCCGCGTGAACTCCGCCTTTACTCCATAGATGTTGAAATTCTCGAACCTCGGTGCGAGTGCCAGCAGTTCTGTTAGAAGCTCCGGTGCCACAGAGTGACGAGCAGCTACTTTTCGAATGAGTTCATCGTCCTGCGCGCCGTCTAGCATTGGTGGCCTTGTTGCTCTCGTTGATGGAAATACTCTGTTACCTCAGAGCTATTCTGACATTGTTGATCGCACGCTCCGATGGGGTTCGACGGCACTGGAGCGCTCGCAAGTCGTTCTTCCTACCACTGTTCCCTCCAACGCAAGCATCAAGGGCGATCATCAAGCTTGCGCGATGCGCTCAAGAGCCCGAAGAGCAACGCACCGTTGGATGGCTCCACATAGGGGTGGGTAACAGTGGACAAGAACATGATAACGCAATTTTGCACGATAACAAACAATATGTTATCGTGCGAAATCCGAGTTATCCAGGATGAGCCTTGCCAATCCTCACGACCGCCGTTCTGCACTACCTCCAAGAAGTTCTCGGCATCGAGGTGCCAGAGGTGAGACCGTGGGCGCGTGCCAACGAGCTGCCTTACTTCCTGCGTGACGCCTTCCAGTTCAGCGAAATGGAACTGCTAGGACAGCCCCTGGTCCTGGCGATAGGGCGGGCCGACGCCAAGCGGTCCCTCAGCGACGTCAGGACCTGGCTGAGCAGGGTCAAAGCCTTGGCTGGTCAACCGGTGATCTATGTCACCCACGCCCTCGCATCCTATGATCGTCGGCGCTTGATCGAGCAAAAAGTCCCGTTCATCGTGCCGGGCAACCAACTCTATCTGCCTGATTTGGGACTGGACCTGCGTGAGTATTTCCGGCACCGCGCGCCGGCCATGGACGCGGCGCTGAGTCCGTCCGCGCAAGCCATGCTGATCGCCGCCTTGCTGCGCCAACCGTGGCAACCTGATTGGCAGCCTTCCAGTGTCGCGGCCGAGTTGGGCTACACGCCCATGACACTGTCACGCGCGGTCAAGGAATTGACTGCGGCCGAGTTGGCTGAAGCGTACACGGTCGGACGATCGCGATGGCTGCGAATGGAGCTCACCCCGGAGCAGATCTGGGCGCGAGCGAAGCCCGCACTGCGCACGCCGGTCCGGCGCACGATTTGGGTGGCAGCCCATGGGATCGCTGCAAACGGCCCCCACCGCCTCGCGGGTCTCAGCGCACTGGCGCGCTATTCCATGCTCACCGAACCGAAATGGCCAATCTATGCGTTGACTGCTGCCGACTGGAAGGCTGCGAAGGATGCCGGCGTTTGCGAGTTGACTGAGCGGGAAGCGGGTGCTCAAGAATGGCAATTGTGGAGCTACAGCCCGGCGCTGATGCCAGACGCCAACACGGTAGATCCGCTCTCGCTTGCGCTTAGCCTGCAGGAGAACGCCGATGACCGGATCCAGCTCGCACTGGACGAACTGAAAGGGCTGCTGCCATGGTGAGAGGGTTGGACATTTTCCAAGAGCGCTTTGCGCCATACGTTGAACAGTACGTTCTGATTGGCGGCACAGCCGCGAGCCTGACGATGGAAGATGCGGGGCTGGAGTTTCGCGCGACCAAAGATCTGGATGTCGTCTTGCATGTGGAGGCCCTGACCCCGGCATTTGGCGTCGCCTTCTGGAAATTCGTCGAGGAAGGCGGCTACGAAATTCGCCAGGCCAGCGACACTGGAAAACCCATCTTCTACCGGTTTCAGAAGCCCGCTGACGATCGATTCCCGGCGATGGTCGAGTTGTTCGCGCGAGCACCCGACGGCTTTCCACTGGCCGACGGTAGTCAGCTGACCCCGATACCCCTGGACGAAGCCGTCTCCAGCTTGTCCGCCATCTTGCTGGACGAGGTCTACTACGCATTCATCATGGCTGGGCGTCGCGAAGTCGACGGCCTTCCCTGGATCGGGGAAGATCGTCTGATCCCACTCAAGGCCGTCGCTTGGCTGGAATTGACCGCGCGAAAGGAGCAGGGCGCCAAGGTCGATGCGAAGGACGTGCGCAAGCACCTCAACGACGTACTGCGGCTGTCGCAGCTGCTGGCACCCCCCGCACGGATTCCGATCGACACAAAGATCGGCGTTGACATGACGCGGTTCTTGCTTGCCATCGCTGCTGACACGTCGATAGACCCGAAGGCGCTCCAACTTGGAAACGTCGCCGTCACCGAATTGGTGGCCCGTATCGCCCAAGCCTATGAAATTGAACTGCCTGCACAGATTGCATGACGGAGTGAATTGACGTCCTTCGGGGACTATCGCCAGCTATCGAAAAACTGCCGTAACCTGTTGATTTAAAAGGAAATACGTCACGGAAGCTATCGGTGGCTATCGCCGGCCAGCGGAACAGGTTGGCGGTAAAAGTGGCGGTAAGAACCGGAGGCCGGATTAAGACCCTCCCGTTCACTATTGAGACCAAACCGGTCTTTGACGGTAAAAGTCTCCTCTGGAAAGCTGATTTCATGCGGCTTTCCGGGCATCAGCAGGTCTCCTGACCCCTGACGGTAAAAGCCGTCACCAACAGGAGGAAAACCTCGATGCTTACCGACACCGCACTGCGCAATTTGAAGCCTAAGTCCTTGACTTATAAGGCTTCTGACCGGGATGGGATGTACGTGACGGTATCGCCCACCGGTACCGTCACCTTCCGCTACGATTACCGTCTCAATGGGCGCCGTGAGACCCTGACCATCGGCCGCTACGGCCCTGGCGGCATCTCCCTGGCTCTGGCCCGCGAAAAGCTGCTCGATGCCAAGAAGGCTGTCGCTGCTGGCCGTTCCCCGGCACTGGAGAAGCAGCGCGAGAAGCGCCGGCTCACCGCAGCCAAGAACTTCGGTGATGTAGCTCTTAAGTGGCTGGCGGACGCCAAGATGGCCGACAGCGCGCGCGATGCGCAAGCATGTCGTGGATCGCGACATCCTGTCGGTGTTCAAGAACCGGCTGCTCAACGAAATCACCGCCGATGACCTGCGGGCCTTGTGCAACAAGGTGAAGGCGCGCGGGGCTCCTGCCACTGCGGTGCATGTCCGCGACATCGTGAAGCAGGTCTATGCCTTTGCCATCCTGCACGGAGAGAGGGTGGACAACCCGGCCAACGACGTGGCGGCCGCCTCGATCGCCACCTTCGTGCCGAAGAACCGGGCGCTGTCGCCGGCCGAGATCCGCTTGGCGTTCCACCAGTTGCCTCCGCCAACCGGGCCGTCAAGGTGCAGCGCTGGCGGGTGAGCGACAACCTGCCTGGCACACGGCACTTTGCCCCATGGTGGTCAAAACCGAAGCCGTGACTCGGGCCTCCTGCCTGGACGTGCCGCGCCTGTTCGGAGAGTTGAAGGCCGAGTTTGGCGAAGACCTGCTGATGCGGGCGGCGGTGTGGATGACCCTGCGGGAGAGCAAGGCCAGCTTTGCCATCGAAGGCGAAGCTGACCGGGTAGGGCGCGTGCAGCGTTTTGCGGACGTGATGGCACGCCGTACCGGGCAGGGCGAACTGCCGCTGAGTGATGCGGTGCTGGCCGAGTTGCAGCAGGAAATCCTGGGCGACCGGACAACGATCACGCGTTTCGGTGTGCGCCAGTCTCCCGTGTTTGTTGGCGAGATGGTTCGGTACCAAGAGGTCGTGCACTATGTGGCGCCTCCGGCCGGGGAAGTCGCTGCGATGCTGGATGGCCTGCGGGTGTTCCTCGAGAGAACGCAAGGCCAATCGTCCACGATGCGCAGCGCGGTAGCGGCCTTCGGCTTCGTCTATGTCCACCCCCTGGCCGACGGCAATGGGCGCGTGCATCGGTTCCTGGTGAATGATATTTTGCGGCGAGACGGCGTGATACCCGACCCCGTGATCCTGCCTATATCGGCAGTCATCACGGACGACGTGGGCGAGCGGCGAGGCTACGACCAGGTTTTGGATCGGGTTTCCAAGCCCTTGGTGCAGGCCGTTCGTGACCAAGTCGCCTTTGAGCCGGTGCAAACCACTTATCCGGATGGTGTGGTGTCCAACTTCGCCTTTTCTGGCGCGGAACAGGCTAGACCGCTGTGGCGCTATCCCGATCTGGGGCCTCATGTGGCGTTCCTGTCCAACATCATTGGCCGAACCTTGACAGAGCAAATGCGTGAGGAGTCGCGCTATCTGCGCAGCCATGCGTGGGCGCGTGCGGCGCTGAAGGAGGTGGTCGAGATGCCAGACCCGCAGGCGGACAGGGTGCTGCGTTCACTTGAGCAGAATCGTGGTGAGCTCAGCAATGTGCTTGCCAAGGAGATGCCAGTATTGCTGCTGCCCGGGGTGTGGGCGGAGATCGTCGAAGCCGTTTCGCAGGTTTATCAGGAGGGCGGTGCTGCAGACGGTGCCGTGGTCGAGCGCTATCGACCCGAAAAACCTGTGGGGCACTGAGGGTAGGGCGGCGATGACAGCCCATTGCAGTGAGGAGCAAGGTCCCAGGGCCTGGAACCGTTCACCATTCAGGGCCTGCGCTGCACCCGCTCGATGGTCGATCACTCTCGGTGATCTTTTTGTGATCTTTGGTGGAGTCCACCGAAGTGGGTCAACTCCAACTCCAGACTCATGTCTCTTCGCCGGTGATCGGATCGTATGTTCGGCCATCGAGGTCGATGATTCGACCGGTGGCGGTGTCGTATTTGGCTAGCCTGTAGCTGTCTGCACCTTTGCCATCTAAACCGATGAAAGGCGCTTGGGCGTACATCGTGCGATTGTTGCTGGAAATGGTTCCTGTCGCCGTCCATTTGTGGTTCATTAACCAATCGGGGTCTCCGATACCTTCAGTATCGCCTTCCATGCGTTTTTTCAGTAGCGCTGGATCCATGTTGAATCCTTCGGCTGCCAGTAGCTCGCTTGGGTTTTTCTTATAGTAGGCTGCAGTATTTATGTCCAACTTGGAGAGGTCGGTCTTCACCAGGGAGGAGCCATCCGTCGGAAACTTGGATAGGTTTCCACTTCGGATGGATTCGTAATCCACTGCGTATTGAGGATTGTTCTTAAAGAAAATGTAGCGTTTGAAGGCTTCGCTATCACCTCCTTCAAGGGATAGGGCAATCATTCGCACGTAGTCTGGAGCCTTATAGTCTTTGGCGAAGGTGTCGCCTAGGCCTTTCTCCCACTCCTTGAATTCCTTGAAGTTGTTAAAAGGGGCCGTGATAGCTGCCGTTGAAGTGCTGACCGAAGAGTTAACGGCTGTAGGGTTTGATGTCTTTCCCGTGCCAGTACCAGTTGGTAACTTTGCCGCACTTGCAAGTTCTGAAAGGTTTTGCTGCAGTGTCTTGAGAAATGACTGGGCATCTGTTCCGGCGCTTTGGGCGCTGCGTTCCACAGCTTTGTTGGCGATAGTGCTGCTCACACCCAAAGATTGCAGCAGGGATGAAGCTTGGGATATGTCGAGCATTTTCTGACTCCTGGATCAGCAATTTTTCGGCGAAACACGTACTGGGGACCGTTCCGTACCCCACTTGGCCGTGATTCGATCATCACCAGTTTTTGTTGGGCGTATCGGTGCATGAGCGCGGGGAAATACCGCTTTTTTGGAAGACCGCTGCGTTGACACGCACGTGACACCTCACAGGTGAAAACCCCCGATGGCCTCGGCCTGGCCATCCATAGACTGCGCAAGCAAAAGGAGTTGTTCCCATGCGATCGCATTACCGTTTTTGGCCCCGCAGGCTTCCGTATTCCATCGTTCCACCGCAGACGCCGCTGTGGGACAACCTGGCGATCAGTGCCAGGCGCTATCCCGACAAGTCGGCTTTGGTGTTCTTTGGGCGCACGATGAGCTACCGTGCTTTGGCGGTTGCGGCTGAGCGCATGGCGGCCTATTTGCACCAGTTGGGCGTGCGCAAGGGGGACCGGGTGCTGCTGTGCATGCAGAACTGTCCGCAATTGGTGCTGGCGCACTTTGCGATCTTGCGGGCCAATGCGGTGGTGGTGCCGGTCAACCCGATGAACCGGGCTGAGGAGCTCAAGCACTACATCGCCGACCCGCAGGCACGCGTGGCCATTACCACGGCTGACTTGGCAGCTGAACTGGCACAGGCCAGCAATGTCTTGCCGATGCAGCAGCGCCTGCAGCACCTGCTGGTCACCCGGTTCACAGATGCGTTCGATGCGGACGCGGCTGGTAGCGATGCTCCACCCCCTGGGTGGAAGGATTGGCTATGTACCAGCCATGAACTGCCCACGCTTGATGGCGGTGCGGTGCACGGCTGGCAGCAGGCCTTGGCCTGTGCCGAGCCTATGCCAGACCTGCTGGTGGGCCCCGACGACTTGGCGGTGCTGCCCTACACCAGCGGCACCACGGGGCTGCCCAAGGGGTGCATGCACCCGCACCGTACGCTGATGCACAACGCCGTGGCCAGCAGCCTGTGGGGTAATGCAACGTCTGAGAATGTGACCCTGGCCGTGGTACCCATGTTCCACATCACCGGCATGGTCAGCATGATGCATGCCGCCATCTACAGCGGCGGTACTTTGGTCATCATGCCACGCTGGGATCGTGATCTGGCCGGGCGGCTGATTTCGCGCTGGAAGGTTACCTCCTGGACCAACATCCCCACCATGGTCATCGACTTGATGGGCAGCCCAAACTTTGCGCAGTTCGACCTCTCGAGCCTCAATTACATTGGCGGCGGCGGTGCTGCCATGCCGCAGGCGGTAGCCCAGCGCTTGCAAGAGCAGTTTGGGCTGCGCTACGCCGAGGGGTATGGCCTGACCGAAACCGCAGCGCCTTCGCATAGCAACCCACCGGATCAGCCCAAACAGCAATGCCTGGGCATCCCTTTCCTGGGTACGGATGCACGCGTGGTGAATCCAGACACCCTGCAAGAGATGCCTGTGGGTGAACAGGGCGAAATCCTGATCCACGGTCCGCAGGTGTTCGATGGGTATTGGAACCGGCCCGAGGCCACCGAGGCGGTGTTTGTGGAACTGGAGGGCAAGCGCTTTTTCCGCTCTGGAGACCTGGGCAAGGTGGATGCAGATGGATATTTTTTCATCACCGACCGTCTCAAGCGCATGATCAATGCCTCTGGTTTCAAGGTCTGGCCCGCAGAGGTCGAGTCGCTGATGTTCAGGCACCCGGCCATCCAGGAGGCCTGCGTCATCTCCACCAAGGACGACTACCGTGGTGAAAGCGTGAAGGCCGTGGTCGTGCTGCGGCCCGACCACGCGCATACCACCGAACAGGAAATCATTGACTGGTGCCGCGAGAACATGGCGGTGTACAAGGTGCCGCGCAAGGTGCAGTTTGTGCAGGCGCTGCCCAAGAGCGGCAGCGGCAAGGTGATGTGGCGCCTGCTGCAGGAACGCGAAGCCATGGCTTGAGGCGAACAGGTGCCATGCGGCCTCAGGAGGCCGTGAGTTCAGCCAGGTCGCGGTCAAGCAGATGGGGGGAGCCTAGCTGCAGTTCAATCAGGCGGCGCAGGTGGGTGACGCTGTCCAGGTCGATCGAGCGGCACAGCAGGCCTGCGCACCGGCCTTCCACATGGGCCACTTCGGTGGACATGGCGATGTGGTCGTGGGTGCTGGTCAGGGGCACCACCAGTTGGCACAGTGCGCCGGGTTCCAGATACACGTCGGACGACAAAACCACCAGCGCACCTTTGAGCGACAGGTCCAGCACATGCACGCTGAAGCAACCTTCGCTGGTGGTCAGTTGGGCGGGGGCGTCAAAGGTGACGCGGATGAAGTGGCGGCGTTCGTGGGGCATGGCTGGGTACCCGGTGGTGGTTGGATCAACCATTGCATGCTACACCCGGGCCGTGCGATTGGGGCTGGGGTTTGCGCGTGCTCCATGGGGAAAATCGCAGCGCCATGAATCCGGCTTCTGGAGGCTTGCACTGGCAAGGGCTGGCGCTACACTGGAGCACAAGCCACCGCACCCGTGGTGTAGAGCTAGGGCAGGTGTGGGGTGCCGATCAACGCTCAAGGAGAAACATATGTTCAAGCACATTCTGGTTCCCGTGGATGGTTCGCCTACTTCGATGATGGCTGTGTCCAAGGCCGCGGGGCTGGCCAAGGCTTTTGGCAGTGCAGTGACCATTCTGTATGTGATCGATCCGTACCCCTTCACCGGCGTGGGCGCTGATTTCGCCTACGGCCAGGCGCAGTATCTCAGCGCGGCCACGGCAGAGGCCAATGCTGCGCTGGACACTGCCAAGAAGGCCATGCAGGAAGCCGGCATCGAGGCCAACACCGTGGTGGGTGAGGGCCATGCCGTGCAAGAGGGCATTTCGCGCGCGCTGGAAAGCACCGGCGCCGACCTGATCGTCATGGGCTCCCATGGCCGCCGGGGGATCGAAAAGCTGGTGCTGGGTAGCGTCACGCAACGCGTGCTCGGCGTGGTGCATGTCCCCGTGCTGGTGGTGCGCGACTGAATAGCCGCGCCAGCGCGTGTTCCGCCCTTTATGGTAAAGCGCTGGCAGCTATAAAAAGTATAGCGACTCTTGGCCTGGGGCACTGCTGCTGCCTTCAGGTCTCGCGCACATCGGCTACTGGCTGGGCGCCAAAGTCGGGGCGATCCAGCCAGGCCAGGACGCGGGCTGCGGCTTCCGGTGTACTGCTGAGCATGCCGCTGCTTTGCAATTGGGCAAAGTTCCGCACGTCAGGAAAGGCGTCGGGCGCTGCGGAGCGCAACTGTACCTGCATGTCCGTGTCGATGACGCCCGGCGCCAGGGAGCACACCCTGGCCCCCTGGGGCTTGTGGGCTTCGTCCAGCGCCATGCAGCGGGTGAAATGGTCCATGCCTGCCTTGGCTGCGCAATAGGCCGCCTGCGATGCCATGGGCCGCCGGCCCAGGCCGGACGAGATGTTCAGTACCTTGCGTGGCACGCCCCAGCCCTCGGTGGCGCCCAGGAAGGCGGCGCACAGCAGCATGGGCGCTTCCAGCCCCACGCGCAGCGCCATGGCCAGGTCTGCCGGTGCGCTGGCCGACAGTGGGGCGATGGGCGGGATCACGCCCGCGTTGTTGATGAGTGTGGCGCTGCCATAGCAGCCTGCAGGCGTGCGCTGTAGCCATTCGCGCAGGCGCGTAGCGGCCTGCTCGGCCTTGGCCAGGTCTTGTTCCCACTGCTCCAGGGTGCAGCCCTGGGCGGCGGCTTCCTGGGCCAGTGCGGTGTGGGTGCTGCGTGAGATGCACAGCAGGGTATGGCCGGGGCGCAGCAACTGCCGCGCCATGGCCAGGCCCATGCCGCGCGAGGCGCCCGTCAGAATGGTGAGGTGTGAAGACATGAGTGCCATCTTATGTGCTGCTTTCAAAACGGCGCGTCCAGCGTGAATTCCATGGGTTCACCGCTGTGTGGATGATCGAATGCCAGCCACGTTGCATGCAGCCGCAGGCGCGGTGCGCGGGCTTGCAAGCGGGCGTCGGCATACAGCGTATCGCCCAGGATGGGATGGCCTATGGCCGCGAGATGCACGCGCAACTGGTGGGTGCGGCCGGTGAGGGGTTCGAGCTCCACCCGGCTGCTGTCGGTGGCGGTGTCATAGCCCAGCGTGCGCCAGCGTGTCTGGCTGGGCTTGCCCAGGTGGGCGTTGATGGTACGCAGCGGGCGGCGTGCCCAGTCGGCGGCAATGGGCAGGTCGATCTCGGACCAGGCGGCATCCGGGGCTTGCGGCATGGCGCCAGCCACCACCGCGAGGTAGCGTTTGCGCACCTGGCGCAGCTCGAACGCGCGGCCCAGGCGGCGCTGCACCTCGGCGCTGCGGGCCATGAGTACCAGGCCCGAGGTGGCCTGGTCCAGCCGGTGCACCACCAGCGCATCGGCCCACTGCGCCTGTGCGCGGCGGCTCAGGCAGTCCTGCTTGTCGGGCCCGCGCCCTGGCACGCACAGCAGGCCAGGCGGCTTGGCCAGCACCAGCAGGTGCGGGTCGGCGTGCAGGCAGTGCAGGGGCTGATGCAGCCCGCCATCCATGCAGTGGATGGGCAGCACTTCATTTGCCATGGATCAGCCGATCCACGGTGTCGCACAGCTCCTGCACGTCGTTGGGCTTGTGGATCAGCGCGCGGGCGCCTGCGGCCAGGGCGGCCTGTTCGATTTCGGCGGTGACATAGCCCGATGCCAGGGCCACCGGCAGGTCGGGCCGTACCTCGCGCACCGCCTGCAGCAGTTCCACGCCGCTGTAGCCGGGCATGTTGTAGTCGGTCACGAGCAGGTGGCAGTCCTGCGGCGCCGCTTGCAAGGCCTGCAGGGCGGCCAAGGGGTCGGTATAGCCGCTGGTGCGGTAGCCACGGCGGCGCAACAGGCGCTCCACCAGAAAAACCAGGGCCTGGTCGTCGTCCACATACATCACATGCTGTTGCGCCGGGGGCGCCGCCACCGCCGTGGCCGGGGCTGCTGGCTCTGCTGGGGTTGGGGCAGCGGCGCCCTGGGCCTGGGCCGGGAAGTACAACGTGAAGCAACTGCCCTCGCCAGGCGTGCTTTGTACATCCACGGCACCGGCATGGGTGCGCATGACGCCGTGCACCACAGCCAGCCCCAGGCCTGTGCCCTGGCCCACGGGCTTGGTGGTGAAGAAGGGTTCAAACACGCGCTGCAAGGTGGCCGCGTCCATGCCGGGGCCGTTGTCGTGCACGCTGATGGCCACATAGTCGCCCGCGGGCAGGCCCAGGCGGTCGCACAGCGGCATGTCGGGGCGCAGAGGCTGGGCGTGCACGCGCACCGTTCCCTTGGCCGTGCCGATGGCGTGGATGGCGTTGGTGCACAGGTTCAGAAGGGCCTGCTCCACCTGGGTGGCGTCGGCCAGCACCGTGGGCAGGTGGGGCGCAATGTGGATTTGCAGGGCCACGGTGGGGGGGCGCGTCACGCGCAGCAGGCGTTCGGTGTCGTGCAGGGCTTCGGCCAGATCCACGGCGCCCAGGCGCGGGGGTTCGTTGCGGCTGAAGGTGAGGATCTGGCGCACCAGGTCGCGCGCGCGGCGCCCGGCCTTCTGGATTTCGCGCAGGCTGACCATGGCGCTGGATTCGGGTGCGCAGTCGGCCATGGCCAGTTCCACGTTGCCCAGGATGGCGCTGAGGATGTTGTTGAAGTCGTGGGCAATGCCCCCGGCCATGGTGCCCACGGCCTGCATCTTGTGCGATTCGCGCAGTTGCGCTTCCAGTTCGCTGCGCTGGGCCTCGGCGCGCTTGCGGCTGGTCAGGTCGCGGGCAAACACGGTGGTGGTCAGGCCATCGGCGTGGTGTTCAAAGGACACGCTCACCTCGACCGACAGTTCCTTGCCTGCAGCAGTGCGCGCCGTCATCTCGCCCAGCACCGCCTGGGTGGCGAGCTGGCCAAAGCCCAGCGCCTGGGCGGCGTCGGGCAGAAAGCGCTCCAGCCTGCTGCCCAGCGCATCACTGGCGCTGCACTGGAACAGCACCGCCGCCGTGGGGTTGAACACGGTGATGCGCTGGTGCTGATCCACGCAGACAATGGCGTCCAGCGCCGAGTTGATGACCGCTTCCAGGCGCTTTTCGCTGGCGCGCAGTTGCTCATTGCGCTCCTGCAAGGCACAGCGCTCGGCCAGCAGCGGGCCCTGGTCAATGACGGCGCACAGGTACTGGTGCTGCGGGGTTTCCCCCTCGTGCCCCAGGGTGATAAAGGCAATGTACAGGTCGCCCGTGATACGCACCTGCTCGCCCTGGGCAAACACCACTTCGGTGGCCAGGGCCTGGCCATGCTCGCGCGCCTCGGCAAAGGCCAGGCGCACGCGCTCGGCGTCGTGTGCCGAGACAAAGGGCATCAGCGCGGTCAGGGGGCGGTCGCGCTCCGTGGGCTGGAACGAGCGGTGTGCCATGGCATTGGCTTGCACCACCATGTCGTACTCGTCCAGCACCATCAGCGACAGGGGCACGCTGGCAAACAGCGCTTCAAAGCGCTCGGAGGCACGCTCGGCCGAGGCTTGGCTGTACTGCAAGACCTTGTTCTGTGCCTCCAGCTCCATCTGGTAGGCACGCAGTTCTGCAATCAAGGCGGGCAGGGGCACTTCGTCTGGCGCCGACGCGCTGGCCTGGGCCTGCATGGCCAGGGACTGGCCCTCCGGCATGGAACCGGGAGGGTGGGCCTGCAGCAGAAAAGACAGATCGGGAAGGGCCATGGGCTGCGCGCAAGTGTACGCCCGCCAGGGCGCCCTGTGCCCCTGCGCGGGCAGCTGTTGCGGCATCAGCGTGCCATGGTGGGGGCGTCTGCCATGCGGCGCATGGGGGTCAGCGCAAAGGCAGCCAGCGCAAGCACCAGCAAGGTGCCGCCGCTGAAGGAAAACAGCCGCGCCAGCGCAATGCTTTGCATGATCCAGCCCGTCACTGCGGCTGAGACAGGGGCCAGCCCCATGAAGATGAACATGAACATGCCCATGGCGCGCCCCAGCAGCAGCGGGGGCACGCGTTGCTGGATCCAGGTGAACACGCGCACCTGCATGAAGCCACCGAGCAGGCCGATGCAAAGCATCAGCGCAGCGCCCTGCCACGCTGCCGCGATCAGGCCCATGGGCATGAACAGTACGCCAATGACGGCATCCAGCACCAGGATCGTCGTGCCAAGGCTGCCCAGGCGCAGGCGTGGCAGCAGCCCGCTGAGCACCATGCCCGCCAGCGTGCCCGCACCGTGGGCTCCCACCATGGTGCCAAAGGCTGCCGCGCCGAGTTCGGGCTTGGTGCTGGCCAGCACCGGTATGGCAATGTGGATCGGCCCCATGATGAACAACGCAATGGCCGCCCAGTAGAGGAAGCAGGTGCGCAGATCCTGGTCGCGCCAGAAATGCACCAACCCATCCCGCACCGAGGCCAGCACGGCCTGGGGTGCAGATGTGGCGGGTGGGGCGGCATGCGTCTGCACACGCGCCAGCGTCCATGCCGATATGGCGAAGCTCAGGGCGTCGAATGCAAAGGCCAGGCCAATGCCGGTGGCATTGGCCGTGGTGGATGAACCATCACCGAACAGCGCAATCAACAGCCCTGCCAGCAGCGGGCCCAGGAACATGGTGAGCTGGCGCAGCCCCAGGCTGATGCTGTTGGCCGCCTGCAGCTGGTGGCGCGCCACCACGTGGGGCATCATGGCGGTACCGGCCGGAATGCTGAACGCCGTGGCCAGGCCGATGCCCAGCGACAGGGCGTACACCATCCACAACGCCAGCCCGCCCGACAGCACCAGCCCCGCCAGCAGGCCCAGCAGCAGCGTATTGGCGTACTTGGTGAGCATGAGCACCTGTTTGGGCGAATGGCGGTCCACCAGCGCACCACCCACCAGGATGAACAATGCCCGCGGCACGCTGATGAGGGCCAGCACCGTGCCCAGCACCATCGTGTCGGCGGTCATGCGCAGCACCAGCCAGGGCAGGGCGATCAGGGTGAACTGGTCTCCCAGCATGGTCAGTGCGCTGCCGCTGATGAGCCAGCGGAAATTGCGGTCGTGCAGCAGGTGGGCGCGGGTTTGCGCAAGGGTGTCAGGAGGCATGGGTGGCTTGGGGTGAGGGCGTGCGCACATGGCGTTTGCCGTTGAGCAGGGTGCTGATGCGCGTGAAGCGCACGCACAGGTGATAGCTTGCCAGGCACACAGCCGTGGTGGCGAGAATGTTGGCCAGCATCTTGGCGGAGGCGGGCAGCGGCAGGCCGAACAGCCATGCGCCAAATCCGATGGTCAGTGGCATGTGCACCAGATAGACCCAGTACGAACTGTCGGCCAGGTAAGTCATCCAGGTGCGCGGGAGCGGCAGGCGCTGGAGGAACAGCCCGATGAGCGCAAAGCTCCAGAGCCACGAACAGGTGTTGTAGGCCAGGGCAATCCAGAACGCCAGGGGTGCTGTCGGCTGCTGCGTGGTTTGTGCCAGCCTGTGAAGCAGCGCCCCAGCCACCAGAAAGCACAGCAGGCCTGCGCCTGCCAGCAACGGCCAGCGCCGCTGGTAGAGCGCGAACAGGGTCTTCTGGTGCCGGTACAGCACGATGCCAAAGCCGTAGAACAAGCCGTTGTGCGCCCATTCAGCCATGGGGGGCAGAAAAAGCCCGCTGGGTTTGACCAGGCCGTCGTCGTACAGCGAACCCACTGCCGCCAGCGGCAGTGCCAGCACGATGGCGCCCCATGGCGTTGCGCCAAGCCTGTGCACACCTTGGGACAGTGCATGCGGCAGTGTGGGCGGCATGCGCTGCAGCAGCCAATGTGCAGCAGCAGTCAGCAGGCTGAACCACAGCAACATCCACAGAAACCACAGGTGCATGGTGGACGGGCCCTGGGGCACGCTCGGCCCCTGGGGCAGCAGGCTGCGATCCAGCCCCCAGGTACCGTGCTGCATGCGGTGCAGGAACAACAGGGCCGCCAGGCCGCAGGCGGCATAGACAGGCGGCCAGAACACCGCAAAGGGCAAGGCCAGGCGCTGCAAACGGTTGCGCACCATGGCCTGTAAGCCGCGGCGCTCCAGCAGCAGGGCGACAAAGAATCCCGCCAGGATGAAGAACACGGGCATGCGGAAGGCGTGAATGCTGCCCATCAGCAGGTCGGCCACGGGCGTGGAACGGTCATCGTGCCAGGGCAGGGGCGAAGGGCCTTCGAGGTGGATGACGGCGACATGCAGCACGATGCCCAGCCACATCATGGTGGCGCGCAGGTTGTCCAGTGCATGCAGGCGGTTGGGGGCTGAGGGGCTGGTGGGCATGGTCGATCCGGGGCAATGGGATCGACTGTAGAGCCTCACGTTGCGTGAGGGTCAAGCATTTTTTGCGATGGCAAGGCCGATGTAGTCGCGCACTGCAGGGCTCAGCAAGGAGCCTGAGCGCAGCAGGGGTTCGCTGGCAGAGGCTTGCAGCAACTTGCCGCGCAGCTGCCGGTCGTTGTGGGTGAGCTGATCCATCAGCGCGCTCCAGCGTGCCGCTGCCGCTTGGCCGCGTGGGCTGTCGGGCGCCAGCCCCTCGCGCAGCAGATCCGCCACCTCGTCTTCCAGTGCCTGCCATTGGGCTGCGCCCATATGGCCCAGCTGGGCCAGGTCGCAAGGCTGCAGGTATTTGCCCAGTGCCGCCAGGCGCAGTCCGATGGCGCGTTCCATGAAGTCGATCATTGCGGTACTGGGTGCGTGGTTGATGCCATGCGCCGATGGCTCCAGCCGGTACATGGTGCCCCAGCGCTCCAGCAAGTGGATGTCACCGCCCATCCATTCGTGCATCAGCACCATCCAGCGATGCGCCAGCTGCTGCACCGGGGGCGTATCGACGGCCAGGCCCAGGTCCATGGCGCTTTGCACCTGCTGCACCAGCGGCGGCCACTGCACTTCGATCTTGCGCCAGTTCTCGAAGATGCGCCTGAGTTCGGCAGTACTGAAGTACTTGCCATACGTGGCCATGAGCGCCAGCGTTTCCAGCCAGTTGCCCATGTCGGGCTCGGCACCGGCCACCAGGCCGTCGCGCATCAGCGCCAGACGGCCGCGCAACTCGTTGGCCTGGGTGATTTGCAGATCCAGTGCGTGGATCTGGCGCTCGATGATGCGGCCAGGTTCCATGCCTTCGCCTGCCAGCAGATCGGCAATGTCGCCCAGGGCCAGGCCCATGAGCCGCATGGCCTGGATGCCATGCAGACGCTGCACATCGGCCTGGCTGTAGAGGCGGTAGCCGCTGCTGGAGCGGCCCGACGGTTTGAGCAGGCCGATTTCGTCGTAATGGTGCAGCGTGCGCACCGTCAGGCCGGAGCGGCGCGCCAGTTCACCGACCTTCAACAGCATGAAGGGGCCACTCAGCGCTTGACGGCCAGCAGCTCGATCTCGAAGTTCAGTGTGGCGTTGGGCGGGATCACACCGCCAGCGCCGCGCTCGCCGTAGGCGATGGTGGGCGGGCAGGTCAGCCTGGCCTTGCCGCCGGGCTTCATGCGCTGCACGCCCTCGGTCCAGCAGGGGATCACGCGGTTGAGCGGGAACTCGGTGGGTTCGCCGCGCTTGTAGGAGCTGTCGAACTCCTTGCCATCGAGAAGGGTGCCTTTGTAGTGCACTTTCACGGTGTCGGTGGCCTTGGGCGATTCGCCGCTGCCATCTTTCAGGGATTCGAAGACCAGGCCGCTGGCGGTGGTCATGGGCTTGGACTGGGCCATGACTGCCGTAGCGGCAGTGGCTGCAAGGAGTGAGACGAGCAGGGCGAAAGCAGTGCGCATGGAAATTCCTGAAAAAAACAAGGGCCCGATGGTAGAGCAATGCCGCATCAGTGGGGGTTGAGCGGCATTCTCCTTACGGTTTTTCATCTCTTGCTTCTGGATTGGCGCACATGCTCTGGGCATTACCCTGCCCTGGGGTGGTTCAAGCGCCGCGCAGGATGGCATCCATGCGTGCAATCTCGGCGCGTGCTTCATCCGCTTCAGGAATGGCACGGCCCGAATCACGCCATTGCACCGCTGCCTTGAAGCCCTCGGTTTGCGCATAGCGGCGGAACCACAGCCCCTCGGGGTTGTGGCGCGTGATGCCGTCGAACACTGTGGCCAGCATCTGCCCCTGCTCCAACCCCATGTTCAGCATGACCTGGTTCACCACCAGCTTGTGCATGGCCAGGTGGCCGCGTGGCACGCCGGCAATGCGCTCGGCCAGCTGCATCGTGGCGGCTTCCAATTCGGCTTCATCCACTGCGTAGTTGGCCAGCCCCCACTCAGCGGCCTGGGCACCGCTGATGACATCACCCGTGAACATCATTTGCTTGGCCCGCAAGGGGCCCAGACGGTGCGTCCACATGGCGGTGGTGGGGCAGCCCCACACCCGCGTGGGCATGTAGCCGATGCGGGCGTTGCTGGCCATCACCAGTAAATCGCAGCACAGCGCAATGTCGCTGCCGCCGGCCACGGCGGCACCGTGCACCTTGGCAATGGTGGGCTTGCTGCAGCGCCACAGGCTCATGAAGTCCTCCGTGTTGCGCTTCATGAAGGCGTAGTCCTCCATCGGATCCCACGGGTACTTTTCCTGCTGGCAGGGATGTTCGATCTCTTGCTCCGCCGTATCGGCCAGGTCGTAGCCGCCGCAGAAGCCCTTGCCAGCCCCTTCCACCACGATGACGTGGATGTCCGGGTTGGCCTGCGCCCATTCCACGGCCTGGCGGATCTCGCGTGGGGTTTCATTGTTGATGGCATTGAGCCGCTCGGGACGGTTGAGCAGCAGCCTGGCCACGCGCGGATTGCGGGTGTCGGCCTCGATCTGGAGTGTGGTGTATTGCGGCATGGATTGCCTCCTTGGGCTGTGGCCGGGATTGGGCTGTGGGTGGTGGCCCGCACCGACAGCGAACTGCGTGCCGCGCTGGTGGCTGCCATGACTTAAACGCACGGGCGGCCTGGGTGTCATGGACGAAAGAGGCTATTCAGCCGGTCAGCCCAGTTCGCTCACCGGCACGCAGGAGCAGAACAGGTTGCGGTCGCCATAGACGTTGTCCACGCGGCCCACGGGCGACCAGTATTTGGCCCGGCGCAGGGCGGCCACGGGGTAGGCGGCGGTCTCGCGCGTGTAGGGGCGTGCCCAGTCGCCCGCCAGCAGGCTCTCGGCGGTGTGCGGCGCGTTCTTCAGCGGATTGTTGTCCTGCGGCCAGGCGCCGGTTTCCACCTGGCGGATTTCCTCGCGGATGGCGATCATCGCGTCGATGAAGCGGTCGATTTCGAACAGCGTCTCGCTCTCGGTGGGCTCGACCATCAGCGTGTTGGCGACGGGGAAGCTCAGGGTGGGGGCGTGGAAGCCGTAGTCGATCAGGCGCTTAGCCACGTCCTCGGCCATCACGCCGCTGGTTTCCTTCAGGCCGCGCAGGTCCAGGATGCACTCGTGCGCCACATGGCCGTTGCTTGACGCGTACAGCGTGGGGTAGTGGTCCTTGAGGCGCGCGCTGATGTAGTTGGCGCTGAGGATGGCCGCCTCGGTGGCGGCCTGCAGGCCCTCGGCGCCCATCATGCGGATGTACATCCAGCTAATGGGCAAGACGGCCGCATTGCCCAAGGGTGCTGCGCTGACAGCTCCTACTTTTGTAGCATTTCCTGCCGTTGCATGGCCCGGCAGGTAGGGCACGAGGTCCTCCACCACGCACACGGGGCCCACGCCGGGGCCGCCGCCGCCGTGCGGGATGCAGAAGGTCTTGTGCAGGTTCAGGTGGCTCACGTCGCCGCCGAACTCGCCCGGTGCGGCCACGCCCACCAGGGCGTTCATGTTGGCGCCGTCCACGTACACGCGGCCGCCATGGCTGTGCACGATCTGGCACAGCTCCTTGACCTGTGTTTCGAACACGCCGTGCGTGCTGGGGTAGGTGATCATCACGCAGGCCAGGTTGGCACTGTGCTGCTCGCATTTGGCCTGCAGGTCGGCCATGTCCACGTTGCCGTTCTCGTCGCACTTGGTCACCACCACCTGCATGCCCGCCATCTGGGCGCTGGCGGGGTTGGTTCCGTGCGCGCTGCTGGGGATCAGGCAGACCTTGCGGTGGTGGTTGCCACGGGCCTCGTGGTAGGCCTTGATGGCCAGCAGGCCGGCATATTCACCCTGGCTGCCTGCATTGGGCTGCAGGCTCACGCCTGCGTAGCCAGTGGCCTGGCACAGCCAGGCGCTCAGCTGCTGGTCGAGCAGGCGGTAGCCTTCAAGCTGGTTTGCTGGGGCAAAGGGGTGCACGTTGGCGAATTCGGGCCAGGTGATGGGGATCATCTCGCTGGTGGCGTTGAGCTTCATGGTGCAACTGCCCAGCGGGATCATGCAGCGGTCCAGCGCCAGGTCTTTGTCCGACAGTTGGCGGATGTAGCGCAGCATGCCGGTTTCGGAGTGGTGCGTGTTGAACACCGGGTGCGTGAGGTAGCTGCTCGTGCGGCGCAGGCTGGCCGGGATGAGGTCGGGCGCGCTCTCGGCCAGGGCCAGGGCCGTAGGTTGCGCGGCCGTGGGCGCAAAGGCGCGCCAGAGCAGGGCCAAGTCGTCGCGGGTGGCGGTTTCGTCCAGCGATACGGCCACGCACTGGCCGCGCAGCAGGCGCACATTGGCGCCTGCATCGAGTGCGCGCTGCACCACGGCGTGGGCAGCGCTGCTGCTACCCAAGTCCACGGTCAGGGTGTCGAAGGCGGTGGCGTGCAGCAGCGCGAAGCCCAACTGCTTGAGGCCTGCTGCCAGGATGGCCGTCAGGCGCGCTACACGCTGGCCGATGCGTTGCAGGCCCTGGGGACCGTGGTACACGGCGTACATGCTCGCCACCACGGCGGGCAGCACCTGCGCGGTGCAGATGTTGGAGGTGGCCTTCTCGCGGCGGATGTGCTGCTCGCGCGTCTGCAGCGCCAGGCGGTAGGCCGGCTTGCCATGTACGTCCACGCTCACGCCCACCAGGCGGCCGGGCATGGAGCGTTTGAATTCGTCGCGGCAGGCCATGTAGGCGGCGTGCGGGCCGCCCGCGCCCATGGGCATGCCGAAGCGCTGCGTGGTGCCGACCACGATGTCGGCGCCCATCTCGCCCGGGGTCTTGAGCAGCGTGAGCGCCAGCAGGTCGGCGGCCAGGATCAGCGCGGCGCCCTTGCCGTGGATGATGTCGGCGCTCATCTGCCAGTCGGCCAGCCAGCCGCTGGAGCCGGGGTACTGGTTGATGGCGGCGAAGTAGTCGTCCTGGCCGATGGCGGCCATCCATTCGTCGCCCGAGCGGATCACCTTGACCGTGAGGCCCAGCGGCGCGGCGCGCGTCTGGATGACCTCGATGGTCTGCGGGTGGCAGTCACCGCTGACGATGATCGTATTGCCCTTGGCCTTGACCGAGCGCTTGGCCAGCGTCATGGCTTCGGCGGCGGCGGTGGCCTCGTCCAGCATGGAGGCGTTGGCGATGGGCATGCCGGTGAGGTCGCACACCATGGTCTGGAAGTTGACCAGCGCCTCCATGCGGCCTTGCGAGATTTCGGCCTGGTAGGGCGTGTAGGCCGTGTACCAGGCGGGGTTCTCCAGGATGTTGCGCAGGATGACGCCGGGTGTGTGCGTGCCGTAGTAGCCCTGGCCGATGAAGCTTTTAAGCACCTGGTTTTTGCCCGCAATGGCCTTGAGCTCTGCCAGTGCGGCGGCCTCGGTGGCAGGCGGCGGCAGGTCCATGGCACGGGCGCGGGCGATGGAGCGCGGCACGATGCCGTCCACCAGTGCGCGGCGCGAAGCTTCGCCGATGACCGACAGCATGTGGGCTTCGTCGGCAGCGTCGATGCCGATGTGGCGGGGCAGGAATTCACCCGCGTTTTCGAGCGCGGACAAGGGCAGGGCGGCAGGCATCTGCATGGCGGAACCAGTCTGGATTGCTATTGAAATGTGAGCTGCTTACGCTTTAATTCAGGTGATTTCAAATACTTTTGCATCTGAAAGCGCCTGAATGCGTGCGCTGGCTGCTATGGTTTTTGAAGCCGTTGCGCTTCAGGCGCTGGCAGAGAAGCTCGTGTAGGCGGTCTCGTCCATCAGGCTGTCGAGCTGCGCGGCGTCAGAGAGCTTGACCTTGAAGAACCAGCCAGCACCCAGCGGGTCGGAGTTGGCGAGCGAGGGGTCGGCGCGCAGCGCTTCGTTCACTTCCACCACCTCACCCGCAACCGGCATGTACACATCGGCAGCGGCCTTCACCGACTCGACCACCCCGGCCACGTCGCCCTGGGCAAACGTGGCGCCCACGGCGGGCAGGTCCACAAACACCACGTCGCCCAGCGCGTCCTGGGCGTGCAGCGTGATGCCGACCACGGCGGCGTTGGCATCGGCGGCGTTGATCCATTCGTGGTCTTTGGAGAATTTGAGAGACATGGCGAAAGCTCCTGATAGAAAAGGGGAACGAGGAATGTAGCTGCTGCAGGGCAGCGGGGTTCAGCCACGGTAATAGCGCGTGGGCACGAAGGGGGTGGCGCAGACCTCCATGGGCACGGCCTTGCCGCGCACGATGGCGTTGACGCGCGTGCCAACGGCGGCATGCTGCGCGTCCACATAGGCCAGGGCCACGGGCTTGTCGATGGTGGGGCCGAGCAGGCCGCTGGTGACCTCGCCGATCTTCTGGCCGCCTTCGCTCTGCAGCTCGGTGTGCTCGCGCACGGGCACGCGCTCCAGGGCGACGAGGCCCACGCGCTTGCGCGTCACGCTGGCCGGGTTGTCGAGCTGGGCCAGCACCTTGTCGGCGCCGGGGAAACCGCCGACACGCGCGCCGCCGGTGCGGCGCACCTTCTGCATGGCCCAGTTCAGCGCGGCCTCCACAGGCGTGGTGGTGGTGTCGATGTCGTTGCCGTAGAGGCACAGGCCGGCCTCCAGGCGCAGCGAGTTGCGCGCGCCCAGGCCGATGGGCTTGACCTCGGGCTGGGCCAGCAGCGCGTGTGCCAGGGTGTCGGCTTGCGCGGCGGGCACGGAGATCTCGAAGCCGTCCTCGCCCGTGTAGCCGCTGCGCGTGACGAAGCAGTCGCAGCCTGCAACCTGGAACGGGCCGCCGGTCATGAACACCAGCTTCTCCACGCCGCTCGCCAGCCGCGCCAGGGCCGTGGCCGCCTGCGGGCCCTGCAGGGCGAGCAGGGCATGGTCGGGTAGCGGAGCCACCTGGCAGCGCTGGCCGATGCGCGCCTGGATGTGGGCGATGTCGCCCACCTTGCAGGCGCCGTTGACGATGACGAACAGCTCGTCTTGCGCCACGCGGAAGAACATCAGGTCGTCGATGATGCCGCCCTCGTCGTTCAGCAGCAGGCCGTAGCGCTGCTTGCCCACGGGCAGGTCGATCACGTCCACGGGCATCAGGCTCTCGAAGGCGGCAGCGGCGTCAGGGCCGATGAGGCGCAGCTGGCCCATGTGCGACACGTCGAACAGGCCCGCTTTCTCGCGCGTGTGCAGGTGCTCGGCCATCAGGCCTGCGGGATACTGCACGGGCATGGAGTAACCGGCGAACGGCACCATGCGGGCGCCCAGTTCGACGTGCAGCGCGTTGAGGGGCGTGGTGAGCAGAGGGGCGGCAGAAGGTGCGGACATGGGAACTCCAGGGCAAATAAAGGCCGTGACACCGGTGCCACGGGATTTGCCCTGCTGTCCGCTTTACCTGAGAGATTCACCGCAGCGCCCTGGTGGGCCACGCGGCTTGCTCCTTCGGTGGGCGGCCTGTGCGTTGCGCGCGGCCGCCTCTCTCCAGCAAGGGAACGCCCGCATCACTGCGGGCGGTTGCCAGTCCTTTTGCCTGAGCGTTCGGCTGCTGCCTGCGCCTTCGGCGGTGCTGCTCGCGGGTGGCGGAGCACTCTCTCCTGACGAATGGGCGCGATTCTACCTGCAATGCCGGGTGCGCCGCATGGGTTTTTGCCCTTGGCAACCCCAGGGCAGGCCCCAAAGGCAAACGCCCCGACTGGCGGTAACCAGCCGGGGCCTTGGCATTTCATGCGTTCCGGTAAGAGCGCCTTGATGCAGCAAAGTATGCCTGGGTACTGCCAGACAAATTTTCTTTGTTTTCAAAGAATAGGCTGCATAGCAGCAAAATTTGCTTTCATGCCGTGGTGTGCAGAATAATCCCCGGCATGGACCGACTCGACAAAAAAATCCTCGCCGTACTGCAGGCCAACGCCCGTGCCAGCTTGCAAGAGATTGGCCAGGCCGTGGGCCTGAGCCCGTCGCCCTGTTGGAGCCGCATCAAGAAGATGGAGGAGTCCGGGGTGATCGAGGGCTACACCGTGCGCCTCAACCCGCAGGCGCTGGATCTGGCTGATACGGTGCTGATACAGGTCACGCTCGACAGCCACTCGGACAACACGCTGGAAAAGTTTGGCGAAATGCTGGCCAGTATTCCCGAGGTGATCGAGGCGCACCTGGTGTCGGGCGACTACGACTACCTGCTGCGCGTGGTGGTGAAGGACACGCGCGACTACGAGCGCCTGCTGCGCGAGAAGCTCTACAAGATCAAGGGCATACGCCACAGCCGCTCCAGCTTTGTGCTGCGCACGCTGAAAAAAGCGGATCTGCCGTTGTATGTAAGTTGAATCTGCCCTAGGGCGTGTCATCATTCAATTCCCCCACGCGCTGACCCCGCAATGCGGATGGATGCGCGAAGGGCGGCGCAGCCCATGACCACCCATGGGCAAGCCGCCCGACAAAGCAGACGCCGCATTGCGGGGCCAGCCCGAAGGGAAAGCCAGCCAGGCCGCGCATTGCGTCGTTGCCCTTCGCTTGTGTAGCCAAGCTACACGGCGCTCAGGGCGCCTAGCACTGCACGGCCTGGCTGGCTTTCGCGTGGGGGAATTGAATGATGACACGCCCTAGTCTTACTATGTTATAAATCAAGGCATTATTCACACCTCTTCAAGTGAAGGGTGAACCTTGATGGACGAGCTGCAAGAGTTTGATCGATACATGGCGCATCTAAACGAATGTCTGGGCCATGCAGACC
>JACPUE010000048.1 GCA_016192425.1 Burkholderiales bacterium
CAACCCCGCGCGCCGGTCTGCATGGCCCAGACATTCGTTTAGATGCGCCATGTATCGATCAAACTCTTGCAGCTCGTCCATCAAGGTTCACCCTTCACTTGAAGAGGTGTGAATAATGCCTTGATTTATAACACAGTAAGAGTAGACCGGTGTCCCAGTCGATGTCCTCCAGCAGCAGGGTGAGGACCTCGCCGCCTCGCAAGCCCAGGCGTGCAAGCAGCAGCAGGACGGCACGGTCCCGTCGGCCGACGGCGGTGCACTGATCGCAGCTGTCGATGACGCGCCGCGCGTGTTCCGCCGAGATGGCCCGGGGCAGCGGCGGCGTCGTTGTCCATGCCGCCACGGCCGGCACGGCGTTGATCAATGAGCCCTTGATCTCGCCGCGGTACTGGGCATAGCGAAGGAAGGCCCGCAACCCGTTGACCACATGCTTGAGGCCGCGCGGACGAAGGCGCCGCGCTTCCCGCCGAACGAAGTCGATAACGTCGGTGGCACAGATCGCACCAAGATCGATCTCGTCGCTGCCGAAGCGGTGTGCAAGGAAGTCACGGGCGAGGGTCCGGTAGCCACCGATCGTCGTGGAGGCCAGCCCTCGCGCATGCCCCAGGTACTGCGCGAAGCTGATCACCAGTTGATCGGCGGGCGTGACGGCCAACGCCGGGGCAGTGCACAGGCCTTGCGCGCGCAGGTACCGCAGCAACTGGCGAATGGCCGGTGGCTCGTGGCGACGAGGCGTGTCCCGGCAGTCACTTCGAGGCTGATACGGTCGACGCAGGAACGCCTCGACATGCGCATCCTCAAGCTCGGCAAGCACAACGCCTTGATCGTCCAGCCAGGTATCGAACTCAGTCGCGCGCCAGGCCTTGGCGCGAAGGCAAACGACGGCGTAGCCTTGATCAATCAATGACGTGACGAACGTCGGCAGGTGCGGCGAGAGCGGTCCCTTCGCGCGTAGGACGAGCGCCATCGCGCCTTCAATGGTTGGTTCCAAGATGGTCTCCTTGCGGGCGACATGCCCAGCAAGGAGGATTGCTATGTACAGCGTTATTGGCGAGCAAGTCTTGCTGGCTTAAGCACAAGTCGACCGACTGGACATAGTTCGACGCTGGACATAGTTCCGTCTATGCCCAGCGGGACATAGGCGGAACTGGCCCGCCAGCATCTGATAGCTGCTGGTGCCGTCGTGCGAATTCAGCAGCACGATTTCGTTGGCCTCCGCGCCGTTGATCTGGCTGGCATGGCGCAGGCGCAGCATGTGCTTGGTGAACTCGCGCCGGTCATCGCGGCGCACACGGGTCTGGCACGCCATGAAAGGTTGAAACCCTTCCTTGCGAAGCTCGGTCAACACCGCAGCCGTGGGGATGTAGCTGTACCGCTCGGATCAGCTTTGGTGCGGGGCGTCCGCAAAGATGGACGGGGCCACCCTGCGAATCTGGTCATCGGACAGCGGGTGGTCGCTGCGCAGCGCGGGGGAACGGGAAGCGAAGCGGGACGCGAGTTGCATGGTCTTTCTCCTGAACAAAAACGAGGCTGTTGAAGAAAACCGCACACCGGATTCCTAGATTCGGAGCCCAGCCTTGCGGCTGTTCGGTGCGGTCGGCACGAGGAACCCGGTTGGCCCTGTTGCCACCGTCTTTCCTGAGTTCATCGCCCGCGACGGAAGGGAGCCCATGGACGGGGGCCGTCAAGGAGGCAAGCACCAGGTGGGTGCGGCCCGCAGCGCAGCGAGGACACGGCCTGGCGCGCCTTGACGGCACACGGCTGCGGGCTACAGTCGCGGACAAGGTGATGGAGTCAGGGAAGACGGCTGGACAGGGCAACGGCCCCTTCACACGCTGACCGCACGGCAAGCGAAGCGCGCAGGCCCGGATCTGAAAGCCGGGCCGGAGGCGTCAGCCGAGCGGCGCGAGGGAACGATGGAAGCCCGTCAGGGGCGAAACCCCGCAGGGGGTTCGATGCGCAGCACGACAGCGCGCCCGGCCATGTTTCTTGGCCGGGGACGCCCAAGTCTTCGAATAAAACAACTGTCCCGGTACGAGAACAGTTCTAGAAAAAGCGCGAGAGCGGCAATGCACCTCGGCGGAGGATGCTATAAATATTGTGCATTTTTTTGATGAAGGGGAGCAAGCGGCTATGCGATTTTTTCAACGAGCAGTGGCATCGTTTCGGGCTCGCCGCACACGGCACCTGCAGGAGTTGAGCGGTTGGGTACTTGCCCCTCTTGGGGCCACATCGTTCCTGATCGCAGGGTATTGGGGCATGGCAGTGGCCAAAATCCTGCCAGTCATGGTTATTGCGACGAATCGGCACGGGCTGACCTCGAGTGGAGCCGCGGTCTTTGCGATTCTCGGCAGCCTGGGTCTCGTCATCTGGTTCTATGGCTGCCTAGCTGCCCGCTGCCACGCCGTCCTGTTTGAGCGCCATTTCCGCTGAAGTCGGGTTGCCGAGCGAGCGACCGCTTGACCCTGACAAGCACGAAGGAGACAGCCTGCAGGACTTTCCCCTGGCGGCGCTGCGCAGACATTGCCATCGGGCACGGCAGAAAAACGGCGCGAAGCTGCCGCGATGGAGACCACGCATCCAGGTGCGAGGCACCTGGCCAGGCCTTCGTCTCACTTGACGAACAGTTGGCGGTCACGCTCCTTCACATGTCCCTTACGATAGTACGGAGCGAACCAGGTCTTTGTACCAGGCGCTGGAGGCTTGGCTAGGCGAAGCGTCTGGCCTTCCGCATCGTCCTGCGTCTTGACCCGGAAGTGGAAATGATCGAACAGGCGCAGCGCCTCGATCGCGTAGGCGATGGCGATCTTTCGGTCCTCGATCCGGATCAAGTGATCGCCGTTGTCCTTCTCGCCGCCATCGGCCAGATTGGATGACCCCGTGAAAACCGTTGGCCTGTCACTGTTGAAGTCCGTCACGAGGAACTTATGGTGGACCATATTGGAGTGCCCCGTGGTGTTGCCGCTCCACTCAGACTTAAACGGCTCCGGGGCGTTGTCGGCCAGGTAGGCAAACGGCAGCAGGCCGACCGAGCCATCGGGCTTCCTGATTGACAAACCCTTGGTGCGCTGCGCGACACCATAGGAGAACAGCGATCGCTCCATCAGTTCGTCCAGCGCACCACGCACCTTGCCGGTGATCTGGTTCAGGAACACAATGGAGTACAGCACAGAGCTGTCCGCCTGTTCAATAGCTTCCGCTACCGGGTCGAGCGATAGCGCGCTGTCACTGTGCGGCGAGAAGCACACCGACACGCTGGAGCCGGGCTCGTCGCGCACGAGCCACCACTGCTGCGAGAGCGGGTTCTTGCGAAAGGTCTTAGGCGACTTCCAATAGGCCTCGAAGAGTTCGCCGAACTTGGCCGCCACTGTCGCGTCATCGAACAGCAAAGCGTTGTTGGCCTGGATGTAGAGCCCTCGCAGCGCGAAGTTGGTCGAGCCCGCGAGCACCTTGACGGCGATACCGTTGCGGCGCACGAGCAGTACCTTGTTGTGCTGCTGGCGCCCGAAGTGCTGGCGCTTGACCTGCACGCCGGCAGCTTCGAGGCGTCGGGCACTGATCGTCTCGCAACTCTCTTCGTCTCCTTGCTCACCGTGGTCGTCGATGATGGCCCGCACGCGCGTCCCGAGCAGTTCCATCCGCCGCAGGATGTCCGGCTCCTTGCTCTCGTAGATCAGCGCGTCCAGCGTGAGGTCCGGATCGGCGGTCACCTCGTCGAGGATCTGCAGGACCAATCGCCGTGCCTCAAAGCCCAACCACTGGTAGTGCGCTTCGAGCGGTGCCATGTCGTGCGCCAAGCTTGCCGCTGCGGGCGCACCCGGCGGCGGCAGGATGCCCGCCTCATTCTCGAAGCGGTCCACGTAGGCCTGAGAACTCGCAAAGCCGCGCGTGAAACCGACGTTCACGAAGCCCTCAATGGTGGCAGGCGCGAGCGAGATGGCATTCTCGACCACGGCGCCGGTGCTCAGGGTACCGTCCGCCCCCATATAGCGCGCAGAGACCCGGTAGTGGAATTCGCCCTCGAGTGTTTCGGTCGGCACGTGGATCCATCGAAATTTCTGGAACGGTGCCTCAGAGGACTTGAAGGTGCGCGGGCGCTCCGGCGTCGGCGGATAGTCGAAGTGCAGCCGATTGCGCAAGGCACCCCAGCGATCGGAACCCGGGTAGCGCACTTCGATGGTGAAGCCAACGAAATCATCGGTGGCTAGGCTCTCATCCAAGTCGAAAGCGAGCAATGTTGCGCCTTCACCGCGATACAGCTTGAAGGTCAGGCCTTCGGCACTGGCCTTGCGCTCGAAATCGATGGACATGATTTCTCCCTCCCGTCGCATTTGTTGGGTAGAAAGGGCATTTGACATCTTTTCCCTGCCATTATTGTGACAATCAAGAGAGTTAGGGCAAAACGGCAACCGCCACCGACACAGTTGCCGTGGTACCCTCGGGTGTCTTGCGACACCCAAGGGTAGGATCAAACCACGATTCGCCCGGCCAGTCGCGCATTGCGCACATAGGCACTCAAGCGCTTCTCGACGCGGAACGACCTGTCGCGCTCGATGTGGGCTCAGCCCGCCTCGCACCGCCGTTAGCTCGCCCAGACTGACCCAGCCAATCTCGGGTATCCCCAAGCCCAGGTCGCAAAGAGCAAAGGCACGGACGTGGTCATCGGGGTCAATCTCGGTCAGCAGCCAGGTCGCGCCAGCATCTGGCGTGAACAGCTTGACCACGGGCGCCGGATCGAAGGCCGCGTCCTCCAAGGATTCGCGGCCGTTGGCCAGCAGCGGCAGCGGCAGCGGCAGCGGCAGCGGCAGCGGCAGCGGCAGCGGCAGCGGCAGCGGCAGCGGCAGCGGCAGCGGCAGCGGCAGCGGCAGCGGCAGCGGCAGCGGCAGCGGCAGCGGCAG
>JACPUE010000054.1 GCA_016192425.1 Burkholderiales bacterium
ACGGAGTTGCATGTGCGGGTGGCTTTGCTCAACCGCTTCACGCAACTGGGGCGCCCGGCAACGGTGGCGGTGCCTGTCATGGCATAGCTGCGTCTGGGGCTGGGGTTATCTCGGCCTGATTCTGGTTTGTGCAACAAAGCCGTCTTCACCTGTCAAATAAGGATCGTATGGACTATCTCAAGACAGCCTTTTGGGGAGGGTTCCCGCACCATGACAAAGACGCAGCAATCAAGTTCGTCTTGAACATTGTGTTGATGGATAACCGCTTGCAGGAACTGGCGGAGCTTGTTGTCGAAGGCAGTCATTTAGGCGGCATGGAAGGTGAGCCTGGTTGGGTGCTAGAGCGGCGTGACATTGTTGACGCAGGAAACGTTGTCGCCTACCCGGGTTGGCCAATAGGTGCCTGTTTCATGGCGCACGTAGATGAGGACGCGTACCAACTCCGACACCCAGAGTGCTTCATGAGCCGTAAGGAATTCATGCAGTACCTTGAGCAGGCGATAGATGCTTACGTAGCAATCCATCCTTCAAGGGCCGCGATTCCTACAGTGATTGCTCTTCGTGACAGGCTTGAATAGCGGCATATCTGCGCCAAGATGCCATGCCCTAGCCTGCGACAGGCTTTGATCGATTCGCTGCGCGCAAACGCACCCATCAAGGTCGCCTTCCATGGTTGTGCGTTCTTACGCGGTGGTTAAGCTTGTCGCAAACCACCTAGGAGACGCGCATGCACCCGCCTTTCGAGAGCCGCAACAAAGACCTGGCCAAGCGCTGGAGCCGCTGGCAGCCCGATGTGGGCGCTGCGGCGCAGGACGTGCGCGCCGACGGCCAGCCCGAGCGGCGCAAGGCGGGCAAGCACCGGGCCGAGGTGTCGCTGCAGGACTTTGATCCATCGGGCAAGCCCTTTTCCACTGGCGAAAAGAACCAGGACAAGGCGCTGGTGGAGTCGATCGCGCTGGAGCTGGACGGGCTGCAAAACCTGTTCTACGCTGACCGGCGCTACAAGCTGCTGGTGATCCTGCAAGGCACGGACACCTCGGGCAAGGACGGCACCATCCGCGGCGTGTTTGGCCGCATGAGCGCGCTGGGCGTGCACACCGTGGGCTGGAAGGCGCCCAACGAGGCCGAGCGCGCGCACGACTACCTCTGGCGCATCCACCAGCAGGTGCCGCAGGCGGGCGACATCACCATCTTCAACCGCAGCCATTACGAAGACGTGCTGGTGCCCGTGGTCAACGGCTGGATCACGCCCGAGCAGCAGCACCAGCGCTACGGCCACATCAACGACTTCGAGCGCATGCTCAGCCAGACTGGCACCATCGTGCTCAAGTTCATGCTGCACATCAGCCACGAGGAACAGCGCCTGCGCCTGCAGGAGCGCCTGGACGACCCCACCAAGCACTGGAAGTTCGCCATGAGCGACATCGACGCACGCAAGCAGTGGGATCAGTACCAGCACGCCTACGAGCAACTGCTGGCCGCCACCCACACGCCCTGGGCGCCCTGGACCATCGTCCCGGCCGACTCCAAGACGCACCGCAACCTGATGACCGCCACTGTGCTGCGCGAGGTGCTGCGCAACCTGGACCTGCGCTACCCGCCGGGCGACCCGGCGCTGGCCGACTTCAAGGTGGAGTGAGTGCCCGCCCTGGCCTCGCCATGGTTATGCGTTTAGTGCATAACCACCGAAAAGACTGGCCTTGGACAAGCCCCACCCCCGCGCCTAAGCTGCGTGCCTTGCTCTTATCCCACAAGGAAACAACGCATGCAGAACCTCTGCGGAACCTCCGGCTCCCTGAACACCCATTCTCTGCCCTCGTACCTGCAGGCCGACAAGCTTGGCCCCTGGGGCATCTACCTGCAGCAGGTGGATCGTGTCACGCCCTACCTGGGCAGCCTGGCGCGCTGGGTGGAAACGCTCAAGCGCCCCAAAAGGGCGCTGATCGTGGACGTGCCCATTGAACTGGACAACGGCACCGTGGCCCACTTCGAGGGCTACCGCGTGCAGCACAACACCAGCCGCGGCCCCGGCAAGGGCGGTGTGCGCTTTCACCAAGACGTGACGCTGTCCGAAGTGATGGCCCTGTCGGCCTGGATGTCGGTCAAGAACGCCGCCGTGAACGTGCCCTACGGCGGCGCCAAAGGCGGCATCCGCGTCGATCCGCGCAAGCTCTCGCGCGGAGAACTGGAGCGCCTCACGCGCCGCTACACCAGCGAGATCGGCATCATCATCGGCCCCACCAAGGACATTCCCGCTCCTGACGTGAACACCAACGAACAGGTGATGGCCTGGATGATGGACACCTACTCCATGAACGTGGGCGAGACCGCCACCGGCGTGGTCACCGGCAAGCCCATCCATCTGGGCGGTTCGCTGGGCCGGCGCGAAGCCACGGGCCGCGGCGTGTACACCGTGGGCGTGGAAGCCGCGCACCACATCGGCCTGAAGATCGAAGGTGCGCGCGTGGCCGTGCAAGGGTTTGGCAACGTGGGCGGCATTGCAGGCAAGCTGTTTGCCGACGCGGGCGCGCGCATCGTCGCCGTGCAGGACCACACGGGCAGCATCTACCGCGAAGCAGGCCTGGATGTGCCCGAGCTGCTGCGCCACGTGGCCGAGAACGGCGGCGTGGGCGGCTTCCCCGGCGCCGAGGCGCTGGATGCAGACGCCTTCTGGGGCGTGGACTGCGAGATCCTGATCCCCGCCGCGCTGGAAGGCCAGATCACCAAGGACAACGCGGGCAGGATCAAGGCCAAGATGGTGATCGAGGGCGCCAACGGCCCCACCACCCCGGAAGCCGACGACATCCTGCACGACAAGGGCGTGCTGGTGCTGCCCGACGTGATTGCCAACGCAGGCGGCGTGACGGTGAGCTACTTCGAATGGGTGCAGGACTTCTCCAGCTTCTTCTGGAGCGAGGACGAGATCAACGCCCGCCTGGTGCGCGTGATGAAAGAGGCCTTTGCCGGTGTGTGGCAGGTGGCGCAGGAGCACCGCGTGAGCCTGCGCACGGCCACCTTCATCGTGGCCTGCCAGCGCATCCTGCACGCCCGCGAAATGCGCGGACTGTATCCATGAGACGCCTTTGCGCTGTGGCCTGCGGGCCACAGCGCCTTGCGGCGCCACTGCCGCTTGTCTGCCCTGTGCTGCCACTGAACCAGTCAAGATACATTTGCTTACCCACATTCGCATTTGGTAGCCTTTTGTGCGCCGCCAAACGGGAACACTCTCTGTATTCAAGAGGAGATTTTCCGTGGCAATTCCATCTTTGCGCAGCATACTGGCCCGCTGGATGCTGCGCCGCCTGCGCACCGCGCGCGACGTAGCCCACTTGGCCTACCGCCTGCATGGCCGCAAGACCGCTCTCATCGACCGCCGTGGCCGCTTCACCTACGCCTGCCTGCAGGACCGCGTGCTGCGCCTGCATGCCTGGATGCAGGCGCAGGGCGTGCACAAGGGCGACATCGTCTTCACCTGGCTGCCCGAAACCGGCGAGCAATACGAGACCCGGCTCGCCACCTACGAGAACGGCGCCATCTTTGCCAGCTTCCACAAGCACCTGCCTGCGCTGGCCGTGCTGGACATGCTGGAGCGCCTGCGCCCGGCGGTTTTCATCCACGACCCGCAACTGAGCCGCACCATCCTGCCGGTGGTGCGCGAGCGCTGGCCCGCCATGCACCTGCTGGCGCTGGGCATGGCCTACGAAAGCGCCTTGTCCGCCCACCAGCCCCAACGCGGACGCGAGCCGGTGCACGAGGACGACGTGTTTGCCCTGCACATGACCTCGGGCACCACCGGGCTGCCCAAGAGCATTGGCTACACGCACCGCAAGTACCTCGACAGCGTGCGCCTGATCAGCCAGTCCATCGACTTCAGCCGCCCCAAGGGGACGGTGCAGGACGTGAACATGCTGGGCATGCCCTTGACCGGGCCGGGCTCGGGCCTGGTGCTGCCCACGCTGCTGTCGGGCAGCGCCTTGCTCATGCCCGAGAACTTCCATGCCGAGACCCTGGCGCGGCTGATTGCCCGCCACCGCGTGACCCGTGCCTTCCTGTCGCCCTCGGCCATCATCGATCTGCTGGACGACCCCGAACTGGCGCGCCACGACCTGTCTTCGCTGTACCACGTGCCCTACGGCTCCGAGATGATGCCCGCCGCCAAGATAGCCGAAGCCGTGCGCCGCTTCGGCCCCATCTTCCAGCAGGGCTACGGCTGCCTGGAGGCCCTGCCCCCCATCACCTGGCTGCTGCCGCACGAGCATGTGGACGCTGCGGGCGCCCCCGTGGCGCTGGACATCCTGGCCTCGGCCGGGCGTGTGGTGGACGGGGTGGAGGTGGTCATCCGCGACGACAACTTCCAGCCCCTGCCCGCCGGGCAGACCGGCCTGATCACCGCACGCACGCCCGTGGCCTTTGAGGGCTACTGGAAGGATCCCGAGCGCACCGCCGAAACCCTGCGCGAAGGCTGGGTGGTGATGGGCGATGTGGGCTACTTCGACCGCCACGGCTACCTGCATGTGCTGGGCCGCACCGCCGACCGGGTGCAGCGCGCAGGCCAGTGGATCAACCCGCGCGAGGTAGAGGAGGTGGCCCACCGCCACCCCGCCGTCAAGGAAACCTGCCTGGTGCAGCACGGCTTCCAGGCCGTGCTGGTGTTCAGCCCGCGCCATGGGCGGTGCGACGCGCTGTCCAGCGCCGGGGCGCGCTCGGCGCTGGAGCGTGAGGTATTCCAGCACATGGCCGCCACACTGCCGCAGGCCCAGCAGCCCGACCGGGTGCACCTGGTGGCCGACATTCCGCGCAGCTTTCTGAACAAGATGCTGCGCCGCGAAGTGCGCGCGCTGCTGGACCGCAACGCCGCCCCCACCTGGGCCACCGCACCCGACAAGGCGGCCGCATGATGTCTGCCCCACCCCGCCTGGGCACCGGCACCAAGCTCAGCTACGCCGTGGGCAACGTAGGGCTGCAGATGCTGGTGGCCGCCATGAGCTTCCTGCTCATGATCTTTTACACCGACGTGGCGCTGGTGCCGCCCGCCGTCGCCGGGGCAGCGCTCTTGGTGGGCAAGTTCTGGGACGCCGTGAACGACCCGCTGTTTGGCTGGATCACCGACCGCACCCGCTCGCGCCACGGGCGCCACCGCGTATACCTGCTGTACGGCGCGCTGCCGTTGGCCCTGGTGGCGGCAGCGGTCTGGATGGTGCCCCCTGGGCTCAGCCCCTTGGCGGCCTTTGTCTGGATTGCGCTGACCTACACGCTGTTCGACACGCTGATGACGCTGGTGCAACTGCCCTACTCGGCACTCGCCACCGAGCTGACCCTGGACTATGACGAGCGCACCAGCCTGACCGCCTTTGCCTCCATGGGCGCACTGCTGGGCTTTGTGGGCGGCAGCGTGCTCATGCCGCTGCTGGTGCGCGCCGCCCCCGACGCCCGCACCGGCTACGCGCTGGCGGGGCTTTGCTTCGGCGCCTTCGCCGGGCTTTGCGTGGCCTGGGTGGCCTGGCGCGTGAGGGAACCGGCGCACTGCATCCACCCCCCAGCCACGCACCCGCAGGTGTCCATGGCCGCATCGGTGCGGCGCACGCTGCAGGTTACGCTGCGCAACCGTCCCTTTGTGCTGCTGGTGAGCGCCGTGGGCCTGGTGCGCCTGGGCCTGACGCTGGTGCAGGGCGCGCTGGCCTACTTTGTGGTGTACCGGCTGCAGGGCGACAAGAGCGATCTGCCGCGCTTCATGGGCATCTTGCTGCTGGTGGTGGGCGTGTCGCTGTTCGGGTGGAAGCGCGTGGTCGACGGCTGGGAAAAAAGCCGCACCTATGTTCTGGGCCTGTTGCTGTGCGCGCTGGGCCTGGTGGCACTGTACTTCCTGCAGCCCGGCCAGCATGTGGCCATGGTGGCGCTGTTGGTGCTCATCGGACTGGGCATGGGGGCGCACTGGATCGTGCCGTTTTCGATGGTGCCCGACACCATCGATCACGGCCACATGCAGGCAGGCGAGCGCACCACGGGCATGTACCTGGGCTTTTATGGGCTGGTGGACAAGCTGGCACGCACCCTGGCCACGGTGCTGATCGCGGGCATGCTGGACTGGACCGGCTATGTGCCCAATGTGCCCCAGGGCGATCTGGCGCTGCAGGGCATCGCCCTCATGACCGGGCCGCTGCCCGCGCTGTGCCTGCTGTTGGCCATACCGCTGCTGCTGGCCTACCCCATCACACGCGCACAGCATGCTGCCATCCGGCAGGGCGTGGACACGGGCATCGCACCACCCGCCCTTCAGAGCGACGGCATAGGCTCCACCGGGCCCGAGGGCTGCACCACCCGCAGCGCCACACAGAACGGCTGCGCGCAGGACGCGCGCCCGGCATAGGGGCAGCCCGGCGTCTGGCACAGGCCCGCTTCGCGCTCGCGCACCGCATCCTCGTCCTTGGGCACCTGTCCGCTGGCCTGCAGCACGGCCATCTGCAGCCAGGGATCCTGCCGGGCCTGCAGCAGCTCGCGCCCATAGACATGCGCCTGCGCCAGCGGCGCAAACTCCAGCACCAGCAGCGCACTGGTGCGCGCCGCCGCAGGCTCGGTGGACTGCAGCACCAGTGCCCAGGTGCCCGACTGCAGCGCCTGGGACTTGCCCGCAAACAGCGCGGCCAAGGACGGGGTGTGCAGGGCGGGTGCGGCGGCGGGCAGCACCTGGGATTGCAACCAGGGCACCGGCACACGCAGGGTGAGCGAGAAGGTGCGCTCGCCCTCGGCGGTCTGCACCACGCCCTGGCGCACCAGCCAGTTCTGCAGCGGCGGCAGGCCGGGCAAGCCCTCCCCGCCCAGCACAGCGCCTTCCACCACCGGCACCAAGGCTGCGGGCCAGGGCTGCACAGCCACCACGCGCTGGGGCTGCTGTGCCGGCGCGGTGACCTGGCGCACCAACTCAGCCAGCAGGCCGCGCAACGGCACACTCACGCCCGTGGCAGGCCAGGGGGGCAGCGGCGTGGCGCCCGCTGCGGCGGCGGATGGCGGCAAGCGCCCCGGCCCGGTGGGCAGCAACGATGCGCCGCGCAGGGGTGCTGCAGACGCAGCAGCCCCCGGCTCCAGCCCCCGTGCAGGCCCGCCCTGCGGCCGTGCCGGGTCGGCCTGCGCCTCGGCCAGGCTGGCACGCGCCTGCGGCGACAGCCGAACCTGGTCGGCCACCACCGGCAAGGGCGGCACGGGCGGTACCGGCGCCTGGGGCGGCAGGGGGGGCGCAGGCACACCGGGCGAGCGCGCCGGGGCAGCGCTTTCGCGGTCTGAGCCCAAGAGCGCGCTCTGGCGCTGCAGTGCGGCCTCGGCCAGCACCTGCGCCACGCCTGGGGGCGGCCCCCGGGGAGGATCGATGTTCACGGACATACCGGCCTGCAAAAGGTGGCGCGCGGGACATCCGCACACCGCCAGTGCATTCTGCGGCGTTTCGCGCCCGATGGCTACCAGCACCGAATTGCTATTATTTTGATAGCCGCTTGCGTTTATCCATTGGGCGCCAGAGCCCGATTTCATTCAAAAAATCGGGGGGCCTGAACGCGCTCAAGCTGCTTCGCGGTAGAACAGCGGCCGCGTCTTGACCGGCCCCACTGCGCGGGCGATGGCGCCGATGTGGTCGGGCGTGGTGCCGCAGCAGCCGCCCACGATGTTCACCAGCCCCTCGGCGGCGAACTCGTGCACCAGGCGGCTGGTGACCTCAGGCGTCTCGTCGAAGCCGGTGTCGCTCATGGGGTTGGGTAGCCCGGCGTTGGGGTAGCAGCTGATGAAGGTGTCCGGCGCGGCCTTGGCCAGCTCCTGGATGTAGGGGCGCATGAGCGCGGCGCCCAGCGCGCAGTTCAGGCCCACGGCCAGCGGGCGCGCGTGGCGCACGCTGTGCCAGAACGCGGTGACGGTCTGGCCGCTGAGGATGCGGCCCGAGGCGTCGGTGACCGTGCCGCTGATGAGCACAGGCAGGCGCTCGCCCGTCTTGTCGAACACTTCCTCAATGGCAAACAGCGCAGCCTTGGCGTTGAGCGTGTCGAAGATGGTTTCGACCAGCAGCACGTCGGCGCCGCCTTCGATCAGCGCCTGCGCCTGCTCAAAGTAGGCCGCGCGCAGCTGCTCGAAATCGACATTGCGCGCGCCAGGGTCGTTCACGTCGGGGCTGATGCTGGCCGTCTTGGGCGTGGGGCCGAGCGCGCCCGCCACGTAGCGCGGCTTGTCCGGCGTGCTGTATTTGTCGCAGGCGGCGCGCGCAAGCTGTGCCGAGCGCAGGTTCATCTCGCGCGCCAGGTGGGCCATGCCGTAGTCCTCCTGCGCGATGGTGGTCGCGCCGAAGGTGTTGGTCTCGATCAGGTCGGCGCCAGCGGCCAGGTAGCGCTCATGGATGTCGCGGATCACGTCGGGGCGCGTGATCGAGAGCAGCTCGTTGTTGCCCTTCACGTCGCGCGGAAAGTCCTTGAAGCGATCGCCCGCGCCATCGGGCCCGCCGTAGCCCTCGCCCCGGTACTGCGCTTCGCCCAGCTTGAAGCGCTGGATCATGGTGCCCATGGCGCCGTCAAGAATGGCGATGCGTTGGGCCAGGATGGCGGGGAGCTGCTGGGCGCGGGTGTAGTGGAGGGCTTGCATGGGGGACATTGTAGGAAACCGGCCCTGGCCCTGCCGCCAAAGCAGGCATGCCCCTTCTTGACACGGAATGCCTGCGCACGCACACTCGTCTGACTAGTTTGACCAGTTCAAGGAGGACTCCAATGCACACGTGGCCCCTGCAAGACGCCAAAAGCCGCTTCAGCGAACTGGTCGATCGCACGCTCAGCGAAGGGCCACAGCTGGTCACGCGGCGCGGTGCCGACGCCGTGGTGGTACTGGCGGCGCCCGACTACCGCCGCCTCGCAGGCCAGGATTCACTGCTGTCAACCCTGCTGCACGCGCCGCGCGGCGAACCGCTGGATGTGGAGCGTCCCACCGACCCCATCCGCCATATCGAGCTGTGAAATACCTGCTCGACACCTGCCTGCTGTCGGAGCTGGTCAAGCCCGCACCCGCGCCTGCTGTGCTGCACTGGCTGCAGAACCAGGACGAAACACAGCTGTTCATGGCGGCCATCACGCTGGCCGAGCTGCAACGTGGCGCGGCCCAGCTGCCCCATTCACGCCGCCGGACGGAACTGGACACCTGGCTCGCCAATGTGCAGCGGCAGTTTGGCGACCGCGTGCTCGCCTTCACGGCCGACACCGCCAGCTACTGGGCACCCATGTGCGCACAGGCCCAAGCCAAGGGCCAGACCATGGCGGCGTTCGACTCGCTCATCGCCGCCACGGCCGTGGAACACGGACTGGCCCTGGCCACGCGCAACATGGCGGACTTCAGCACGGCCCCCTTGGTGCTGGTCAACCCGTGGGAATCCGCTACGGACTGAACGGATGTCATTTGCGCAGTTTCACCGCTCCGGCGGTCACTCACCTAACCATGACGAAACGCACCAAGCCTTATCTGCTCCACGCATCGATCCGCCCAGATGCAGATGTTGACTACGACACCTATCCGTTCAGCATTCCCGCCGTCCGGGAGATAGGCAATATCGACTTCCACCCAAACGTGACCTTCTTCGTTGGCGAAAACGGTTCGGGTAAATCAACAGTCATGGAAGGCATTGCCGTTGCACTCGGCTTTGGAGCCGAAGGCGGCACAAAGAACGTGCGCTTCCAGTCGGCAGGCTCTTTATCAGCGCTTCACGACAGCCTGCGTCTTGCGCGAGGGGTGCCGAAACCGCGTGATGAGTACTTTCTTCGAGCCGAAAGCTTCTTCAACGTCGCGAGCTACATGGATGAAACAGGCTACCTAAAAGGCTACGGTGGAAAGTCGCTGCACACCCAGTCGCACGGCGAGTCATTCATGGCCGTGCTTCTGAACAAGCTACGCGGTAACGGCATCTACCTCCTGGATGAACCTGAAGCTGCTCTGTCCCCCAGCCGCCAGCTTGCTGCGCTCAGCTCGATTCACCAGCTTGTAGAGGATCAGTCGCAGTTCATCATTGCCACTCACTCGCCCATACTGCTCTCCTATCCAAACGCGAAGATCGTTCAGTTCGATAAGTCTGGCATCAGCGAAGTTGCCTTCGAAGATACGGAGCACTTCGCCGTTACCCGAGACTTTCTCAACAACTATCCAAGGCGCCTTGAACAACTACTTCAAGATGACAGAGACGCCTAGTCTTACTGTGTTATAAATCAAGGCATTATTCACACCTCTTCAAGTGAAGGGTGAACCTTGATGGACGAGCTGCAAGAGTTTGATCGATACATGGCGCATCTAAACGAATGTCTGGGCCATGCAGACCGGCGCGCGGGGTTG
>JACPUE010000055.1 GCA_016192425.1 Burkholderiales bacterium
ACGTGGGCCGAGACCCGGGTGATGTTGATCTTGGGCGCCTCCACGCGCCAGCCCAGGTGGCGGCCCAGGATGTCCACGGGAATGGTGCGGCCCGCGTCCGATGCGGTGGTGAGCACCGGCGTGGCACCCAGCAGGTCGGCCACACGTTCACTCCAGGCATTGGCACCGCCCACATGGCCCGAGAGCACCGGGATGACGAACTGCGCCGCGTCGTCCACCACGATCACGCCGGGGTCTTCGTCCTTGCTTTTGAGGTGCGGGGCGATCAGGCGCACCACGGCACCCAGCGAGACGAAAAACACCAGTTGGTCGAAACGCTGCATCAGCGCAGCCATCTGCGCGCTCAAGGCGCCCTCATAAATGTGCAGCGGGTTGGCCGCACCTTGCACCTGAGTGGCGAATTTGTCCGAGGTACACAGGTGCGCCTGTGGCAGGTCCGCGGCCAGGCGCAGGGCCTGGGCCACACCGTGGCGCGTGATGGCCACCAGGCCCACACGCACCTCCTGCTCGGGCGTGGCGGGTGCGGACAGCACCACGGTGGATGAGGGTTCTGCACTCATTCTTCGCCCTCCAGTGCCAAGGCCGGGGTTTTCTTCAAACAGCCCTTGATGCGCTCACCGCGCACGCGCTGCGGGTTGCGCACCAGCAGCAGCGACAGGTAGCTGACCTTGGTGCCCAGCAATTGCAGTAACTCGCTTCCGGCAAAACTGCGCTCGTCGGGCGCACCCACGCGCTCGATGAACAGGGCCTGCTCCAGCAAGCCGCGCGCCTGCAACCAGGCGATGAGCTGGTCCAGCAAGGGCTTGACCTTCATCAGCACCAGGGTGTCGAACTCGGGCAGCAGCCGATCCACCGCCTCCACCCCATAGGCGGCGGGGACGATGGCCACGGTGTCGTCCTGCTCCGAGAACGGCACGTTGCGGCTGGCGCAGGCGGCGGTAAAGGAGTTGACCCCGGCAATGGTGCGCACGCCCACCGCCGGTTCGAGTGCGCGCAGCGTGCGCGCCAGGTGGCCGAAGGTAGCGTAGGTGCTGGCGTCGCCCTCCACCAGAAAGAGCACGTCGCGCCCCTGCTGCAGCCAGGGCAGCACGGTGGCGGCGGCCTTGCCCCAGGCGCGGGCCAGCTTTTCGCCGTCGTGCGTCATGGGGAACAGCAGCACGCTGTGCTCGAAGGGCGGCGCCAGATCGGCGCGCTGCGTGATCTCAAAGGCGTAGCTGGGCGTCTTGCCGCTGCGCGCGGGGTAGACCCACACGGCGTCGCGGCGCTGCAACTGGGCCCAGGCCGCGCGCGTGATCAGGCCCGGATCGCCGGGGCCCAGGGAGACGCCAATGAGTTGGCCCATGCGGCCGGTTTCCTGCGTCATACGCCCTCCCCTGGCACGCTCTGCCCGGCCACCGGCGCTTGCGCGCACACCACCCACACCGGGTTTTCCGCCGCCATGCGGTGCATGTGCAAAATCGGTTTGGAGCGCGCGGCCTGCAGTTGCACCACGTCCCAGTCGGCACCCAGGGCCTTGAGGCATTCCACGGCGGTGCTGAGGTTTTCCAGGGTGACGAAGTTCATCACCAGCCAGCCCTGCGGGCGCAGGCGGCGCAACACCAGGGCGATCAGCTCGGCCAGTTCGCCGCCCGAGCCGCCGATGAACACAGCGTCCGGATCCATCCAGGCGTCCAGCCCTTCGGGCGCCTTGCCGTGCACCACGGTGACGTTGCCCACGCCCCAGGCGGCGCGGTTGGTGCGCACGTTCTCCACATCGTCGGCGTTCTTTTCGATGGCATAGACATGGCCCTGGCGGCACAGGCGCGCCGCCTCCAGCCCGACCGAGCCGGAACCGGCGCCAATGTCCCAGACCACGCTGTTTTCGCGCAGCTGCATGCGCGCCAAGGACACGGCGCGCACCTCGTTTTTGGTAATCAAACCCTTTTCCGGGGAGCGTTGCGCGAACTGGTCGTCCGCCACGCCAAACAGCACCGGCAGCGCGCGCGCCGTGCGCCGCCACAGCAGCACCACGTTGGGGTCGGCAAAGCGCGCCTGGGCCAGCACGCGCACCGGCAGGCCCTGCACCACACGCTCATCCTCCAGGCACAGGCGCTCGGCCACGGCCATCTCGAAGTCTTCGTCCAGCCCTTCCGCCACCAGCATGCGGGCGATGCGCTCGGGGGTGTTGTCCGGGCTGGTGAGCACGGCCAGGCGGTCGTACTGGCGGATGTCGCGCAACAGCGCGTACAGGCCGTGGCTGGGCGCGCTGCCCACCACCCATTCGCCCGCGTCCTTGGCGTGCACCGAGGCCAGGCGCATGTCTTGCCAGGGCAGTTGCAGACGCGCGCAGGCCAGTTGCAGGGTGGACACGTTGGGCAGCACCTCGATGGCCTCCACGCACAGGCGTGCGGCCAGAAAGGGGGCGATGCCGTAGCACAGCGGGTCGCCCGTGGCCAACACCACCACGCGCAGGCCGTCGGCGCGGGCCTGGCGCACCCATTCGGCCACTTGGCCCAAAGCCCCGCCCATGTCGCGCTGCAGCGCGTCGGCGGCTATTGTCTGCGCAAACAGCGCCAGGGTGCGCTGCGCGCCAATCACCACCTGGGCCTGGCGCAGGTGCTGCAAGGCCTGCGCGCCCAGGCTGGCGGCGCCGTCGTCGAGCACGCCGATGATGCGGCAAGGGGGGGTCATAGGTTCCTGGCTCAAGAAGAGGCCTCCGTGATTTTGTTGCCGTCAAAGTCGCACACCAGCACCCGCAGGGTGAAGGCGTCTTCATAGCGCTGGCGCAGCACCTGCACCACGCGCTGGGCCAGCGCGGTATGGAAGGCCAATCCCAGGCCCACCCCGGCCATGCGGTCGCCCGCGTAGCGCGCGGTCTTGGCCGCGCGGATGTCGTCGCACACATCGGGCGGCGCGCCCAGCTCGGCGGCCAGATCGGCCAGCAGGCCGGTGTTCACGTCCGCCCGGCCCGCGTGGGTGATGGTCTCGCCCTGGGCAATTTTGCTGAGCTTGCCCACCATGCCGCCAATGACGACATGGCGTATGCCCGCCTTCACCGCCGCGCCCAACGCGTAGCGCAGAAAGTCGCCCATCTGCACAAAGGCGGCTTCGGGCAGGTCGGGAAATTCGCGCATCACAAAGGCCTCGGTGCGCCCGCCGGTGGTCAGCACCACGGTGCTGTGCGCCAGGGTGCCGGCCACGTGCACGCCCTGCACCACGCTAGTACGGTAGGCGGCGGTGGAATAGGGTTTGACGATGCCGGTGGTGCCCAGGATGGAGATGCCGCCCAAGATCCCTAGGCGCGCGTTGGTGGTCTTCTTGGCCATTTCCGGGCCCTGCGGCACGGAAATGGTCACGCGCAGGCCCGCATGTTCCAGCAAGCTGCCAGCCGCCGCGCGCACATTGGCCTCGATGTTGCGCCGGGGCATGGGGTTGATGGCGTGCTTGCCCACCTCCAGGCCCAGCCCTGGCATGGTGACCACGCCCACCCCCACGCCCCCGGCCAGCAGCACCACGCCGGGCTGCTCGGGGAGGAGTTCCACGTCGGCGGTCAGGTGCGCCTTGTCGGTGCAGTCGGGGTCGTCGCCCGCATCCTTGATGACCATGGCGTGCGCCTGCGGGCCCTGGCAGCGCCCGTCGTGCACGGCAAAGCAGTGCGTCTGGCCGTTGGGCAGTTGGCACTCCACCTGCGCAGGCACCGCGCCCTGCACCAGGCCCAGCGTGGCGGCGCGCGCAGCCGCCGCCGAGCAGGCCCCGGTGGTAAAGCCGGTGCGGGTGCCGCGTGCGGGGCGCTCTTCGCTCATGCGGCCTGGGCCTCGCGTTCGCGGGCTTCGGCCAGGCCCAGCAGGGCGTGCAGCGCCGCCACCACCAGGGTGGAGCCGCCCTTGCGCCCGTCGATCACGATCCAGGGCACCTCCGTCACCTCGGCCATCAGGGCCTTGGACTCGGCGGCGGAGACAAAGCCCACCGGCATGCCCAGCACCAGGGCCGGGCGCGCGCCTTCTTCGCGGATCAGGCGCACCACCTCGATCAGGGCCGTGGGCGCGTTGCCGATGCCGACGATGGCGCCATCGAGCAGGCCCAGGCGCTGCGCCTTGCGCATGGCCTGCACGGCGCGGGTGGTGCCCTCGGCCTGGGCGCGCTCAATGACGTCGGCATCGCTGATGAACTGGTGCGTGCCCAGGCCAAAGTGGCGCAGGCGCGGCTGCGACAGGCCGACGCAGATCATCTCGACATCGGCCACCAGGCGGGTGGAATGCGCCAGGATGGCGCGCAGGGCGGCTCCCACGGCGTCGGGGTGAAAGCGGGTGAGGCCGTTGAACTCGAAGTCGGCGTTGGCGTGGATCATGCGGCGCACCACGGGCCACTGCTCCGGGGCGTAGGTGTGCGGGCCGACTTCGCGGTCGATGATGGAAAACGAGTCGTGCTCGATGGCACGGCCTGCGGCGGTGAGCTGCTCGGTCACCACGTTGGCGTGGGAGGTTGCGGTGGGGGTCGTCACAAAGTCTCCTTCAGGTCTCAAGCGGGTTGGCGGGTGCACGCGGCGGCGGTGTGCGCATGGACGCAGCGCTTGGGCGCGGGCGTGTGGAGGTGCTCATGATCGTGGTCATGGTGGTGGTCATGTTCATGGTCATGCCCGCCGTGCGGGTGGTCATGGTCGTCGTGGGTGTGCCCGCCCAGGCCGTTCGCCTGGGCAAAGGCGCGGTAGCTGCAGCCGTCGCAGGCAATCAGGGCCTGCGCGTGGCCGTGCAGGGCGTCGAACACACGCTGTTCCAGCACCGCCAGCACTTCGGGCTCAAAGCCAAAGTAGCGCGTGGACACCACGCGCAGCGTGGGGTACTGCGTGCGCAGGTGCTGCACCTGGCGTTCGATGCGCTGCACCAGCGTGCCGTCGAACAGGTAGTACACCAGCACCACCACCTGCGTCACGCCCAAGCGCACCTGGCGCTGCACCACGCCCTCCAGGCGCGGGTGGGTGATACCGGTAAAGGCCAGGTCGACCAGCGGGTGGCCGCTTTCTTCCTGCACCCAGCGGGCCATCTTGGCCATTTCGCCATTGGCCTGCCGGTCGGACGAACCGCGCCCGAGCAGCACCACGCCGGTGGTGTGCGGATCGGGCATGTCCAGCGCCTGCATGGCCGTTTGCAGGCGGCGCAGCATCACCGCCAGCAGCGGGTCGCAGGCGCTCAAGGGCGGCACGTATTGAAAGCGCACCGCACCGTGCCGGGCCCGGGCCGCCTCCAGCGCCTGCGGAATGTCCATCTTGGCGTGCCCGGCGGCGTTCAAGATCAGCGGCAGCACCAGCACGCGCTGGGCGCCCTGCGCGGCCGCATCGAGCCCACGCTCCAGCGTGGTCGCAGAAAACTCGATGAAGCACACCTCGATGCGCCACTGCGGCCGCTGCGCACGCCAGGCCTGGGCGAAGTCTTCGATTTCCTGGTTGCCGGAGGGCTCGCGCGAGCCGTGGCCGACGAGCAAAAGGGTGGTCTGGTTCATGTGGGGTTCTCCTCCTCGGCAGGGGCACTGGCGCGGCGAAAGCGGTGGGTAAAACTGGCGTCGTAGAGCTTGGATTTGGCCAACGTGGGCCACTGGCGCGCGCCCAGCGTGGGGCTGGCCACGATCATGGCCTGGCTGACGATCTTGGCTTCGCGGCACAGGGCCTGGATGGTGGCCAGCGTGCCGCGCACGATCTGTTGCTCACCCGGCCAGCTGGCCTTGTGCACCACCAGCATGGGGGCGTCTTCGGCCCAACCGGCGGCGCGCAATTCACTGGTCACGCGCCCCAGCAGGGTGATGCTCAAGAACACGCACACGGTGCAGTGGTGGGCGGCGAGTTCGCGCAGGGACTCGCCCTCGGGCATGGGGGTGCGCCCCTCCACGCGCGTGAGCACCACGGTCTGGGTCACTTCCGGCAAGGTCATGCTCTCCACCGCCGCGGCCATGCTGGCCATGGCCGAAGACACACCCGGCACCACCTGCACCGGCACGCCTGCGGCGTCCAGCGGCTGCACCAGCTCGATGAGCGCGCCGTACAGGCCCGGGTCGCCGGTCTGCAGGCGCACCACGGTGGCGCAGCGCGCCGCCTGGGCGATGAGCCAGGCCGACATCTGCTCCAGCGTCATGTCCTTGCTGTCGGCAATCTCGCAGCCCGGCGGTGCCCAGCGCGTGGCGGCCTCGCTCACCAGCGAACCGGCAAACAAAATGGCGCCCGCACGCTCGATCAGACCGCGCCCCTTGACGGTGATGAGGTCCGGGTCGCCCGGCCCCGCGCCCACAAACCAGACTGTGCCCATGGCCATGCGCCGCTCCTTCAGGCGGCGTGGTGCAGGCGGTGCTGCACCCACAGGCTGCCTTGCAGGCCGCGCAGGTGCTTGGCCAGGGCCAGCACGGCCAGGTCGATCAGCGGCTCGGCCAGCACCACGCCCATGTAGGCGGCGCCAAAGCTGGAGATCTGCGCCAGGTTGTCCGCCCCCACGCCGCGGCCGTACAAGGCCCAGAACCCCACCCACAGCACGATGCCGCCCTGGTACGCCACCGAGAGCTTGAACGCCTGGGCGTAGCTGATGTCCACATAGGCCGTGGCAGCGGGAATGATGCGGCGCGCCAGGGCCGCCATGGCAAACAGCGGCACCAGCAGCGTGGTGACGTTCATGCCGTACTGCGGCAGGTCGTGCGGGGCAAAGAACAGGCCCTGCACCAGCAGGCCAGCCGCCAGGCCCAGGGCTGCGGGTGCGGCGCCCAGCAGCAGCAGCAGCGTGGTGCCCAGAATCAGGTGCACCTCCGACACGCCGATGGGGTGGTGGGGCAGCACTTCAAAGCAGCAAAACACCAAGGCCGTGGCCAGCAGCGTGCGCACCGCCAGCGCGGCCACGCCGTCCTTGCGGATGGCCTGCAGCGCGAGTGCGGCTGCGTAGCCCAGGCTCGCTGCTGCCGTGGCAAAACCAAGCGCGACTTTCGCGCCTTCGACCAATCCGGGTTCAATATGCATGGTGAAGCTCCTTGAAAAATGCGCTGCTGGCAACGCGGGTTAAAAATGGGGGACGGGCAGGCTGGCGGGCCGCACACAAGGCAGCGCAACCCATTGCTGGCCGACTGCCTGGATGGCGATGCGCCGGTCAAAAACTTCTTCCACAGCACGGTGCGTGGCGCCATCGCTGCAGGCGCCCTGGTAGGTCACCGTGCCCTGGGCCATGACCACCACAGCGTCTGCATGCAGGGCCATGCCCACCTCGTGCAGCACGCTGACCACGGTGCAGCCGTGCGCCACCAGGTCGCGCACCAGTTGCAGCCAGTCGGCCTGGTGCGGAGGGTCGAGGTTGGCCAGGGGTTCGTCCATGAGCAGCACCTGGGCCTGCACGGCCAGCAGGCGCGCCAGCAGCACGCGCTGGCGCTCGCCGCCCGAGAGCTGGCCCAGCGGCCGCGCACGCCAGACCCAGGCCTGGGTGCTGCGCAGGGCCTGTTCGACGGCGGCATGGTCGGCGGCGCTGGGCGGCTGCATCCAGCCCTGGTGCGGCAGGCGGCCCAGCATGGCGACGTCGTACACGGTCAGGTCATCGGCGGCGGCTTCGTTCTGGCCCAGCCAGGCCAGGTGCTGGGCACGCTCGCGCCGGGGCCAGGCGTGCAGGTCGCGCCCCTGCAGCAGCACCTGCCCGCTGCACACCGGCAGCAGGCCCGCCAGCACCCGCAGCAGCGTGGACTTGCCCGCGCCATTGGGGCCGACGATGCTGGTCCAGCGCCCCGCCGCCAGCGCCAGCGTGACGCCGTGCAGTATGGGATGTTTTCCGATTCCAGCGCTTATCTGATGGGCGCTGATAGCTATCAATTCAGTAGCAATCACAGCAACCCCCTGGTGGCCGTACGCCGATGCATCAACCACAGCAGATACCCCCCGCCGAGCACGGCGGTGAGCACACCCACGGGCAGCTCCTGCGGCGCCAGCAGGCCGCGCGCCAGCAGGTCGGCGCCCGCCAGCAGCGCGCCACCCATCAGGCTGGCCAGCAGCATGAGGCGGCCATGCGTCACGCTCACGGCGGCGCGCACCAGGTGCGGCGCGGCCAGGCCGACAAAGGCAATCAGCCCGGTCTGCGCCACCGCCGTGCCGGTGGCCAGCGCCAGCACGGCCACCAGCGCGGCGCGCAGCGGCGCCAGCGGCAAGCCCAGGCTTTGGGCCGTGGATTCGCCCAACGCCAGCGCATCAAGCGCACGAGACAGCCCCCAGGCCGCCGCCAGGCAGGGCAGCCACACCGCCAGCATGAGCAGGCAGGACGTCCAGCCCACAAAGCCGGTGGAGCCCAGCAAAAAGGCCTGCATGGCCTGCAGCGAGTCGGGCGACAGGAGCAGGATGAGCGAGGTGCACGCCCCCAGCACCACACCCACCACCACGCCCGCCAGCAGCAGGCGCAGCGTGTGCTGCACCCCGCGCGCCAGCACCAGCGTGAGCAGCACGGCCAGCACCGCACCCGCAAAGGCGGCGCCCGTGAGCCCCAGGCGCACCAGCCAGTGGCTGGAATACACCGACACCGCCATGGCCGCGCTGGCCCCGCCCACCATGCCTGCGCCGCCGCCCATCAGCGCCAGCACGGTGGCCACGCCCAGCGACGCGCCCGAGGCGCTGCCCAGCAGGTAGGGGTCGGCCAGCGGGTTGCGGAACAAGCCCTGCGCCACGGCGCCCGCCAGGCCCAGCAGCGCACCGGCGGCCCAGGCACCCAGGGTGCGCGGCAGGCGGATGTCCCAGACGATCTGCAAGGCCATGGCGCGCTCGGCGGCGTCGCCCTGCCCGCCCCGCAGCAGGGGCCAGAGGTTCTCCAGCCCGGTGCTGCCCACGCCCGTGCCCAGCAGCACCAGCAGCGCGCCCAGCAGTGCCAGCAACACGGCCAGCCCGTGCGCCCAGCCGGGGCCGCGTGCGGGGGATGCGGGGGTGCCCAGGGCCATGGCGGTGCTCACCGCGCGCCTCCGCGCGCTGGCTGGCCCTGGGCCCTGGGCGAGCCCTTGGCCGCCGCCCCGCCCGCATGGCGCTCCAGGCAGGCGGCCATCAGGCGCGCGGCCTCGGCCATGCGCGGGCCGGGGCGGATCAGCACGTCGGACTCTTCGGGCGAGAACACGCACAGGCGCTGCCCGCGCAGCGCGCGCATCTGGCCCCAGCCGGGGCGCGCGGCCAGGCCTTCGGCGCTGCGCGCGCCGACCATGATGAGGTCGGGGTCGGCGCGCACCACGTATTCGGGGTTGAGCTTGGGGAACGGCCCCAGCGCATCCGGCAGGATGTTGCGCGCACCCAGGCGCGTGAGCGTTTCGCCAATGAAGGAGCCCGGCCCGGCGCCAAACGGGCCGGGGTTGACCTCGAAGTACACGCGCGCGCCGCGCGCCTGCGGGCTGAGCGACTGCGCCGCCGCCTGCACGCCCGCATCGGTGGCGCGCCACACGCGCTGCGCATCGGGCACGCCCAGCAACTGGCCGACCTTGCCCAGCACGCGCTGCATGTCGGCGTAGGTTTTGGGCTCGAGTGCGACCACGGGAATGCCCAGGGCTTCGAGCCGCGCCGCCGCGCGCGAAGAGGTGGCCATGAGCACCACGTCGGGCCGCAGCGCGACGATGGCTTCGATGTTCGGATCCAGCCCGCCGCCCACCTGGGGGAGCTTGCGCACGCTGTCGGGCCAGTTGGTGTAGCGGTCCACGCCCACCAGGCGCTGGCATTGATCCAGCGCGCACACGGTTTCTGCCAGCGAGGGCAGCAGGCTCACGATGCGCTGCGGCGTGCGCGCCAGCTGCACGGCATGGCCCCGGTCGTCGGTGAGCTGCACGCCCTGTGCGCGCGCCGTGCCCCACATCAGCAGCAGCAGCGCCAGCAGCACGGCCACCACGATCACGATGCGTTTGACAGGGGTGGGTTTCATGCTGCGGATTCTTTCAGGGTCAGCGGCAGCCCTGCCGCCATGAAGGTGACGCGCTGGCACGCCCGTGCCACCTGCTGGTTGAGCTGGCCCAGCGCATCGACGAAGGCGCGCACCTCGCGCCCCATCGGGATGACGCCCAGGCCGATCTCGTTGCCCACCAGCACCACGGGGCCGGGGGCTTGCTCGATTGCTATCAAAAACATAGCTGCTTGCGCTTGCCAGTTGTGCGCTAGAGCCTGTTTTTTTTCAAAATCCAGAGCCTCGGCACCTGCGGGCATGGCCCAGTTCGTGAGCCACAGCGTGAGGCAGTCCACCACCAGCAGGGTGTGCGGTGCGCTCTCGCGCTGCAGCGCGGCAGCCAGGTCGCGCGGCTCCTCCAGCGTGGCCAGGCCGGGCACGCGCTCGGCGCGGTCGCGCTGGTGGCGTGCGATGCGTGCGCGCATTTCCTCGTCCCAGGGCTGGGCCGTGGCCACCAGCAGCGCGCGGTGCTGCGGCGCCTGCGCCAGCCAGTGGGCGGCGAGCAGCTCGGCGCGGCGCGACTTGCCGCTCTTTTGCCCGCCCAGGATGAGTTCGCTGCGCGCGATGTTGGCGTTCATGCGCCCTCCCCGCCCAGCAGGTGCGCCACGGCCCGCGGGCTGGAGGCAAACCAGGCATGGAAGTAGCTGGCGTGCAGGCGGCCGCTGCGGTACAGCGCCTCGCCCGCGCCGGGCGCCGGGGCTTCGCCGGGGCGGCTGCTGCGCGCGATGGCCGGTGCGCTGCTGGCCAGCGTGGAGTAATGGAAGGTATGGCCGCGCAGCACCTGCCCCGCCACCGCAAGCTGTTGCGGCCCCAGCCCCGCCAGGCGTTTGTTGAGCGTGGCCTGGCCGGGCAGCAGGCCCCACAGGGGCTGCACCGTGCCGTTCTGCAGCTGCACCGATTCACACAGCGCCACCATGCCGCCGCATTCGGCCCACAGGGGGCGGCCCGCCTCCAGGTGCTGCTGCAGGCCGGCGCGCAGGCCGGTGTTGGCGGCAATGCGCGCGGCGTGCAGCTCGGGGTAGCCGCCGGGCAGCCACACGGCGTCGCAGGGCGGGAGGCCATCGCCTGCCAGCGGCGAGAAGAAGCGCACCTGCGCGCCGAGCTGCTCCAGCGTCTGCAGGTTGGCAGCGTAGATGAAGCTGAAAGCCGCATCGCGCGCCACGGCCACGGTGCGCCCGGCCAGCAGAGGGGGTATGGGCTCCAGGTCTTGCGCTGCGGGGAATGGCACGGCCCAGCGTTGCAGGTCGTCAGCCCCCATCCGGCCCAGGGGCGTGGCGGCCAGCGCATCGGCGGCGGCGTCCAGGCGCTGCAGGGCGTCGGGCAGCTCGTGCGCGGCGACCAGGCCCAGGTGGCGCTCGGGCAGCAGCGCCGGGCCCTCGCCCAGCGTGATGCGTGCCAGCGCGCCCTGCCAGTCCTGCGGATCGCGCAGGCCGGCGCGCAGCATGTCGGCATGGCGCGCACTGCCCACGCGGTTGGCCAGCACGCCCGCCCAGGGCAGGCCGGGCCGGTAGTCGCGCAGCCCATGGGCCAGCGCACCAAAGGTGCCCGCCATGGCCGAGGCGTCGATCACCGCCAGCACCGGCACGCCAAAGCGCTGCGCCAGGTCGGCGGCACTGGGGTCGCCGTCGAACAGGCCCATCACGCCTTCGATGAGGATCAGATCCGCCTGCAGCGCTGCGTCGTGCAGGCGCTGGACGCAGTCCTGCGCTCCGTTGATCCACAGGTCCAGCGAATGCACCGGTGCGCCGCTGGCGAGTTCATGCCAGTGCGGGTCCAGAAAGTCCGGCCCGCACTTGAACACGCGCACGCGCCGCCCCTGCCGCGCATGCAGGCGCGCCAGCGCGGCCGTGACCGTAGTCTTGCCCTGGCCCGAGGCCGGGGCGGCAATCAGCAATGCGGGGCAACTCATCGCACACACTCCTGGAGCTGGATAACACCCACAACGCTGGAATCCAGCCCGCCCCAAGCGCGAGCCGCCGTGCAAGGGCCGCCCCGCCGCACTGGCGGCGTCCCCCTTCCCACGCGAAGCGTGAGAGAAGGGGGAAGGCGCGAAGCGCCACAGGGGGTTGGTCTCACAACGGTGCCCACTTGAGGCCGACGTAGAGCGTACGGCCTGGGGTGGCGTAGGTACGCGCCAGCTCGTAGGCCTTGTCGCCCAGGTTGTCGATGCGCGCCAGCAGCGTGTAGTCGCGCGCCAGGCGGGTGCTGGCATACAGGTTGACGAGCGTGTAGCCGCCCAGCACCTGGGTGTTGGCATCGTTCTCAAAGCGCCGACCCGAGGCCTGCAGCTCTGCACCCAGCGTCCAGCCCGCAATCTGCGTGTCAGCCCCAAAGGTGGCGTGGCGCTTGGCGCGGCGGCGCAACTGCTTTCCACTGTCCAGGTCGCGCGGGTTCTGCAGGTCGATGGAGCCGTTCCACTGCACACCCGCCCAGTGGTGCGAGGCCGCCAGCGTGAGTCCTTCGTACTGCGCGCGCGCCACGTTGGCGTAGCAGCCAAAAGTAGAGGCGCAGGCGCCCGCGCCGCTGAACAGGATCAGGTTGCTGAGCCGGTTGCGGTACACGGTGGCCGAGAAGCTGCTGCGGCCCTGGACGTAGCGCAGGCCCAGTTCGGCGTTGTGGCTGGTTTCAGGCAGCAGGCTGGCCACGCCGTATTGGCTGAAGCGCTGGTACAGCGTGGGCGCACGGAAGGCTGTGCCCACCGACGCCGTCGCGCGCCATTGCGGCGTGATGGCGTAGCCGTAAGCCAGGCTGCCGGTGCCCTTGCCGCCGAATTCGCTGTCGTCGTCGTGCCGCACATTGAGCTGCACCGTATGGCCGCCCGCGTTGTAACCGTAGCCCAGCGCCAGCGCGTCTTGCGAACGGCTTCGGTCCAGCGTGGTGCTCCAGGCGTCCAGGGCGGGGTTGTACAGGTGGTCTTCGCGGCGCTCCAGCGCAGCGCTGAAGCGGTGCGCGCCCAGGCGGTATTCGTTCTGCCACAGGTAGCCGCGCAGGTCGGTTTCGGTACGGTAGGGCGAGGGCGTGGTTTCGTAGTGGGTGGACGAATCCGTGACCGACACGCGGGTGCTGTAGGCCTCGGTCCACTGCGCGGCCCAGTTCAGGCCCGCGGTGCGCAGGCGGCTGTGGTTGCGGTCGTCTACCGGGCTGGCGGGCTTGTAGCCCGAATTGTCGTAGCCCGAGTTCAGCTGGCTGGCCAGCAGCGTGGCGTCAAGCTTGTGGTGCGCGTTGATCTGGTAGCCCAGGCGCGCGTGGGCCGAGGTGTTGCGGTAGCCGTCGCGGTCGGGGTTGTGCGCGCCGCTGGTCTTGGCATCAAAGCCGTCGCTGCGCGCATGGGCCAGGCCCAGGGAGTAGTCCAGCGCTTTGTCCACGCCGGCTGCGCCGCTGATACCGGCCTCCAGCTTGCGTGTGCCCTGGCTGCCCAGGCCCACGCCCACATACGGCGCCGCCGCGCCCTCGCCCTTACGCGTGAAGAGCTGGATCACGCCGCCAATGGCGTCCGAGCCGTACACCGCAGCGGCGGGGCCGCGCAGCACTTCGATGCGTTCGATCTGCGCCAGCGGGATCTGCTCCCACTGCGCGCCGCCGGTGGATTGCGAGTCCACGCGCACCCCGTCGATATAGACGGCGGTGAAGCGCGTCTCGGCCCCACGCAGGTACACGCTGGTAGTACTGCCCATGCCGCCGTTGCGCGCCATCTCCACGCCAGGCAGGCGCGCGAGCAGGTCGGCCATGCCAGTAGCGCCGCTGGCCTCGATGGTTTCGCGGTCCACGATGGACACGTCGGCCACCAGGTCAGACAGGGGTTGTTCGGTGCGCGTGGCGGTCACCACCATGTCCTGCAGCGAGGGGACGCGCGCACTGCGTGCCAGCAGCAGGGGTTGCATGGGCTGCTCTGCATGGGCTGCGCAGGCGGCAGCAAGGGACAGCACGGCGAGGGCGCAAGGGCGCAGCGGCAGCGCACGGCGCACGCAATGAGAGGGCTTGTTCATGGAAATACAGCGAAATCGGAAAACTACCTGCGCCGGCTTCCCCGCCGGCAAATAGGCGATACGGCCATGCAGCGCCTGGGGCGCGCACAACCACCGTGTTGGCCGGTATCCGGGCTGGCGGCACGCTCTCCAACGCCTTCCCAGGCGCTTGTTCAAGGCGCCCAGTGGCTATGTGCTGGAGAGGGAATCGGGTGATTCGTCCGCTGACCGTTGCGGGGGCAGCGCAGGCTCGGTGCCGCCCCTGGTGGGCGGCAACCTCCCTGCTTCCCGTTGAACTGCGGCATGTGAACCACACCGCGAGCACCAACCTGCTGATTTTACGGCGCTTTGCCGGGCAACTGCCTACAATCCGGCGGGTATGGCCGCACCGTCCCCCCAAGACCTGATCGCCGAGCGCGTGGAACGCCTGCTGGTGCGCTACGAGCAGTTGCAGCACACCAATGCGCTGATGGCCCAGCAGATTGCCACGCTCACGCAGGAGCGCGACTCGCTGCGTTCGCGCCTGCAGGCCGCACGCCACCGCATTGACGTGCTCATCGAGCGCCTGCCCACCACGCCCGCCCCCGAGGACAAAGCATGAAGCAGCTCGAAGTGCAAATCATGCAGCAGAGCTATCTGCTGGGCTGCCCCGAGGGCCGCGAGGCCCGCCTGCTGGACGCCGTGGAGCGCGTGGACACCGCCATGACCCGCATCCGCGACGCAGGCAAGGTGCGCGCACGCGAGCGCATCGCGGTGCTGGCGGCGCTGAACCTGGCCTTTGAGCTGGCCGACCGCGAAGCCGCAGAGCTGGCCACCGCAGCCTCGCAAAGCCAGCCCCCGGCGGCGGCAGGCACCGAAGCCCCTGCCACCGATGCAGCTTTGGCCCCCCAGGGCAACGAGCGCCTGCAGGCGCTGGTGCAGCGCATCGACGAGGTGCTGGGCAGCGACGGCCACCTCCTCTGAACGCCACTGCTCGCCACCCAAACCCTCTACAATGGGTGCGTCTGCAGTGCCGCCGGGTTTAATTTCCTTGAACCAATGCTCTTAGAGCCCGGGCTTGGTACATTGCCTGGTGAGCGTGATCGTCTCGCGTCAGATGAACCCAACGCCAGGTTGCCCTCGCCCCCCTGAACCCCCGGTTCAGGATGACGGCCCGGCGGCATTTGCAGACACCTATTCCTGCGGCGCGCAGCCCTTGCGCGCGCACCCACCTCCCGCCGCATCTCCATGGACTTGCTCTTGATTGCCGAACTGGCCCTGCTGGGCCTGGGCACGGGTTTTCTGGCCGGGCTGCTGGGCATTGGCGGCGGCATGGTGCTGGTGCCCTTTCTGACCCACATCCTGGGCAAGCAGGGCGTGGCGCCGGGCCTGGCCGTCAAGATGGCGATCGCCACCTCCATGGCCACCATCGTGTTCACCTCCCTCTCCAGCGTACGCGCCCACCACCAGCGCGGAGCCGTGCGCTGGGACATCGTGCAGCGCCTGGCACCCGGCATCGTGCTGGGCGGCCTGGCCGCAAGCCTGGGGGTGTTCGCCCTGCTCAAGGGCGGTTTTCTGGCGGCGTTCTTTGCGTTGTTCGTAGGCTTTTCGGCCTGGCAGATGCTGCGCAACAAAAAGCCCGCCCCATCGCGCCAGATGCCCGGCACCGCAGGCCAGTTGGCAGCGGGCGGCACCATCGGTTTCCTGTCGGGCATGGTGGGTGCGGGCGGCGGCTTTGTCAGCGTGCCCTTCATGGTGTGGTGCAACGTACCCATCCACCAGGCCGTGGCGACCAGCGCTGCGCTGGGATTTCCGATCGCGCTGGCCAACGCCTCGGGCTATGTGCTGGGCGGCATGGGGCTGGCGGGGCTGCCCCCAGCATCGCTGGGCTATGTGTGGCTTCCGGCGCTGGGTGTGATTGCCGCGTGCAGCGTGCTCACCGCGCCGCTGGGCGCACGCGCCGCACACCAGTGGCCGGTGGATCGCCTGCGCCGCGTCTTTGCGCTGCTGCTCGTGGCGCTGGCAAGCTACATGCTCTGGAAGGGGCTCACGGCCTGACTGCGCGGCACCGGCGGCCGCAAGGTGGCCTCGGACAGCAGTACGCTGAAGTCGTCGGCAGGCAGCGCCGCAGAGCACAGATAGCCTTGATAAAAATCGCAGGCCATGGCCTGCAGGGCTTCGCGCTGCGCGCGGGTTTCCACGCCCTCTGCCACCACGCTCAGGTGCAGTGCCTTCCCAAGGTGGACGATGGCACTGACGATCGCGCTGTCGCCCTCGTCACCCGGGATTCCGCGCACAAAGGACTGGTCGATCTTGAGCTTGTGGATGGGCAGGTTCTTCAGGTACGCCAAGCTCGAATAACCGGTGCCGAAATCGTCGATCGCCAGGGCCACGCCCAGGGCGGCTGCCTTGTCCAGCCTTTGCGCGGCTTCCTGCGCGTCCTGCAGAAGGATGGATTCGGTCAGCTCCAGTTCCAGCAGATGCGGCGGCAGGCCATAGTCGTGCAACAGCCGGGTGAGCCGCTCGATGAAATCAGGCTGGCGCATTTCCAGCGCCGAGATGTTGACCGATACCATGACGGGCAGGCCCGCCCGCATCCAGCGCGCAGCCTGCGCCACCGATTGCTCCAGCACCCAGGCGCCCAGCGTGACGATGTAGCCCGTCTCTTCGGCCAGGGGAATGAACACCGCAGGCGAGACCTTGCCCCACTGCGGATCGGTCCAGCGCAGCAAGGCCTCGGCCCCCACGATGCAGCCCGTGGCCAGATCCACCTGGGGCTGGTAATGCACGCTCAGGCGCTCGTTGGCCAGCGCCTGGCGCAAGGCATGTTCCATCTGCATGCGTTCGAGCAGATGGGTGCTCATTTGCGGCTGGTAGAACCCGAAGTTGCCCCGCCCGCGCTCCTTGACCTGGTACATGGCCGTATCGGCCTGCTTGATCAGCTCGTCCAGCGTGCGCCCATTCTGCGGATACAGCGCCAAGCCAATGCTGCACTGTATGGAAAAGCCCATGTCGTCCAAGGTGAAGGGACGCAGCATGACGTCGAGCATGCGGCGCGCCACCTGCTCGGCCACCTTGGCGTCGCCACCGTGGATGTACATGGCGAACTCGTCGCCCCCGATGCGGCACAGCATGTCGCTCTGGCGCAAGCAGGTTTGCAGGCGTGCGGCCACTTCCTGCAGCACGCGGTCGCCAAAGGGGTGCCCCAGCGAGTCGTTGACGAGCTTGAAGCGGTCCAGGTCCATGAACAAGATGGCAAAACCGGGGTCTGAGGCCTGCGCCGTGCGGATGGCGGTCTCCACCCGCTGGGACAGCAGCAGACGGTTGGGCAGGCCGGTCAGGGTATCGCTGTAGGCCAGTTCGTCGATGCGCTTTTGCGCAGCGTGCTGCTGCGTCAGGTCGCGCACGAAGCCAATGCTTTGTTCGAACTGGCCTTCGGTTCCGCGTAGCGCAACCCAGGACAGGTGCACGGCACAGCCGCTCTCGCCCTCCCGGGGCAGCCAAAGCTCACCGTTCCAGACACCGCCATGCCCCCAGTCGCGCTGCACGCATTCCATGAACTGGCGTGCCACGCCCAGGCCCAACAGGGTCGTGACCTCGGTGCCCAGCACCTCCTGGGACTGGCGGCCCAGCAGCCGCTCGCAGGCCGGATTGACGCGCACCAGCCGGTGCAGCCCGTCGGCCACGAAAATGGGATAGGGGCTGGCCTCGAACACGCGCCCAGCCAGGCGCAGTGCCGCCTGGGACTGCACCTCGCGCGTGATGTCGCGGAAGGAATACACACGCCCCACCACCACCCCATGGCTGCGCTGGGGCACGCTGCGCCGCTCCAGCAAGCGGCCGTCGCAGAGTTCGAGCATGTCGCAAGTCTCTGCCTGGGCATCGTCCGCCAGGGCCTGGAGCCGGGCGCGGTAAACCTGCGGCTCACGCACCCGCTCGGCCATGTGTGCATGCAAGGCGGCGTCGTTGCGCTGCACCAGCAAGGCCTGAGGTACGGCCCACAGGTGCACAAAGCGCTGGTTGAAGGCGCGGATCTGCCCGCTCAGGGTGCACACCAGCATGCCGTCGGCGGCAGAGTCCAGCGTCGCACGCAGTTCCGACAGCAGGGTTTCCAACTCTCTCTCGGTGGCCTGGCGGGCGGTGCAGTCGGTCAGGGTGACGAGCAGTGCCTGCGCATGCAGATCCTTCGGGCACGCCACCACCCGCTGCTCCACCGGCACCAGGGAGCCATCACGCCGCAGCAGCTGCGTCTGGCACCGGGTGCCTTGGGCCAGCGCCTGTGCGCCATCGGCCCAGAAGCACTGGTCCTGCGGAGTGGCGGCAAACCGGAGCACGGGCTCGCCCACCAGTTGGTCAGGCGCCATGCCCACGAGCGCTGCGGCCACGGCATTCGAAAAGAGGATGGTGCGCTGCTGCAGGTCCACCAGCCAGACCCCCTCCTGCAGGCCGTCAAAAGCAGCCAGCATGGGCACCTGAGGGCGTGCGCGCGTCACACGACCGCCTCCAGGCGCTGGGAGTCCACTGCGCGTTCAAAGAAGTAGCAGATGCGTTGGCGCGGCGACAGGTATTCCAGCGCCTCCCGGGGCAATTGCGAAGGCCGCAGGCTGCGCCGGATGCCCAGCTCTGGCTGCGTTTCCAGGTCGAGCACAAGCGCCCTTTCGCGGGGCACCAGGGGGTCGTAGACAATGACCCTGGGCCGCAACGGGCGCGAGGAATTGACCGACACCACCAGGGCATACCGGTTGTTGGCCAGTTGCACCACCGAGCCTGGGGGGTATACGCCCATCATCCGGATGAACAGCCCCAGCACCATGGGATCGAACAACTCTTTTTGCTGGGCAAACATGACCGACAGGGCCTCGTGGGGCGTTATGCCCATGGACGGCCGCGCCGGGTTGCACAGGCGCTCGTAATGGTTGACCAAGGCCAGGATGCGCCCGGCCATGCACTGGTCTTCACCACGCATGCACAGGGGGAAGCCGCTGCCATTGGCCATCTCATGGTGCTGCGCAATGGCCAGCAGCACCGAACTGGGCAGGCCCATGGCCTTGCCCAGCAGCACGGATTCGCCCACATGCCCCCGGTAGCGGGCCAGATCCATGGGCTGGATGCCGGGAAACGGCAGCATCAGGGAGGCAGGGAGCTTGAGCTTGCCAATGTCATGCAGGAGCGCCGCCAGCCCCAGGTCCTGCAAGGCCTGTGGATCCAGGCCCTGGGCTTTGCCCATCAGCAGGCTCAGCACCATGACGTTGACGGGGTGCAGCGCGTTGCGTTCGCCCACCCCCTCGGACAGCAGCACGATCGTCGATTCACTGCATTGCAGCAACTCCTGCACGCAGCAGCTGACCAGGTTTTCGCTTTCCATGCGTGCCAGGGCCGGACTGCCCTGGACGTTTTCAGCCAGTTTGCGGAACTGGCGGGTTGTATCAACAAAGCGCCGGTCGCAAGCCTCCAGGCGTTCGCGCTGCTGCTGCAGCCGTTCATCGATTTGCGCGATGTCTGGCGCGGCAGTGGCGCGGCCCTTGCCATTGGGAACCTCACCCGGACCGGGCGGCGCAGCTTGGCCATTCACCGGGGACGGCACGCCCTCCAGCACTTCATGATCGCTCAACGACGGAATGCAGCGGACTTTGCCCAGTCCGAGTTCACGCAGGATCTCCAGTTGCGAATCGGAGGCGATGCGAAAGCGGTTGACCGGAAACGGATGGCTGAGCCAACCCAGATCGAGCACGATATACATGCCGATGCGCAATTGGTGGACGTCCACCAGGATGGAGGGCTCTTCTTCCATTGCAGAGGCGTGGCGTTTCCGTAAGTCACAAAACCATCGCCTTGCATTATCAAGCGCTGGAACAGCCGAATAAGATTCGGCCAGCCAAATGCTGCAATATAGCAACAACAGTATCTATTCGCAGATCAGCGAGGGCCGGTAGATCAGGTCGTGCCACAGGGCCCAGGCAGCCACGCCGCACAGCATGAGCCCCGCCAGCCGGGAGCCCCAGTCGCTCCTCCAGGCGTTGACGCGGGTGCGCAACTGCAGCCAGGCCCAGGGCCCCAACCACAGCCACAGCCCGCTGCCCAGGGCAAAAAGTGCCATGGCCAACGCGCCTTGGAGCGCGCCACCCGTCAGCGCAGCCACCAGCAAGGCCGAATACAGCAGGCCACAAGGCATCAGCGACCAGAGCATGCCCGCAGCGAACACCCCGGTCTGCGACCGCACCAGCGGCTGAACCCGTTTCCAGACCGAACGCCCGGCACGCTCCACCCAGGCGGGCTGGCGCGCCTGCAGCAACAGCAAGACTCCCCAGGCCAGCGCAGCCACGTGGAAAAAGGTCCACACGGGACGCAGTGCAGACGCATGCTGGGTCAGCCATGCCAGGCTCTGCAGGGCCACAGCGGCCAGTGCGCCCACCAGGCTATAGCCTAGGATGCGCCCCAGATGGTAGGCCCCCCATCGGCGCCACTCGGGCGCGCGGCCCGCCCAGTGCACGGTCTGAACGGCCTGCACTGATTGCGCATCAGCGCCCGAAACCACGGCACTGCAGGGCGCCGCGCACATGACCAGGCAGTGCGACCCGCCCGCAAGCCCCATGATGAACGCGGTCCAGGCCAGGGAGGAAAGCATGCAGGAGGATCAGATCGGGAAACACTACACTAAATGATGCGTGAAAACCGCGCGCGGTTCTTGTCAGCCTGGAAATACCTGTCGAACACCATGGCAATGGCACGCACGAAGTACCAGCCCATGGCGGTGACTTCCAGGCCTTCGTCGTTGACGGTGACAAGGCCCTGCTGCTCCAGGTCCTTGAGCTGCTCCAGCTCCGACGCGAAGTAGTCCCGCACGTTGATCAGCCAGGCCTGTTCCAGCGGCTCGAACAGCAATTCACCCTGGCACATGATGGCCATGATGACGGCGCGGCGCACCAGATCATCGCGGGTGAGGGCCAGGCCGCGCACCACGGGCAGGCGGCCCTGGTTGAGCAGGTCGTAGTAGTCTTCCAGCGTCTTGGCGTTCTGGCTGTAGGTGGCGCCCACACGGCCGATGGCGGATACGCCCAGGCCGATGAGGTCACAGTCCGGCTGCGTGCTGTAGCCCTGGAAGTTGCGGTGCAGCCGCCCCTGGCGCTTGGCAACGGCCAGCGCGTCCTCAGGCAGGGCAAAGTGGTCCATGCCCACATACACATAGCCCGCGGTGCTGAAGGCTTCCAGCGAGCGCGCCAGCATCGACACTTTGGATGAAGCCATGGGCAGATCGGCCCACACGATGCGCCGCTGCGCCTTGAAGCGCTCGGGCAGGTGGGCGTAGGCGTACAAGGCAATGCGGTCTGGCCGCAACTGGGCCACCTGGGCCAGCGTGCGGTCAAAGGATTCCGGCGTCTGCTTTGGCAGGCCATAGATCAGGTCGACGTTGATGGAGTCAAAGCCGATGCGGCGCGCGGATTCGACCAGGGCGAACACCTGCTCAGCAGGCTGGATGCGGTGCACTGCCTTTTGCACCTCGGGGTCAAAGTCCTGTACGCCGAAGCTCAGGCGGTTGAAGCCCAGTTCGGCCAACAGCGCCAGGCGGTCGGCATCGACGGTGCGCGGATCGACCTCGATGGAATACTCCCCCCCCGAAACCAGCGTGAAGCTGCTGCGCAACATGCCCATGAGGTCGCGCAGGCCCTCGTCCGACAGGAAGGTGGGTGTGCCCCCGCCGAAATGCACCTGGCTGACCGTCTGGCCCACGCCGCAATGCGCGGTGTGCAGATCGATCTCGCGCTGCAGGTAGCGCAGGTACACATCGGCACGGTCGTGGTGCTTGGTGATGATCTTGTTGCAGGCGCAGTAGTAGCACAGCGATTCGCAGAACGGAATGTGCACGTAGATGGACAGCGGCAAGGCCTTGCCCACGGGGCTTTGGCGGCGCTGTCCCAGGGCGAGCACATAGTCCTGCTCGCCAAATGCGTCCACAAAGCGGTCGGCCGTGGGATAAGAGGTGTAGCGCGGACCGGAGACGTCGTAGCGGGTCAGTAATTCGGGGGTGACAATTGTCATTGTTGTTCCTGGCTAGCCTGGCTAATGTGCACCAGATTGCCGCCCCGCCTCTTGATTCCCGTCAAGCATCCGACAGGCGAGTGCTGGTTTGAAGGCCCAGCGGGCGAATCGGTCATAATTTGACCTATGTCACCCCCCCATCGCATTCCCATTGCCCGGTCACCATCTGACACAGATGCGGCAGGCCCGGCATGCGAGGATCCTCAGGTTCCCTTGCACATGAATCCGCAGACCATCAAGGTGGCCTGCTCCAACTGCAATTTGCGCGAACTGTGCATGCCCGTGGGGCTGACCGACGACCAGTTGCGCCGCATCGACGACGTGGTGGCTGTGCGCCGAAAGATCAAGCGCGGCAGCACTTTGTTCCGCAACGGCGAAGCCTTTACCTCACTGTTTGCCATACGCACGGGCTTTTTCAAGACCTGCGTAGCCACCGAGGACGGGCGCGACCAGGTCACCGGGTTCCAGATGGCGGGCGAGATCATCGGCCTGGATGGCATCGTGAACGACCACCACACCTGCGACGCCGTGGCCCTGGAAGACGCCGAGGTGTGCGTGATGCCGTTCGAGCGCATCGAGGAGCTTTCGCGCGAGGTCAACGCCCTGCAGCACCATGTGCACAAGATCATGAGCCGCGAGATCGTGCGCGAGCATGGCGTGATGCTGCTGCTGGGAAGCATGCGCGCCGAAGAACGCCTGGCCGCCTTTTTGCTCAACCTGGTGCAGCGCCTGCACGCACGCGGCTTTTCCCAGTCTGAACTGGTGCTGCGCATGACGCGCGAGGAAATCGGCAGCTACCTCGGCCTCAAGCTCGAAACCGTGAGCCGCACCTTCTCCAAGTTCGTGGACGACGGCATTGTCGAAGTCAAGCAGCGCCACGTGCGCATCCTCAGTCCCGATGCGCTGCGCCGCATCGTCAACAACCAGGCGGCTTGCCACTGAGCCCCTCCGCGCTGCACCTGCCCCGCCCCCGCAGGACGCCAGCCACCCCCTCCCTCTCCGCACTGAACCGCCCCTGCCATGGCGCCACAGCAACAAGCCGAAGCAAAAAAACTGTCTGCTCGCTTGGAAAGCAGTTTTTTTGCCGTTAGCATCGACCTGCCAGTGGACATGCAGGTTTTCGCTGGCGCTATTGACCAATCCCAAGAAGGAAAATCCGAACATGGCAACTGCTAAGAAAGCCCCGGCCAAGAGCGCCGCAGCCAAGACCGCTGCTCCCGCCAAGAAGCGCACCCCCAACGCCGCGTTCATGAAGGCGCTCACCCCCAGCCCGGCGCTGGCCGCCGTGGTAGGCGCAAGCCCTCTGCCGCGCACCGAGATCATCAGCAAGCTATGGGTCTACATCAAGGCCCAGAAGCTGCAAGACAGCGCCAACAAGCGCATGATCAATGCCGACGCCAAGCTCAAGCCCATTTTCGGCAAAGACCAGGTGTCCATGTTCGAAATGGCCGGCCTGATCGGCAAGCACGTCCAGTAAGCGACGGCGCACCCACCCCAAAAGCCGGCCCCGCCGGCTTTTTTGTTGCCCGTAGGCAACGAAATACCCTTGAGTTAAGTCAATTTGAACAGAAATCAATCTTGTTCAGCTTAACATTTGAAAGCGAGCTCCTGCATAGCCAAACCTCCGCGTCAGCCATTGCCCACTCGCCTCTTTTGCAGCATGCGCCGTGGCGCGCATGCCGCCTGTGCATTGCTCTTTCCCATGGAGGCCCGATTGGCATACCCCCCCGCGCAGCGCAATCTGAGCGCGCAGCAGTTTTCTCACACCCCTCCGTCCACCATCCGGCTGCTGCCAATGGCCATCCTTATGCTGGCCGCCTCCCTGGATGTACAGGCGCAAGCGCAGGACAACAGCGCAGACCGCAGCCTGGCACCAGTCACGGTGCGCGAGCGCGCCGAAACGGCCGAGGGCAAGGACAGCGTGCGCGCCACCGAAACCACCATCGGCAAGGGCAAGCAGAAGCTGCGCGACATTCCGCAATCCGTCACGGTGGTGACCGAACGCCTGATTGATGACCGCAACCTCGACACCGTCAAGGAGGCGCTCAAGAACACCGCAGGTGTGACCTTCCTGGCGGCCGAAGGTGGCGAAGAGGACATCCGCCTGCGCGGCTTTGCCCTGCAAAGCACAGGCGACATGTTCATCGACGGCATGCGCGACCCCGCCTTCTACGAGCGCGACACCTTCAACCTCGATCGCATGGAGGTGCTGCGTGGCTCTGCATCCATGCTGTTTGGCCGGGGATCGACCGGCGGCGCCGTCAACCAGGTGAGCAAGGCGCCGCGCCTGATCGATGCCCACCAGGTGGACGTGACGCTGGGAAGCCATGCCTACCGCCGCGTGACGGGCGATTTCAACCTGCACACCGGCGAGAACGCGGCCCTGCGCATCAACACCATGGCCACCGAAGCCAAGAACAACGGCGCCGGCAGCAGCCTGGACAAGAACGGCATTGCGGGCACCTACGCCTGGGGCATTGGCACGCGCGACGAATTTTCCCTCGGCCTGTACCACCTCAACAACAACAACGGCATGAACTATGGCCTGCCATGGATCCGCCGCACCGCATCGTCCAGCGCGGCAGATACGACCATGCTGCCGCTGGATCCGACCGCTTATTACGGGATGAAGAGCGACTACAACGACGGCAGCGCCAGCATGGCCACCTTGGCCCATGTACACCGCTTCGATGGCAGCGCAGAACTCAAGACGCAACTGCGTGCCGGAAAATTCGAGCGCGACCAGCGCGCAGGCGCCATCCGCCTGGCGGCAGCAGAACTGCAGCCCGGCGGTGTGGCTGCCAATCTGGGAAATTTCGGCCCCAACACGGTCTTGCGGCGCGGCGCCAACCTGAAGATCCAGGACATGGACACGGTGCACTTGCAAAGCGATTTCAGCAACAAGTTCGAAGCACTGGGTGTGCGCCACGAACTTCTCACGGGAGCCGACTTTGCCCACGAGAAGAAACAGGTGTACGGCGCACGCAGCGCCGCGCAAGGTGGCGCAGTTCCCAACAAGCCCACCACCACGGTTGGCTCGCCCAACGACGGCGCCTGGGCGGATGAAAGCAGCCGCGTGCTGCGCACCACCAGCGACTTCGATGCCAAGGGCTGGGGAATGTATGCACAGGATCTGGTGCAGGTAGCCCCAGACTGGAAGCTGCTGGGCGGCCTGCGCTACGACAGCATGGACGGCAGCTACAACACCTACGCCATTCCGAACACGGCGGCCGGTCCGGTCACGACCACGGCCTACCGCCAGAAAATCTCGGAATGGAGCAAGCGCCTTGGCGTGCTGTACCAGCCTTCGCCGCTGCAGTCGTACCACTTCTCCTATGGCACTTCGTTCAACACCTCGGGGGACACGTATTCGTACAGCGCCGCCACGGTCAACACGCCGCCTGAATCCAGCCGCAACATCGAGATCGGCGCCAAGATCGACTCTGCAGACAAGCGCTTCACCACACGCCTGGCGGTGTTCCACTCCACCAAGCTGCACGAACGCAACACAGACCCCGAGCTGAACATTGCCGTGCTCTCGGGTAAGCGCCATGCGGCTGGTGCCGAGATCGATTTCTCCGGCCTTCTCACCTCCAAATGGGAAGTCTATGGCTCCTACATGTGGATGCCCAGTGCAAAAATCGACATCGGCGCCGAAGGTGCTGAAGGCCAGGGAACCCGCCCCTCGCTCACCCCGCGCCACAGCGGCACGGTCTGGACGACCTACCAGATCACACCCCAGTTGCGTGTGGGTGGCGGCCTGAACTTCCGCAGTTCGCAAACACCCAACCGCAACCCAGGCTGGTCTGCTCCTGGCTACGTGACGGGCGACCTGATGGCCGAATACACCATCAACGAACGTTACAGCCTCAAGGCCAACCTCACCAACGTGACCAACAAGCTGTACGCCGATGCGCTGTACACGGGCCACTACATACCCGGGGCTGGCCGCCTGTTCCAGCTCACCGCGACGATGAAATTCTGAACGCCTGCAGAATTCCAGACAACCGCCCACCTTGGGCGGTTGTCTTTTTGGGGTGCCGCAACGCTGTGTGCCGCCGGACGGCTTGTGCCTCCCTCCTGCACGGGTGATGGGCCAAGCATGCGAAAAAACTGGTAATGCGACCAATTCGTATTTATAATCGCTACGTCACCAACCCCTCCCTGCCCACCATGATCGTCTGCGTCTGCCACCGCATCTCCGACCGCGAGATTGCACGTTTTGCCAGGGCAGGCATGGGTTTTGACGAAATCCAACTGGAACTGGGCGTTGCCACCCAGTGTGGCAACTGCGAAGGCTGTGCGCGCGACCTGGTAGCCCAATGCCATGCAAGCGCTCCCGTCGCGGCAGTGCACAATGACGCTTTTGCCATGCAGGCCTGCGCCTGCGCTGGATGACCCATGGCACCGGTATCTGCCCTTGGCATTTGCCTGTTGCTGGTGGTGTTGGGCTCCTTCTGGATACTGCGCCCCTAGCCCTCGGTTGGGTACCCTCCAACGCAAGGCGTGTGTGCATCGCGCGCGCCAAGCCGACTCCTTGCTTCCATCCATGACCATGACCTACGAAGAAGCGCAACCCAGAGGCCTGGGACGCAACGCACTGATCGCCATTGCCGTGGTGCTGCTGCATGTGGTGGCACTGTGGGCACTGCACACCGGCCTGCTGCGGCGCGCGGTGGAAGTGATTGTCCCGGCGGCCTTGCTGACCGAGTTCGTCACCCCGCCTGCGCCTGTGGTGGCGCCCGAGCCCCCGCCCCCCACACCGCCCAAACCACAACCCAAGACGGTGCGCACACCCACGCCACGCCCTGCGCCACAGCCGCTGCCAGTGACCAACGCCCCGCCCTCGGACAATGCACCGGTGGTGCCAGCCGAGCCCCCGGCCCCCAGCAATGCGCCCATCACGGCCGCCCCCGTGGCCACGCCCGAAGCGCCCCCGGCGCCCCCGCGCATCGAACTGCCGTCAAGCAACGCCGCCTACCTGCAGAACCCCGCACCCGCCTACCCCGCCATCAGCAAACGCATGGGCGAGCAGGGCAAGGTGGTGCTGCGCGTGTTCATCAGCACCGATGGCCAGCCGCAAAAAATCGAAATCAACCGCTCCAGCGGCTTTGAACGCCTGGACCGCCAGGCCCAGGAAACCGTCTCGCGCTGGAAGTTCGTGCCCGGCAAGCGCAACGGCGTGCCCGAAGCCATGTGGTACCTCGTCCCCATCAATTTTGTTCTCGAATAAATCTCAGGAGTTTTCATGGAAACACAATTCGGCATCGCCAACGTCTGGATCCAGGGCGATTTTGTGACCCGCACCGTGGCAGTGCTGCTGCTGTGCATGTCGCTGGCATCCTGGGTCGTCATCCTTATCAAGGCGCTGGACATCATGCGCTTCAAAAAGCATGCGCAGTCGGTATCCTCCTTCTGGCACAGCGACGACCTGGCCGACGGGCTCAACCGCCTGGGCAATGACCCCAGCAACCCTTTCCGCCAACTGGCCATCGAAGGGCGCGAGGCCACGGCCCACCACCGCAACACCAAGGCCCAGTTGCACGACAGCCTGGATGTGAGCGATTGGGTCACCGGGTGCATGCGCAACTACATCGACGGCTTTACTGCCCGGCTGCAGGCGGGCTTGGCCATCCTGGCCTCGGTGGGCTCCACCGCCCCCTTCATCGGCCTGTTCGGCACCGTGTGGGGCATCTACCACGCACTGCTGGCCATTGGCGTATCGGGGCAGTCAACGATCGACAAGGTGGCGGGCCCCATCGGCGAAGCACTGATCATGACCGCGCTGGGCCTGGCGGTGGCCATTCCAGCCGTGCTGGGCTACAACGCACTGGTGCGCGGCAACAAGCACATCCTCACGCGCCTGAACAGCTTTGCCCATGACCTTCACGCCTACTTCATCACGGGCGCCCGCGTGGGTGCCGCTGGCGAGGCTGGCAACGTGCGCACGCTCAAGAAGGGGAACTGAACATGGCCTTCGGTACCCAGGACGATACCGACGACGTGATGAACGAGATCAACATGACGCCCCTGGTGGACGTGATGCTGGTGCTGCTCATCATCTTCATCATCACCGTGCCCGTGATGAAGCACTCGGTGCAGGTGGACTTGCCCCGCGCCGCCAACCAGCCCGAAGACGTGAAGCCCGAAACCATCCGCCTGAGCGTGACGGCCGATGGCCGGTACTTCTGGAACGGCGAGGAAATGGACGAAACCAGGCTGTCTGCCATGATGCAGGCCGAAGCCGCCAAGGAGCCCCAGCCCGACCTGCACATCCGCGGCGACCGCGAGGTGCGCTACGAGCGCGTGGCAGTGGCCATGGCCAGCGCCCAGCGCGCGGGCCTGCGCAAGATTGGTTTTGTGACCGATCCGCAGTAATAACCACAAATTTTGCACTGGTACTCTGAAAAGCCCTAGACAAGTAATTGCGAATCGTTATCATTACTGCATCGAACAGCTTTTCAGACACTCCACCATGCAAGCCGCCATGCCCCATTCTTCTGCGCTCCATGCCTCCCAGGTTGCCGCACTTGCCCAAGGCCTTCTGCCTGCAGCCCTGGAAGCCGGGGCCGATGCTCTCAAGCTGCCCGCCGTAGACAGCCACAGCCTGCTGCGCGGACACAAGGCGGTCACCATCCACCACAACGGCGCGCTGTACCGCCTGCAGGCCACGCGCCTGGGCAAGCTGATCCTGACCAAATAGTTTCATCGTGGGGCGACTCCCGGACCGGTTCTCCGGTTCATAAGGGTCGTTTTAGCCAGCCAACGGTTTACCTCCGCGTAGCCAGGCTTTTTTTCCCGCACCCCGCACAAAAAACCGGCAAATGCCGGTTTTTTTTATGGTTCAAATTCTGCTCTACCGCAATGAATATGAGCGTAAGCAGCTATTATTTTCATAGCATTCAAAGCCCCAAGGATGCGATTCCTGCCTTGGCGATCTGCGCATCCTCGGTGGACTTCACGCCGCTCACGCCCACGGCGCCCAAGCACTGGCCGCCCTGCAGGATGGGGACACCGCCCTCCAACAGGCCATCGATCTCGGGTGCACTCAGGAATGCGGTGCGGCCATTGTTGATGATGTCTTCGTACACCTTGCTCTCGCGCCGCCCCAGCGCTGCCGTGCGTGCCTTGGCGGGTGCAATGTGCGCTGAGACAGGCGCCGCGCCGTCCAGGCGTTGCAGCCACAGCAGATGGCCGCCAGCATCGACGATGGCGATGGTCACGGCCCACTGGTGCTGCAAGGCCTCGGCTTCGGCCGCTGCGGCGATTGTCTTGATGTCTGCCAGTTCGAGGGTAGAGATGGTCTTCATGGAGTGCGGGGCCTTGTGGGCCGCGTTGAAATCGACCGCAAGGGCCGGGAAAGGGTGAGCGCCCAGCATAGCCACCACACGCAAGCACGTCACCTGCCTGCCGGTCAAAAGAACCTTGACCGAAAGCAGGGTATTGCCCCCCCGGTGGGGCAGGCGCTGTCTGTACCCCCACCTACAATGCGCCCACCTGCGCTGTGCAGGTCACTCAGGAAAGCAACGATGAACGAACGGGTCACCACCCTCCCCTCTGCGGACTATGGCTACGGCATTTCGCAGGAGCAGCGCCACAAGGTACTGCGCAACACCTACTGGCTGCTGGCGCTGAGCCTGCTGCCCACCGTGCTGGGCGCCTGGATCGGCGTGGCCACGGGCATCACCCAGGCCCTGCGCGGCGGCGTCGGCATGGTGGTGTTCCTGGGTGGGGCCTTCGGCTTCATGTTCGCCATCGAGAAGACCAAGCATTCAGCCGCTGGCGTGCCCGTGCTGCTGGGCTTCACCTTCTTCATGGGCCTGATGCTCTCACGCCTGATCGGCATGGTGCTGGGCTTCAAGAACGGCTCGGACCTCATCATGACGGCCTTTGCCGGCACGGCGGGCGTGTTCTTCGTCATGGCCAGCCTGGCCACCACCATCAAGCGCGACCTCTCGGGCATGGGCAAGTGGCTGTTCGTGGGCGCCATGGTGCTCATGGTGCTCATGGTGCTCATGGTGGGCAGCATCATCAACGTGTTCGTGGGCTCGTCTGCGGGCATGATGGCCGTCTCGGTGGCGGCCATCGGCATCTTCAGCGCCTACATGCTGTACGACCTCAAGCAGATCCTGGACGGCGGCGAGACCAACTACATCAGCGCCACGCTGGCCCTGTACCTGGATCTCTTCAACGTGTTCCAGAGCCTGCTGGCCCTGCTGGGTATCCTGGGGGGCGAGCGCGACTGAGAGGCTGAGCGTCTTTTGCCCATGCCCACCCTGCCGCCAAGGCCCCAGCTTCGGGGCCTTTTTTTGCGCCTGACCGGCACCCAACGCTCAAACCAGGGGCGCGGCTGCCGATAATGGGTGCAGAACCCCGTTGAAAGCCCTTGCGACATGCGTCTTCGCGCTCTCTCCGCCACCGCCCTGGCCCTGCTGCTGGCCGGGTGCGACCAGTTGGCCGCCATCCCTGGCCTGGGCCCTGATCCGCGCATTGCCCAGCGCGAGGAAGAAGCCAAGGCCATAGGCGGCGCATGCCGCCACGCCCTGCGCGGCCCGGAGGATTGCTATGCCCTGAACCCCAAGGCCAGCAAGTCCGCCATCTTTGCGGGCTGGAAGGAAATGGACCAGTACATGCGCGAGAACAAGATCGAAGGCAGCCCTTCGGTCATTCCTCCCCCGGCCCCCAAGCCCGCCGCCTCGGAAAAACGCGAGGCCAGCGGCGAGAAGTGATCACCCGCGCTCGAACACAGCCATGCTTTCGACGTGTGCCGTGTGCGGGAACATGTTGACCACCCCCGCCGCCGTGCAGCGGTAGCCCGCCTGGTGCACCAGCAGGCCCGCATCGCGTGCCAGCGTGGCGGGGTTGCAGCTCACATAGACGATGCGCCGCGGCGGTGTCCAGTGCTGCGCCGCTGCCGGCAGCACCAGCGCGCCTTCGGCCCCGCGCCGCGCCTGTTCGATGTCGGCCAGCGCCTTGGCCAATGCAAAGGCCCCTTCGCGCGGCGGATCAACCAGCCATTTGTCGGCCTGGCCGTCGGCCACCAGCATCTCGGGCGTCATGTCAAACAGGTTGCGCGCTACAAATTTTGTAGCTGCCAGCGCTTTATGGGCGGGCGCCAGGGCCTTGTTTTTCTCATAATTTTCGCGCGAGCGGGCCACCAGCGTCTCGCTGCCTTCTATGCCCAGCACCTCGCACGCCTGCGTGGCCAGCGGCAGGGTGAAGTTGCCCAGGCCGCAGAACCAGTCGATGACGCGCTCGTGGGGCTGCACCTCCAAAAGGCGCAGCGCGCGCGAGACCAGCACGCGGTTGATGTGCGGGTTGACCTGCGTGAAATCGGTGGGCCGAAAAGGCATGGTGATGCCAAAGTCGGGCAGGTCATACGCCAAGGGCTCGGAGGCTTCGTCGAGCAGGTGCACCGTGTCCGGCCCCTTGGGCTGCAGCCACCATTGCACGCCACGGGCCTGGGCAAAGATACGCAGCCGCTGCTTGTCGGCATCGGACAGAGGCTCCAGATGGCGCAGCACCAGGGCGGTGACGGTATCGCCACACGCCAGTTCGATCTGCGGGCAGGTGTCGCGTGCGTCCAGGCTGCCAATGAGTGCCCGCAGCGGCATGAGCAGGGCATCGACATGCGGCGGCAGGATCTTGCAGGTCTGCATGTCCGCGATGTAGCGGCTCTTGCGCTCGTGAAAACCCACCAGCACCATGCCCTTTTTCAGCACATGGCGCACCGACAGGCGCGCACGGTAGCGGTAGCCCCACGAAGGCCCTTCGATGGGGCGCAGCAGGGTCTCGGCCCGCACCTTGCCCAGGTGCCACAGGTTGTCCTCCAGCACACGCTGTTTGACGGCAACCTGCGCCGCCATGTCCAGGTGCTGCATCTTGCAGCCGCCACAGGCTCCGGCGTGCAGGCCGAAGTGCGGACAGGCAGGCCGCACACGCTGAGACGATTCGCGGTGGATGGCCGTCAGGCTGGCCTGTTCCCAGTTGTTCTTCTTGCGGTGGGTGTTGGCGCTGACCACCTCGGTGGGCAATGCGCCATCAATGAACACCACCTTGCCATCAGGCTTGCGGGCCACGCCCTGGGCATCCAGGTCCAGGGCCTGCACCAGCAAATGGCCGTCAGGGAGTTCGGGGGCCGCGCTCAGGCCCGAGGGGGTATCGGGGGATTGGTCTTTGGATTCGCTCATGCCCCCGATTGTCTCAGCCTTGCGGGTCGGGGCTGGCTTTGGGGATGGGGGGTTGGGTTGGCGCGGGCAAGGCCATCTTGGGGGTCAGGCGGTTGACTTCGGCATCGCAACCGTAGTTGTCCAGCGAGAACACCAACTTTCCGCCCGGCGCCACCTTGGGCAGGGTCTGGTGCAGTGGCAAGGACAGATCGACCGGTGGCTCCGTCGAACGGTACAGCACCTGGTCATCCGGGCCATAGACCACATAGCAGGTGGCCAGTGCCTGCTGGGCACCCAGCACCCCGCACAGGGCCAGGGCAGCACAACGGAACGCGCGCATGGTTCTTCTCCTCGGTTTGCTTAGAACTTAGTCTGGCGCGATTATGCCGGGCCACACTGGCCAGGCAAGCCCTCACAGCGGCAAGCGGGTGCTGTGCTTGACTTCCTCCATCACCGCATAGGTGCGCGTCTCACGCACACCCGGCAGTTGCCACAGCACGGCGCCCGCAAATTCGCGGTAGGCATTCATGTCGGCCGTGCGCGTCTTGAGCAGGTAGTCAAAGCCGCCCGCCACCATGTGGCATTCCATGATCTCGGGGCGCACCTGCACAGCGGCCTTGAACTGCTCGAACACATTGGGCGTGGTGCGGTCGAGGAGCACTTCCACAAACACCAGCATCCCGGCGCCAAGCTTGAGCGGATTGAGCCGCGCCTCGTAGCCCACGATGTAGTCCTCGCGCGTCAGGCGCTGTACGCGCGCCAGCACGGCCGTGGGTGAGAGCGCCACGCTCTCGGCGAGCTTGAGGTTGGATATGCGACCGTCTTCCTGCAGGATCGCCAGAATCTTGCGGTCGATACGGTCCAGATCATCGGGGTGTTTTTCCATTGGTAGTGAATTATTTGTTTTCGATGCAATTATTTGGATATTAATTCATCCCTCTTCGAAGGATGATGCGCACATTCCGGGCCACAGGTGCCTGGATCCACCACATCCCCACCTCCGCCATGACCACAGCCTTTGCCGCCTTCGCCCCCCGCCCAGCCGACACGAGCCCGCTGCGCGCCGCCATCACTGCCGCCACCCGCGTGCCCGAACCCGTGGCCCTGGCCCCTCTGCTGGAACAGGCCCGCCTTCCGCAGGACAAGGACCAGGCCACCCAGGCACTGGCCCTGCGCATCGCGGGCACACTGCGCCAGCGCAAGGCCTCGGCAGGCCGCGCCGGCATCGTGCAGGGGCTGCTGCAGGAATTTGCACTCTCCTCGCAAGAAGGGGTGGCGCTGATGTGCCTGGCCGAAGCCCTGCTGCGCATTCCCGACGCCGCCACGCGCGACGCACTGATCCGCGACAAGATCAGCAACGGTCAGTGGGAACATCACCTGGGCAAGAGCCCCTCGCTCTTCGTCAATGCTGCCACCTGGGGCTTGCTGCTGACCGGCAAGCTCACGGCCACGCACAGCGAGGGCAGCCTCTCTGCATCGCTGGGGCGGCTCATTGGCAAAGGCGGCGAGCCGCTGATCCGCAAGGGCGTGGACATGGCCATGCGCATGATGGGCGAGCAGTTCGTGACCGGCGAAACCATTGCCGATGCGCTGACCAACGCCCGCACCATGGAAGCCGAAGGCTTCCGCTACTCCTACGACATGCTGGGCGAGGCCGCGCTCACCAGCGAAGACGCCGCGCGCTACTACCAGTCCTACGAACAGGCCATCCACGCCATCGGCAAGGCATCCAACGGGCGCGGCATTTACGAAGGGCCCGGCATCTCCATCAAGCTGTCGGCCCTGCACCCACGCTACAGCCGCGCCCAATGGCAGCGCGTGATGGACGAGCTGTTCCCGCGCGTGCTGCGCCTGGCCGAGCTGGCGCGCCAGTACGACATCGGCCTGAACATCGACGCCGAAGAGACCGAGCGCCTGGAGACCTCGCTCGACCTGCTCGAACGCCTGTGCCACGCTCCCAGCCTGCAGGGCTGGAACGGCATTGGCTTCGTGATCCAGGCCTACCAGAAGCGCTGCCCCTTCGTCATCGACTTCTGCGTGGACCTGGCCCGCCGCACGCAGCGCCGCCTCATGGTGCGCCTGGTCAAGGGCGCGTACTGGGACAGCGAGATCAAGCGCGCCCAGGTCGATGGCCTGACCGACTACCCCGTGTACACGCGCAAGGTGCATACCGACGTGTCCTACCTCGCCTGCGCGCGCAAGCTGCTGGCCGCACCCGAAGCCATCTACCCCCAATTTGCCACGCACAACGCACACACGCTGGCGGCCATCTACCACATGGCGGGCCACAACTACTACGCGGGCCAGTACGAGTTCCAGTGCCTGCACGGCATGGGCGAGCCGCTGTACGAGCAGGTGGTGGGCGCCGTCACCGCAGGCAAGCTGGGCCGCCCCTGCCGCATCTACGCCCCCGTGGGCACGCACGAAACCCTGCTGGCCTATTTGGTGCGCCGCCTGCTGGAAAACGGCGCCAATACGTCCTTCGTCAACCGCATTGCCGACCCCGCCGTGGCATTGGAAGACCTGGTACAAAACCCGGTGGCTGCCGTGCTGCAAGCGGCCCAGATGGAGGGTGCCGCCGGCCTGCCCCACCCACGCATTCCGCTGCCGGTGCGGCTGTATGGCTCGGAGCGCAACAACTCGCAAGGGCTGGATCTGGCCAATGAGCAGGTGCTGACCGACCTGTCCACCACCTTGCGCCAAAGCGCGCTGCAGCCCTGGCACGCCGGGCCGCTGCTGGTCCAAGACACCGCCCCCGGCACCACCCAGCCGGTGCGCAACCCAGCAGACTACCAGGATGTGGTCGGCCAGGTGCAGGAAGCGACGCTGGCCGAGGTGGACCAGGCCCTGGCCTGGGCCAGCGAGGCGGCTGCCCCCTGGGCAGCCACTGCCCCGGCGGAGCGTGCCAACGCCCTGCTGCGCGCCGCCGACCTGCTCGAAGCGCAGATGCCGCAGCTCCTGGGCCTGCTGATGCGCGAGGCAGGCAAGACCTGCGCCAACGGCGTGGCCGAGGTGCGCGAAGCGGTGGACTTCCTGCGCTACTACGCCGCACAGGTGAAGGCCGACTTCCACAACGACACCCACCTCCCCCTGGGCCCGGTGGTCTGCATCAGCCCGTGGAACTTTCCGCTGGCCATTTTTGTGGGTCAGGTGGCTGCGGCTCTGGCCGCAGGCAACACGGTGCTGGCCAAGCCCGCCGAGCAGACACCGCTGATCGCCGCGCAAGCCGTGCGCGCCTTGTGGCAGGCAGGCGTGCCCAGGGCCGCCGTACAGCTGCTGCCCGGCCAGGGCGAGACCGTGGGCGCACGCCTGGTGGGCGATGCACGCACCATGGGCGTGGTGTTCACTGGCTCCACGGAAGTGGCGCGCATTCTGCAGCGCACGCTGGCCGGACGGCTGGACGCACGCGGCAACCCGGTCACGCTGATCGCCGAAACCGGCGGACAGAACGCCATGGTGGTGGACTCGTCCGCGCTGGCCGAGCAGGTGGTGGGCGACGCCGTGGCCTCGGCCTTCGACAGCGCCGGGCAGCGCTGCTCGGCCCTGCGTGTGCTGTGCGTGCAGGAGGAAGCGGCCGACCGCATCGTGGCCATGCTCCAGGGCGCCATGGCCGAACTGCGCCTGGGCAGGCCCGACGCCCTGCGCGTGGACGTGGGGCCGGTGATCGACCGCGAAGCGCAGGCAGGCATCCTGGCCCACATCGAAGCCCTGCGCACCAAGGGCAACCGGGTTTTCCAGGCGGACGAACACCGGCCCTCGGATGCCGGCACCTTCGTGCCCCCCACACTGATCGAAATCGACAGCCTGGCCCAACTGCAGCGCGAAGTGTTCGGCCCCGTGCTGCACGTGGTGCGCTACGCCCGCAAGGACCTGGCGCGCCTGATGCAGCAGATTGCCGCCACCGGCTATGGGCTTACGCTGGGCCTGCACACCCGCATTGACGAAACCATCGCACAAGTGCTGGCGCTGGCCCATGCCGGGAACATCTACGTGAACCGCAACATGGTGGGCGCTGTGGTGGGCGTGCAACCTTTTGGCGGAGAAGGCCTGTCGGGCACCGGCCCCAAGGCCGGAGGCCCGCTGTACCTGCTGCGCATGCTCTCGCGCCATCCTGCGGGCGCACTGGCCCTGTCCCTGCGCGGCGAGCAGCCGCAGGGGCACGCGCCCACGGCACTCATGGCATTGCAGGCCTGGGCCAGCCAGCGCCACACCGCATGCGCGAGCGCTTGCGAACGCATGGCCCGCCTGTCGCCCGCCCACATCACCCAGGCCCTGCCCGGCCCCACGGGCGAAAGCAACACCTACAGCATCCTGCCGCGTGCACGGGTGCTGTGCCTGGCCTCCAGCGATGCCGACCGCCTGACCCAGCTGGCAGCGGTACTGGCGGCAGGCGGACAGGCCCTGTGGCCCGCGGAATGCGAGGCCCTGCACCAGCAACTGCCTGAAGCCGTGCAGGAACATGTGTCGCTGGTCGCCCAATGGCAGGCCGAAAGCGTGTGGTTCGACGCGGTGCTGCACCATGGCGATGCCGATGCGCTGCGCGCAGTCTGCCAGGCGGTAGCGCAGCGCCCTGGCCCCATCGTCGGTGTGACGGGCCTGCCGACAGGCGCCACCGACGTTCCCCTGGAGCGCCTGGTGCACGAGCGCTCGGTGAGCGTGAACACCGCAGCCGCCGGAGGCAATGCGAGCCTGATGACCATCGGCTGATCCCCTCCCTTGACCACAGTTCTGCGCCCTTGGGCGCAGGGCCTGTAGCATGGGCGGTAGCGGCTGGCTGCTCCCAGGAAGGGGTTGCTTGCCAACAGTAACCATGGAACTTTCATGCCCCTGGTTCGTTGACATGGTCGTCCACCATGAAATCCTTCCGCCATCTTGACGAAAGCGAATGCATCGCCCGTGCCCAGCACGGCGATGCCCTGGCTTTTTCAGAGCTGGTGTCGCGCCATCAAGACCGCATCTACCGCTTTCTCGCAAGGCTGACGCGATCACCGGACGACGCGCTGGATTTGACGCAGGAAACCTTCCTCAGCGCCTACCAGGCGCTGGGCCGCTGGCGCCCGCAAGCCCGCTTTTCCACCTGGTTGTTCCAGATTGCGCGAAACCTGGCATTCGATCAGCTGCGCCGAACCCGGCGCGTCGAATTCGTCGCGCTGCAAGAGGAGCAGGAATCCGCAATTCAGGATACCGCGCCCACCCCTGATGCGGCCTTGCAGACTACGCAGCGCCTGCGCGCATTGGAGCAGGCGCTGGCCAGGCTCCCTGCCGAGCACCGGGAAATCCTGCTGCTTCGGGAGATTGAGGATCTGGCCTATGACGATATTGCCGAGGTGCTCGGCATCAGCCTGGGCACAGTGAAGTCACGCCTGGCACGCGCCCGCGCTGGGCTCTTGGAGCGCATGCCGCACTGACCGGAGACACCACCATGACCTGCCCCTGCACCGACGATCTTTCTGCCTATTCCGACGGCGTCCTGGCGGCCTCGGAGCAGCGCGCCATCGAGCTCCATCTGCAGACCTGCATGCATTGCCAGCAGCAACTCGATGGCTTTCTTGCGCTGCGGCAGGGACTGCGTACCTTGCCTTCGCCCCAGCTCAAGTTTGACTTGGCCCGCCATCTGGAAGAACGCCTGGCACACCCCGCCCCCAGCCGACGCAAGCCCTGGCGCCCGCAGGCTGGGGACTGGATCCGCTGGATGCCTGCCGGTCTTGCGGCCGGCATGGCGCTGGCCTCGGGCCTATGGCTCGGGGGGCTGCTGGTCGGCGGCGGGTCAGCGGCTGTTGCCCGCCCATCTGTGTCGGCGCGGGTTTTCGATCCCGTGCCCCCGGGCGGACTCTGCACTGCCAGCGAAATCTGCCGCCTTTCGAAAGGACTGCCATGAACCACACCACCTGGCCACGTTATCTGCTGGCAGTATCGCTGGCACTGAATCTGGGCGTCGTTGCAGCCCTGGTCTTGCGCCAGCCGCCTTCGGCAGACCATGTAGGCACAGCCCCGGAGCAACACGTGAACCTCCAGGACTACCTGGAATTGACCAGCGAACAACGCCAGCAATGGCAGCAGCTGGAGCCCGGCTTTCTTGCGGAGGTCGCGGCCAACTGGAACGCCATCCGCAAACACCGGGAAGCACTGGTGCGCCACATCTTCGCCGCGGCGCCCGACCGGCAGGCCATCGACGCCGAGCAAGCCGCCATCGCACGCCTGCAGGCAGAGCAACAGCAGCGGGTGATTGCCCAACTGCTGGCCGAGGGTTCCCTGCTGAATGCACCGCAGCGCAACCGCTTGATGGAGTTGCTGCTGCGCCGCTATGCACAGGAGTCTTCCGAGGAAGAACTGCTTCACCGCGAGTGAAGCCTATGCTGCTGCGCAAAAGCCTGGAACATTTGTCTCCACGGCGCGTTGAAGAAGGCAAGGTCGCACCACATGGTGCCTCTCTTTTGTTCAACCCTCTTCAGGAGTACATGATGAAACCAACCCTGCCCCTGCTTCTTGCACTGGCTCTCGCTGCCCCAGTGGGCGCATTCGCTGCCGACGCACACGACCATGGCAAGGCCGCCCCCCACAAGCTGGAACTCAATGCAGGCAAGAAATGGAGCACCGACGACGCGCTGCGCCAAGGCATGGCATCCATCCACGCATCGGTGTCGCAGATACTGCCGGCAGCACATTCCGGCAAGGCCCAAGCCGCGGACTACGACGCCTTTGCCCAAGCAGTGTCTGCGCAAATCACCTACATCGTGGAAAACTGCAAGCTCGATCCCAAGGCCGATGCACAACTCCACACCATCGTGGCAGACATGGCGGAGGGTGCGGAAATCGCCCAGGGCAAGCAAAGCGACAAGAAGCGCGCCTCAGGCGTGGTCAAGGTAGCCCAGGCGGTGAACGCCTATGGCAAGTACTTTGACCATGCAGGCTGGAAAGCCATCAAGATGCCGCACTGACAGGCCAGAGAGGCCGCTTGACCGCACGCGCTGTTCACAGCGCGTGGGTCACGAGCTTGAACTCCGGGTCGTCCGGGTAGGCCTTGATCGAGAAGCCCAGGTTGCGCATCAGCTTGAGCATGTCCGGGTTGTTGGCGAGCACCAGGCCTTCGATGGTGGCCAGGCCCTTGTCGCGCGCCACGTCCATGATGCTCAGCATGAGGCGCGAGCCCATGCCCTTGCCGCTGAAGTCGTCGGCCACCACCAGCGCGAATTCGCAGCTCGTGAGATCGGGGTTGGTCACGTAGCGTGAGACTCCGACGATGCGCTCGGTCTCCTGCACCATGCCGTCTTCGTCCACCTGGCGGTTCTTGACCACCGCGACCAGCGCCATTTCGCGGTCATAGTCGATGAGTGTGAAGCGCGCCAGCATGGCCGGCGGCAGCTTGGCCATGGTGGACACATAGCGGAAGTAGCGGCTCTCTGGCGAGAGGCCTTGCACCAGATCCTGGAGCATTTGCGCATCGTCCGGGCGAACGGGACGCACCGTATATTCGCCCCCGCCCCGCAGTGGCCAGACCTGCTCGAAGCGGGCCGGGTACGGCAGGATGGCCAGATGGTTGTAGCGGCTGGACACCCCGCCGACGACCTGGGGAGCATGGTCCACCACAATGCGCGCATCCACTGCGACTGCGCCCGATTCATCGACGATGATGGGGTTGATGTCCATTTCGCGCAGTTGCGGCAGTTCGCACACCATTTCGGAAACGCGCAGCAGCACCTGTTCCAGCGCCTCCAGATCGACCGCACGCGAGCCGCGCCATTCGCCCAGGGTTTCGGCCACACGCGAGCGCTGGATCATGCTGCGCGCCAGGAACTGGTTCAGGGGCGGCAGTTCCATGGCGCGGTCGTTGATGAGCTCGATCATGGTGCCACCGGCGCCAAAGGAGATGACCGGGCCGAAGGGGTCGTCGGTGACCAGGCCGATGCAGACCTCCCGGCCGCGCCGGGTGGGTGCCATGTTCTGCACCGTCACCCCGTTGATGCGTGCATCAGGCTGCAGGCGGGCCACACGCTGCACCATGTCGGTGTAGGTGTCGCGGGCGCTGGCGCCGTTCATGATGTTCAGGGCAACACCTTGCACGTCCGATTTGTGCACGATGTCCGGCGAATCGATCTTGAGCGCCACGGGGAAGCCCATTTGCGTGGCGATCATCATGGCCTCGTGCGCCGACCGCGCCAGAATGGTGCGCGTGACCGGAATGTGGAACGCCGCCAGCAGCGTCTTGGATTCCATTTCGGTGAGGATCTTGCGGCGCTCGGCCAGCACGCTTTCGATGAGCAGGCGCGCACCCTCGATGTCGGGCCGGGCCATGGCCGAGAGCGGCGGCGGCGTCTGCTGCAGCAGCTGCTGGTTCTGGTGGAACGATGCAATGTTGCCAAAGGCCCCCACGGCCGCCTCGGGCGTACGGAAATTGGGGATGGATGCCTCCAGCAGCACGCCGCGTGCGGGGACGACGGTGGCATCGCCCATCCAGCACGAGAGCAGCGGCTTGCTCATCTGGCGCTTGACCTCGGCCACTGCGCGTGCAATGTCAGCCGGATCGATGCCATGCTTGGGAGAATGGATGACCAGCACCCCGTCGATCTGCTTGTCGCGTGATGCGGCCTCAACCGCCAGGCGGTAGTGCTCGGGCGTCGCTTCTTCCGACAGGTCGATGAGGTCGGCCAGCGACGCCAGCGCAGGCAGCTGCGGCTTGAGCGCAGCCACGCTTTCGGGCGACAAGCGCCCCAGGTCGAGCAGGATTTCGTTCACCCAGTCGGCGGCCAGCACGCCAGGCCCGCCGCCATTGGTCACGATGGCCAGGCGCTTGCCCACGGGGCGGTAGCGCGATGCCAGGCATTTGGCTGCCGAGAACAAGGCCACAAAGGAGCGCACGCGCACGGCACCGGCCCTGCGCAGGGCCGAATCGAACACGTCGTCGCTGCCCACGATGGCGCCGCTGTGGGTTTGGGCCGCCTCGTTGCCGGCAGGTTTGCGTCCGGCCTTGAGCACCACCACAGGCTTGGCGTTGGCCGCAGAGCGCAGTGCACTCATGAAGCGGCGTGCGTTGGAAATGCCCTCCAGGTACACCACGATGCTGTGGGTCTGCGGGTCGTTGGCCAGGAAGTCAAGCACCTGGGCAATATCGACGGCCGTGTTGGGGCCCACCGACACCACCGAGGAAAAGCCCACCGCATTGTTGCGCGCCCAGTCCAGGATAGACGCCGTCAGCGCCCCGGACTGCGATACCAGGGCCAACGGGCCCGTGCGCGCCAACGGCCCTGCCACGCTGGCATTGAGCCCAAGCGCCGGGCGCTGCATGCCCAGGCAGTTGGGGCCCAGCAGCAACATGCCGACGTTTTCGGCAATGGTGCGCAACTGCGCGGCCAGCTCGGTGCCGATGCCGCTGGAGATGATCATGGCCGAACGGCAGCCCATGCGCCCAGCCACTTCCAGGGCTGTGCGGATGTCTTCATGGGGCAGCGCGATGATGGCCAGATCGGCCCGGCTTTGCGCCAGATCGGCCAGGGTACCCGAGGTATGGATGTCCAGAAACACCAGGCGTCCGGTGAAACGCTGGGCACGCAAGGCCTCATGCAAGGCCTGGGCCTGGGAATGTTGCGCGCCCTCGCCATCGCCCTCGTGGGGCCCGGCAAAGACAGCCACCGTCTGGGGAGCAAACAAGGGGGTCAGATAGTGTTTGTCCATAGCAAACTCCGAAAAACCTCCCTCCGGCCAGGCGTGCAGCGTGCCTGCGAGAGGAAAAAAGAAAACGGGCTACAGCATTTCTACTGTAACCCGTTGTCTTCGGTGAAAAATGGTCGGCGTGGCGGGATTCGAACTCGCGACCCCTTGCACCCCATGCAAGTGCGCTACCAGGCTGCGCTACACGCCGACAAGACTTAAATTATATACCAATATTCAGCCATCAATCAAAAGCATCTGGCGAATTTCAAGAAGTTCTTGCCGCACCGATGCCATGTCATGCAGCGCCAGGGCTGCGGATGGCTGCTCAGTGCTGTCCCAGGCCTCTTCCGGCGGCACGCCGCCGTCAAGGCCGACATCCAATGCAGGTGTACTGCGCTGCGCATGGAGCATTTCCTGCAGCTTGTTGCGCGCACCGCTGATGGTGAAGCCCTGGTCATACAGCAGATCGCGGATGCGGCGGATCATCAGCACCTCGTGGTGCTGGTAGTAGCGCCGGTTGCCGCGCCGCTTCATAGGACGCAGTTGCGTGAATTCCTGCTCCCAATAGCGCAGCACATGGGGTTTGACGCCGCAGAGCTCCGCCACCTCACCAATGGTGAAGTAGCGCTTGGCCGGAATGGAAGGGAGCACAGTACCCATGGGAAGACAAGGCCACAAAAGGCAGGGAGCGGCGACAACACCGACGCCAAACCGTTAAGCGTACCGCAGACCCGGACGATACGCCACCGCATTGCTGCGAATGAACCACATTCGCCACAATGCGCGCAGGATCAGCCAGCGGTGCCCTGGATCTGCTCTTTCAGCTTGCTGCTGGCGTGGAAGGTCACCACCCGGCGCGCGCCAATGGGAATGGTCTCGCCCGTGCGCGGATTGCGACCGGGACGCGGGGCCTTGGTGCGGATCTGGAAATTGCCAAAACCTGTGAGCTTGACGTCCTGGCCATCAACCAGGCTCTGGGCGATCAGGTCGAAAAAGGCGTCGATCATGTCCTTGGACTCGCGCTTGTTCAGGCCAATGTGCTCGAACAGCAAGTCCGCCAGCTGCGCCTTGGTCAGCGCGGGCGTTTCCAGGCTCTCCACCGCGAATTCGATCACCTCATTGCTCCGTTCCAGCATCACCACGCAACCTTGCGCCCACCTGGGCCTTGAGTTGTGCCAGCACGGCCTGCACGGCCGCTTCGATGTCCGCTTCGGTCAGCGGCGCATGGCCCCCCAGGGTCAGGCGCACCGCCAGGCTCTTTTCACCAGGCTCCAGCCCGGCCGATCCGGCCTGGGTGCCCTTGCCCTGCTGCGGACGGAACACGTCGAACAGCACGGCGTGGCGAAGCAAGTCTGCGGGCAGCGCAGCCTGGATCGCGCCCATGATAGCGCCATGGGTGACGGCTTCGGCCACCACCACCGCCAGATCGCGCTCCACGGCCTGGTGCTTGGGCACCGGCACAAACCGAGGCACCGGGCGTTGGAGCGCGGCGTCGAGCTCCAGCTCGAAGAGCACCGGCGCCTGGGGCAGTTCCCAGGCCTGGCGCCAGCGGGGGTGCAGCTCGCCCACATAGCCGACCACGCGCTCGCCCAGGCACACACGGGCGCAGCGCCCTGGGTGCATGGCTGGGTGCTCTGCGGGCTCAAAGCGTGCGTTCAGGGGCGCCAGCAGCGCCTCGACATCACCCTTCACGTCAAAGAAATCAACCGCCTGGTCCTTGCGGCCCCACTGCAGCAGGTCGGCGGCCCCATAGGCCAGCCCGGCCACGCGCATGGGCTGGTGGTAGCCCTGGACCGTGGTGTCGGTGTCGGCCACCGACGCATCGCGCAGGAACACCCGGCCCAGCTCGAACACGCGCACGCGCTCGGCGCGGCGGTCGGTGTTGAACTTGAGCACCTGCAGCAGCGACCCCAGCAGGGTCGAGCGCATCACGCTCATCTGGCTGGCGATGGGGTTGAGCAGGCGGATGGGGTCGGCATTGCCCGCCAGTTCCCGCTCCCAGCGCTCCTCCACAAAGGAGAAGTTGATGGTCTCCTGGTAGCCCAGCCCGGCCAGCATGCGGCGCACCGCAAACGGGCTGCGCTGGCTTTCCAGCTGCAGCTTGGGCGTGATGGGGGCCAGCGGCGGCGTGGTGGGCAGGTTGTTGTAGCCCACCATGCGGGCCACTTCCTCGATCAGGTCTTCCTCGATGGCGAGGTCGAAGCGGTATGAGGGCGGCAGCACTGTGACCGTGCCCTCGCCCTGTGTGACCGGCAGGCCCAGGCCCCGCAGCGCATCCGCGCACTGCGCCTGGGTTAGCGGCATGCCGATGACCTTGGCCGCGCGCGCCACGCGCAGCGTGACGCTCTGGGGCTGGGGCATGGCCACCTGCTGGTCCACCACCGGGCCGCAGGCGGTTTCGGGCGTACCGCAGATCTCGATGACGAGCTGGGTGATGCGCTCGATGTGCTCCACGGTAAGCTGCGGGTCGACGCCGCGCTCGAAGCGGTGGCCCGCGTCGGTGGAGAAGTTGTAGCGGCGCGAACGCCCCGCCACGGCCTTGGGCCACCAGAAGGCGGCCTCAATGTAGATGTTGCGCGTGTCGTCGGACACCGCCGTGGCGTCGCCGCCCATGATGCCTGCGAGCGACTCCACCTGCTGGTCGTCGGCGATCACGCCGACCTTCTCGTCCACTTCGACGGTACTGCCGTTGAGCAGCTTGAGCTGTTCGCCCGCCTTGCCCCAGCGGACATCCAGGCCGCCGTGGATCTTGTCGAGGTCGAAGATGTGCGAGGGGCGGCCCAGCTCAAACATCACGTAGTTGGAGATGTCCACCAGAGGCGCCACACTGCGCTGGCCGCAGCGCGCCAGGCGGTCGACCATCCACTGCGGGGTCTTGGCCTGCGTGTTGACCTTGCGCACGATGCGGCCGGAGAAGCGCCCGCACAGGTCGGGGGCGCTGACCTTGACGGGCAGCTTGTCGTCCAGCGCCACGGCCACCGCGGGGAACGCGGGCGCCTTGAGTGGCGCGCCGGTCAGGGCCGCCACTTCGCGTGCCACGCCATACACACTGAGGCAGTGCGCCAGATTGGGCGTGAGCTTGAGCGTGAACAGCGTGTCGTCCAGGTTCAAATACTGGCGGATGTCCTGGCCCAGCGGGGCATCAAGCGGCAGCTCCAGCAGGCCGCCGTGGTCTTCCGAGAGCTTGAGCTCGCGTGCCGAGCACAGCATGCCCTGGCTTTCCACGCCGCGCAGCTTGCCCACCTTGATGAGGAAGGGCTTGCCGTCCTCGCCGGGCGGCAGCTCGGCGCCCACCAGGGCGCAGGGCACGCGGATGCCCACGCGCGCATTGGGCGCGCCGCAGACGATGTTGAGCAACTCGCCCTGGCCCACGTCCACCTGGCACACGCGCAGGCGGTCGGCGTTGGGGTGCTGCTGGGCGTCCTTGATCTCGCCCACCACGATTTTGGTGAACGGCGGCGCCACGGGCTGCAGCTCTTCGACCTCCAGCCCCGCCATGGTCAGGGTGTCGGCCAGTTCTTGGGTGGAAAGCGGCGGGTTGCAGAACTCGCGCAACCAGGATTCAGGAAATTGCATAGTCAGACTTCTTTGGCGTGCTCTTGGAAAGTGAGCTGCTGGCGCTTTGCTGAATACAGACAAGCGCAAGGCGCTCACTTTTTTGCATTACTGGAACTGCGACAGGAAACGGATGTCGCCGTCGAAGAACAGGCGCAAATCGTTCACGCCATAGCGCAGCATGGTGAAGCGGTCCAACCCCATGCCGAAGGCAAAGCCGATGTAGCGCTCGGGGTCCAGCCCCATGTTGCGCACCACGTTGGGGTGCACCTGGCCCGAGCCCGCCACCTCCAGCCAGCGGCCGGCCAGCGGCCCGTCCTGGAACTGGATGTCGATCTCGGCGCTGGGCTCGGTGAAGGGAAAGAAGCTGGGCCGGAAGCGCAGCACCAGGTCGTCGCTCTCAAAGAAGGTGCGGCAGAACGCCGTGAAAACCACCTTGAGATCCTTGAAGCTGACGTTCTCGCCGATCCACAGGCCTTCGCACTGGTGGAACATGGGCGAGTGCGTGGCGTCGCTGTCCACACGGTAGGTGCGGCCGGGCACGATCACGCGGATCTCGGGCATGGACTGGCCCGCGTCAAGCAAGGCACGGTGCTGCTTGACATGCTGCACCGCATGGCGCACCTGCACCGGGCTGGTGTGGGTGCGCAGCAGGTTGGGAGCGCCCGGCGTGCCGCCTTCGATGTAGAAGGTGTCGTGCATGGAGCGCGCGGGGTGGTCCTCGGGCGTGTTGAGGGCCGTGAAATTGAACCAGTCGGCCTCGATCTCGGGGCCCTCGGCCACGTCAAAACCCATGGAGCCGAAGATGCCCTGGATGCGTTCGAGCGTGAGCGACACCGGGTGCAGGCCGCCCTGGCCCTGCTTTCGGCCCGGCAGGGACACGTCCAGCGCCTCGGCCTTGAGCTGGGCCTGCAACTGGGCATCCTGCAGCGCCTGGCGGCGCTCGTTCAGGGCGGCTTCGATGGCTTGCTTGGCCAGGTTGATGGCAGCCCCGCGCGATTTCTTCTCTTCGACGGAAAGCTGGGCCATGCCCTTCATCAGTTCGGTCACGCGACCGGCCTTGCCCAGGAACTGGGCCTTGGCATTTTCCAGATCGGCGGGTGTGGCGCTGTGCGCAAACTGCTCGCGCGCGCTTTCGACCAGCAAGTCCAACTCGTTCATATGCGTACTTCAAAAAAGAAACAAGGGCTAGTGCCTTTCAAAGCCCTAGCCCTTGTAGTTTGTGCGCTGGCAGCTATCAAAATGATAGTTGCCTGCCGGGAACTCAGGCAGCCAGCTTGGCCTTGACCTGCTCCACGATGCTGCCAAAGGCAGCCTTGTCGTGCACTGCGAGGTCGGCCAGCATCTTGCGGTCGATCTCGATGGCAGCCTTCTTCAGGCCGTTGGCGAACTGGCTGTAGGTCAGGCCCAGTTCACGCACACCGGCGTTGATACGGGCAATCCAGAGGCGGCGGAACACGCGCTTCTTGGCACGGCGGTCACGGTAGGCATATTGCCCAGCCTTCATTACCGCCTGTTTGGCGACGCGGAAGACATTACCGCGGCGACCGCGAAAACCCTTGGCAAGGGCCAGAACCTTTTTGTGACGGGCATGGGCCGTAACACCACGTTTGACGCGAGGCATGTGAGTACTCCTTGTTCGTCAGTTGATTACAGGCCAGCAAAGGGCAGCATCTGTGCCATGTGACCCATGTTGGTCTCATGGACAGCAGTGATACCACGCAGTTGGCGCTTGTTCTTGGTGGTCTTCTTGGTCAGGATGTGACGCTTGAAGGCTTGACCGCGCTTGACGGTACCACCCGGACGAACGCGGAAGCGCTTCTTGGCGCTGCTCTTGGTCTTCATTTTGGGCATGTGAATGCTCCTCTTTTTTGTGCTCGTGAGGCGTTTGCAAACCAGCTTGCAAACTTGTTGGCCCCGAGCCACTTTTCATGGCGGGCTTTCACCCGCCAGGGCCGCAGCGTCATACGCTGCGGATCTTGGCGACACCGGCTTTGCAGCCACCGACGCCAGATTCAATTCCCGGCAGGCTGCTCAGCCTGCCTGCTCCGCACTCCCTGCCGCCTCGGCCACGGGCTTGGCGCCTGCCTTCTTGCGCGCCGGGGCGATCATCATGATCATCTGGCGGCCTTCGAGCTTGGGAAACTGCTCCACCAGAATGGTGTCCGCCAGGTCGTCGCGCAGACGGTTCAGCAAGGCCAGGCCCAGCTCCTGGTGCGTGATCTCGCGGCCACGGAAGCGCAGCGTGATCTTGCACTTGTCGCCCTCGGCGAGGAACCGGCGGATGTTACGCAACTTGATGTTGTAGTCGCCATCGTCGGTACCCGGACGGAACTTCACTTCCTTGATTTCAATGACCGTCTGCTTGGCCTTGGCTTCTGCCGCGCGCTTTTGCTCCTGGTACTTGAACTTGCCATAGTCCATGAGCCTGCACACCGGCGGATTGGCCGTGGCGGCGATTTCGACCAGATCGACATCCAGGTCGCCCGCCATGCGCAAAGCCTCCATGAGGCTGACCACTCCGATGGGCTCGTTCTCCGGCCCGGACAGGCGCACTTCCGGCGCGGTGATCTCGCGGTTCAGGCGGTGCTTGCGCTCTTCACGCTGGCGGCGGTCACGAAATTCAGTAGCTATGGCTTTCACCCTTGATCAAAAAAACGACAAAACGCAGCGGCACAGGAAAACCCGCAAGCGCAGGGCTTACGGGTTCAATTCCGGTCAGGCTTTGGATGCAACGGCCTGGACGACCAATTCGATGAATGCATCGACAGGCATGACGCCCAAGTCCTTGTTGCCCCGAGCACGCACTGCGACGGCTCCAGACGCCCGTTCCTTGTCGCCAGCGACCACAATGAAGGGCAGTTTCTGCATGGAATGCTCCCGTATTTTATACGTAATCTTTTCGTTACGCAGATCGAGGGCCACACGCAGCGGGTGCTGGGGCACGGCTTTTTCGATTTTTTCGGCAATTTCGCGACAGTAGCCGGCCTGCGCATCGGTGATGTTGAGCACCGCCACCTGCACCGGCGCCAGCCAGGCCGGCAAGGCGCCCGCATGCTGCTCGATGAGGATGCCGATGAAGCGCTCCAGGCTGCCGACGATGGCGCGGTGCAGCATCACGGGACGATGGCGCGCACCATCCTCGCCCACGTATTCGGCGTCCAGGCGCTCGGGCATGGAGAAGTCCACCTGCATGGTGCCGCACTGCCACTGGCGGCCGATGGCGTCCTTGAGCGTGTACTCGATCTTGGGTCCGTAGAAGGCGCCGTCGCCCGGCGCAATCTCGAACTCGCAGCCGGAGGCGCGCAGGCTCTCCATCAGCGCATGCTCGGCCTTGTCCCAGCTTTCGTCAGAGCCAATGCGCGCCTCGGGACGCGTGGCCACCTTGTAGATGATGTTCGTGAAGCCGAAGTCCTTGTAGACCTTCTGCAGCAGAGACGTATAGGCCATGCATTCGGGGAGGATGTGCTCCTCCGTGCAGAAGATGTGGCCATCGTCCTGCGTGAAGCCGCGCACGCGCATGATGCCGTGCAGGCCGCCCGTGGGCTCGTTGCGGTGGCACTGGCCGAATTCGCCGTAGCGCAGCGGCAGGTCACGGTAGCTCTTGATGCCCTGCTTGAAGATCAGGATGTGGCCCGGGCAGTTCATGGGCTTGAGGGCGTAGTCGCGCTTCTCGCTCTCGGTCGTGAACATGTTGTCGCGGTACTTGTCCCAGTGCCCCGTCTTTTCCCACAGGCTCTTGTCCAGGATCTGCGGGCCCTTGACCTCCTGGTAGCCGTTGTCGCGGTACACGCGGCGCATGTACTGCTCCACTTCCTGCCACAGCGTCCAGCCCTTGGGGTGCCAGAACACGGTGCCGGGCGAGTGCTCGTCGATGTGGAACAGGTCGAGCTCGCGGCCGAGCTTGCGGTGGTCGCGCTTTTCGGCCTCTTCGAGCAGCGTGAGGTATTGCTGCAGCTCGTCCTTGCTGGCCCAGGCCGTGCCGTAGATGCGCTGCAGCATCTCGTTGCGGTGGTCGCCGCGCCAGTAGGCACCGGCCACTTTCATCAGCTTGAAATGCTTGAGCTTGCCGGTGCTGGGCACGTGCGGGCCGCGGCACAGGTCTTCGAAAGCGCCTTCGCGGTACAGGCTCACGTCCTCGTTGGCCGGGATGCTGGCGATGATTTCCGCCTTGTAGTGCTCGCCAAGCCCCTTGAAGTACGCCACCGCCTCGTCGCGCGGCAGCACGCGGCGCACCACGGGCTCGTCCTTGGCCGCCAGTTCGCCCATGCGCTTTTCGATGGCCGCCAGGTCTTCGGGGGTGAAGGGGCGCTTGTACGAGAAGTCGTAGAAGAAGCCGTTTTCGATGACCGGGCCGATGGTGACCTGCGCATCGGGAAACAGTTCCTTGACCGCGTAGGCCAGCAAGTGCGCCGTGGAGTGGCGGATCACTTCCAGGCCATCAGCATCCTTGGCCGTGACGATGGCCAGCGGGCTGTTCTCGGTGAGGGTGTAGCTCGTGTCCACCACCTTGCCGCCGACCTTGCCGGCCAGCGCCGCCTTGGCCAGGCCGGTGCCGATCGATGCTGCCACCTCGGCCACGGTGACCGGGCCGGGAAACTCGCGCAGGGAACCATCGGGAAGCGTGATCTGGATCATGGGTGTCTTTCGAATCGGTCGGCTCGGGAAATCACTGTGCTTCAGTGCCCCCCAAAAACAAAAAAGCGCGGACGGCGTCCGCGCTATGCCAGGGTGGAGAAGGACTCACAAACAGGCGCGAACAGCCCGCCTCAGCGGCTGGTGGCAGGGCTCCTGCAAGTTCGCGGTGTCATAACCAGGGTGCCTTTCTCGCTCTTGTGGGGGCAAAGGAATGGAGGGCCGATTTTAGCCCCAAAAAAAGAAAACCCGCCCAGCAAGGCCAGGCGGGGGCACGGCGCAGCACGGTGGCGTGCTGCACGATGGATCAGAGTTTCTGCGATTGCATGAAGGAGTCGAACCGCGCTTCGGTGAAGCGGAACCAGAGGTTCTGATCGCGGCGGAAGTTGGCCATGTCGGTGTAGACCTTCTTCCAGTTGGGGTTCTTGCCGTTCAGTTCGTCGTAGATCGCCATGGATTCCTTGAACGCCAGATCCAGAACCGCCTTCGGGAACGGCAGCACCTTGGCTTTCTGGGCCACGAGCTGCTTGAGCGCATCGGGGTTCTTCACATCGTACTTGGCCTGCATCTCGGAGTGTGCCAGCGCGGCTGCGCACTCGATGATGACCTTGTTCTCTGCAGACAGGCCCTCGAAAGCGGCCTTGTTGATGTACAGATCCAGTTGCGGGCCACCTTCCCACCAGCCGGGGTAATAGTAAAACGGAGCCACCTTGTTGAAGCCCAGCTTCTGGTCATCGTAAGGGCCCACCCATTCAGCGGCGTCGATGGTGCCTTTTTCCAGGGCCGTGTAGATCTCGCCACCGGGGATGTTCTGCGGAATGCCGCCCATGCGCTCGAGCACCCGGCCGGCAAAACCGCCGATGCGCATCTTCAGGCCCTTGATGTCGGCCACGGTCTTGATTTCCTTGCGGTACCAGCCGCCCATCTGGGCGCCGGTGTTGCCCATGGGGAAATTGACGATGTTGTACTTGGCGTAGAACTCGCGCATGAGCTTCATGCCATTGCCCTGGTACATCCAGGCGCTCATCTGGCGGCTGTTCAGGCCGAAGGGAATGGCGCATCCCAGGGCAAAGGTTTCATCCTTGCCGAAGAAGTAGTAGGGAGCGGTGTGCGCCATTTCGACGGTACCGTTCTGAACCCCGTCCACCACACCGAACGGAGGCATCAGCTCGCCGCCCGCATGGACCGAGATTTCGAACTTGCCACCCGACATGGCCTTCACGGCCTTGGTGAAGGTGTCAGCTGCACCAAAAATGGTGTCAAGCGACTTGGGAAAGCTCGAAGCGAGGCGCCAGCGCACTGCAGCCTGCGCATGCACTGCAGGTGCCACACCTGCCGCCAGCACACCGGCAATGCCTGTCTGCTTGATGAGGGAACGACGATCCATGAGGGAGTTCTCCAAAAGTTGTGGAAAGGCCCGCGCGCACAAGCATGAGCCCGACCGCGCGAGGACTCTTAGAAGCCGAGGCCATTGTAGAAACCCCCCCAGGCAATCCCCTGAGGGTTTCCCCGCAAAAACGCCTGCACAAGGGCAGGCGTTCAGGCTTTTGCAAGCAAGTGAAAACGCGTCAGGCTGTTGACGTGCGCGGAAAGCGATGCGTAATGGAGCGCAAGATGCCTTCGGCGTCCAGCCCCTGCAGGGCCAGCAGGCGTGCGGGGTCGCCGTGCTCGATGAACACATCGGGCAGGCCCAGGCACAGCACCGGGCGCTGCACGCCATGCGTCTGCAGCGCCTCCAGCACGGCGCTGCCTGCGCCGCCCATCAGGGCGCCCTCCTCCACGGTGACCAGGGCATCGTGGCCTTGGGCCACTTCGAGCAGCAGCGCCTCGTCCAGCGGCTTGGCCCAGCGCATGTTCACCACGGTGGCGTCCAGGGCCTGTGCGGCCTCCAGCGCGGGGTACAGCAGCGTGCCGAAAGCCAGGATGGCAATGCGCGGCGCCTTGCCGTCTGCGGCCGCCTGGCGGGTGCGGCCGATTTCGCCCTTGCCGTAGGGCAGTGCATCCAGCCCCGCCAGCGGTGCCGCGCCCACGCCCGCACCGCGCGGGTAGCGCACGGCCACGGGGTGGTTCTGGGCATAGGCGGTGCTGAGCAGTTGGCGGCATTCGCGCTCGTCGGCCGGGCAGGCCAGGGCCATGTTCGGAATGCAGCGGATGAAGGGGATGTCGTAGGCGCCGGCGTGCGTGGCGCCGTCGGCACCGACCAGGCCTGCGCGGTCCAGGGCAAACACCACGGGCAGGTTCTGCAGCGCCACGTCGTGGATCATCTGGTCGTAGCCGCGTTGCAGAAAGGTGGAGTAGATGGCCACCACGGGCTTGGCGCCTTCGCAGGCCATGCCCGCGGCAAAGGTGACGGCGTGCTGCTCGGCAATGCCCACGTCGTAGTAGCGCTCGGGGAAGCGCTGGTGGAATTCGACCATGCCCGAGCCTTCGCGCATGGCGGGCGTGATGCCCACCAGGCGGCTGTCGTGCGCCGCCATGTCGCACAGCCACTGGCCAAACACCTGGGTGAAGGTCTGCTTGGGTGGCGTGGCGGGCTGCGTCAGGCCCACGCGGGGGTCGAACTTGCCGGGGCCGTGGTAGGCCACGGGGTCGGCCTCGGCCAGCTTGTAGCCCTGGCCCTTTTTGGTGACCACGTGCAGGAACTGCGGGCCCTGCAGGCTCTTGATGTTTTCCAGCGTGGGGATAAGCGAATCGAGGTCGTGCCCGTCGATGGGGCCGATGTAGTTGAAGCCGAACTTCTCGAACAGCGTGGCGGGCACGACCATGCCCTTGGCCTGCTGCTCCAGGCGCTTGGCCAGTTCGAACAGGGGCGGCGCGTTCTTGAGCACGGTCTTGCCCACGTTCTTGGCGGCGGCGTAGAACTGGCCGCTCATGAGCTGGGCCAGGTAGCGGTTGAGCGCGCCCACGGGCGGGCTGATGCTCATGTCGTTGTCGTTGAGGATGACGAGCAGGTTGCAGTCGGCCACGCCCGCGTTGTTCAGCGCCTCGAAGGCCATGCCTGCGGTCATGGCTCCGTCGCCGATGACGGCCACCACCTGGCGCTGCTCGCCCTTGCGCTGGGCCGCCAGCGCCATGCCCAGCGCGGCCGAGATGCTGGTGCTGGAGTGGGCCGTGCCAAAGGTGTCGTACTCGCTCTCGGCGCGCTGCGGAAAGCCCGAGAGGCCGCCGAGCTGGCGCAGCGTGTGCATGCGCTCGCGCCGGCCAGTCAGGATCTTGTGCGGATAGGTCTGGTGGCCCACATCCCACACCAGGCGGTCGTAGGGCGTGTTGAACACATGGTGCAAGGCCACGGTCAGCTCCACCGTGCCCAGGTTGGAGCTGAGGTGTCCGCCGGTCTTGGAGACGCTGTCGAGCAGGAAGGCGCGCAGCTCCGTCGCCAGCGTCTTGAGCTCTGCCCGCGAGAGGCGGCGCAGGTCGGCCGGGTCATTCACCAGCGAAAGCAGGGGATAGGTTGTCGTGGACATTGCTATTATTTTGATAGCTGCTAGCGCACATATTCATTGCGCTGGCGGCATATTTCCTTTGAAATTCAGTCAGTGCGACCGGTTCACCACCATCTGGGCCAGCGCCGCCAGGGCGCGGGTGTCGGGCAGCGCCGCAGCATCCAGAGCAGCCAACGCCTGGCCCAGCAGCTCCTGGGCATAGGCCTGGGCGCGCTCCAGCCCCAGCAGGGACACGTAGGTGGGCTTGCCCTGCTCCGCGTCCTTGCCAGCGGTCTTGCCCAGGGTGGCCGAGTCCTGCGTCACGTCGAGGATGTCGTCCACCACCTGGAAGGCCAGGCCCAGCGCGGCGCCGTAGTCGGCCAGCGCCTGCAGTGCGGCGGGCGCCGCATTGCCGCAGTGCGCACCCATCAGCACACTGGCCTGCAGCAGGGCGCCGGTCTTGAGGCGGTGCATGTGGCGCAAGGCGTCTTCGGTCATGCCGCAGCCCACATGGGCCAGGTCGATGGCCTGGCCGCCGGCCATGCCCTGGGCGCCTGCGGCCCGCGCCAGCAGGCGGCACAGGCGCGCCTGCACCGGCTCGGGCACGGCCGTGCCTTCGGGCGCCAGCAGCTCGAAGGCCAGGGCCTGCAGCGCATCGCCCGCCAGCAGCGCCTGCGCCTGCCCGAACTGCACATGCACCGTGGGCTTGCCCCGGCGCAGCACGTCGTTGTCCATGCAGGGCATGTCGTCGTGCACCAGCGAATAGGCGTGGATCAGCTCCACCGCGCAGGCGGCGCGCAGCGCTGCGTCGTCATAGCCAGCGCACAAGGCCGCGCTGCCATCGGCGCCAGACACGGCCTGGCGCGCCGCCAGCACCAGCAGAGGGCGCAGGCGCTTGCCGCCATCGAGCACGGCGTAGCGCATGGCCTCGCCCAGGCCCGCCGGGGCGCCCGCACCCACCCCGTCCGACAACGCCTGCTCCACGCGCTGCAGGCTGGCCTGGCTCCACGATGCGAAGTCAAAGTTTCCCATGGCGCTCAATCCTGCGTCCACGGCTGCAGCACGCCGTTGTCCAGCACCTGGATCTGGTTCTGCACGGCCTCCAGCTTGCCGCGGCAATAGGCCAGCAGGGCCGCGCCGCGCTGGTAGCCCGCAAGCAGCTGGTCCAGCGGCATCTGGCCCGACTCGATACGGCCGACCAGTTGTTCCAGTTCTTCCAGGGCCTGCTCGTAGCTGGCAGGTTCGGCGGCGGGTTTCTTGGGCATGGGGGCAAGGCAACGCACAAGCGCTGAGTGAAAACGCCGGATTTTAGGCCGATAGCATCAACCCGCGCCCCACCCCACTCTCGCAGCCCGTGCATGTGGCGCCACGCACGCAGATGGAGTGCGGGAATCGATGCCCCCCTATATCCCTACTGCCTATAATCCCTTACCCTTCAAGCCTGCGTCCAGCAGGTTTCTCTTTTTGTGTCTGCGCCCCGGCGCTTGATTTGGTCAGGTCCCCCATGTCTGATTTAAGTCTTCGACTGCAGCAGGCCCACAGCCAGCTACCCGTTTCCAGCTATTTCGACGAACAGCTCTTCCAGCGTGAGCTGCAGGTGCTGTTCCAGCGCGGACCGCGCTACGTGGGCCACAGCCGCAGCGTTCCCGAAGTGGGGGACTACCACGTACTGCCCCAGGAACTGGGAGGCCGCGCACTGGTGCGCACCGCGCCCGACAAAGTGGAGCTGGTCTCCAACATCTGCCGCCACCGCCAGGCCATCATGCTGCAAGGGCGCGGCTCCTTGCAGCAGCAGCAAAAGGGCAGCGCGGGCGGCAACATCGTGTGCCCCATCCACCGCTGGACCTACAGCCCCAGCGGCACCTTGCTGGGCGCGCCGCATTTTGCCGACGACCCCTGCCTCAACCTCAGCAACTACCCGCTACGCGAGTGGAACGGCATGCTGTTCGAGGACAACGGCCGCAACATCGACGCCGACCTGGCGGGCATGGGCCCGCGCGCAGAACTGTCGTTCGACGGCTATGCGCTGGACCGCGTGGAACTGCACGAGTGCAACTACAACTGGAAGACCTTCATCGAGGTCTATCTGGAGGACTACCACGTCGGCCCCTTCCACCCCGGGCTGGGCAATTTCGTCACCTGCGACGATCTGAAGTGGGAATTCCACCAGGAGTTTTCGGTGCAGACCGTGGGCGTGGCCTCCACCTTCGGCAAGCCAGGCTCCGACGTGTACAAGAAGTGGCACGAGGTGCTGCTGCGCTACCGCGAAGGCAAGCTGCCCAAGCGCGGCGCGATCTGGCTGACCTACTTCCCCCACATCATGGTGGAGTGGTACCCGCATGTGCTCACGGTGTCCACGCTGCAGCCGCTGAGCCTCACCAAGACGCTGAACATGGTGGAGTTCTATTACCCCGAGGAAATCGTCGCCTTCGAGCGCGAATTCGTCGAAGCCCAGCAGGCCGCCTACATGGAGACCTGCATCGAGGACGACGAAATCGGCGAGCGCATGGACGCAGGCCGCAAGGCCCTGCTGGCGCGCGGCGACAACGAGGTCGGCCCCTACCAGAGCCCCATGGAAGACGGCATGCAGCACTTCCACGAGTGGTACCGCAAAAGGATGGTGGAGATCTGACACCCCCCTGAGTCGCCTTCGGCGCCTTCCCCCCGCTCCCGGCGCGGCGGGGCGGCCCTTGCGCGGGAGCCCTGATGGAAGGGGTGGCGCTCGGATCAACAAAGCTTGTAGCCAGTGCGACACGCCGCTGGCGTTTTTTATTTGCTACCATTCAAGTAGCACACAGCGCCCGACCCACGGGCGCTGCGGGCAAAGAACTTGTCCGTCAATGATTTGGTGCCACGCAGCGCTCTTCTCGGGATGGGATGCAAGGCGCGGTGCGCAGCCCATAGCCCCGCTATGGGCAAGCATCGCAACGCCGCAGACCGCCCGAAAAGAGCACTGCCCTTCGGGTTGGGGCGAAATCGGGCGATTTCGCGCCCTTGCCGCTTGCATGGGCCACCAGCCCATGCGGCGCGCCAAGACCTCGAACTCATCCCGATTGCGCCCCAA
>JACPUE010000051.1 GCA_016192425.1 Burkholderiales bacterium
CCCTTGTCGGTGATGAGCATGATCTCGTCGTCGGCATGCACCAGCGTGGCGGCCACGACCTTGCCGTTGCGCTCGCTTTGCTGGATGGCGATCATGCCCTTGGTGCCCCGGCCGTGGCGCGTGTATTCGGTGATGCTGGTGCGTTTGCCGTAGCCGTTGATGGTGGCGGTGAGCACGCTTTGTGTCTCGTCCTCAGCCACCAGCATGGCGATCACGCTCTGGCCTTCTTCGAGCATCATGCCGCGCACGCCGCGAGCCTGGCGGCCCAGGGGGCGCACGTCGTTTTCGTCAAAGCGCACGGCCTTGCCGCCGTCGGAAAACAGCATCACGTCGTGCTGGCCGTCGGTGAGTGCGGCGCCGATGAGGTAGTCGCCATCGTCCAGGTTCACGGCAATGATGCCGCCCTTGCGCGGGTTGCTGAATTCGTCCAGCGCCGTCTTCTTGACCGTGCCCATGCTGGTCGCCATGAACACGTAGCGGTCGGCCGGGAAACTGCGCATGTCGCCGGTCAGCGGCAGCACCACGTTGATCTTTTCGCCGTCCTGCAGCGGGAACATGTTGACGATGGGCCGCCCGCGCGAGCCGCGCGAGCCCGAGGGCACTTCCCAGACCTTGAGCCAGTACAACCGCCCACGGTTGGAGAAGCACAGGATGTAGTCGTGCGTGTTGGCGATGAAGAGCTGGTCGATCCAGTCGTCTTCCTTGGTGGCCGTGGCCTGCTTGCCGCGCCCGCCGCGCTTTTGCGCGCGGTACTCGGACAGCGGCTGGCTCTTGATGTAGCCCGAGTGGCTCAGCGTGACCACCATGTCGGTGGGCGCAATCAGGTCTTCGGTTGACAGGTCTTGCGCGCTGTGCTCGATCTGGCTGCGGCGCGCGCCCTGCTTGGTCTGGCCGAATTCCTGCTGCAGGCTGGTGAGTTCATCGCCAATGATGGTGGAAACGCGCTCGGGCTTGGCCAGGATGTCCAGCAAGTCCTCGATATGCGCCATGATCTCCTTGTACTCGGCGACGATCTTGTCCTGCTCCAGCCCGGTGAGGCGCTGCAGGCGCATTTGCAGGATTTCTTGCGCCTGGGTTTCCGACAGGCGGTACAGGCCGTCCTGCAGCAGGCCGAATGTGCGCTCCAGGCCCTCGGGGCGGTAGTCGTCGGCGTTCACCACGCCTCCGTCTGCGCGCGTGCGCGTCAGCATCTCGCGCACCAGCTTGCTGTCCCACGGGCGGGCCATCAGCTCGGCCTTGGCCACGGGCGGCGTGGGCGCGTTGCGGATAATGGCGATGAAGTCGTCGATGTTGGCCAGCGCCACAGCCAGGCCTTCGAGCACATGGCCGCGGTCGCGCGCCTTGCGCAGCTCGAACACGGTGCGGCGGGTGACGACCTCGCGGCGGTGCTGCAGGAAGACTTCGACCAGGTCCTTGAGGTTGCACAGGCGCGGCTGGCCGTCGATCAGGGCCACCATGTTGATGCCGAAGGTGTCCTGCAACTGCGTCTGCTTGTACAGGTTGTTGAGCACCACCTCGGGCACTTCGCCGCGCTTGAGCTCGATCACCAGGCGCATGCCGGACTTGTCCGACTCGTCCTGGATGTGGCTGATGCCCTCGATCTTCTTCTCGTGCACCAGCTCGGCCATGCGCTCCTGCAGCGTCTTCTTGTTGACCTGGTAGGGCAGCTCGTCCACGATGATGGCCTGGCGTTGGCCCTTGTCGATGTCCTCGAAATGGCATTTGGCGCGCATCACCACCTTGCCGCGGCCGGTGCGGTAGCCTTCCTTCACGCCCTGGATACCATAAATGATGCCCGCCGTGGGGAAATCCGGCGCCGGGATGATCTCCATCAATTCGTCAATGCTGGCCTGCGGGTTGCGCAGCAGGTGCAGGCAGGCGTCCACCACCTCGTTCAGGTTGTGCGGCGGGATGTTGGTGGCCATGCCCACGGCAATGCCTGCGCTGCCGTTGACCAGCAGGTTGGGCAGCCGCGTGGGCAGCACCAGGGGTTCCTTCTGGCTGCCGTCGTAGTTGGGGCCGAAATCGACCGTTTCCATGTCGATATCGGCCAGCATTTCATGCGCGATTTTGTCGAGACGGATCTCGGTGTAGCGCATGGCCGCAGCACTGTCGCCATCGACCGAGCCGAAGTTGCCTTGGCCGTCAATCAGTGGGTGCCGCAGGCTGAAGGGCTGGGCCATGCGGACGATGGTGTCGTAAATCGCCGAGTCGCCGTGCGGGTGGTATTTACCCATGGTCTCACCCACGGCCTGGGCACTCTTGCGGTACTTGGCGTTGTAGGTGTTGCCCATTTCGTGCATGGCATACAGCACCCGCCGGTGCACGGGCTTGAGGCCGTCGCGCGCATCGGGCAGAGCCCGGCCCACGATCACGCTCATGGCGTAATCCAGGTAGCTGCGGCGCATCTCCTCTTCCAGGCTGATGGGCAGGGTCTCTTTGGCGAACTGGGTCATGGGGTGCGGCGGTCGAGGCTAGGGGCGTCCATTTTAGGCGCAAGCGCCTGTAGCGATTGCGCAACACCCTCAGGGAAATTCAGCGGGCCGGGGCTGCGTTCCCAGGGGTGTGTTCCGCAAGGGAAGCATGGGTATGGCACAATCAATCGAACGTTTTTGGTGATGGTCGCCAACAGCGTCCGATTTCGCAGCGCTGCTGCTGCGCCTTTTCCCCCAGAGGAGAATCATGAAGAAACTGAACAAAGTGGCGATGCTGATCGCCTCCGCAGCGCTCGCAACTGCCGCTGGCGCACAATCCATCGACAACTGGAAGAACGGCTCGAACGAGCAGGTCTGGATGAACGGCAGCAACGAACTGTGCTGGCGCGATGCCAGCTGGACGCCTGCCACCGCCGCCCCTGGCTGCGACGGCGCCCTGGCTGCTCCTGCTCCCGCTCCTGCTGCTGCGCCTGCTGCTCCCGCCGCTGCTCCCGCTGCACCGGCTGCTGCTCCCGCTGCTCCCACCTCTTCCAAGGTGACCTACGCTGCTGACGCTTTCTTCGACTTCGACAAGGCAGTCCTCAAGCCCGCTGGCAAGGCCAAGCTGGACGACCTGGCCTCCAAGGTCAAGGGCATCAACCTGGAAGTGATCATCGCCGTGGGCCACACCGACTCCGTCGGCACTGACGCCTACAACCAGAAGCTGTCGATCCGCCGCGCCGAAGCCGTCAAGGCCTACCTGGTGTCCAAGGGCATTGACAAGAGCCGCGTCTACACCGAAGGCAAGGGCGAGAAGCAGCCTGTGGCCGACAACAAGACCAAGGAAGGCCGCGCCAAGAACCGCCGCGTCGAGATCGAAGTGGTCGGCCAACGCGCCAACTGATCTGCTGCGCACCGCGCACCTCAAAAAGCCCCGCTTGCGGGGCTTTTTGTTTTTCGACGGGCCCGCGCGCTGCTTCGCCGGGTTTACAGTGCACGCAGTTGCTTTGCCTTCTGGAGCTACATGGATTCGCACACCTTTCTCTGGCACGACTACGAGACCTTTGGGGCAGACACCCGGCGCGACCGCCCGGCGCAGTTTGCCGCCGTCCGCACCGATGCGCAGCTCAACGAAATCGGCGAGCCCCTCATGCTGTACTGCCAGCCTGCCAACGATTATTTGCCCGATCCGGTGTCCTGCCTGATTACCGGCATCACCCCCCAGCAGGCCTGGGGGCGCGGCCTGCCCGAGCGTGAATTTGCACAAAAAATTGCCGACGCAATGGCACAGCCGGGCACCATTGGCGTGGGCTACAACACCATCCGGTTCGACGATGAAATCACGCGCTTCATGTTCTGGCGCAACCTCATCGACCCCTATGCGCGCGAATGGCAGAACCAGTGCGGCCGCTGGGACCTGCTCGACGTGGTGCGCCTGGCCTATGCGTTGCGGCCCGACGGCATGGTGTGGCCCATCAAGGAGGACGGCTCCCAGAGCTTCAAGCTGGAGCACCTGACGAAGGCCAACGGACTGCAGCACGAGGCCGCGCACGATGCTTTGTCGGACGTGCGCGCCACCATTGCACTGGCACGGCTGCTGCGCCAGCACAACCCCCGGCTGTTCGACTTTGCCTTCGGCCTGCACAAGAAGGACCGCGTGGCCGCCGAACTGCGCCTGCCCGCCACGGCACAGACGGCGCGGCCCTTTTTGCATGTATCGGGCATGTTTCCGGCCGAGCGCGGCTGTTTGGCCGTGATGTGGCCGCTGGCCAGCCACCCCACGAACAAGAACGAAATCATCGCCTGGGATCTTGCGCACGACCCGCGCGAACTGGCCCTGCTGGACGTGGAGCAATTGCGCCTGCGCATGTTCACGCGCACGGCTGACC
>JACPUE010000052.1 GCA_016192425.1 Burkholderiales bacterium
CGCCCCGTGCTGGCGTGTGCGCTGGCCGCTGAGTACCAGGCGTTGCAGGCGGTCCAGCAGCAGGCGCCGGTTGGGCAGGGAGGTCAGGGCGTCGTAGAACGCCAGGCGTTCGATCTCCTGGGCTGCGCGTTTGCGGTCGGTGATGTCGCGCGAAACGCCCAGCAACCCGGTGGCGCGCCCCTGCAGGTCGCGGATGGGGGTGAGGATGGTTTCGAACCGGCCCTCGTAGCCGTCGTCCGCAAATACCAGCGTGTCTTCGATGACCAGCGGCTGCCAGGCTTGCATGGCCTGGCGGTCATGGCGGCCGAAGTGCGCGGCAGCGGCGGGCAGCAGCAGGTCGGCGTCGGTGCGGCCCAGAATCTCGCGCTCGCTGCGCCCCATGAAGCGCTCGAACACCGGGTTGCAGGCCTGGTATACGCCCTGGTCATTTTTCAGGAACACCATGTCCGGCATGGCCTTGAGCAGGCTGCTGAGCAGGGCCTTTTGCTGCGACAGTTCGCCCTGCGCCTTTTTCAGCTCGGTCAGGTCGTAGGCAAAGAGCACCAGAGAGCCGATGGAGCCATCGGCCGTGCGCTCGGGCACCAGGGTGGTGTGGCGATAGCGCACCTCGCCATCGGGCCGGTCGATGCGGTTTTCAAACGCCACCATTTCGCCGCGGATGGCGCGCGCGAAGTACGGTGCCATGCGCTCCATCAGATCCGGGGCAATCACGTCGGGCACGCGCCTGCCGATGATCTGGTCGGCATCGGCGTCCACCCACTGGGCCTGGGTCTGGTTGACGTAGAGTATTTCCAGGTTCAGCCCGAGCCGCGCCACGGCACCGGGCAGGTGGCGCAACACGCCAGCGAGCTGGGTTTCGTAAGCGCGGGCAGCAGCTTCGGCGCGCATCTGGCCGGTGATGTCGGTGAGCAGGCCGTCCCAGATCACACGGCCCTGGCCCAGGGGACGGGGCGTGGCCACCATGCGGATCCAGCGGATCTCGCCATCGGCGCGGTGGATGCGGAACTGCGTCTCCACCGTCTCCAGCATGTTGTACGAATGGTCCACCACTGCCTTGTAGGCCGGGAAATCTTCGGGATCGATCAGGCGGTAGAAAGTGCCAAAATCCACCAGCATTTGCGCTGCCGTGTGCCCCGTCAAGCGCTCTATGCCCTCGCCGATGTAGGCAAAGTGGCGCCGCGCACTGGGCTCGCGCACGCTCTGGAATAGCACACTGCCAGGCAGGTTGCGCCCCAGGGACTGAAGGCGCGCCTGCGCCTCGTGCAGGCGCGCCTTCAGTTCGGCAATGGTTTCGGGGTCGGTGTTGGGGCCGGACATGGCTGCAGGATACAAGGACTCCGTCGGACTTGGAAATCGTTGGCTGCAAATTTGGCCCGGCGCCTACAATCGCGCCATGCGCGCCGTTCATACCCTGATGCTGCTGGCCCTGGCCAGCGCCCCCGCTCTCGCTCAAAATACCGGTCAAAATGCCGCCCAAGGCAGTAACGACGGGCGTGAGCAGCTATCAAAACAAGAGCAATCTGCCGACCGCCTGAACCAGCGCACCGAGCGCATCCGCGTAGAAGACGGCGGCAGCCGCATCGACGAACTGCGCGTGGGCGGGCAGACACAGAGCATTACCGTGCAGCCCAAGGTCGGCACCCTGCCCGAGTACGAGGTGCAGCCCTCTGATGGCGTGCGCAACCGCCCGCGCAACGGTGCCGAGTCCACCACCGGCGCCCGCGTGTGGAACGTGATGAAGTTCTGACCCCGCCCCCGCACTGCTGGCCGGGCCTGCAAGGCATGCGCCCGGCCCTGGCAACCTCTCTCCCCCGATTCCTGCATTTTCCTTCCCACCGATGGCCGTATTCACCCCAGTCTCCGAAGCCGAGGCCGGCAAGCTCCTGAAAGCACTCCAACTGGGCACGCTGCATGCCCTGCGCGGCATTGAAGGCGGCATCGAGAACACCAACTACTTCGTCACCTGCGATGCGGGCGAGTTCGTGCTCACGCTGTTCGAGCGCCTCACCGCCGAGCAACTGCCCTTTTACCTCCACCTGATGAAGCACCTGGCGCACAAGGGCATCCCCGTGCCCGACCCGCGCGCCAACGCGGCAGGCGACATCCTGCACACCGTGTGCGGCAAGCCCGCCGCCGTGGTCAACCGCCTGGCGGGCCGCAGCCAGTTGGCGCCCCAGGCCGTGCACTGCGCCGCCGTGGGCGGCATGCTGGCGCGCATGCACCTGGCCGGGCGCGACTACGACCGCCAGCAGCCCAACCTGCGCGGCCTGCCCTGGTGGAACGAGACCGTGCCCGTGGTGCTGCCGCACATCGGCGCCGAACAGGCAGCACTGTTGCGCGCCGAGCTGGCCTACCAGAATCACATTGCCGCATCGCCCGCCTACGCTGCGCTGCCGCGCGGCCCGGTGCATGCCGACCTGTTCCGCGACAACGTGATGTTCGAGGGCGAGCAGCTCACCGGCTTCTTCGACTTCTACTTTGCGGGCGTGGACACCTGGCTGTTCGACCTGGCCGTGTGCCTGAACGACTGGTGCATCGACCTGCCCACGGGCCGCCACGATGCAGCGCGCGCCAGCGCCCTGCTGGACGCCTACCAGGCCGTGCGCCCGCTCACCGCCGCCGAGCGCGAGCTGCTGCCCGCCATGGCGCGTGCCGGGGCGCTGCGCTTCTGGATCTCGCGCCTGTGGGACTTTTACCTGCCGCGCGAGGCCGCCATGCTCACGCCGCACGACCCCACGCACTTTGAACGCGTACTGCGCGAACGGGTAGAGCACCCCGTGAAAGTGGAATGACACCCCCCTGTGTCGCTTCGCGCCTTCCCCCCGCTCTCGCAGCGCTGTGCGCTGCGGACAGGGAGACGCTCCCAGCGCCCGGATTACTCGGTACTGGCGACCCTTGCGCGGGAGCCCTGGCTTAGGCCACCCCGCTCCAAGCGTTGTGGGTACTGCGAGCACGGGTTCAATCAATCACCTGATGGCTTTACCATCCCCCGTATGAAATTGCGCATTGTTCCCGCCCGCACCGGCCTGGACTGGGTCAGGGGCGGCATCTTCGTCTTCAGGCGCCAGCCGCTGGCCATGGCAGCGCTGTTCTTCCTGTCGATGGCGGCCATGTCCATGCTGTCGCTGTTTCCGCTCATCGGTCCGGCGCTGGCGCTGGTGCTGCTGCCATCCATCACACTGGCCATGATGGTGGCCTCGGCCGAGGCCATGCAGGGGCGCTTTCCCACGCCCGACGTGCTGCTGGTGGCCTTTCGCACCGGCAGGCAGCGGCTGCGCCACATGCTGCAACTGGGCGCGCTGTACGCGGCCGGGTTCCTGCTCATCATCGGCCTGTCGGCCCTGATCGATGGGGGCGAATTCGCCCTGGTGTATCTGGGCCGCGCCGCGCTGACCGAAGAGACCGTGCAAAGCGGCAGCTTCCAGGCCGCCATGTGGCTGTCCATGGTGCTGTACCTGCCGCTGTCGCTGCTGTTCTGGCACGCGCCGGGGCTGGTGCACTGGCATGGGGTGCCGCCGGTCAAGAGCCTGTTCTTCAGCATCGTGGCCTGCGTGCGCAACCTGGGCGCCTTCACCATGTACGGGCTGGGCTGGATGGGCGTGTTTGCCATGGGTGGCGTGGTGGTGAGCCTGCTTGCGGGTTTGCTGGGGGGCTCGCTGGGCGCCGTCAGTGGCATCATGGTGGGGCTGGCGATGGTCATGGCCACCATGCTGTTTGGCTCCATCGTCTTCACGTTCCGAGACTGCTTCGAGCCCCCTGAGCGCAGCGCAGAAGGGCCTGGCGGCGAAGAACGTCCCGCCTCCCCTCCCACGCCCGACGAACCGGCTCCCCACGATTGACGCTGCAGCGCCATGGGTGCGCTCCGCTCCGGTTCACTCCACCCGCCCACCTGCGCCGACGCCTGCTGCAAGCCGCACTGGCATCGCCCTGGCGGCACAGCACCTGGGCCCAAGCCGGGCTGGAGATCGGCCAGTCCTGCGCCTGCGCACGCTGCAGAAAGTCGCTGGGGTGGCGGGGTCTGTCATGGCAAAAAATGTCAGACGATGGTTCGTTCAATTCATCATCTTCCAATTCAACATCGATGAATCGTCCATTTCTGCATTAACAGGGCCATCAATCCACCACCGTAAGCTTTGCCACCGACAGCGCCAGCCACTTGGTGCCGTGGCGTGCAAAGGCGACCTGGGCACGGGCGTCGTCGCCCTGGCCTTCGATGGCCAGCACCTTGCCTTCGCCAAACTTGGTGTGGAACACGGCCAGGCCCACGCGCAGGCCGTGCGCCGGGGGGGCTTTCTGAACCGGCACGGGGGGGCTGGCAAAGGTCTCTGTCTTGAAGCCAAATGGGCCTCTTGCGCCCGTGGAATAAGCGCCACCAGCTCCTGTTTTAGGAGCAAAAGAGCCAAAGCCCTGCTGCTTGGGGGTGATCCACTTGAGGCATTCCTCGGGCAGCTCGTCGAAGAAGCGGCTGCGCACGTTGTAGCGCGTCTGCCCATGCAGCAGCCGGGTTTGCGAGTGGCTGAGATACAGGCGTTTGCGGGCACGGGTGATGGCCACGTACATCAGGCGGCGCTCTTCTTCCAGGCCGTCGCGGTCAGACGCTGCGTTGTCGTGCGGGAACAGGCCCTCTTCCAGACCGCCGATGAACACGGCGTCAAACTCCAGGCCCTTGCTGGCGTGCACGGTCATGAGCTGCACGGCGTCCTGCCCGGCCTGGGCCTGGTTGTCGCCCGCCTCCAGCGCGGCGTGCGTGAGGAAGGCCACCAGGGGCGAGAGGGTTTCGCCAGTGTCGGCGTCGATGATGCCGCCGGGGCCAGTGGGCTTGAGCGGCGCGTCCAGCACGGGCGCATTCGGGTCCAGCCCCTGGCTGGCCGGGCTTTGCGTGAGCGGCTGGCCGTGCTCGTCCAGCGGCAGGGCCACGGCGTCGCGGCCAAAGCCTTCTTGCGTGACGAAGCTTTCGGCAGCGTTGACGAGTTCTTCCAGGTTCTCGATACGGTCCTGGCCTTCGCGGTCGGCACGGAAATGCGCGATCAGGCCGCTGGATTCGAGCATCTGCTCGATGATGCTGCGCAGCGACAGGCCCTGGGTCTGTTCACGCAGTACGTCGATCAGCGCCACAAAGGCCTTGAAGTTGGTACCCGCCTTGCCGGGCACGGCACTCACGGCGTCGTGCAGCGAGCAGCCTGCGCTGCGGGCCGCGTCCTGCAGCACCTCGATGCTGCGCGCACCGATGCCGCGCGGCGGAAAGTTGACCACGCGCAGAAAGCTGGTGTCGTCGTTGGGGTTCTCCAGCAGGCGCAGGTAGGCCAGTGCATGCTTGATTTCGGCGCGCTCAAAGAAGCGCAGGCCGCCGTACACACGGTAGGGCACGGCGGCGTTGAACAGGGCCGATTCGATGACCCGGCTTTGCGCGTTGCTGCGGTAGAGCACGGCAATTTCTTTGCGCTCCAGGCCGTCGCTCTTCACCAGTTGCCGGATCTCATCGACCATCCACTGCGCCTCGGCCAGGTCGGTGCTGGCCTCGTACACGCGCACGGGCTCGCCCGCGCCCTGCGTGGTGCGCAGGTTCTTGCCCAGGCGGCGGCTGTTGTGGCCGATGAGCTGGTTGGCCGAGTCGAGGATGTTGCTGTAGCTGCGGTAGTTCTGCTCCAGCTTGATCTGGTGCTGCACATCGAACTCGCGCACAAAGTCGGCCATGTTGCCCACGCGCGCACCGCGGAAGGCGTAGATGCTCTGGTCGTCGTCGCCCACGGCCATGACGCTGGCATGCGTGTGCAGGCGGCCATCCACCTCGTCGCCCGCCATCTGCTTGAGCCACAGGTACTGCAGGCGGTTGGTGTCCTGGAACTCATCGACCAGGATGTGCGCAAAGCGCCGCTGGTAGTGTGCGCGCAGGGGGTCGTTGTCGCGCAGCAGCTCGTAGCTGCGCAGCATCAGCTCGCCAAAATCGACCACGCCTTCGCGCTGGCATTGGGCCTCGTACAGCTCGTACAGCTCGACCTTCTTGCGGCTGTCGCTGTCGTGCGCGGGCACATCGCGCGGGCGCAGGCCCTCTTCCTTGCAGTTGGCGATGAAATACTGCAGCTGCTTGGGCGGAAAGCGCTCCTCGTCCACGTTGAACTGCTTGCACAGGCGCTTGATGGCCGAGAGCTGGTCCTGCGTGTCCAGGATCTGGAAGGCCTGCGGCAGGCCCGCCGCCTGGTGGTGCGCGCGCAGCAGGCGGTTGCACAGGCCATGGAAAGTGCCGATCCACATGCCGCGCACGTTGACGGGCAGCATGGCCGTGAGGCGCGCCACCATTTCCTTGGCCGCCTTGTTGGTGAAGGTGACGGCCAGCAGGCCGCCGGGCGTGGCCTGGCCGGTCGAGAGCAGCCAGGCAATGCGCGTGGTGAGCACACGCGTCTTGCCCGAGCCCGCCCCGGCCAGGATGAGTGCGTGGCCCGCTGGCAGCGTGACGGCGGCAAGCTGTTCGGGGTTGAGGTGCGCCAGCAGCGGCTGGCTGGCGGCAGCGGCCCCTGGGGCGGCGCTGGGCACACCGGGCAGCGTGCGCGAAATCGGGTCTTGTGGGAACATGCAGCCATTGTAGAAAGGGGCCCTCGAATGCCTGCATGGATCACCCGCGCCCTGCCCCTGTGGTGCGTGCTGCACACCCTGCCCCTGGGCGCACAAACGCTGTGCTCCAGCACCGGAGTGGCAGCCCCGCAGGCCTTGTTTGAGCGCTTTACCCGTGCCGACTGCCTGGCCTGCTGGCAGGACACGGCCACACCTGCGCCGGGAGCCAGCGCCTTGGTGCTGGACTGGATCGTTCCCGGCGCCCTGGGCGACGACGCCCCCATGGCCGCTGCCGCCGTGCCTGAGGCGCTGGACCGGTTGCAGACCCTGCGGCGGCCCCCGCCCCGCGAGCGCGACATACACACCGCGCCCGTCGAGCCCCTGGCCGGGCTGCGGCTGCGCGTGGGCCGGGGCCCCGAAGTCAACGGCTATGTGGGCGCCACCCTGTCGCTGGACGCCAGCGCCCCAGGCCCCTGGAGCTACCACCTGCTGCTGGTGCAGGCCGTGGCCCAGGGCACCGAGGGCACGCCCGTGCCACGGTACGTGGTGCGCAACGCCATCCAGGGGCAGTGGACGGCGGACAACACCCTGCCCACCGCCAGAAAGCTCCGCTGGATCGAAGTGCGCCCCATGCGCCTGCCCGAGGGTGCCGACCCCGCGCTGTTCCACACCGTGGCCTGGGTGGAGAACGGCAGCGGCCGGGTCGTGGCCGCCGCACGCTCGGTATGCCATTGAAAGGCTCGGGGGCTGCGCCCTGGGGCCGTGGCGGGTAGAATCAGACACTGGGCCCAAGTTTCTTGCCGCCCGGTTTTTTGTGCCCGCGCACAGCGGGGTTCGGTACAGGCTGCCACGCCTGCACCCGCACAACCGGTCTGCAAGCCAAGCGCCCCACGCCGCCCAAAATCCTTTGGCGGCGACCTTATCAAAGGAGCTTGGAACCTCATGGAAATCTTCGACTACGACAACATCCTGCTGCTGCCGCGCAAGTGCCGCGTGGAGAGCCGCTCGGAATGCGATGCCAGCGTGCAGTTCGGCCCGCGCCGCTTTCGCCTGCCCGCCGTACCCGCCAACATGAAGACGGTGGTGGACGAGCGCATTTGCGCCTGGATGGCGCAGAACGGCTACTTCTACGTGATGCACCGCTTCGACCTGGACAACGTGCAATTCGTGCGCGACATGCACGCCCAGGGCTGCTATGCGTCGATCTCGCTGGGCGTCAAGCCCCCCGACTACGCCACGGTGGACCGCCTCAAGGCCGAAGGCCTGGTGCCCGAATACATCACCATCGACATCGCCCACGGCCACGCCGACAGCGTCAAGGCCATGATCGGCTACCTCAAGCAGCACCTGCCCGCATCGTTTGTGATTGCAGGCAACGTGGCCACGCCCGAGGCCGTGATCGACCTGGAGAACTGGGGCGCCGACGCCACCAAGGTGGGCGTGGGCCCGGGCAAGGTGTGCATCACCAAGCTCAAGACCGGCTTTGGCACCGGCGGCTGGCAGCTCAGCGCGCTCAAATGGTGCGCGCGCGTGGCCACCAAGCCCATCGTGGCCGACGGCGGCATCCGCAGCCACGGCGACATTGCTAAGAGCGTGCGCTTTGGCGCCACCATGGTGATGATCGGCTCGCTGTTTGCAGGGCACGAAGAATCGCCCGGCCGCACCGTGGAAGTCGATGGCGAGCTGTTCAAGGAGTACTACGGCTCGGCCAGCGACTTCAACAAGGGCGAGTACAAGCACGTGGAAGGCAAGCGCATCCTGGAACCCATCAAGGGCAAGCTGGCCAACACGCTGATCGAGATGGAGCAGGACGTGCAAAGCTCCATCAGCTACGCCGGCGGCACCAAGCTCATGGACATCCGCAAGGTGAACTACGTGATCCTGGGCGGCGACAACGCAGGCGAGCACTTGCTGATGTAGGCCTTGCTCGTCAGCGTTTCGACAGGCAAGTGACCGCTGGTGACAGCCTGGGACAGGCGCTCCGCTGTATTCTTGAATCCAGACAAGGAGATGCCATGAAAGTCGCTGTGTTGGGGATTGGGCTCATGGGCTACCGCATGGCTCAACGCCTGCGGGAAGCGGGGCACGAAGTCCACGTCTGGAACCGCACGCACGAGCGCGCCGCGCCACTGGCGGATCTGGGCGCCACGGTACACACCAGCGCGCCGCAGGCAGCCGCAGCGGCCGAATGCGTGATCACCATGCTGGAAAACGGCCCCGTGGTCGGCGAAGTGCTGTTCGGCCTGGGCGCCGCCCAGGCCATGGCCGCAGGCACGCTGGTGATCGACATGTCCTCCATCCGCCCCTCCGAGGCCCGCGACCATGCAGCCCGCCTGGGCGAGCGCGGCGTGGCCCACCTGGACGCCCCCGTCTCCGGCGGCACCGTAGGTGCCGAAAAAGGCACGCTGGCCATCATGGCCGGGGGCCGCCCGCAGGACTACCAGCGCGCCCTGCCCCTGTTTGCATCCCTGGGCCACCCCACGCACGTGGGCCCGCACGGCGCAGGGCAGCTGGCCAAGCTGGCGAACCAGATGATCGTCGGCATCACCATCGGCGCCGTGGCCGAGGCCTTGCTCTTTGCCGCCAAAGGCGGTGCCGACATGGCCAAGGTGCGCGAGGCCATCCAGGGCGGTTTTGCCGACAGCCGCATCCTGCAACTGCACGGCCTGCGCATGGTGGAGCGCGACTTCACCCCCCACGGGCGCCTGAGCGTGCAGCTCAAGGACATGCGCAATGCCATGGCCACCGCACAGGAAATCGGCTTCGACGCCCCCATCACGCAGCTTTTCGAATCCCTCTACGCCGCTGGCGACGAGCACGGCCTGGGCGGGCTGGACCACAGCGGCCTGTTCGTGGAACTGGCGAGCCGCAATGCAATGCAATAAAACAAGGCGTATCTTGCTCCTGGCCCCCAAAAAATAGTGCATAATCACGGTCTTCGCCGATAACGGTGAAACGCAGTGGGTTCTTAGCTCAGTTGGTAGAGCAGCGGACTCTTAATCCGTAGGTCGAGTGTTCGAGTCACTCAGGACCCACCACTCATTCAAGGGCTTGGCATATGCCAAGCCCTTTTGCATTGGGCCTTTGATCGACAATGCACAATCCCACGCCACCCACTGGCCAGCGAATCGCCCCATGAACCCCCAAGCCGATCAACTCTGGCGCGCTCCTCGCTGGGCGCTGGCGGTGCTGCTGGCCGTGCTGGGCATGCTGGGGCCGTTTTCCATCGACACCTACCTGCCCGCCTTCACCGGCATGGCACAGGCGCTGCAGGCCAGCCCGGTGCAGATGCAGCAGACGCTCTCGGCCTACCTGTTCGGGTTTGCCTTCATGAACCTGTTCCACGGCGCGCTGTCCGACAGCTTTGGGCGCAGGCCCGTGATCCTGTGGGGCATTGCCATGTTCACCGTGGCCTCTGCGGGTTGTGCGCTGGCGCAGAGCATCGGGCAGCTGGTGTTCTTTCGGGCGCTGCAGGGCTTTTCCACAGGGGCGGGCATTGTGGTGTCGCGTGCGGTGATCCGCGACATGTTCCCGCCCTCGCAGGCCCAGAAGGTCATGAGCCAGGTGACCATCTACTTCGGCGTGGCGCCTGCCGTGGCACCCATTGTGGGGGGCTGGCTGTACGTGCACGCGGGCTGGCACAGCATCTTCTGGTTCCTGACCGGCGTGGGCGTACTGCTGTGGGCGGCCAATGCACGGCTGCTGCCCGAGACGCTGCATGCAGACCACCGCCAGCCCTTCCACATCCGGCACCTGATGCAGGGCTACTGGCAGCTCGGCTCCAGCCCGCGCTTTGTGCTGCTGGCACTGGCCAGCGGGGTGCCGTTCAACGGCATGTTCCTGTACGTGCTGGCGGCGCCTGCGTTTCTGGGCACGCACCTGGCGCTGGCGCCCACGCAGTTTTTCTGGTTCTTTGTGCTCACCATCTCGGGCATCATGGCCGGGGCCTGGCTCAGCGGGCGCCTGGCCGGGCGCATTGCCCCCGAAAAGCAGATCCGCATGGGCTTTGCAGTGATGCTGGTGGTGTCTGTGCTGAACCTGTTGGCCAATCTGGTGCTGGCGCCCCATGTGTCATGGGCACTGATTCCGATTGCCGTGTTTGCCTTTGGCTGGGCGCTGATGGTGCCCGTGGTCACGCTGCTGGTGCTGGACCTGCACCCTGAGCGGCGCGGCATGGCCTCGTCGCTGCAGGCCTGCATCGGCTCAGCCGCCAACGGGCTGGTGGCAGGGGTGGTGGTGCCGCTGGTCATGCATTCACCCCGGCTGCTGGCCGCCACATCCATGGCCATGATGTCGGTGGGCCTGGTGGCCTGGGCGCTGCTGCGCAGGCGCTGGCCCGACACGGGCCAGCACGTCATCGCGCATTGACGCGGCGATAGCGCTCAGGCCGCCGGATCGGTGCTGCGCCGGTCAAATGGGTGCTCCTGGTAGAAGCACTTTTTCTCCTCGTACATGCCCTGGTCTGCGCGTTGCAGCGCCTCGTCGAGCTGGTCGCCCGCATGGCAGGTGGCGCGGCCCATGGCCAGGCTGAGCGGCAGGCCAGGGTAGAACTGGTTGTTCATTTCCACCAGTTGCTCGATGCGCTCCTGCACCGCCACGGTGCCGCGCTCGTCCACACCGGCCAGCAGGACGATGAACTCGTCGCCCCCCACACGGGCCGCGCAGTGAACAGTATCCACCGCCTTGGCCAGCACTTCGCCCGCACGCCGCAGCATGGCATCGCCCGCAGCGTGGCCTTGTTCGTCGTTGATGATCTTGAGGCCATTGAGGTCGATGGCGATGATGCTCAGCGGCCACGGCCCCTTGCGCCGGATGCGGTTGAGCTCCTCCACATAGAACGCCCGGTTGCGCAACTGGGTGAGCACGTCATGCTTGCCCAGGTATTCGAGGTAGGCCTCGGCCTGCTTGCGCGCGGTGATGTCCACCAGCGACAGCAGCACCAGCCCCCAGTCGTCCTGGTGCCCCGCCATCACCGCGAACTGCATGTGGATGTACACCGTGTCGCCCGACAGCGCGTAGTTGATCACTTCGCGCTGCTGCACCAGCTTGCCGTCCCACAGATCCTGCAACTGCTCGGCAAAGGAGTCGTGCATCTCGCCACGGAACACGCGGGAAATCTGGTTGAGCAACTCGGCCTTGCTCTGGGCGCCAAACATCTGCAGCGTCTGCTGGTTCACTTCGATGACGCGGATTTCCTTCATGCAGCGGGTGACGAACTCGGGGTGCACCTTGATGAAGGTCTTGAAGTCGCGGATGCCCTGCTGGCGCACCTCGTCCATCAGGCGCTTGATGGCGCTGAAATCCTCCACCCACAGCGACACGGGGGAGTGCTCGAACAGGCCGCGTGCATAGCGCTCGCTGTGCTGCAGCTGGGTGGCCGCCTGGACCTGGGGCGTAACGTCTTCCAGCGACACCAGCACGCGGCTCCAGGTGCCCTCGTGCCCCGGCAGGATACGGCCACGGATGCGCACGTCAAGCCTGCGGCGATCCAGCGCATAGTTCACGGTCTGGTTGGAAAACTCCAGCGCCCCCGACCACAGCGATTCCAGTTCGTGCACCACCTGTTCATGCATGTCGTCACGGAACACCTGGTCCAGGTTGCTCAGCAGATCTTCCTGGCTGTGTGCGGCAAACAGCTCCAGCGTGCGCTGGTTGACGCGCAGCACCCGCAGGCTGGCGGTGCATTGGCGCAGCCGGCCAGGGTCTGCTGCCAGGTGTGCCCGCAGGTCGGTAACGCCCTCTGCGCGCCAGGCATCGAACAGTTGCCGCAGCGCACTGTAGTCCTCCAGCCAGAGCGATACCGGCGCCAGCGCAAACATGTGCTCAAAATCGGCACTCGACGAAACAGATGAAACCACGGCCATGCCCTCCTCCAGAACCTGTTGGCAATCATTCAGGGGCATGTTGCACAGCACAAGACTTACAAATCCCCACAAGATCGCCAGTATCTTTACATTCGCGGGGTAATAGGCCAACCCGATGCCTTTGAAATACGTGACGCTGATAGGTTCCATCAATGTTCACGGCACAAAGGGATCGAACATGACGCCAATCCTCCCCACCCACCCGACAGCCTTGCTGCGCTGTCTCGGTTTGACCATCCTGATCGTGGCTGCGAGCGGCTGCGGTGACAACCCGCAGACCGCAGACGACAAAGCCGCTTTGCAGAGCAAGTCTGCAGGGGAACCAGGCACGGCACAGCCTCCTGGCTGTACCCCAGCCCCCCCAGACGCCATCCTGCCATCGCAACGCGAGAGCGGGCACACCACGCTGTGCTGGGGAGCTGTGGGATGGCGGGAACCTACGCTGAACGGAAAAGCGCTGCAACAGCAACTCGATGTCTATCCCGCCCGAATTGCCTCTTCTGCGGGTGCGCCATTGGTGGTGTGGGCACACCCCAATGGCACGAGCAAAACGATCACCCCTGGCGATCCGTACCACGAGGCCCTTGTGCGCCCCGCACTGGAAGCTGGATATGCATTTGCATCGGTGGAGTTTCGCCACCCTGTGGTCAACGCGCCCAGCGAGCCCGACCAACCGGTTCCACACACTGATCTGGGCGAGGCGCTGAACTATCTCACTGCCCACGCACAGGCATTGAACATCGACCCGAAGAACATCTTTCTGGTCGGCCAGTCACGCGGCACCTTGGGCGTATGGACTGCCATGCAGACCAAGGCGCCCGCCCCCTGGCCCAAGGTGCGTGCCGTGTTTGGCTACAACGCCCAGACCAGTTACGACGGGAATGAATTTGCCGAATGGTTCCTGGTGGAAAGTGACCGCGCCAAATTCCTGAAGGCATTCAACGAACAGAACCCCAACGCCGAGCGCTACGGCAGCGCAGTGCGCGATGTGTCTGCCGATGCGCCCCCAGTGCAATTGCGGTACAGCGAACCGGTGGTTGAAGGCCTTATCAGCCTGAAAGACCTGCGGCAGCACGACCCGTTGCACTACCCCAATTTTGGCCGCGTCCTGTGCGAGGCCTACGCCCGAGCCCAAGCCCCTGAAGGCAACTGCCAGTACGTGGCTGACTCCAGGATCAATTCGGTGGCCAGAGGTTTCTATGGGTACATCAGTTTTTTCAATCACCACAGATCCTATTGACGCTTCACTTTTTTGGAGGAGACATGCCTGATCACAGCACAACACCCGTTCCCAATTCCCCCTGCACACCAATAAGGAGACCCATGAAAACCATTCCACTTTTCTTGTCAGGCATTGCGCTTGCCTGCCTGCTGCAAGGCTGCGGAGGCAGCTCCACAAGCACCACGGATCTCAAGCAAAGCTCCACTGCGCCGAGTCTCTCCAAAGACGATACGGAAGGCATAGGGTCCGCCGCCATCGACGCCCCACTGATCCGCACCCGCCACGCAGGCGGAGCGGCCATCAACCTTGCAGCACTGGCCTCTGAGAGCACCGACATGCCCACCATCGACATGGCCAAGCGCATGCAGAAGTGGAGCCCGACCAGCAAGAGCGGCGCCTGGGGCTCAGCGCCTTACGAACGGCTAGACCTCGATGCCAACGGCTGGGCCAAAAGCCTGCCCAGCGACCCCGACCAAGCAGGCTACGCCAGCGTCAGCTCCGCCATCTCGGACAACAACGCAGCCAATGCCCGGCTCACAGGCACCTATCAGGTCTACTACGAGGGAGAAGGCACCTTCTTCATTGGCGGCGCCTCGGTCGAGAATTTCCGAGTCGTTGAACCAGGACATGCCACCTTTGACATGGCGGACAACGCCCGCCTGCGAGACAACCTGTTCATCAACATCTCCAAGGTCACCGTCGGCAACCATCTGCGCAACATCCGCATCCTGCCGCCTGGCGGCGTTTGCAGCGACAGCCCCTACCGCTGGGTACCTGCCAGCAGCGCATGCAGCGGCGGCAGTTTCACCTCCCTGGTCGATCTGTCCAAGACCCAGATCTGGTTTCCCAATTTCCTCGGCGACCTGAACGGCTACCGCGCCATCCGCTTCATGGACTGGTTCAAGACCAACAGCTCCAAGCTGGCCGAATGGGAAGACCGGCCCATGAAAAATGACTACACCTGGAACACGGAATCCGGGGTGCCCATCGGCGTCGCCGTGAACCTGGCCAACACCCTCAAGGCCGATGCCTGGCTCAACATCCCCTTCCACGCCAGCGACGACTATGCCCTGCGCATGGCTCAGGTCGTCAAGCAAGGGCTCAACCCGGCCGCGAAGTTCATTGTGGAATACGGCAACGAGCCGTGGAACAGCGGCTATGGCTACAGGCAAAACTATGAATGGCTCGCAAGCCAGGGCAGTGAAAAGTTCAACGGCGAGGGCGACAAGCACCAGCAAGTCATCAACTACTACGCCCTGCGCTCCAACCAGTTGTGCCAGATCGTCAAACAGGCTTTCGGCGCCGAATCATCCCGCGTGCAATGCGTGGTCAACCAGCAGATCGCCGTCGCCGACCCTGACCTGCCCTTGCTGCGCTGCCCACTGGCCGTCAAACACGGGCACATTGCGGGCGACTGCGCAGGCATCATTGACGCGGTAGCTGTGGCGCCCTATGTGGGGAACTACCTGGGAGACAGCGAGCACATCGCTGCCGTGGAGAAATGGATCGGTGAACCCGATGGCGGCCTGGACACGCTCTTCAAGGAACTGCGCGCCAAAGACGCCAATGGCCGTCCAATTGACGACACGCCACTCAAGTCCCCCGACATCCCGCACGGCGCCATCGACCTGGTCGCCAGCTGGATCAACAGCCAAAAAGCCATCGTCTCCAACGCCAACTTCAAGAAACCCCTGTGGGCCTACGAAGCGGGGCAGCACCTGCAAGTGGTAGCCCTCAACAACGACAAGGTCACGGCGCTGTTCACCCGCGCCAACCAGGATCCGCGCATGGGCGACGTCTATCGGGATCTGATGGCCGCCTGGGCCAATGCCAGCCAGACCGCACCAGGGCAGACGATTGCATTTTTCAACAATGTGGCATCACCCAGCAAATACGGTGCGTGGGGCCTGCGCGAAGCAGCGTTTGACAACACCGCCGACAACCCCAAATGGCTCGCTGTGAAGCCCTATCGTGAAAGCATTGGCTGCTGGTGGCCCCAGTGTGCCAGCAAGTGACACCACCCCAGCAGCCTGCCTGCGCAGGCCTGGGTGGTGGCGTCTGCCTCAGGACCAACCCGGTGGAGCGGCACGGCGGCTGCTCCTCACGCGGTGTTCAGGAACGCGCAGAGCGCTTGCGCGGGTCGTACGGGGCAAACGGCTTGCCTGCACCACCGGCCTTGGCATGGGCGGGGCGCTGGGGTGCAAAACCGTCGTTGTGGCGCGCCGGGGCACCGCGTTGCTGCAGATCGCCAAAGCCGGGCTTGCGGCCGTAGCCTTCGTTGTCGCGCCGGGGTGCGGGGCCGCCGCGGCCATGGCGGGCGTCGCGCTCGTCGCGGCCGCCAAAGCCGCCCTGGGGCGCGCCACGGCGGTCGCCATGGCCATTGCCACGGCCAGGCGCATTGCCAAAGCGGCGCTCGCCACCTCGGCCGCCACGGCCGGCAAAATCGGCCTGCGGCGCACGCTGCACGGGCTCCAGGCCCGGCACCACGGCGGTCTTGAGGCGCTGCTGGCTGTAGCCTTCGATGTCGAAGATCTTGCGGCGGTCGCGGAATTCGGCAAAGGTCACGGCCAGGCCGTCGCGGCCGGCGCGGCCGGTGCGGCCGATGCGGTGGGTGTAGTCCTCCGCCTTCATGGGCAGGCCGAAGTTGAACACGTGGGTGATGGTGGGCACGTCAATGCCGCGTGCGGCCACATCGGTGGCCACCAGGATTTGCACCTGGCCGCTGCGCAGGGCCATCAGGCGGCGGTTGCGCAGGCCCTGGCTCAGGGCACCATGCAGCGCCACGGCCGAAAAGCCGTCCTGCTGCAGGTCCGAGGCCAGCTCGTCGCATTCGATCTGCGTGCTGGCAAACACGATGGCCTGGTTGATGGCCGTGTCGCGCAGCCAGTGGTCCAGCAGGCGGCGCTTGTGCTGTGGGTTGTCAGCCCAGTAGAGCACCTGCTGGATGTTGGCGTGCTTTTCCTGGGGCGTGTCGATCTGCACTTTCTGCACGTTGCTGCCGCCGTCGTGCATCACGCGCATGGCCAGTTGCTGGATGCGCGGCGCAAAGGTGGCGCTGAACATCATGGTCTGCTTGCGTGCGCTGGTCAGGTGGTTGATCTCGGCCAGGTCGTCCGAGAAGCCCAGGTCCAGCATGCGGTCGGCTTCGTCCACGACGAGGAACTGCACCTTGTCGAGCTGGATTTGCTGCGAACGCTGCAGATCGAGCAGGCGCCCCGGCGTGGCCACCACGAGGTCGGCATTCTGCAGCTTGGCGATCTGCAACTGGTAAGGCATGCCGCCCACCACGTTGGCAATGCGCAGGCCCTTGCAATGCTTGACCAGGTCGATGGCGTCGTGCGCCACCTGCTGGGCGAGTTCCCGCGTGGGGCACAGCACCAGTGCGCCGGGAACGGCGGGCTGGAAGTTGCGCGGGTGTGTGGGGTTCTTGCGGCGGGCGCGCTTTGGGGGCGCCTCGCCGCGCGCTGCGGCCTCGGCAGCCAGGCGGTCGAATTCGGCGCGGGCCTGGGCGTCAGCCTCGGCTTTTTGCGCCAGCAGGGTGTGCAGCACGGGCAGCAGGAACGCAGCGGTCTTGCCGCTGCCGGTCTGGCTGGAGACCATGAGGTCGATGTAGCGCCCGCCCTGGGCCTGTGCGCCCATGGCCAGCGGAACGGCCTTGCGCTGCACGGCGGTGGGCTGGGTGTAGCCCAGGTCGGCCACGGCTTGCACCAGTTCGCGGGCCAGGCCCAGTTCAATGAAGCCGTTGGGCTCGGCGCTCACGCCCTGGGCCAGGTCGGCCGTGTCGGGGGTGGCAATGTCGGAAGCAAAGGAATCGGCAGGCGCAAAGTCGCCCAGCCCCTGGAGGGAGTCGGTCATGGTTTTCTCACACGACAACAGCCGCAGGCGCTTTTCCTGCGCTGGCATCGTTTGATGGTTACAAAACATCAACCATCAAACGGAACCTGGTGGCCGAAGCGGTCGGCCCAGGCGGGCATTGTTTGCAAGGCGCCAGGCGCAAGGGTTTGCGCTGGCGTGCAGGGCCCGGTGAGTGAAGGGAGATGCACAGTTTGCCGCACCCAATGTGTGGCAAGCCTGCGATTATGGCACGACCTGGGGTTTTCCCGCAAGCGCGCCTGTTTATTCTTGGCTGGGTACCGCCAGAAAGTGCTTGCGGTAGTGCACCAGCTCTTCGATGGATTCGTGCACATCGGCCAGCGCCGTGTGCTTTTGCGCCTTCTTGAAGCTGCTGTAGGCTTCGGGCTTCCAGCGCCTGGCCAGTTCCTTGAGGGTGCTGACATCGACGTTGCGGTAGTGGAAGAAGGCTTCCAATTTGGGCATGTAGCGCGCCAGAAAGCGGCGGTCCTGCCCGATGCTGTTGCCGCACAGGGGCACCTTGGCCTTGGGCACGTACTGCGTGAGGAAGGCGATGAGCTGCCTCTCGGCCTCTTCCTCGGTCAGCGTGGAGGCCTTGACCTTGTCGATGAGGCCGCTTTTGCCGTGCGTGCCCTTGTTCCAGGCGTCCATCTTGCCCAGCAGTTCGTCGGACTGGTGGATGACCAGCACCGGCCCTTCGGCGCGCACGTCCAGGTGGGGGCTGGTGACGACCACGGCGATTTCCAGGATGCGTTCGACTTCGGGGTTCAGGCCGGTCATTTCGCAGTCGAGCCAGACAAGGTTCTGGTCCGATTTGGCCAGCACGGGAGCAGCAGGGGCAAGGGTTTCAGGCATGGGCGCGATTGTCGCCGATGGCCTACACTCGCGCCTCATGCCTGCCGACGCTTCTGCCCTCCTCTCCCCTTCGCTGGCCCTGACGCTGGCTTTTGTCACGGCGCTGGTGGCCGGGCTGCTGCTCAAGCTGTGGCTGCAGTCACGCCAGATCCGCCACGTCATGCGCCACCGCCATGCGGTGCCCAAAGCCTTTGCCCAGCGCGTACCGCTGGCCGCACACCAGAAGGCGGCCGACTACACCGTGGCCAAGGCCCGCCTGGGCCTGGTGGAAATGGCGCTGGGCGCCGCCGTGCTGCTGGGCTGGACGCTGCTGGGCGGCCTGGACACCTTGCACCAGGCGCTGCTGGCATGGCTGGACGGCGGCATGGTGCAGCAACTGGCGCTGCTGGCGGCGTTTGTGCTCATCAACGGCGTGATCGACCTGCCCCTGACGCTGTACAAGACCTTTGTGCTGGAGCAGCGCTACGGCTTCAACCAGATGACGCTGGGCCTGTGGCTGGCCGACCAGTCCAAGTCCCTGCTGCTGGGCGCGCTGATCGGGCTGCCGATTGCAGCGGCGGTGCTCTGGCTCATGGGCAGCGCGGGCGGCCTGTGGTGGCTGTGGGCCTGGGCGCTGTGGATGGGGGTGAACCTGCTGCTGATGGTGGTGTACCCGCTGTTCATCGCGCCGCTGTTCAACAAGTTCGAGCCGCTGGCCGACGCCCCGCTCAAGGAGCGCGTCACTGCGCTGATGCAGCGCTGCGGCTTCACGGCCAAGGGCCTGTTCGTGATGGACGGCAGCCGCCGCAGCGCGCACGCCAATGCCTACTTTACCGGCCTGGGCAGCGCCAAGCGCGTGGTGTTTTACGACACGCTGCTCAAGCAGCTCTCGCCCGCCGAGGTGGAAGCCGTGCTGGCGCACGAGCTGGGGCACTTCCACCACCGCCACATCGTGCAGCGCACGGGAATGATGTTTGCGCTGAGCCTGGCAGGCTTTGCGCTGCTGGGCTGGCTGTCGGCGCAGCCCTGGTTCTACGCAGGCCTGGGCGTGCGCCCCAGCTTGGCGCTGCTGGTGCCCGGCGCACCCGGCACACCGCACGATGCGCTGGCGCTGCTGCTGTTCATGCTGGTGGTGCCGGTGTTCACGGTGTTTCTCTCGCCCTTGTTTGCGCAGCTTTCGCGCCGCCACGAGTTCCAGGCCGACGCCTACGCCATGGCGCAGGCCAGCGGTGCCGACCTGGCCTCGGCCCTGCTCAAGCTGTACGAGGACAACGCTTCCACGCTCACGCCCGACCCCTTGTTCGTGAAGTTCCACTACTCGCACCCGCCCGCGAGCGAGCGGCTGGCGCGCATGCCCTTTCCCACCACCGCATGACATCCATGTTGAAGCAAAAAGACTGGTCCACGCAGGCGCGACGAGCGCTGACAGCTCCTGAATTGGTAGCAAAACTCGCCCAACTGGAAGGCTGGCAGCTCCAGGGCGACGGCGCCGATGTGGCCATTGCCAAGACCTTCCGCTTTGCCAACTACCACGAGACCCTGGCCTTCGTGAACGCGGTGGCCTTCATCGCACACACGCAGGACCACCACCCCGAACTCTCGGTGCACTACGACCGCTGCGTGGTGCGCTTCAACACCCACGACGTGGGCGGCATCTCCGGCACCGACATCGACTGCGCCCAGCGCGTGGATGCACTGCTGGCCCCCTGAACGCCCCCCGCAGCATGGCGTCCCGCAGCACGCAGCACGAAGGCCTGGTGGTCGCCACCCATGGCCGCCACTGCGTGGTGGAAACGGGCGACGGCCAGCAGCGCATCTGCCACCCGCGCGGCAAGAAAAGCCAGGCCGTGGTGGGCGACCGCGTGCTGTGGCAAAGCGCCGCACCGGGCCAGGGCGACGAGGGCACCATCGAGCAGGTGCAGGCGCGGCGCAACCTGTTCTACCGGCAGGACGAGATCCGCACCAAGTCCTTTGCGGCCAACATCGACCAGGTGCTGATCCTGATTGCGGCCGAGCCGGTGTTTTCAGAAAGCCAGCTTGCACGCGCCCTGATTGCCGCCGAGGCTGCCCACATTGCACCGCTGATTGCGCTGAACAAGCGCGACCTGGCCGAACCCTTTGCGCGTGCCTGGGAGCGCCTGGCCCCCTACCGCCGCATGGGCGGCGCGCACCCCTACGAGGTGCTGGCGCTGGGCCTGGCCCAGGCCGATGCGGACGACCGCGCTACGCTGCAGCGCTGCCTGCAGGGCAAGGCCACGCTGGTGCTGGGCCCTTCGGGGTCGGGCAAGAGCACGCTGATCAACCTGCTGGTGCCCGGCGCACAGGTGCAGACGGGCGAGATATCCCAGGCGCTCAACTCCGGCAAACACACCACCACGGCCACGCGCTGGTACTGGGTGGACCGCACCAGCGGCACGGCGCTGATCGACTCGCCGGGCTTCCAGGAATTTGGCCTGCACCACATTGCACCCACGCAACTGGCGGCCTGCATGCCCGACATTGCAGCCCATGCCAGCGCCTGCCGCTTCTACAACTGCACACACCTGCACGAGCCGGGCTGCGGGGTCATTGCCGCAACCCAGGAGGCTGGCAACGGCGACGGAATCAGCGCAAACCGCTACAAAATATATAGCGAACTATTTGCCGAACTGTCGCAGACGCGGTACTAACCTCAGGCTGCGCAGCGCTCCAGCCACAGCAGGTATTCGTCCCACGCAGGCTCGTAGGCGACCGACAGTTCCAGCGCCTCAGGGCTGGCCAGGCAGCGGCGCGCCACCTCCAGCGCCGCCTGCACGGCCTGCAGGCTGTCGGATACGTAGCAGCACACATGGCGCTGGCCTTCGCCCTGCACCACATGGCTGCAAATGCCTTGCTGCTGGTGCTCCACGGCCACCGTCCAGGCCTTTTCGAAGGCACGCGCCGCCGCCTGGGCCTGTGCCGTGCCTGCAGCCGCGCTGGCCTGCACACGCCAGCCCAGGTCGGCGCGGCCCACCAGCGCATTGGCGGCGCGGTTGACCTGGGCCTGCATTTCCTGCCCGCTGCCGTTGCGGCCCTTGAGGGTGGCCCAGTCGGCCTGCGCCGGGTAACGCCCGCTGCGCCCCAGCGTGTCCAGCCAGCAGGCATCGATGGCGGCCACGGCCTCATCCAGCGGCACGGGGGCCTGGTCCTGGAAGCCCAGGCCTTCGCTCAGGCCGTCTTCCTCAAATTCCACCAGGCCCACCTTCACGGCAAAGTCGTACTCGCCCAGCATGTGGTCCAGCAGGATGAAGGCCATGTGCCGCGCATGCTCGCGCATCTCGGCGGGCACAGCGCAGGCAAACGACAGGGCGAGCGCCACCCGGCCTTCGCACTGGCCCACGCGCACGCGCAGGTCTTGCGTGGACAGCTCGAACGCATCCATGCGCATGCCAAAGCCCGTGCCGGTGCGCTGGCGAAACGCCGTGACCTGCCAGTGCAGCCCCTGGGGCACCTGCGCCACCACGGCCTGCACGGCGGCAAAGTGGTCTGTGCTGCCGTGCGAGGTGAACACCAGGCAGGCGGCGCCGTCATCCATCCCGGGGCCTGCACCCTCGGCCTCGGCGGCCACACCGGGCACATGGGCCTCCAGCAGGTCGTTGAGGCGGTTGACCAATTCCACCAGCGGCAGGCTGCGCAGGTGGGTCTGCTCTGCCTGCACGCTGTGCCAGAAGGCCTGGGCCAGCGTGGGCAGTTCGGCGGGGGCGGGGGGAGGAAGCTCGGGGGTGTCAGTCATGGGGATTTCTTTAGTAAAAATGGGCTATACCGCAATATCCATAAGCGGTAGCAGCTATTATTTTTATAGCAAGCTCAACCCAGCAGGTTGGCCAGGGTCAGCAGGGCGAGCAACAGCATCCATACCACCACCGAGCGCCAGACCAGGCCCACCACGCTGCGCAGGTGGGCCACCTCGGGCTCGCGGCCGGGGGTGCTTTCGCTCTCGCCGATGGCCGCATCCACCTGGAAGCCCTGGGTGGACAGTGGCTGCATGCGCGCCTTGAGCGCCTCGCCGCCCAGGCGCACGTTGATGGCCCCCGAGGTGGCGGCAAGGATCACGCCGTCGTTGTCGTTGGGAAAGCGCTGCGCGTGAAAGCGCCAGCCCTCGATGGCTTCCTCGAAGCTGCCCACCACGGCAAAGCACAGCGCCGTCAGGCGTGCGGGCACCCAGTCAATGGCCGTCCAGGCCTGTGCGGTGGCCTGGCGCAATGCCGGGCTGGCGCGCTGCAGGCTTTCGTCGCCCCGGTCGGCCCAGTAGCGCGAGACGAATTCGGCCATGCGGTACAGCACCGCGCCCGTGGGGCCCAGGCCCAGCGCGGCCAGCACGGAAGTCCAGGCCAGCACGCCGAACATGTGGCGGTGCGCGGCCAGCACGGAGTATTCGATCACGTGGCGCACCACCTCGCTGCGCGGCAGATCGCCCACGTCCACCTGCTGCCAATCGGCCAGGCGCTCGCGGGCGCGGGCCTCGTCGCCCATCTCCAGCGCATCGCGGATGCCCGTGAAATGGTGGCTGAACTGGCGGAACCCCAGGGTGATGTAAAGCACGGCGACGCTCCAGAACACCGCCACGGGCCAGCCCATCCACCACATCAGCGCCCAGTGCACAGCCAGCACAAAGAGGGGCGGCACCAGCACCGCCAGCCCCCAGGCCACCCAGCCGTGGTGCGGGCCGCCAGCGTCAAAGTTGCGGCTGACCGACAGCGCCCAGGCACGCAGCCCCCCGTGGATCGGGTTGCTGCGCGCCAGGGGGCGTGCCTGCTCGATCAGCAGGGCAAACAGGATGGCGAAGAAACTCATGGCCCCGGATCATACCGGCCCCCTGCGACGGAGAGACCTGAGGATCAGGCCGCGCTCATGAAACGGTAAAAATTGCGCAGCATGCCCGCGGTGGCACCCCAGATGAAGCGCTGGGTGCCGCCGTCGTCATAGGGCATGGAGAACCATTCACGCCGCACGCCTTCCCAGACCACGGCGTGGCGCTGGTGGTGGGCGGGATCCAGCAGAAAGGCCAGCGGCACCTCGAACACAGCCGCCACTTCGTAGGGATTGGGCTGCAGCGTAAAACCCGGCTGCACCAGCGCCACCACCGGCGTGATGATGAAGGCCGAGCCGGTGCGGTAAATGGGCAATGCGCCCAGCACCTCGACAAACCGGCGCTCCAGGCCCACTTCTTCGTGTGCCTCGCGCAGTGCGGTGTCGGCGGGGGTGGCATCTTCGGGGTCGGCCTTGCCGCCCGGAAAGGCGATCTGGCCCGAGTGCGTGGACAGGTGCGCCGTGCGCTCGGTCAGCAGCACCGTGGGCTGGTCGCGCTGCACGATGGGCACCAGCACGGCTGCATGGGCGGGTGCGCGGCTGGAAAAGCGGCGCTCGGCCGTCAGTTCGGGCTCCCAGGCCGGGGGCGCCAGAAAGCGCGCGCGCAGGGCCTGGGGCGTTTGCTGCTGCGCGGGCACGGCGGGCAGGTGGGCATCCACGCCCTCGACCGGAACGCTGCGCGGATCAAAGTCGGGCAGGCGTGCGGTATCGCGCAGGCTGTCGGGGGAAGGTGTCGTGCTCATGCTGCGAGGGTGCCACAAAACAAAAAGCCGCTGCGGGCAAATGCCAGCAGCGGCCTGCGCAAAACAATGGTGGGGCCTTATGCGGCCGCGCCTTCCGTGGTCTTGACGCGCGAGGGCAGCTTTTCCTTGATGCGTGCCGACTTGCCGCTGCGGTCGCGCAGGTAGTACAGCTTGGCGCGGCGCACATCGCCACGGCGCTTGACTTCGATCTTGGCGATCAGCGGGCTGTAGGTCTGGAAGGTACGCTCCACGCCTTCGCCGCTGGAGATCTTGCGCACGGTGAAGGCGCTGTTGATGCCGCGGTTGCGCTTGGCGATGACCACGCCTTCGTAGGCCTGCACGCGCTTGCGGTTGCCTTCAACGACGTTCACGCTGACGATGACGGTGTCGCCAGGGGCGAAATCAGGAATGCTCTTGCCGAGGCGGGCGATTTCTTCCGCTTCGAGGATCTGGATCAGGTTCATGCTTGCATCCTTGCGATCTTGCCCGCGCCAGAATTGGCTTGTGTCAGGACGGGCCTGTGTGCCTTGCACCCTTGCAAGGCGGCCGGGTAGAGGATCGAAAAGCCTTTGATTATAACTGTTCAGGCGCGGGCGTCCAAGACCCGCTCGTCCTGGGCGCTCAAGCGCCCTGCCGCCCGTGCGGCTGCAATCAGGTCGGGGCGGTGCTGTGCCGTCAGCCGCAGGCGCTGCGCGCGGCGCCACAGCTCGATGTGGGCGTGGTGGCCCGAGAGCAGTTCGGCGGGGACGCTGCGGCCTTCCCAGACTTCGGGCCTTGTGTAGTGCGGGCAGTCGAGCAGGCCGTCGAGCTGCGGATTGAAGCTGTCGAGCTGGTGGCTGCCCTCGTCGCCCAGCACGCCGGGCTGCAGGCGCGCCACGGCATCCAGCAGTGCCAGCGCGGCGATCTCGCCGCCCGAAAGCACGAAGTCACCCAGGCTGATCTGCACATCGACCTCGGCGTCGATGAAGCGCTGGTCTATGCCCTCATAGCGCCCGCACAGCAAAATGGCGCCACTGCTGGCGGACCACTGCGCCACCGCGCCATGGTCCAGGCGCTGGCCGATGGGCGAGAACAGCACCAGCGGCGCCTGCGCCGCCTCGGCACGGTCCATGCGGATGGCCGCCAGGCAGCGCGCCAGCGGCTCGGCCATCATCACCATGCCGGGGCCGCCGCCAAAGGGGCGGTCGTCCACGCGGCGGTAGTTGCCCTCGGCATGGTCGCGCGGGTTCCACAGGCGCACATCGACCTGGCCCGACGTGAACGCACGGCGCGTCACCCCGCTGGCCAGAAAGGGGCCAAACAGCTCGGGGAACAGGGTGATGATGTCAAAGCGCATGGGACCTTCAGTAGTCCGGCTGCCAGTCCACGGTAATGCGTCGGCCCGCCAGATCGACCTGGTCCACAAAGGCCGCCACAAAGGGGATCATGCGCTCGACAGGCTTGCCGCCCTGCTCCTGCTGCAGCACCAGCACGGTCTGCGGGCCGGTGGCGAGCAGGTCGCGCACCGTGCCCAGCGAAACGCCTTCGCGGTTGATGACTTCCAGGCCGATCAGATCGACCCAGTAATACTCGCCGTCCTGCGCCGCAGGAAAATCTGCGCGCGAAAGGAAGATGCGTGCGCCGCGCAGCAACTCGGCCGTGTCGCGGTCGGCCACATCCTGGGCGTTGGCCACCACGCTGTCGGAATGCTCGCGCACCTGGCGGATGGCCAGCAGTGCCGTACCGCTGAAGGTGCGCGCGCCCTTCTCCGCAGGCTGCAGGTACCAGCGCCGCGCGGCAAACAAGGCCTGCGGCTGTGCGCTGTGCGGCAGCACCTTGAACCAGCCCTTGACGCCCCAGGCCTCCCCGATACGGCCCACCTCGATGGCATCGGACGGGAGTTCAGCAGCGGCAAGCGGGAAGACAGCGGTCATGGGAAAAGCAATGAAAAAAGGCGGGTTCCGTCAGTGGGGCACCGACGCAACCCGCCCTGTGGGGAGTGTGTGGACTCAGGCCAGCTTCTTGGCTGCCACCTTGACCAGACGCTCCACAGCGGGAGAAGCCTGGGCGCCCACGCCTTGCCAGTAGGCCAGGCGGTCCTGGGCTACGCGCAGGCCTTCTTCGGATTCCTTGGCCAGGGGGTTGTAGAAGCCCAGGCGCTCGATGAAGCGGCCGTCACGGCGCTCGCGCTTGTCGGCCACGACGATGTGATAGAACGGACGGGCCTTGGCGCCGCCGCGGGAGAGTCGAATGACGACCATGATTTATCCTTCGGGTGGTGGGCCTGGCGCACATTGCCGGGCCCTTTGTATTCACAGCGTTTGAGACACGCGACATGGCCACCCGGCCAGCGACACGCTGCAAAGCCGCCGATTATATCTTCTTTGCCCTTCATGCCACAAATCCGCCCCAGCCAGGACGGCGACATCGCCGCCATCACCGCCATCTACGCCCACCATGTGCTGCACGGCACCGGCACGTTCGAGATCGACCCGCCCAGCCAGGCCGACATGGCCCAGCGCCGCGCCGATGTGCTGGCACGCGGCCTGCCCTGGCTGGTGGCCGAGCGCGAAGGCCAGGTGCTGGGCTTTGCCTACGCCAACTGGTTCAAGCCCCGCCCGGCCTACCGCTTCACCGCCGAAGACTCCATCTACGTGGCCGACGCCGCACGCGGCAGCGGCGTGGGCCGGGCACTGCTGCAGGCGCTGGTGGAGCAGGCCCAGGCCCAGGGGCTGCGCAAGCTCATTGCCGTGATCGGGGACTCGGCCAACACAGGCTCCATCGGGCTGCACCGCGCGCTGGGCTTTTCCGAAGTGGGCGTGCTGCGCGCCATGGGCTGGAAGCACGGCGCCTGGCGCGACATCGTGCTGATGGAAAAACCCCTGGGCGCCGCAGACAGCACGGCACCCGAATAATGGCCGCATGAAAAGCAAGACCGTGGCCGCCTGGCTGGCCTTCCTGGGGGGGCCGCTGGGCCTGCACCGCTTTTACCTGCACGGGCTGGGCGACCCGCTGGGCTGGCTGCTGCCCCTGCCCACGGCACTGGGCCTGTACGGCATGGAACGGGTGCAGCAGCACGGGCAGGACGACCACCTGAGCTGGCTGCTCATTCCCTTGCTGGGCTTTACGATTGCAGCTTGCGCCCTGCGCGCCATTCTGTACGCGCTGACCCCGCCCGAACGCTGGAACGCCCGGCACAACCCTGGCGCAGCCCCCGACGCCCCCGCAGGCCGCACGCACTGGGGTACCGTGTGCGCCATCGTAGCCGCACTGATGGTGGGCACCGGGGTGCTGATGGCCAGCCTGGCGTTCAGCTTTCAGCGGTATTTCGAGTACCAGGGCGAGGAAGCGCGCAAGATCTCGCAGATGCGCTGACCCCCATACGAAAATAGCACGCAGCGCCCGCCTATCAAGCGCTACGTGCTATTGTTTTTGCAGCACCCTCAATAGAGCTGCAAGCTCACCCAATACGCCACGGCAGCCACGAATGCGCTGGCCGGGATGGTCAGAATCCAGGCCCAGACGATATTGCCCGCCACCCCCCAGCGCACGGCGCTGGCGCGCTGCGTGGAGCCCACACCGACGATGGCGCCCGTGATGGTGTGCGTGGTGGACACGGGAATGCCCAGCACGGTGGCTAGGAACAAGGTCATTGCTCCACCCGTTTCAGCACAAAAGCCGCCCACGGGCTTGAGCTTGGTGATCTTCTGGCCCATGGTCTTGACGATGCGCCAGCCACCGAACATGGTGCCCAGGCCAATGGCTGCGTAGCAGATCAGGATGGTCCAGGTGGGGGGCGAGGAATCTGCAGACGAACTGTAGCCCGTGGCAATGAGTAGCAGCCAGATGATGCCAATGGTTTTTTGCGCGTCGTTGCCGCCGTGGCCCAGGCTGTAGGCCCCGGCAGACAGCAACTGCAAGCGCCGGAACCACTGGTCCACGCTGCTGGGGCGCGAGCGCCGGAAGAGCCAGGCCACAAGCACCATCATCAGCGAGCCGAGCAGAAAACCCAGCAGGGGCGAGACGAAGATGAAGGCCACCGTCTTGAAAATGCCCTTGGCGACGAGTGCGCTGGCCCCGGCCTTGGCAATGACTGCGCCCACAATGCCGCCAATCAGCGCATGCGAGGAACTGCTGGGAATGCCGTAGTACCAGGTGATGAAGTTCCAGGTGATGGCGCCCACGAGCGCCCCGAAGACCACATGGGTATCGACCACACCGGGCTCGACGATGCCCTTGCCGATGGTGGCCGCCACGCTCAGCTGGAAAATGAAGATGGCGACGAAGTTGAAGAACGCCGCAAACACCACGGCCTGCGCCGGGCGCAGCACGCCGGTAGAGACAACCGTGGCAATGGAGTTGGCTGCGTCGTGGAAGCCGTTCATGAAGTCGAACAGCACGGCCAGCGCCACCAGCAGCACAATGACCCAGAGGGCGGTTTGTACGGTTTCCATAAAGATGAAACGCTCGCGCCGGGGTCAGGAATTTTCGAGGACGATGCCCTCGATCAGGTTGGCCACATCCTCGCACTTGTCGGTGATGGTTTCCAGCAGCTCATAAATGGCCTTGAGCTTGATCAGCTCCCGCACGTCCACCTCTTCGCGGAACAGCTTGCTCATGGCGCTGCGCAGCACGCGGTCGGCATCGCTTTCGAGCCTGTCGATTTCCTCGCAGGTCTTGAGCGCGGCCTCGGCCGTGGCCGGGTCGGCCAGCTTGTGCAGCAGCTTGACGGCATCGCGCACCCGCTCGCAGCATTTGACGCTCAGATCCGCCAGGCGCGTGATCTCGTCCGTCATGACGCGCACGTCGTACAGGCTCATGGTCTCGGCCGAATCCTGGATCAGGTCGGCCACGTCGTCCATGGTGTTGATCAGCGAGTGGATCTGCTCGCGGTCGATGGGCGTGATGAAGGTCTTGTGGATGGCACGGCTGACCTCCTGCGTCACACGGTCGGCCGAGCGCTCGGCGTTGTCCACGTCCTGGGCGTATTTTTCACGCAAGTGCGGGTCGCCATAGTTCGACACGAGTTGCGAGAACGCACGGGCAGCTTCGACGATGCGGTCTGCGTGCTGGTTGAACAGGTCGAAGAAATTGCCTTCGCGCGGCAAGAGCTTGCCAAAAAGCATGGGAACTCCCAGGGGGATAGGTTATTTTTGAAGAAAATGTAACGGCGACGTCACATTCTTGTGAATCACGGAAGTTTAACCGCAGGGGTGCGCAAGTCCTCTGCCGCGGCAGGGGCGTGGGCGCCGGGACTGACCTGCCTCAAGCGCCCCGGAAAATGAAGTACACCGCCCCCACCATGCACAACCCGGCCCAGAGGTAGTCCCATTTGAGGGGCTGGTTGAGATAGAACACGGCAAAAGGAACGAACACCGACAGGGTGATGACTTCCTGCAGGATCTTGAGCTGCCCCACATTGAACTGCGTGAAGCCAATGCGGTTGGCCGGCACCTGCAGCAGGTACTCGAACAGCGCAATGCCCCAGCTCACCAGGGCAGCCACGTACCAGGGCACCGTGGCCAGGTTCTTGAGGTGCCCGTACCAGGCAAAGGTCATGAACACATTGCTGGCCACCAGCAGCAGCACCGTCTGCAGCGGTATGGGCGGGGACTGGAGCAGCGTCATCATGGCAAAAATACCAATAAAAATGGCCTGAAAGGCAATACCATCAAGCGCTAGCAGCTATGAATAGTATAGCAATCAGGCCCCATGCAGCGCCCCCGGTACGCACCGGGGGGTGTGCTCGCAGTTCACTCACCCAGGTAGGCGGCGCGCACCTTGGGGTCGCTCAGCAGTTCCTGGCCGGGACCGGTCATGGTGATCAGGCCGGACTCCATCACGTAGCCACGGTCGGCGATGGCCAGCGCACGGCTGGCGTTCTGCTCCACCAGCACGATGGTCACGCCCAGGGCGTACACGTCGCGCACCACTTCAAAGATCTTGTCCACCATGATGGGCGACAGGCCCATGGAGGGTTCGTCCAGCAGCAGCACCTTGGGCTGGCTCATCAGCGCGCGGCCCATGGCCAGCATCTGCTGTTCGCCGCCGGACATGGTGCCCGCAAGCTGGTCCTTGCGCTCGCGCAGGCGCGGGAAGATGGTGAACATCTTCTCGATGTCGACCAGGATGCCGGCCTTGTCGCTGCGCGTGTAGGCGCCCATCTGCAGGTTTTCGGTGATGGTCATGCGCGCGAACACGCCACGGCCTTCGGGCACCATCACCAAGCCCTTCTTGACCAGATCCCAGGCGCCTTTGCCCTTGATGCTTTCGCCCAGGTACTCGATGTCGCCATCGTTCATGCCCAGGGTGCCGGTGATGGCCTTCATGGTGGTGGTCTTGCCCGCACCGTTGGAGCCGATCAGCGAGACCAGCTCGCCCTCGCGCACTTCAAAGTCCACGCCCTTGACGGCCTGGATGCCGCCGTAGGCCACCTTCAGGCCCTTGACCTTCAGCAATACGTTCGTCTTTTCGGCCATGCTCAGTGTCCTCCGGTGCCCAGATAGGCCTCAATCACTTTTTCGTTCTTCTGCACATCGGCGGGCGTGCCTTCGGCGATCTGCTTGCCGTAGTCGAGCACGGTCACGCGGTCGCACAGGCCCATCACCAGCTTCACGTCGTGCTCGATCAGCAGGATGGTGCGGTTGTCCTTGCGGATTTGGTCGATCAGCTCGCGCAACTGCACTTTTTCAGTGGCGTTCATACCGGCGGCGGGCTCGTCCAGCGCGATGAGCTGGGGGTCGGTGGCCAGGGCGCGGGCGATTTCCAGGCGGCGCTGGTCGCCGTAGCTCAGCGTGCGCGCCTTGAAGTCGGCAAACTTGCCAATGCCCACGTAGTCCAGCAGCTCTTGCGCGCGCTTGGCAATGGCGGCTTCTTCGTCCTTGAAGCCCTTGGTGCGCAGGATGGCGCCCAGCAGGCCCGAGCCCGTGCGGATGTGGCGCCCCACCATCACGTTCTCCAGCGCCGTCATTTCGGCAAAGAGGCGGATGTTCTGGAACGTGCGGGCGATACCCGCCTTGGCCACCTCGTGCACCGCCGTGGGCTCGTAGGGCTTGCCCGCCAGCTCGAAGCTGCCGCTGTCGGGCGTGTACAGGCCGGTGATCACGTTGAAGAACGTGGTCTTGCCTGCACCGTTGGGACCGATCAGGCCATAGACCTGGCCACGCTGGATGGTGATGCCCACGTCGGACAGGGCCTGCAAGCCGCCGAAGCGCTTGGAAATGCCGGCGACCTTCAGCACCACGTTGTTGTTTTGTTCTGCCATGTTCAAACTCTCTGCGCTGGGTTCAGGTCTTCTGCGTCAGGCTCTTGCCATGCTCGGGCGAGGGCCACAGGCCACGCGGACGCAGCAGCATCACGATAATCATGGCCAGCGCGATGAGCAGCTGGCGCAGGATGGCGGCGTCCAGGCGCCCGTCGGTCATGGCCTGCAGCGGGCCTGCGACATAGCGCAGCACCTCGGGCAGGGCCGACAGCAGCACCGCGCCCAGGATCACGCCCGGCAGGTGGCCGATACCGCCCAGCACCACCATGGCGACGATCATCACCGACTCCATCAGGCTGAAGGATTCGGGCGAGACAAAGCCCTGGAAGGCACCGAACATGGCGCCCGACACGCCGCCGAACGAAGCCCCCATGGCAAAGGCCAGCAGCTTGAGGTTGCGGGTGTTGATGCCCATGGCCTTGGCGGCAATCTCGTCCTCACGGATGGCCATCCAGGCGCGGCCCACGCGCGAATCCTGCAGGCGGTAACAGATCACGATGCTGATGAGCACCAGCGCCAGGAACAGGTAGTAGTACAGCGTGACGGAGTTGATGTCGAAACCGAACAGCTCCAGGCGCTTGCCCAGGTCCAGGCCGAAGATCTGCACCGAATCGATCTGGCCAATGCCCTTGGGGCCGTTGGTCAGGTTGACGGGGTGGTCCAGGTTGTTCAGGAAGATGCGGATGATCTCGCCAAAACCCAGCGTCACGATGGCCAGGTAGTCGCCGCGCAGCTTGAGCGTGGGCGCACCCAGCAGCGCACCGAAGAACGCAGCAATCACTGCCGCCGCTGGAATCACCAGCCACAGCGAGGTGTGCAGGCCATTGGGGAAAGCCGCCGCGAACCAGGCGAAGTTGTCTGCCAGGTGGGGCGAAGCCATCAGGCCGAACATGTAGGCGCCCACGGCGTAGAAGGCCACATAGCCCAGGTCGAGCAGGCCCGCATAGCCCACCACGATGTTCAGGCCCAGGGACAGCAGCACATACAGCAGTGCGATGTCGGCAATACGCACCCAGGCGTTGCCGAAGGATTGCAGGATGAGCGGCAGCACCACCAGTGCAATGCCACCCACGATCCATTGAAGGTTCTTGTTGTTGGTCATGGTGACGGTCCTCAGGCGCGGTCGGCGACACGTTCACCCAGCAGGCCCGAGGGGCGCAGCGTGAGGATGATGATGAGCACGATGAAAGCGAAGATGTCGGTGTAGTGGCTGCCCAGCAGGCCGCCCGTCAGGGTGCCGATGTAGCCCGAGCCGATGGCTTCGATCAGGCCCAGCAGGATGCCGCCCACCACGGCGCCGGCCAGGTTGCCGATGCCCCCGAACACGGCCGCCGTGAAGGCCTTGAGGCCGGGCAGGAAGCCCATGGTGTGCTGCGCCGTGCCGTAGTTGGATGCATACATGATGCCGGCGATGGCGGCCAGCACGGCACCGATGATGAAGGTGGCGGAAATCACCATGTCGGGCTTGACGCCCATGAGCGCCGCCACGCGCGGGTTTTCAGCCGTGGCGCGCATGGCGCGGCCCAGGCTGGTGTGGTTGACCAGGTACACCAGCGAGGCCAGGGCCACGGCGGTGACGCCCAGGATCAGCACCTGCGTGGGGGTAATGTAGGCACCGCCGATCTCAAAGGGTGTCGAGGACAGCAGCGTGGGATAGGGCTTGTAGTTGGGCTTCCAGATGATCATGGCCAGCGTCTGCAGCAGGATGGACATGCCGATGGCCGTGATCAGGGGCGCCAGGCGCGGGCTGTTGCGCAAGGGCTTGTAGGCGATTTTCTCGATGGTCAGGTTCAGCGTGGCCGATACGACGCAGGCGATCAGCGTGGCCAGCAGCAGGATGACCCAGCCCGGTGCGCCCGGCATCGCATCCTGCATCAAGCCAATGCAGCTCCAACTGGTCAGTGCACCGACCATGAGCACCTCGCCGTGGGCGAAGTTGATCAGCTGAATAATGCCGTACACCATGGTGTAGCCCAAGGCTATCAAGGCGTACATGCTGCCGAGAACCAGACCGTTGATGATCTGTTGCAGCAAAATTTCCATAACAGAAGTCCTTCGTTTGTGACGGGATCCCGGATTGGTGGCACCAGGATTGGTACAGCCTTTTGGGCCCGCCTGCCATCTAGCAAAAAACCCGCCGGAGATACAGCCATGCGGGTTTGGTGGACGCGATTGTAGCGACTTGCATCCTGAAGGCCCTCCCCCCTCCCGGAGGGGTTTTCCCTTGGGTTGGCGCCTTATCAGTGAGCTTCTTGTTACATAAGAAATTGCGATACAACGCCGTTTTGCAGGTTACAACCTTATTTCACGCCTGGTGCATCCTTGGGCAACGGCATTCCAGCCAGGGCATTGCGCTGACGCAAATCGTCGAGCTTGTCTGCAATGCGGATCTCCAGCCCGCGCCGCACCGGCTGGTAAAAGTCGGGGGCCTCCATGCCCTCGGGCAGGTAGTTCTCGCCAGCGGCAAAGCCGCCTTCCTCGTCGTGCGCGTAGCGGTAGCCCTTGCCGTAGTCCAACTCCTTCATGAGCTTGGTGGGCGCGTTGCGCAGGTGCATGGGCACGGGGCGCGTGCCATCCTGCTTCACGAAAGCACGCGCCGCGTTGTAGGCCTTGTAGACGGCGTTGGACTTGGGTGCCACGGCCAGGTAGACCACGCATTCGGCCAGCGCCAGCTCGCCCTCGGGGCTGCCCAGGCGCTCGTACACCTCGGCGGCATCCAGCGCCAGGCGCAGCGCGCGCGGGTCGGCCAGGCCCACATCCTCGGCAGCCATGCGCACCATGCGCCGGGCCATGTAGCGCGGGTCGGCGCCGCCGTCGAGCATGCGCACCAGCCAGTACAGCGCGGCGTCGGGGTCGGAGCCGCGCACCGACTTGTGCAGCGCGCTGATGGTGTCGTAGAACTGCTCGCCGCCCTTGTCGTAGCGGCGCAGGCGCTCGCCCAGCACCTTCAGCAGCCAGGCATCGGTGATTTCAGCCAGCCCCTCCTGCGCCGCCGCCATCTCCAGCGTCTCCAGCGTGTTGAGCAGGCGCCGCGCATCGCCGTCGGCATAGGCCACGAGGCGCTCGATTGCTTCGCTTTCTATAGCACGTAGCGCTTTCTGCGATTGCGCCAGAGCCACAATCTGCTTCAAATCATCGCTGGAGAGCGGCTGCAGCACGTACACCGCCGCGCGCGACAGCAGGGCCGAGTTGACCTCGAACGAGGGGTTCTCGGTGGTCGCGCCGATGAAGGTGAACAGGCCGCTTTCCACATGCGGCAAAAAGGCGTCCTGCTGGCTTTTGTTGAAGCGGTGCACCTCGTCCACGAAGACGATGGTGCGCTGCTGCATCAGGCCGTCGCGCGCGCTTTGCGCCCGCTCTACGGCGTCGCGGATGTCTTTCACCCCACCCAGCACGGCACTGATGCTGATGAACTGCGCATCGAACGCATCGGCCATGAGGCGCGCAATGGTGGTCTTGCCCACCCCCGGCGGCCCCCACAGGATGCAGCTGTGCGGCCGGCCCGACTCGAACGCCAGCCGCAGCGGCATGCCCGGCCCCAGCACATGCTGCTGGCCGATGACTTCGGAAAGCTGGCGCGGGCGCAGGCGCTCGGCCAGGGGCTGGTGGGGGGTGGCAGGCGGTTTCACGGTAGCCCAGATGGTAGCGGGCAAATCCCCCCATCCCGGCCCGCCATGGGCCAGAATGGCCACCACGGAGGTTCTCCCCATGGCAGTACGCATCGTTCAACTCGGCAGCCCACGCGCACCCGGCGAGGGTACGCGCATCGGCACCGTGCGCCGCCCGCCGCGCGGCGTGCCCAAGGAACAGTTCGCGGCGCAAAACTGGTACGACGTGTGGTACCCCAACCTCGCGCCCAGCCCCGAGACCGTCAAGCAGGCCCAGGCCGCCGCCACAGCGCAGGAATGGGCGGCCTTTGCGCGCAAGTACCGCGCCGAAATGGCCACGCCCGAGAACCGCCACACCCTGGCGCTGCTGGCCCGCATGTCGCAGGACGCGGACTTTTCCGTGGGCTGCTACTGCGAGGACGAATCGCACTGCCACCGCTCGGTGCTGCGCGAACTGCTGGCCGAGGCTGGCGCCCAGATCGTGCCGTGACTCCAGACGAGCCGCTCGGCACACTGCTCGCCCGCGTGCGCGCCTGCCAGCTTTGCACCGCGCACCTGCCCCACGGCCCGCGCCCGGTGCTGCAGGCCCATGCCGACGCGCGCATCCTGATCGCGGGCCAGGCGCCGGGCCGTAAGGTGCATGCCTCGGGCGTGCCGTTCGACGATGCCAGCGGCGAACGCCTGCGCGCATGGCTGGGCATCACGCGCGAAACCTTCTACGACCCGCGCCAGGTGGCCATCCTGCCCATGGGTTTTTGCTACCCCGGCACGGGCCGCTCGGGCGACCTGCCGCCGCGCCCCGAATGCGCCCCCGCCTGGCGCCAGCCTCTGCTGGACCATTTGCCGCACCTGCGCCTGACGCTGGTGCTGGGCCAGTACGCGCTGGCCTGGCACCTGCCGGGCCACCAGGGCACGCTCACCGAAGCCGTGCGCCAGTGGCGCGGCCACGGCCCCGCCCTGCTGGCGCTGCCGCACCCCAGCCCGCGCAACAATGGCTGGCTGCGCCAGAACCCCTGGTTTGAAGCCGAACTGCTGCCCGAACTGCGCGCACGCGTAGCACGCACATTGGCATGAGCGCCGAATGCCCTACCGCCAGCAGACTTGGGCACACACGGCTATGCTGGGCGCCCTCTTTGCCGATTTGAATGCAGGAATCCCACCATGTCCCTTGCTGCCAACGCCGTCGTCGCGCTGATCGGGCTGCTCCACGTCTACATCCTGGTGCTGGAGATGTTCCTCTGGGACAAACCCGCCGGGCGCCGCGCCTTTGGCATGACGCAGGAAATGGCCACGGCCACCAAGACGATGGCAGCCAACCAGGGGCTCTATGGCGGCAGGCCTGTTCTGGGGGCTGTGGCTGGGCGGCGCGGGCCTATCCATCAAGGTGTTCTTTTTGCTCTGCGTGCTGGCTGCGGGCCTGTACGGCGCCGCCACGGCCAGCCGCAAGATTTTGTTCATTCAGGCCGTGCCAGCCGCCATCGGACTGGCGCTGCTGGCACTGGCTTGAAGCCCGCCTATTGCTTGAGCACGTCCGCCCCTGCCGGGGGCTTGAACTGGAAGGTGGCCGCCGGCAGCTGCGGGTTGGCCTGCAGCTTGGCAAAGCGCAGGGTCGAGCGCTGGCCAAAGCTGTCGAGGATCTCCAGCACCGCCAGTTGCCCCTCGCGGAAACCCACGCGCACGTTCTGCAACTGCCCTTCCTTGGCCTTGGGAACCGCCTGCACCCACTCCAGGCCGTCCTGTGCGGGGGTAGATTCGAGCGTGAAGTCGGCGCGCAGCGCCTGCAGGTCGGGCGCCGAGGCCAGCAGCGCCGCGGGCGTGCTGCCCAGGGCCTGCGCCTGCGGGCGCTGGGTGACCTGGTTCAGGTCCACGTCGTAGAACCAGAGCGTCTGGCCGTCGGCGACGATGGTTTGCTCGAACGGCTTCTGGTACACAAAGCGGAAACGGCCCGGCCGCTGGAATTCGAAGCTGCCGCTGGACGTCTTCTGGCGTGCGGCCTGCCCGTCCTTGGGTGGCGTGGTGACCACCTGCGTGAAATCGGCCCGCGCCGATTGCGTGGCCTTCATGAAGTTTTCAAGGTCTTTCAGGCCATCAGCGCTCGCCCACTGGGCGCAAGCAGCTATCAAAACAGTAGCAATTTTTTTCTTCACAAGAGTCCTTCATCACGCTTGGGATAACACCTGGTGCTTGAAACGGACGCTGCCCTAGCCAGCAACCGCCGCGCAAGGGCCGCCATCACCTCGCAATCCGTGCGCTGGCGGTGTCCCCCTTCCACATCGCGCAGCGATGTCAGAGAAGGGGGAAGGCGCGCAGCGCCTCAGGGGGATGCTCACTCCCGAGCGGGAACCAGCACTTCGCGCTGGCCGCTGGCGGTGAGGGCGCTGACCAGGCCGGCTTTTTCCATGTCTTCCAGCAGCCGCGCCGAGCGGTTGTAGCCGATGCGCAGCTTGCGCTGCACGTAGGAGATGCTGGCCTTGCGGTCTTTGAGCACCACCTCCACGGCCTGGTCGTACATGGGGTCTTTCTCGCCGCCTTCGCCCCCACCGTCCAGGGACAGATCACCCTCGCCGTCGATGGTTCCGCCTTCAAGCACGCCTTCGATGTAGTCAGGCTCGCCCTGTTCCTTGAGGTAGTGCACCACGCGGTGCACTTCATCGTCGCTCACGAAAGCGCCGTGCACCCGGATCGGCAGGCCGGTACCGCTGGCCATGTAGAGCATGTCGCCCATGCCCAGCAGCGCCTCGGCGCCCATCTGGTCGAGGATGGTGCGGCTGTCGATCTTGGAGCCCACCGAGAACGCGATGCGCGTGGGGATGTTGGCCTTGATGAGGCCGGTGATCACGTCCACGCTGGGGCGCTGCGTGGCCAGGATGAGGTGGATGCCCGCCGCGCGCGCCTTCTGCGCCAGGCGGGCGATGAGTTCCTCGATCTTCTTGCCCACCACCATCATCAGGTCGGCCAACTCGTCGATGACGACCACGATGTGCGGCAGGCGTGCCAGCGGCTCAGGCTGCTCGGGCGTGAGGCTGAAGGGGTTGGGAATGGATTCCTCGCGCGCCGCAGCGTCATCGATTTTGGTGTTGTAGCCCGCCAGGTTGCGCACGCCCAGTTTGCTCATGAGCTTGTAGCGCCGCTCCATCTCGCCCACGCACCAGTTCAGGCCGTGCGCGGCCTGCTTCATGTCGGTGACCACGGGCGCCAGCAAGTGCGGGATGCCCTCGTAGACCGACATTTCCAGCATCTTGGGGTCGATCATCAGGAGGCGCACGTCCTTGGCTTCGGCCTTGTAGAGCAGCGAGAGGATCATGGCGTTGATACCCACCGACTTGCCCGAGCCCGTGGTACCGGCCACCAGCACGTGCGGCATCTTGGCCAGGTCGGCCACCACGGGGTTGCCCACGATGTCCTTGCCCAGGCCCATGGTCAGCAGGCTCTTGGCCTCGTTGTACACCTGCGAGCCCAGGATTTCGCTGAGCTTGATGGTCTGGCGCTTGGCATTGGGCAGCTCCAGCGCCATGGTGGTCTTGCCCGGAATCGTCTCGACCACGCGGATGGACACCAGGCTCAAACTGCGCGCCAGGTCCTTGGCCAGGTTGACCACCTGCGAACCCTTGACGCCCGTGGCGGGCTCGATCTCGTAGCGTGTGATCACCGGGCCGGGCATGGCGGCCACCACGGTCACGTCCACGCCAAAGTCCTTGAGCTTTTTCTCGATGAGGCGGCTGGTCATGCCCAGGGTCTCGGCAGACACCACCTCCTTGTGCTGCGCCGCGCCGTCGAGCAGGTCCACCTGCGGCAGGCGGCTGTCGGGCATCTCGGAGAACAGGGGCTTCTGCCGTTCCTTGGCCACGCGGGTGCTCTGGGGCACCTCGACCAGCACCGGCTCGATGATCTGCACCGGCTGCGGGTGCTGCACCTCGATCTCCTGGCGCTCCTCGAACACCACTTCTTCGCGCTCGCGCGCAGCACGTTTGCCCTCGGCCAGGTCCTTGGCCACCTCGCGCCGCGCCCGGCCGGACTGCACCAGCGCCTCGATGCGCGCGCCCAGCGCCTCGGCCAAGTACCCCCACGAGAAGCCGAACACCAGCGCCACCGCAGCCACCACCAGCACAATGCCCACCAGCCCCGAGCCGGTGAAGCCCAGCCACTGCATCGTGGCGGGCCCCAGCAGATAGCCCAGCAAGCCGCCGGCATGGCCGGGCAGGGCCGACTCGAAACGGTACAGGCGCGACCATTCCAGCGCCGTGCTGGCACACAGCAGCAGCGCCAGCCCCCCCCAGAACAGCATGCGCCCCCACCAGGCGGGCCGCTCAGCAACCGGGCTGCGCGGGGCCTCGCTCGCCCGCATCCAGCGCGCCAGGGCCGCCAGCCAGGCGTACACGGCCGCCACCACGCCCCACCACACCGAAAAGCCCAGCGCAAAGTAGCTGCCATCGGCCAGCCAGGCACCCAGCCGCCCCGCCCAGTTGCGCACCACCCCGGTACCAGCCCCGGAGGTGGACCAGGCCGCATCCTGCGGCGAATAGCTCAGCAAGGCCAGCAGCCACAGCGTCAGCGCCAGCAAGCCCAGCGCCAGGCCCGCCTCCTGCCCCAGGCGGGGCACGGTGCGGGGAGGAGATTTGTCCGAGGAAGACGCTTTCAGGGTGTTGAGCGAATAGGTCATAAGTACGGGCGCAAGCTTACCGCATGCCCCCCCGGTGGCACTGGCTTCAGCCCAGAGTCTTCAGGGGCGTGCGCAGCAGCGTGATGCCGCTGGGCAGGGTTTCGATGAAGCCACGGTTTTCCAGGTCTTTCATGACACGGCTGACCATTTCGCGCGAGGCGCCAATGGTCTTGGCCAGATCCTGGCGCGAGACCTTGTTCTCGATGATCTGCTGCCCCTGTGCATTGGTGTGCGCCTGCTCGATGAGCGCGTGCGCCACGCGGCCATACACGTCCAGCAGGGCCAGCGACTCAATCTTGCGGTCGGCCTGGCGCAGGCGCTTGACCAGGCCGCGCATCAGCACCAGGCCCATGGAGGCGTTTTCCAGCAGGCAGCGGGTGAACTCCGCACGCCCCAGCACCAGCACGTCGGTCTGCACCTCGGCGCGCACGGTGGCGCAATGGGGCTCGTTGTCGATCAGGCTCATTTCCCCCAGGTAGTCGCCCTGCCCCAGCGTGGCCAGGATCACCTCGCGCCCCCGGCTGTCGGACGCCATGACACGTGCACGCCCCATGAGCAACAGAAACAAGGCATCGGACTTCTGCCCCTGCGCCACCAGCACCTCGCCGCGCTTGTAGCGCCGCTTGACCACCGCCGAACTCAAGGCCTCTGCCTGCGCCACGGTCAGGCGGGCAAACAAAGGCACTCTGCGCATCAGGTCCAGGTTGGTCAACATCGCCACGGCAGCATCTCCTGAGGTCATAGGGCCGCCCATTGCAGCGGCTGATTGTTTTTGTCAATGAACGTGACAGCCAGAGTGCCGGAAGGGTCAAACCGTACTTGGTTGATACTAGCGGCCTTGATCTCCAATGGAGTGGCAGCGTGCCACCCCTGCGCCATAACGCACAACCCGAGCTTTTACCATGTCCAACGCCTTGCATGCCAAAGTCCTGATCCTCGGCTCCGGCCCCGCCGGTTACACCGCCGCCATTTACGCCGCACGCGCCAACCTGAACCCGGTGCTCATCACCGGCATGGCCCAGGGCGGGCAGCTCACCACCACCACCGAGGTGGACAACTGGCCCGCCGACGTGCATGGCGTGCAGGGCCCGGCGCTGATGGAGCGCTTTTTGCAGCACGCCGAGCGCTTCAAGACCCAGATCGTCTTCGACCACATCAACAAGGTCGATTTCAGCCAGCGCCCCTTCACCCTCACGGGCGACAGCGGAACCTACACCTGCGACGCCCTCATCATCGCCACGGGCGCCTCGGCCAAATACCTGGGCCTGCCCTCGGAAGAAGCCTTCATGGGCAAGGGCGTGTCGGCCTGCGCCACCTGCGACGGCTTCTTCTACCGCGACCAGGACGTCTGCGTCATCGGCGGCGGCAACAGCGCGGTGGAAGAGGCGCTGTACCTGTCCAACATCGCCAGCAAGGTCACACTGGTGCACCGCCGCGACAAGTTCAGGGCCGAGCCCATCATAGTGGACCACCTGATGGAAAAGGTGGCGGCGGGCAAGATCGTGCTCAAGACCTTCTACACCCTGGACGAAGTGCTGGGCGACCAGAGCGGCGTGACCGGCATCCGCATCAAGCACACCCAAAGCGGCGCCACCGAGGACATCGCGCTGCAGGGCTGCTTCATCGCCATCGGCCACGCACCCAACACCGAGATCTTCCAGGGCCACCTGGAGCTGGAGAACGGCTACATCGTCACCCAGGGCGGCCTCAAGGGCTTTGCCACCCAGACCTCGGTGCCCGGCATCTTTGCCGCTGGCGATGTGCAGGACCATGTGTACCGCCAGGCCATCACCAGCGCCGGCACGGGCTGCATGGCCGCACTGGATGCGCAGCGCTACCTCGAACAGCTGGCGTGACCACACGGCCCCAAAAGCCGCCCGCCACGGATGCGCTACAATAGCAGGCTTTGCTGCGTCAAGGGCTCGTGAGAGCCGCAGCAGCATGGGGCTACCGCCACCCTTTTCATGGCGAGGTGAGGCCAGAGCGAGACCAGTCACCGCAAGGTGCAAGGTCGCCAGTGACGGCTGTTTTTCGGAGTGTCCACAATGGCACGCGTATGTGACGTAACGGGCAAGAAGCCCATGGTCGGGAACAATGTTTCCCACGCCAACAACAAAACCAAGCGCCGGTTCCTGCCGAACCTGCAATACCGCCGTTTCTGGGTCGAGAGCGAAAACCGTTGGGTGCGTCTGCGCGTTTCCAGCGCTGCCCTGCGCCTGATCGACAAGAATGGCATCGACTCCGTGCTCGCAGACCTGCGCGCACGCGGCCAGGCTTAAGGAGAAGCACCATGGCAAGCAAAGGCGGACGCGACAAGATCAAGCTGGTGTCCACGGCCGACACCGGCCACTTCTACACCACCACCAAGAACAAGAAGACCATGCCCGACAAGATGTCGATCATGAAGTTCGACCCCAAGGCGCGCAAGCACGTCGAGTACAAGGAAGCCAAGCTGAAGTGATTCGGCAGGGTTCCTGAACAAAAAAACCGCCCGGTGCAGACCGGGCGGTTTTTTTATGGGCCGAAGGCAGCGCGCCAGGGCGCTGCGAGGCATCAGGTGAGGTCGCGGCAGACGGTGTAGGTCTGGGATTCGTTATAGGCAGCTGCAGCGCCAGCAGGAACCGCATTGTTGGCGCCCTGGGTAGCACGGAACGAACCGTTGTTAGGCTGCCCGTCATCCAGTTGCACATCCAGTGCCGCTGCCGCCTTGCCCGGCACGTTGCCCAGACACACCATTACACGGGCGGCAGGCCGCCCCTGCACGGCCACGTTGGTCACCCCCAAGCGCCCACCCCAAGCATTCACCGGGAGTGCATTCGCCCCCACGTCGCCCGGGTTTCCGGTAATGAAGCCAGATGCCCGCAAGTGCTGGAAGAATGCAACGCTTTCGGCACCAGCCCCACTGAAGGTCTGCGCCGCAGTGATGGTTAACACGCCATCATTGTTGCCAGCGGTGATACCCGCTGTCGTCCACTGCCCGCCACGCGCAGTCAGCGTACCGATCGGCCCATCGTCCCCCGGCAGCTTGCGGTAACGATCCAGATAGCTGTTGTACGCCGCCACAATGCCGTTCATGTCGTTGGCCGCATTCTTGACGCGCCCGTTCTCGATCAGTTCCTGGCCCTTGAGCACGCCGCCCAGCAGCAGGCCGATGATGACCAGAACGATGGCGATTTCCACCAGCGTGAAGCCGGACTGGGCCTTGCGGCCCGCGCGGCGCATGGGAAGTGATTGCATCGATGAATCTCCTGTTAACAAACGGCAGGCAACCCCAGCGGCCACCCATGTAACTTATTGTGCAGAGGCATGGGGGCCAGCAACAGTCAAATTTCTTGACGCTTCGGTGTCTGTGCGCTTTGGCAAGGCCAGCGGAACGCGCAGCACAAACACGACGCCCTGGGCTTCTTCGCTGGCCTGCAGGTCGCCCCCCGCATCGCGCAGCGAGCGCCGCGCCTGGTACAGCCCCATGCCCGAGCCCGTGGGCGACTTGAGCGGCTCGAACGCCCTGCGCGGCCACGGTGTGGCCAGGCGCGGGGTGTGCAGGCGCGCTTGCAGGGCGCCCTCGTGCACCGTGCATTCGCAACGCAGCGGCACACCCCCATGGCGGGCACCACTGTCGCGTGCGAGGTTGGAAAAAATATTGTCCAGCGCACGCTCCAAGGCCAGGGCCTGGGCAGGCTCCAGCACCAGTGGCGGCATCGCGCTGCCCTCGCCCGTGCCCATGTCGATGGCCAGGCCCGCCAGTTCGGCAGCGTTTTGCAGCAGGTCCAGGGCCTGGACGGGCGGTTCTTCCTGGGCGGGCGCCTGCGTTGGCGCCTCGGTCGCAGCCAGCAGCTTGTGCGCGCGCGCCTGCAGCAAGGGCGCCTGGCGCTGCAGGCGTTGCGCCAGGCGCGGGAGCTGATCGGGCGTGGCGGCGCCAAACTCCTCGGCCAGCAGGCCCACCCATTGGGCGAGGTTGCGCATGTCGTGCTGCCAATACAGCTGCACCTGCGCACGCTGCGCCAGCGCCACGGCCACGGCCTGGGTGCGTTCGCGCATGCGCGAAAGCCAGGTTTGCGCAAACACGTCCAGCACGGCCAGCGCCAGCACCCGCGCTTCGTCGGTGCGCGCCACGTCGGCCCAGCGCAGCTCGATCTGGCAATCCGGCCCGGCGCTGAGCGCCTGGCGCGGCCAGTGGTCCGACAGCGGCTGCCCCCATTGGCCGCGCACCGCGTCGCCAAACCACACACCCTCCCAGGCAATGCCCGCAATGCCAGAGCGCTCCAGGATGGGCCAGGCGCGCTCGGGCCAGCGCAGCGGGTGCATGTCTGCAGGCAGGGCCAGCAGCTCGGCCAGGCAGCGGCGCACGCGCCGGCCGCGGTGCCACACCGCCCAGGCGGCCAGCAGCAGCACCAGCCCCAGGGCCACCAGCATCCAGGGCAGTGAATTCATGCGCTGGTTCCTGGGTCGGCATCTGGCGACGCCTGGCGCTGGATGCCGAACTTCTTCATGTGGTAGTAAAGCTGCTCCCGCTCCAGCCCCAGGGCGCGGGCAGCGGCGGCCACGTTGAAGCCGTTGCTGCCCAGCACATGGCGGATGAGCTGCTCGGCCACCTGGTCGCTGGCCTCGCGCACGCCCTCGGACAACTGGGCGGACACCGACAGATGCAGCCGCCCCTGGGCCCACAGCTCCTGCTGGCGCAGGGAGAACCACGCCGCGCGCTCCAGTGCCTGGCGCAGCACAGCCGCCGTCACGGGCTTGGTCAGAAAGTCGAAGGCGCCCGCGTGCACCGCCTGCTGGCCTACGGCCTTTTCGTGCTGGCCGGTGAGCACGATGGCATGCAGCACCGGCCACTGCGCCACCAGTTGCGACAGCAGCAGCAAGCCTTCATCGGGGCGGCTGGGGCGCGGCGGCAGCCCCATGTCCAGCAGCGCCACACAGGCCTGGCCCTTGGGGACTTCGCGCTCCAGCAACTGCAGCGCCTGGCTGCGGTCGTGCGCCACCAGCACCGGCCAGCCCTCATCCTGCAAAGACTGCGCCACCCAATCCGAGAGTACCGGATCGTCCTCGACCCAGAGCACGGGGCAGCGGCCCGGCGCCTGCGCGGGCGGCGGTGCGGGGGCGGCCTCAGTCATGGTCGCCCAGCAAGGCAGCCACTGTGGGGCCAATGGCCACGGCAAAGCCGACAAACAACAGCACGAATCCCCCTACCACGCGCAGCAGCAGCCATTCGCTGGCGGTATCTGCCGACACCGCCAGGCTGGCGTACCCCGCCAGCAACAGCAACAGGCCCGCCACCTGCTGCCAGCGGCGGCGCTGCTTGCGCGTGCGCAAGGCCCGGTGCAGGCTGGCGCGGGTGTAGGCGGAGTCTTCAAAGTCCTGGGGCATGGCCAGCCCCTTCAGTTGCAGTTTTCAGCCGCCGTGCAGAAACGGATGCTGGCAATGAAGAAGCGGGAGGTACCCAGGGGCTGCACCACCACTTCGTCGAAGGGTGTTGCAGTGCTGGGCATGAGGTTGGGCACCACCGTCAGCTCGTACGGGACGATGGCTGCGGGCGGGCTGGGCAGTGCCGGATAGACCACGGGCACGCCGACATTGAGCCCGGCCAGCTTGAACGTGAAGGAGATCTGCACCGTTGGATCGAGGCTCAGCACCCCGAGCGCGAATTTGTCGGCAGTCTTTCCGCCTGAGAGCTTGAAGCCCAGGGACTTGCTGCTGTCCAAAGCCGACTCGGCATCCGTCGCACAGGCACCGGAGCACACGCCAATACCTGTGCCGCCTGCATTGCGCGAGATGTTGCCTCCGGTAGAGTTTACGGTCATGGCACCCCAGGCCGTGGCACTGTCGAAGGTGATCGATGTGGTGTTGGCATTTCTGCCGGTGTAGGCCACCGGCGTGATCGAATCGAGGCGTGCCGTGGTCAGCCGGACCGTCACCTGTTCGTGGCCCGAGAGCTTTTTGAGATCCGCAACCGATTCGAACTGCAGCATGTCATCGAAATGTGCGATGGCGTTCACCGCGTACTCCACACCTGAGGCCGGGTTCACCAAGGCTTCTGCGCGCCGGTAGTACACCGCTGGCGGTGCCTGGGTGTTGCTCCATTCGTTGCCCCCTGCTCCCGGCAGGGCCATACGCGGTGCAGCGACGCGCCAAGCGCCCAGGCCGCTGGCGCCGTGGCTGACAAGCACCCAGGCGTAAATGCTCTGGAAGGTGCCGCCATCGTTCACGCCCAGCCCTGCCGTGCCGGCACTGGTTATGCCGTTAGCGCGTGTCAGACCGGTCGCACCATCGAACACACGGTAGGAAATCTTGCGCCCCCATCCGTCCAATGCATCCTCTGCCTGCAAGCCCAGGCTGACCCAAGGCACCGTGCCATCGCGGTTGGTGCACATCACCGCTGCGGCAACGGGCGCCGCAAGCCCCGTGTCCAGCACGCCACTGGCCGGGCAGGGCAGCCGCCCCTGGCTGGCGGCAAAGGCGTGCAAGGCGGCCTGGATGCGCTGCATGCGCGCCTGGGTCAGCGTCTGCTGCTCCGTGCGCCCTTCCACCTGGCGGGCCATGCGGATGGCCATGGTCGATGCCGCCACGACCAGCAGCCCCGCAATCACTGCCAGCGCAGCACCGCCGCGCTGGCGGGCCCGGCAAGTCCAGAAGGGAGCAATATGGCGCGGCATGGCAGTCAAGATGCGGGTTCAGGGCCTGCGCGGCCCCAGGCCGGCAGCCATGGCCACCGACAGGATGGTAGGCCGCAGCACCAGGTCGTCGTAGTAGGCGGCGGGGTTCTCGGCAAAATCTGCATCGACATAGAAGTCGTTGGGGCTAGCAGAGCGCAAAGGCACCGTGCTGCGGTTGATGTTCTCCAGCGGCCCTGGCGGCGCCCCGACGGATGTGCCCAGGTAGTTGCCGTCGGCGCTGAACCCGCCAAAGCGGTTGGGGCCGTGGCTGATCAGGAAGTAGGCGACCCCGTTGCCGTTGGCCTTGCTGGCCAACTCGGCCGCAGACCCCACGGCGCAGGCTGCGGCATTGCACGCACGGAACCCCCTTGTGGACAACCAGGTGTTGACGGCACCGGGATTGGTTGGATCCAAAGCCTGCATGTTCATGCCGTCCGCCAGGGTCAACGAGCCCGCCACAGCCGCCCCGCCCCACACCCGGTAGCTGACCATGGTGTTCCAGGCATCCATTGCATCGGTTTGTGATACGCCCAGGCTGCGCCAGGGCACCACGCCGTTGGTCAAGGCCAGTGCCGTGCAGGCTCCACCGGCTGCGAGCTCCAGCCCCTGGTTGGCGTTGCCTGGGGGCAAGTCGCCATCGGCCGGACAAGGCAAGCGCCGGTTTGCCAGCACAAACCGCACCATCGCCTGCTCCAGCGCTTCGAGCTTGGCGCGGGTTTCCTTGCGGCGGCTGTTGTCCAGCATCACGTTGGTGGCTGGCAGGAACACCGCTGCCAGCAGGCCCACGATGAGCAGCACCAGCGCCATCTCCACCAGCGAAAAGCCGCGCACCCTGGCATCGATCCGGGGCAAAGCAGAGGGAGCCGAAAGATTGATTGCTATCATTTTCATAGCTACTAGCGCTTGTAAACAGGGCGCTAGAGCCCTATTTTTTATGAAAATATCCTGGCGCCACCACGTCGTTCAGAACGGTACCGGTGTCGCTGACCTGCTGCCCAGGGCGCAGCACGATGTCGTTCTCGCCGCTCAGGCGCAGGCGCACTTCGCCATGGTCGATGTGCACGGTGCGGCCTGCGTAGGGCTCGCCGTGCTGCAGCATCTGGCCGTTGATCCAGGCGGTGGCGTTCTTGCGGCCCAGGGCCAGGCCGTCCAGCTGAAAGACGGGGGGCGGTGCCTGCGGAGCCAGGGCGGCAGTGGCTGCGGCCTGGTCCGCACCGCCAGGAGGCAGTTTGCGCGCGGCCTCGATGCTGGCGCGCTGCTGCGGGGTGTAGAACACGCGCGGCCACAGCGCGGCGGCATCGGGGGCGCTGGGCAGTGGCGCTGCGCTGGCAGCGCCCGCCGGGCCCGCCAGCAGGCAGCCCAGCGCAGCCAGTGCGGCGGCAAGGTGGATGGGCGCGGGAGCATGGGGCATGGCGGCGTACCTCAGGGAGGCCTACTTGGGGGCATTGTGGTTAGCGCCAGGGGCCGGGTCAATGTGCAGAAAGTTGACACGGCAGCGTGCCGAAAGGCCTTCGGGCGTGGCCTGCTCAAACACGCAGCCCGCCACGCGCGAGACGAGAGCATGGCGCTGGCGCAGTTGTTCCAGCACGCGCAGCACCTCGATCTCGTGCACCCGCGCAAACTGCAGTTCCAGCACATGGCGCTGCACGCGCGCCTGGGCGGCTTCAGCCTGGGGCAGTTCCACGGCTTCGGGCGCAGCCAGGGTGAAGCTGGCCTGGCCTTGCAGGTCCAGTTGCTGGAGGATGCGCAGCAGGTCGTCCACCCACACGGCGCGCGGCTCGCCCCCCACCAGCCCGGCAGCCGCCATCTGCTGGTACTGGCGCAGGTGGTTCTGCACATCGGCCTGCTCGGCGCGGGCCTCTTCAAGCTGGGCCTGTGCGGCCTGCTGCGTGGCCTCGGCCTGTTGCCAGCCGGGATCCAGAAAATAGCGCACGCCCCACAGGGCCAGCATGGAGGCCAGAGCGGCCATCAGCACGCCAACCAGCGTCCAGACGGCGGGCCGCACCAGCGGAAAGACCACGGGCCACAGGCGTTTCATGAGGGATCTCCCACGGCAGCGGCGGGGCGGGGCGCCAGGCACCAGCGCCAGGCGCTGGCGGTGGCGTCGGTGGTGGAGCTCAGGCCGCCGGCCAGTGCGGTAGAGCCTTCCAGGCGCACCGGATCGGTCTGCACCTGCCACTGCGGCCAGGCGGCCACCGACTGGCCCAGCGCTTCGAGCAAGGCCTGGCGCTGGCGCGGCAGCAAACCGGCTTCCGGGCGGATTTCAAACTGCCATTCAGCCTGCAGGGCCGCATTGGCAGGCGCAGCAGGCGCGGCCTCGGCGCCTGCGGGCTGCGCACTTGGGCAGGCCTGGGCGCGCAGGGCTTGTTCGGTGCGCACCAGTTGGGCCTGGGGGTGGGCCTGCAGCAACTGCCCCAGCATCCACAGGGGCTGCGCAGGGTCCAGGCCCTGCTGAAGTTCCTGGCGCTGCACCTCCATGGCCAGGCGCAGCAGCGGCACGTTGATCTGGCGCCGTGCCAGGTCTTCGCGGAGGGCCTGGGCCTGGGCCTCCATGCCTGCAGCCTGCTGCACGCGGGCACGGCTTTGTTCTGCGCCCCCCAGCAAAGCCTGGCCCTGCAGCGCCAGCCCTGCCAGCCCGGCCAGCAGCACGGCCACCGTGGCCGCCCTGAGGCCCTGGCGCGCGCGCTGGGCCAGGTGGTGGCGGCGCAAGCCAACGGCGGCCAGTTGCCCTGGCGCACGGCGGCCCGCCAGCGCCAGCACCTCGGCCAGCAGGCTGGCGGCCTTGCGCGGCGCCACGGCTGGCAGCAGCGCAAGCCCCTGGTTCTGCAGGCTCTGGCGCAGTTCTGGCGGCGGATCCATGGGCAGGACCTGCGGCCTGGTGTCGCGCTCGATGGTGCGGTTGTCGGCCAGGTATTTGAGGGTGAGCGCCACCTCGCGGGCCTGCAGCTCGGGCTCGGTTTCCAGCAGCAGGCGCGAGAACACGGGCACATGGCCGTGCAGCAGCACCATGCGCATGCCATACGGCAGGCACAGGCACAGCAGCAGCCAGCCCTGGCGCGGCAGGTGGGCCTGGCGTGCGGCCCAGTGGGCCATGAGGTAGCTCAGCGTCCAGACGCCCTCGATAGGGTACTGCGCCTGCACCAGCGCGTCGAGCTGCCCCATCAGCGCCGGGGACGACACGCCCACGGCATGCAGCCCAAAGGGTTTGGGCAGTAGCGGCTGGGCCGAGGCGGCCTCCCAGCTCGCACGCAGCGGCACATCGGGCAGCAGGGTCTGGTATTGCACCTGGATGAAGCTCTGCCGGTCCCCGCCCATGAGGCCGGGCACCTCGATGCGCACATGGGTTTCTTCGACCAGGTCGGCCACCACGCGCACCCCGGCGGCTGCGCCGGGCGGCGCGGGCAGGGCCTGGCCCTGGGCGTCGAGCCACAGCGCCTGCGCCGGGTTGACCAGCAGCAGGTGGTTGCGGGAGGTGGAGCGCAGCGTCATGCCCGGATCTTGGAAATGGTGTCGTAAATGGGGCCCAGCACGGCCAGCATGATCCAGCCCAGGATCATGCCCAGCACCACGGTGAGCACCGGCTCGATGAGCGCCTGCACGCGGCCTATGGATTCGTCGATGTCGCGGGTGAAGAAGTAGCTCACGTTGGCCAGCGCTTCATCAAGCGCACCTGTGGCTTCGCCCACGCGCAGCATGCGCACCACGAGCGAGGGAAAGAGGTTTTCCATGGCAAAGGCATCGCTGATGGAGGTGCCGGTGGCAATGCGCTCGCGCGCGCGCGCCAGGGCGCGCTGCACGGGCAGGTTGCTGGTGATTTTTTCGCAGTAGCCCAGCGCCTCGATCACCGGGATGCCGGTGCGGTACATGAGTGCAAAACTGTCCATCAGCCGCGCCAGGATGATTTTCTTGACCACCGGCCCTACCGCCGGAATGGCCAGCACCGCCTGGTGCAGCTTGAAGCGCAACTGATCGTTGGCACGTGCGGCCAGCGCCACGCCCACCACCAGTGCCACGGGGGTGGGCAGGATGAGCCACCAGTAGCCCACAAAGGCTTCGGACAGCCAGATCAGCAGCCGCGTCTGCAGCGGAATCTCCTGCCCCATGTTGCGGATGAAGCTGACGAGCTGCGGCACCAGGTACACCATGAGGAACACCACCACCCCAGAGATGGTGACGGTGACGAACGCGGGGTACATCAGCAGCTTCTTGGTCTGCGCCGCCAGCTCGGCCTGCCACTTGAGCGAGCGCACCAGTTCGCCCAGCACCTCGGCCAGCTGGCCGGTGATTTCGCCCGAGCGCACCAGGTGCACCATCACGTCGGTGAAGATGCCGGGATCCTGGGCCATGGCGTCGGCCAGGGTGCTGCCGTTCTGGATGCGGTCCATCAGGCTGGCGGCCACCTGGCGCAGTTCCAGGCTGTCTGCGCCGTCGCGCAGGTCTTGCAGGGCGCCAATCAGCGGCACGCCTGCGCGCAGCAGCATCTGCATGTGGAACAGCAGGTTGATGAGCTCGCGCGTGGGCAGGCTGGCCAGGCGCAGCGCGCGGCTGCGCACCGCGGAAAAGCGGATCAGCGACAGGCCCGAAGCGCGCAGCTGCGCCTGCAGGTCGGCCTCGTGCAGGGCGGTGATTTCGCCCTTGACGATTTCGCCGCCCTCGTTGATGGCGCGGTAGCGGTAGCGTGGCATGCGCGCTGTGCTCCGTTGGTTACAGGCGGGTGGTCAGATCGACCACCCGGCCCACCTCTTCCACGGTGGTGATGCCTTCGAGCACCCGGCGCAGGCCGTCTTCGGCCATGGGAGCAAAACCGTGGGCCATGGCGTGCGCGGTCAGTTCGCCCAGGGTGGCGTTGCGGGTGATGAGTTCGTCGAGCGAGGCGTCCATGCGCAGCAGCTCCATGATCGCCAGCCGCCCACGATAGCCCTGGAAGCCACAGGCCTCGCAGCCGCCAGGGTGTGCGCGGTACACCTTGTGCCCGATGGCCTGTGCGCCGATCAGGCGCGCCTCGATGCTGCCATCGGTGACCAGCACCTCCTCGCGGCAGTGCACGCACACGCGCCGCACCAGGCGCTGGGCCACGATGCCGATGATGTTGCCCGCCATCACCTCGGGCGAAACGCCCAGGTCCTTGATGCGCTGGAAGCTGCGCAGCGCCGAGTTGGTGTGCAGCGTGGAGAACACCTGGTGGCCCGTCATGGCGGCGCGAAAGGCCATTTCGGCGGTGTCCTTGTCGCGCACCTCACCCACCAGGATGATGTCCGGGTCCTGGCGCATCAGCGAGCGCACGCCGTCGGAAAAGTCGATCTTGCTGCCGTCCGAGATGGAGGTCTGCCGGATGCGCGTGATGGGGTATTCGACCGGATCCTCCAGCGTCATGATGTTGACGCTTTCCTCGTTCATGTGGCTGAGCACGGAGTACAGCGTGGTCGTCTTGCCCGAACCCGTGGGGCCGGTCACCAGGATGATGCCCTCGGGCCGCGCCAGCATCAGGTCGAGCAGGTAGTACTGGTCCTCGGTCAGCCCGAGCTTGCTGTATTCGACGATGCCGCGCTTGGCATCAAGCACGCGCAGCACGAAGTTCTCGCCGTGGATGGTGGGCTGCACGGCGGCGCGGAAGTCCACGCTGCGCCCGCCGATGGACAGCGACACCCGCCCGTCCTGCGGCGCCCGGCTCTCGGCAATGTTCATGCCCGCCACCAGCTTGAGACGCACCAGCATGGCGTTCCAGTAGCGGCCATGCAGCACGCGCACCTGGCGCAGCACGCCGTCGATGCGGTAGCGGATGCGCAGGAACTGGCCCTCGGGCTCGAAGTGGATGTCCGACGCCAGCTTGTGCACGCCGTCGGACAGCAGCGCATCCACCAGGCGCACCACCGGATGGCTGTAGCCGCCCTGCCCCTGCGAGAGCGAGGCCATGTCGATCTGCCCGGTCTCGATCTCCTGGATGATGCCGTCGATGGACAGCTCATAGCCGTAGAACTGGTCGATGGCGGCCAGCACATCGGCCGCACTGGCCAAGCGCCAAGAAATTGACACCCCCAGCCCCACGTGCGCCCGGATCTGGTCGCCGGCGATGATGTCGTTGGGCTTGGGGCTGGCAAGCACGAGCTTTTGCGTCTCGGCCTGGAACGACACCGGAAACACCTGAAAGCGCAGCGCCATGGCCTTGGGCAGGCGCGCCAGCGCCTCCGGGTCGGCCAGCACCGTCTGCAGCTGGATGGTTTGCTGGCCCAGCGTCTGGCCCAGGGCCTCGCGCATGGCCTCTTCGGTGACAAAGCCCAGGGCGATCAGCGCATCGCCCAGCTGCTTGCCGGTCTTGCGCTGCTCCAGCAGCGCGATCTGGATCTGGTCGGCAGACACCAGCCCCATGTGCTGGAGCCGGTCGCCCAGGCGCATGGGCGCCTGGCCTGCAGCCGGTGCGTTCGGCGCGGCGGCGGTCAGTGCTTCGCTCATTGGGCCCACAGCTCCTGCAGCTCGGCGATGCGCCGTTCGACGGCGCGCACGGGCACGCCCGAAGCGCCCTGCGCGCCCAACTGCACGGCCTGGCGGTACATGCGCAATGCGTCTTCATAGCGCCGCGCCTGGTCCAGCGCCACGGCCAGGTTGTAGGCGTAGGCCGCATGGCCGGGAGCGAGCGATTGCGCCAGCGTCAGCGGCCCCAGGGCCTCGGGCCAGCGCCCCTGGCGGCCCAGCAGGTTGCCCAGCGCGGCCTGCGCAGCCGCATCGCGCGGACGGGCCTGCACCCATTCCTGCAGGCGGCTTTCTGCCGTGGCGGGGTCGGAGTCGGACAGGATGGCCAGCATGCCGGTGCGTGCGGTGTCGTTGTCCGGCCAGAGCTGCAGGCTGCGCTGGTAGGCCGCCCAGGCGGGTTCATGCTGGCGCTGGCGGTGCAGGGCCACGGCCAGGCCCAGGGTGGCGTCGGGGTCGTCGGGCCGCTCGGCCAGCACCTGCTGGTACAGCGCCTGGGCCTTGGCCGCATCGCCCTCGCGCAATGCCGCCCAGGCGGCCTGCAACCGCGCCTGGGCCTGCGAGCGCACCAGCTGCGCCGCTGCCGCGCTGGCGGTAGGGCTTGCAGGGGCCGCAGCCTCGGCGGACGCCTTCAAGGCGGCGCGGCGCTGGGGCGCAGGCATGGACGCCTCGCCGGACTGCGGGCGGGGCGCTTCCTGGGTTGGCGATGTGCTGGTTGCCGGTGGCTGGGGCGCAGCGTCCGGGCGATCGGCCCTTGGCGCAACGCCCTGCCTTGCGGGTGCAGCGGGCACGGGGGCGGGCTGCGTGGCAGGCGCCGCCATCGGCGTTGCTGCGGGAAGGGGTGCTGCAGCCTCGGCACTGCCCGGCGCCACGGGTGCTTCGGCCAGTGCCTGCGAGGCGGCATCCAGCGGCGCAGCCACTTCCCCCTGTGCATTGGCAGGAGCGGGGGGCGGCGCCACGCCCACGGGCGTGAGCCCTGGGCGCTGCTGCGCCAGCCAGTATTGCCAACCCAACCAGGACAGCACGGCCAGCGCCACGCCGGCGAGCAGCCCCCACAGCATGCGGCGCCCGCGCGCCCCATTGCGCTGTGGCGACGCAGCGGCACCCAGCATGGCCTGCGCCGCATCGCGCGCTGCAGTGCTCGCCTGGGCGGGTGCCGCAGCTGGCGGCGTACCCGCGCCAACGGTTGCAGCCGCGCCGGACACCGGGCGCACAGGTGCCGCAGGCGCGGCCTGGGGGGCGGGCGCGGCAGGTGCAGGTGCAGGTGCGGTGGCAACAGGCGCTGGCGCCATCGCTTCGGCTGTTGCAGGGGCGGCGGGTGCTGCGGGCGCTGCAGCCTCGGCGGATTCTGGCTCCAGGGCCAGCGTCAATTCGATCCCTTCGGATGCAGGGGGCGCCGTCGGCTCCGCGGCGGGCGCCTGCACAGCCGCTGGCGGCGCGGCGTGCGGATCGGCGGGCTCCAGCGCCAGGGGCTTTTTCTGGCTGCGCTGCAGGGCTTCGAGCAGCAGGCTCATGGTCGGCCTCCGGCAGCGGGTTCCTGCGCATCGGGTGCAGGCTTCATGCGCTCGGGCATGGGGCGCAAGGCTTCGCTCAGGTGCGGCTCAAAGGACTGGTAGTCTGCCGTGAGGCTGGCGCTGGACACCACCGTGGGCCGCAAAAAGATGACCAGTTCGCTCTTGCTGCTGGACTTTTTCTTGTACTTGAACAACTCGCCCAGGCCCGGCACGCTGCCGATGCCTGGGGTCTGGTCGGTGCTGCCCGACACATCGTCGCGCATCAGGCCGCCCAGCACAGCCGTGTCGCCCGAACGCACCTTGATGACCGACTCCATCTCGCGCGTCTGGATCTGCGGAATGCGGCTGCTGATTTCGGAAATGTTGATGCCGTCGTTGCGCGCCTGGGCCAGGTAGATGGGTACGGCCGGGTCATCCACATAGCTGATCACCCGCGAGAGCGTGGGCCGCAGGATCAGGGTGACCTCATCGCCCTCGCCCACCTGGGGCATGACGCTCATGACCAGCCCCACCGACACCGTGTTGGGCGTGGAGGTGAGCGTGAACGTAGGCGCCGACCCGGACGACCCCGGTGTGAAGTTGGCCGACAGCGTGAAATAGACCAGGTCCTCGGTGACCTTGAGCAATGCCGCCTGGTTGTTGAGTGCGCTGATCTTGGGGCTGGACAGCACCTTGGTGTTGCCAAAGGACTCCAGCAGGCGCAGCGCCGTGAACAACTGCATGGTGCTGTTGGCGCCAATGCGGGTGTACTTGGGCGTGAAGTTGGTCATGCTGGGAATGACGCCGCTGACCGGCACGCCCGAGGGCAGAACCGAGCCCGCAGGCCCCACCTGCAGCAAGGGCAGGCCATTGCGCACCACGGTCCAGTTGATGCCTTGCTGGTACTCGTCGGACAGGTTGACCTCGACGATGGTGGCCTCGATCATCACCTGGCGGCCCGCGCTCTTCATGACGCGGTCGATGAACTCGCGCACGCGCATGTGCTGGCGGTAGGTGGCGCGCACAGAGATGACGCCCGTCTCCGGGTTGGCAATGACCGAAGCGGATTCCCTGAACCGCGCAGGTGCCTGCGCTGGCACCGCCGCCACCGGCATAGCAGCCCCGGCAGGCGCCGATGCCGTCGCCGCAGGCGCGGCAACGGGTGCCGCCACAGCGGCGGCAGCCCCCTCGGGAATGATCTTGTCGGTCTCGCGCAGCAGGTCGCGGATGTTCTGGGTCAGCGTCTCCCAGAAGCGGTTGTTGGAGTTGTTGGTGACGGCACTGTTGGAGCTGTTGCCCGCCCCCGATCCCCCGCCGCTGCGCGCAATGCTGGTGCTGGCACCGATTTCGCTGCGCGCCTCGCGCGCCACGTTGAGGTAGTCCACCCGGTAATGCCGCAGCACGGGCGCATCGGGCATGACGAACAGGTTGCGCCCTTCCATCTCGTAGCGCATGTTCACCTGCAGTGCGGCACGGTCCAGGATCTCGGGCAAGGTCTGGTCGATGGCGTTCATGCTCACCGTACCGGCCAGGTCGGGGTGCACGTCCAGGTTCAGGCGTGCATCGCGCGCAATGGCAAACAGCAGGCTGCGGATGTCCACGTTGTGCACGCTGACGGAAAACACATCGGCCTTGGCCCGCGCGGGGCTGGGCGGGGGCGGCAGCAAGGGCGCATCGACCAGCGCGGGGGGCTGCCCCTGCGCTGCGGCCTGGGGCCGCAGGTGGCCGGCCCCCGGCGCAGGCGCGTTGCTGGCACAGGCGGCCAGGCCCAGGGCCAGCAGCAGCACCAGTGCGGGCTTCAGGGAGGGAGGCAGGGTTCCACACTTCATGACGGCACCCGTTCGGGGTAAGTTTCTTCGCGCACGCGCACCAGGGAGCGCGGCAGGGGTTTGTGGGTCTTCAAGGCGTCGGGCCATTTTTGCAGGTTTTGCACGGCCTGCGCCCGGCTGGCGTAGCGCCCTGCATACACCGCCCACAGGCCCACCATCCTGGTGTTGTCCTTGTGGCCGGGGTAGGCGCGGTCCTGCACCCACGCCTCGGCACCGGCCTGGCGTGCCTGCTCCAACAGGCGCAGTGCCCCGGCGGCGCTGTCGGACAGGCCCGTCTGCAGCACCCAGAAATCCTGCGCCGGGTCGTCGAACACCGCGCGGGTGTGCAGCACGGCCTCACGCAGCGCGGGCGGCAGCAAAGCGTAACGCTGCTCCAGCGGCTCCTGCGCAGGCACGGGGGGAGCCGCAGCGGCCGGACGCTCGGCCACGGCTGGCGCTGGTGGCTGCACGGTGGCAGCGGCCACCGATGCGGGCTCTGCCGATGGCGTAGGTGCCACTTCGGCCGAAGCAAGAGACGCGGCCACTGGCGTCACCACGGGTGCTGTGACCTGCGGCGCAGCCGCCGCAGGCGTTGGCCGCACCACTTGCGAAACCGAAGCCGCCCCCGCCGCAGGGGAACGCTGGCCCAGGCCATAGCCCACGGCCACCCCTGCCCCCAGGCCTGCAGCAGCCAGGGCCAGCCAGAGCAAGGCACGGCGCCAGGGAACGCCCACCACCGGCGCCTTACGGCTGGGAGCGCCGCCGCCCTGGACTTCGGCCACCGCCATGCGCACATGCTCGCGCCCGACCTGGTGCGCGCCCTGGGCAAAGGCCGCCAGCAGGGCCTTGTCGGCCAGCAGGTGGATGGCGCGGATGCGCCCGCCCGAGGCATCGGTCAGCGCGCGCAGCGCACGCGGCTCGAACAGGGCACCGCCCTGCCAGCCCGCACGGCGCAGGCGGTGTTCGATGTAGGCCGCGGCATCGGGGCCGTTCAGGGGCTGCAGCTCAAAGCGGTGCACCACGCGGTCGCGCACCTGGCGCAGCTTGGGCAGTGCCAGCAGCGCGTCCAATTCGGGCTGGCCGAACAGCACGATCTGCAGCAGCTTGTGCTGGGCCGTCTCCAGGTTGGACAGGAGCTTGATCTCCTCCAGCGACTCGGGCGGCATGGCCTGCGCCTCGTCGATGAGCACCACCGCGCGCCGCCCCTGGGCATGGCGCTGCAGCAGGGCTTCCTGGATGGTCAGCACCAGGGGCTGGCCCTCGGCCGGGGGCTGCAGGCCCCAGTCGGCAATCAGGGACTGCAGAATCTCGCGCGGGCCGAACGAGGGGTTGGCCAGATAGACCAGATCGACCTGATCGCCCGGCAGGCGCTCGGCCAGCATGCGGCACAGCATGGTTTTGCCGCTGCCAACCTCGCCCACCACCACCACGATGCCGTCTTCATCGAGCACCGCATGGTGCAGTGCGTCCAGGATGGCGCCACGCGCCTGACCCTCGAAAAAGAATTTTCCGTTCGGCGTGATGCCGAACGGAGCCTCACCCAACCGGAAGTGCTCTAGGTAGAGGGAAGACAAGGCAAATTCTTTTCAGATCAATAATTTATGCGCATTTCTTGAAAATGATAGTGCATTCGACCCAGGTACAGGTCGATATGTAACCTTTTGTTTACCTTTGGTGTGGTGCGGACGCAAAAACTGCGTTACTTACGCTGCCAGACGGCGGCGAAGAAGCCGTCGGTCTGGTGGCGGTGCGGCCATAGGCGCAGGTAGCGGCTGCCGGAATCGCCGCCGCTGCACAGGCTGGCGGCCTCGGGCAGCTTGAGCTGGGCCAGCAGTTCGCCCGCATCCAGCGGCTCGAAATCGCGGTGGGCCTGGGTGAAGGCCTCGGCGATGGCCTCGTTCTCCTGCGGCAGCATGCTGCAGGTGGCATAGACCAGGCGTCCGCCCGATTTGGGCAGGCGGGCGGCGCTCTCCAGGATGGCGGCCTGCTTGGCCACCAGTTCCTCCAGCGCCTGGGGCGACTGGCGCCACTTGAGGTCGGGGTTGCGGCGCAGCGTGCCCAGGCCGGAACAGGGGGCATCGACCAGCACGCGGTCGATCTTGCCCGCCAGGCGCTTGACGCGCTCGTCGCGCTCGTGGGCAATGGCCGCCGGGTGCACGTTGGACAGCCCGCTGCGCGCCAGCCGCGGCTTGAGCGCGTCGAGCCGGTGGGCCGACACGTCAAACGCGTACAGCCGCCCGGTGCTGCGCATGGTAGCGCCGATCGCCAGGGTCTTGCCCCCGGCGCCGGCGCAGAAGTCCACCACCATTTCGCCACGCTTGGCGTCCAGCAGCAGGGCCAGGAGCTGCGAGCCTTCGTCCTGCACCTCGATGGCGCCGCGCTCGAACGCGGGCAGCTTGGTCAGTGCGGGCTTGCCCTGCACCCGCAGGCCCCAGGGGGAGTACGGCGTTGCTACTGTTTTGATAGCTGCTTGCGCAAGCTCCTTCTGCACTTGGTCGCGTTTTTCCTTCAAGACATTGACGCGCAGGTCCAGCGGTGCGCTGGTGGACAAGGCCTGCACCAGGGGCCAGAACTCCGCACCCAGCTGTGCCTTGAGCGGCTCTACCAGCCATTCGGGCAGGTTGTGGCGGTGGCGCTCCAGCAGGTCGTCCGGGGCGATGGTGTCGCACTGGTCCAGCCACTGCTTTTCGCGGTCGCTCAGGGCCGACTTGAGGAAGTCGCGCGGGCCGTGCTGGGCCTGGGGGTTGGCGCGGCGCGCTTCTTCGTCCTGCCACTGGGCAAAGCCCAGGATGGCCAGGCGCCGCTCCTTGGGGCCGCTGCCCGAGGGGGCCAGGTGGTCGAACAGCAACTTTTTGCGGAGCACGGCATAGGCCGTTTCGGCCAGTGCGGCGCGCTCGCGCGGGCCGAGCTGGCGGTGGTCACGAAAAAAGCGGGACACCACGGCGTCGGCCGGGTGTTCCAGGGTCAGGGTCAGCCGCACCAGTTCGGCGCAGGCTTGCAAAAGGGCGTTGGGATGCATGGGCGGGATTGTCCCACCCTTGGGGCGGAACAGGTCAGCGCACGAACACGGGCTCGGCAGCGTGGCGCTTGAGTTCCTCGGGCGAGCTGGCTTCGTCGGCGTCCATCACCAGCATGGGGCCGGGCATGGACAGGCTGTTTTCCAGCCGGTGGCACAGCGCCAGGCTTTCATCAGGCTCCAGGCCGGGCAGTTCCACAAACAGCAGGTAGGCCCGGCGCCGGGGGAATTCGCGCAGCTGCTTGCGTACCAGCCAGGCACGCGCCACGTTGCGGTAGCGGGCGAGTTGGGTGGTGAGCTCTGTCTGCTCGAAGGCGCTGAGGTCGTGCCGCACCGCGCGGGCAAAGAGCGATGCGCCCGAGAGTTCCTCCCAGGCGCGGTCTTCGGCCTCCTGGGCGCGCTCCAGGCGTTTGCGCCATTGCTTGTAGGCGGCGGCGTCGTGCTCCATGCCGGGGCGCGAGATTTCCAGTTCGGCCAGCGCCGTGCGTGCCGCCCACCAGCGGCTGTCGCCATCGCCGTCCCAGAGCTGTTCCAGGCACTGGAGCTTGCCCTGGCGGTCTTCGTCGGGCAGGCTTTGCACCAGCCCGCGCAGGGCGCCCGCATGCCCTGGGCTGCGCTGCAGGGCCAGTTCGTACAGGGGCTGCACCGGCGCGCGCGGATCGAGGTGGCGCGAGAGGCGCGCCAGCTCCACCATTTCGTCGGCATTGTTCTGCGCCTGTTGGGCGGTGAGTTTTTGCACCCGCTCGCGCACCTGGGCCAGCCAGGCGTGGTGCTGCTTCCATTCGGTGGCGTGGTCGCGGCACCACTGCTTGTCGAAATGCGCAATCCAGCGCTTGGCGTCGTCGCCCAGCAGTTCCATGGCGCTGCCGCCCGACCATTCGGGCAGGATGGGCGGTGCTTCCAGTGCCTCGATGCGGTCGCGCAGGCCGGGGTGGGTGTCGTCCACATTGCTCAGGCGCTTGAGGGCCTGGCGCAGTGCGTCGTTGGCAAAGGCCGGGTCGGGCATGCGCGCCAGGCGCTTGCGCAGCGAGCGGTACGGCCCCACGGGCACCGGGTGGTCGGCGGCCTTGCTCCAGTGGCGCTCCCAGAAGTGGCGCTCCATCCAGGTGCCGCGCACTTCCACCTCGATGAGCGCGGCGGCGGCCACCTCGCGCCCCACCAGGCGCCCGGCGATGCGGTCGGCTTCGTACTCGTCCTGGCGCGCCAGCGCGAAGCTGCGCGCCGCAAAACGCGGCAGGTACCAATGCATGAAGGCGTTGGACGCGGCGGCCACGATGTTGCCGTCGTCGCGCAGGCCCTGGTGCATGCGCATCCAGGCCATGCGGGTGCGGTAGATCCAGGCGGCAAAGCGGCCGTGGTCGCCGCGCAGATGGCCGTATTCGTGGCCCAGCACGGCCAGGAAGCGCTGGCGGTCCAGCGCCATCAGCAGCGGCAGGCCGATGGTGAGGTGGTTGACCGCGCCGCCCAGCAGGCCGTAGCGCGGCTGCTGGCGGATGCAGGCGTTGAACTCGTCGTTGAGGTACACGTGGTGGATGTGCGGTCCCTTGATCTTGCGGCGGATGCGCTCCAGGGCGTCGAACAAGGCGGGCGCTTCCACGGCCGTGATCTCCACGCCGTCGGGCGCGTCGCTGCGCAGCCACAGCGCCTGCAGGCTGGTCCACAGCAGCGTCAGGCCGCTGATGAGCACCATCACGAACCCGAACCTGAAGCGCCCGGCCAGCAAGGGCGGCAAGGCCCAGGCCACCATGCCCAGCGCCAGCAGCAGGCAGCCCAGCACCCAGGCGTAGCCCAGGGCGGCAAACGCAGCCACGCTGCGCCGGTAGGCGCTGCTGTTTTCGGCGCTGGCGATTTCGCTCATGCGCACCATGTGGACGAAATCGGCCTGGTCCATGTGGCAGCCCTCTCCTGTCGGTTTGAATCGTTCAGGCTGCCATGGTACCCGCGCCGTGCACGGGCGGCGGGTGACATCAGCGGGGGCGGGGCAGCTCCAGCACGGCCTCCAGCCCGCCGCCGGTGGCGTTGCGCAGCACCAGCGTACCGCCATGGCGCAGGGCAATGTCGCGCGCAATCGACAGGCCCAGCCCCATGCCCCCGCTGGCGCGGTTGCGCGAGGGCTCCACCCGGTAGAACGGCTCCATGACGCTGGCCAGTTCCTGCGCCGGCAGGCCGGGCCCATGGTCGCGCACGGTGATGCGCACGGCAGTGCCCAGGTCCAGCACGCTGACCTGCGCGCCGCCGCCATAGCGCAGGGCGTTGCCCACCAGGTTGTCCAGGCAGCGGCGCAATGCACCGGGCCGCACCTGCAGGGGGGCGCAACGGCCGTCCACGGCGATCTCGTGGCCGGTGTCCAGATAGTCGTCGGCCATGCTGTCGATGAGGGCGCGCACATCGACCTTTGCCAGGGGCTCGGCGTGGGCCGCGCCGCGCAGATGCTCCAGCGTGGCGGTGATCATGGCGTCCATCTCGGCAATGTCGCGGCCCATGCGCTCGCGCTCGCTGGCCTGCGCCAGGGCTTCGGTGCGCAGGCGCAGGCGGGTCAGCGGGGTGCGCAGGTCGTGCGACACGGCGGCCACAAACCGGTCGCGCTCGGCTAACTGTTGGCGGATGCGTGCCTGCATCTGGTTGAACACCCGGCTGGCCTGGCGGAATTCGCGCGGCCCTTCTTCGGGCACCGGGGGGGTGGCGCCCTCCTGCCCCAGTGCCTGCGCCGCCTCGGCCAGGCGCTGCACGGGCCGCGTCAGCCAGCGGGCCGCCCACCAGGCCGCCGCCGCCAGCGCGGCCAGGCGCACGGCAATGTCCAGCACCAGGCCCCAGCGCAGCGGCGCGGGCGCCTGGAGCATGCCCAGCAAGCCTCGCGGGCCAGGCCCCGGCCCTGCTTGCGCTGGCGGCGGCCCCGGCGGTGGCGCCGACATGCCTGGCGGCTGGGGCGGCTGCGGGCGCAGTTCGAACATCAGCGACAGGGCCAGCACATGGCTGGCCAGCACGGCCAGCACCAGCAGCAGCGTGAGGCGCCCGCGCAGCGTGTCGGGCAGCAGCCCTAGCGATGGCATCCGATACGCCCCTGCAGCGACTGCACCTGCAGCAGATAGCCTGCGCCGCGCACGGTGCGGATCATCGAGGGCGCGCAGGCCCCGTCGGCCAGCTTGCCGCGCAGGCGCGAGACCAGCAGGTCGATGCTGCGCTCGAACGCGTCCATGGTGCGGCCGCGCGCCTGCTCCATCAATTGGTCGCGGCTGAAGATGCGCCGGGGCATGCGCAAAAAGGTGCACAGCAGGCGGAATTCGGCGTTGGACAGCGGCACCAGCACCCCTTGCGGCGAGACCAGGTGGCGCTCGACGGTGTGCAGCTCCCAGCCGTCAAAGCGCACCACATCGTCGGTCAAGGCCTGCGGCTGGCCCGCCGAGCGGCGCAGCACGGTCTGGATGCGCGCCACCAGCTCGCGCGGCTCGAACGGCTTGGCCATGTAGTCGTCGGCGCCCATCTCCAGGCCCAGCACGCGGTCGTAGGGGTCGCAGCGCGCGGTGAGCATGATGATGGGCAGGGCCGAGCGCTGGCGCACCTCGCGCGCCAGGGTGATGCCGTCTTCGCCCGGCAGCATGAGGTCCAGCACCAGCAGATCGACGCTGTGCTGCGCCATCTGCTCGCGCATGGTCGCGCCGTCGTGCGCCGCCAGGGCCTCGAAGCCAAAGCGGCGCAGGTAGTCGGTCAAAAGTGCCGTGATGTCGGCGTCGTCGTCCACGACCAGAACGGTGTGCATCCCTCGTCTCGCAAAGCGCGCAATCGGGCCAGTGTAGGCAAGCCCCTGGCCGCCAGGGCGGCGAACTGGCGGGTGTTCGCCCGGCTTTTCCAGGCTTGGAACCGGGCTTTGTATCAGCGCCGGTACAAACAGGACAAACCCCCTTGACATGCCCCGCCAAGAATGAAGCCAGGCTCCCAGGCCCCCTGGCGGCCAACAACCCTGGAAAGAAAGGAATGACTATGACGAGCATCTCAAGCGTCAGCAGCAGTGCATGGTCGGGCATGGGCATGCAACGCAGCCAGCGTGCAGCCCCATCGCCCGAGCGCCTGATGTCCAAGATCGACACCGACCAAAGCGGCGGCGTCAACGACACCGAACTGCAAGGCCTGCTGGACAAGGTGGCCCAGAAAACCGGCACGCAGCTCAGCGCCTCCGACGTGCTGACCCAGTTCGACGCCGATGGCAACGGCCAGCTCAGCAGCGACGAGCTGGGCAAGACGATGCAAAGCATCCTGCCCCCGCCCTCGACTATGGACTTTGCGCAGCAGCGCGCCTCCGGCAGCAGCAGCGCCGACGGCACCGCCAACACTGGCGAGGCGGGCGACGACCTGTTTGCCAAGGTGGACGCAGACGGCGACAACGCCATCAGCGCCACCGAACTGCAGGCCCTGCTGGAAGCCATGTCCGGCGGCACCGCCAGCCAGACCGGCGTGAGCAGCGACGACGTCTTCGCCGCGCTGGACACCGACGGCGACGGCAGCCTCACCCAGGCCGAGTTCGATGCCGGCCGCCCCGCAAGCCAGGGCGGCCATGGCGGCGGCGTTGGCGGGCCGGGCGGCATGCCACCCCCGCCCCCGGCAGGCGCAGCGCAGGGCAGCGACAGCAGCACGGCGTCTGCGCAAGACGATGCGCTGGACACCAACGGCGACGGTGTGGTGTCGCTGAGCGAGCGGCTCGCGGGCCAAACGTCCAGCGTGCAGCAGGACGCCGTTGCGGCGCTGTTCCAATCCATCGACACCGATGGCGACCAGCAGATCAGCAGCAGCGAATCCAGCGCCTTCATCCAGGCCCTGAGCTCGGCCTATGGAAGCAGCGCCACCAGCAGCACCAGCGCCCAGGACGGCGCCAGCACCGCCAGCAGCCCGCGTGGCGAGCTGATGCACCTGGCAGAGCTGGCCCGCCAGCGCTACGCCGAAGCTGCCAACGCGTGGAGCAGCAGCACCTCCAGCAGCGCACTCAGCGCAGTGGCTTGAGGCAAGCCTGTCCCGCCGTGCGGATGTGCACGGCGGGAATTCAAGCAAAAATCAGCGATAGCGCCCGTATTTATTGCGCTAACAGCTACAATTTTGATAGCAATTGAGCCACCGCCCGGGGGTACAGCACATGCTCCTGCGTCAGCACCCGGGCGGCCAGGGTGTCGGCGGTGTCGCCGGGCAGCACGGGCACCACGGCCTGGTCCAGGATGGGGCCCACGTCCAGCTCTGCGGTGACCTGGTGCACCGTACAGCCCGCAAACCTGCAGCCCGCGTCGATGGCGCGCTGGTGCGTGTGCAGGCCGGTAAAGGCGGGCAGCAGCGAAGGGTGGATGTTGAGCAGCCGCCCCGCGTAGTGCGCCACAAAGCCTGGCGTGAGAATGCGCATGAAGCCCGCCAGCACGACCAGCGTGGGGGCGTGGCGGTCAATGCGCTCGGCCAGCGCGGCGTCAAAGGCTTCGCGGGTGGCAAAGGGCTTGTGGTCCAACACCTCGGTGGCAATGCCCTGCGCCTGGGCAAAGGCCAGCCCCGGCGCATCGGCCTTGTTGGACACCACGGCCGCCACGCGGGCGCCCAGGCGCTTGTCCCACTGCTGCTGCTGCGCCGTGCGCACGATGGCGGCCATGTTGGAGCCGCCGCCAGAGATCAGAATCACGATGTTCTTCATTTGCCGTGATTATCTAGGAGCCCCCTCCACCATGCCTTTCGACCCCGCCACCCACCCCCTGAGTGCCCTGGAAGCCCGCGTGCTCGCCACGCTGATGGAAAAGGCCCGCACCGTGCCCGACAGCTACCCGCTCACGCTGAACGCCGTGGTCACCGGCTGCAACCAGAAGACCGCCCGCGAACCCGTGATGCAGGTGAGCGACGCCCAGGCGCAAGAGGCGCTGGACAGCCTGCGCCAGCGCTCGCTGGTGTTCGAGTCCAGCGGCGGGCGTGCCACGCGCTACGAGCACAACTTCCAGCGCGTGGTGGGCGTGCCCGACCAGGCCGCCGCGCTGCTGGGCCTGCTGATGCTGCGCGGGCCGCAGACGGCGGGCGAGCTGCGCATCAACACCGAGCGCTGGCACCGCTTTGCCGACATTTCCTCGGTCGAGGCCTTTCTGGACGAACTGCGCGAGCGCAGCGCCGACAAAGGCGGCCCGCTGGTCGTGCCGCTGCCGCGCGCCCCCGGCGCGCGCGAGCCGCGCTGGGCGCACCTGCTGTGCGGGCCGGTAGACATCTCCGCCCTCGCCGCCGCAGCCCCCGCCAGCACCAGCGAGCCCGATACCGCCCTGCAAGAGCGCGTGCAGGCGCTGGAAGCCGAGGTGGCCGCGCTGAAAGACACCGTCGCCCGGCTCTGCGCGGCACAGCATCTGCCGGGCTAGAACCCGTGCCTGGTCTGTCTCTGCCCGGGATGTCTCCATTTGGACAGTTCAAAAACGAACGCCCGTGCTACAAATGCGACTTCTCAGGAGACACACCCTATGGATCTCGCATTCACCCCCGAAGAACAGGCGTTCCGTGACGAAGTCCGCGCCTGGGTTCGCAGCAACCTCCCCCCGGAGATTTCGCACAAAGTCCACAACGCCCTGCGCCTGACGCGGGACGACCTGCAGGGCTGGGCCAAGATCCTGGGCAAGAAGGGCTGGCTGGCCTCGGGCTGGCCCCGGCAGTTTGGCGGCCCCGGCTGGACGGCCGTGCAAAAGCACCTGTTCGAAGAAGAATGCGCGCTGGCCGGTGCGCCGCGCGTCGTGCCCTTCGGCCCCGTGATGGTGGCCCCCGTCATCATGGCCTACGGCACGCCCGAGCAGCAGCAGCGCTTCCTGCCCGGCATCGCCAGCGGCGCGGTGTGGTGGAGCCAGGGCTACTCGGAGCCCGGCTCGGGCTCCGACCTGGCCTCGGTCAAGACGCGCGCCGAGCGCGTGGGCAACAAATACATCGTCAACGGCCAGAAGACCTGGACCACGCTGGGCCAGTACGGCGAGTGGATTTTCTGCCTGGTGCGCACCAGCAACGAGGGCAAGCCGCAAACAGGCATCAGCTTCCTGCTGGTCGACATGAAGTCGCCCGGCGTGACTGTGCGCCCGATCAAGCTGCTCGACGGCGAATGCGAAGTCAACGAGGTGTTCTTCGACAACGTCGAAGTGCCTGCCGAGAACCTGATCGGCGAGGAGAACAAGGGCTGGACCTACGCCAAGCACCTGCTCAGCCACGAGCGCACCAACATCGCCGACGTGAACCGCGCCAAGCGCGAGCTCGAACGCCTCAAGCGCATCGCCAAGGCCGAGGGCCTGTGGGACGACCAGCGCTTGCGTGACCAGATCGCCCTGCTCGAAGTGGATGTGGTGGCGCTGGAAATGCTGGTGCTGCGCGTGCTCTCGGCCGAGAAGAGCGGCAAGAACTCGCTCGACATCGCCGGTCTGCTCAAGATCAAGGGCAGCGAGATCCAGCAGCGCTACGCCGAGCTGATGATGCTGGCCGCCGGCCCCTTCGCCCTGCCCTTCATCGAGGAAGCCATGGAAGCGGGCTGGCAAGGCGACTTCCCCGGCGGCAGCGTGGCCCATGCGCCGCTGGCCTCCACCTACTTCAACATGCGCAAGACCACCATCTACGGTGGCTCGAACGAAGTGCAACGCAACATCGTCGCTCAAACGGTTCTGGGCTGAGGAGACAAGAACATGGATTTCGATTTTTCTGACGACCAGCAGCAACTGCGCGACGCCGTGCGCAAGTGGGTGGACAAGGGCTATCGCGTAGAGCGCCGCCGCGCCATCGTCGCCGCGGGCGGTTTCGACCGCGCCGCCTACGGTGAACTGGCCGAGCTGGGCCTCACGGCCCTCACGGTGCCCGAACAGCACGACGGCATGGGCCAGGGTGCCATCGACGCCATGGTGGCCATGGAAGAGCTGGGCCGTGGCATGGTGCTGGAGCCTCTGGCGCACACCTTCATCGCCAGCAGCGTGCTCTCCCACTGCGCATCGGCTGACGTGCAGGCCGCCTGGCTGCCGCGCATCGCCAGCGGCGAGGCCCTGGTGGTGCTGGCCCACCAGGAGCGCAAGGCTCGCTACCGCCTGGATATTTGCGAGGCAAAAGCGGCTGTAACGCCCACTGGATATGCGCTGACAGCTACCAAAAGCATAGTACCCGCAGGCGACCAGGCCGACGCCTTCCTCGTGCCCGCGCAGCTGGACGGCCAGATCGCGCTGTTCCTGGTCGAGCGCGCCGCCTCCGGCGTCGCCACGCGCGGCTATGTGACGCAGGACGGCAGCCGCGCCGCCGAGGTGCAGCTGGCCAACGCCGCCGCCACGCTGGTCACCCAGGACGGATTGGGCGCGCTGGAACTGGCCGTGGACACCGGCATCGCCGCCACCTGCGCCGAGGCCGTGGGCGTGATGGACCAGACCCTGGCCCTGACCGTGGACTACATGAACCAGCGCAAGCAGTTCGGCGTGGCCATCGCCAGCTTCCAGGCCCTGCGCCACCGCGTGGCCGACATGAAGATGCAGCTCGAACTGGCCCGCTCCATGAGCTACTACGCCAGCCTCAAGCTCGGCGCCCCCGCCCCCGAACGCCGCGCCGCCCTGGCCCGCGCCAAGGTGCAGCTGGGCCAGTCCATGCGCTTCGTGGGCCAGCAGTCGGTGCAGCTGCACGGCGGCATCGGCGTGACCGACGAGTACATCGGCAGCCACTACTTCAAGAAGCTCACGCAGCTGGAAATGACCTTCGGCGACACGCTGCACCATCTGGGAGAGGTGTCCAAGCGCATGCAGGATACCGCTGGGGTTTTCGCCTGAAGCCAGGTCCTGCACAAAAGAAAAACCGCCTTGGGGCGGTTTTTCTTTGGGGTCGTCAGGCCAGCAACCGCGACGACTTGGGCACATGCGCCATCAAAAATTCCATCTGGTCGGCCAGGATGCGGCGGTTGCGCAGGATGAAGTCTTCCCACAGGCTGGGCACATAGGGCGCATACAGCAGCGGCATGTGGGCCTGCTCGGGGGTGCGCGGGCCCTTGCGGTGGTTGCAGGGGCGGCAGGCGGTGACCACGTTCATCCAGTGGTCCTGCCCGTTCCTGGCAAACGGCACGATGTGCTCTCGTGTGAGGTCTTCCTCGTGGAAATGGCCGCCGCAGTAGGCACACACATTGCGGTCGCGGGCAAACAGCTTGGCGTTGGTGAGGCTGGGGTGCAGGTCGAAGGGGTTGATGGCGGGCACGCCCTTGGTGCCGATGATGCTGTTGACGGCGATGACCGACTGGCGCCCCGTGAGCGCGTTGTGCCCGCCGTGGAAGACGGCGATTTCCCCGCCAGACTCCCAGCGCACTTCGTCTGCGGCATAGTGGATCACCGCCTGCTCCAGCGATATCCACGACTGGGGCAAGCCCTGGGCAGAGAGCTTCAAGACCTTCACGACACGCCTCCTCGAACAAAACAAGGGCAAGGGATCGATGCAGATGTCTGGCGCCGTGCCTGCGCTGGCAATACGCGGGCACGCGTGCGTCACAATATACGCTCATTTCAAGTCAAATCAGTGTCCTGCGCTTGGTGGCCGCGCGCAAGGCGCTATTAAAAAGATAACGCTCCATGAAGATCTTTCGCGGTTTTCACCATCCCGGAATTGCCCCCGCCTGCGCGCTGACGATCGGCAACTTCGACGGGGTGCACCGGGGCCACCAGGCCATGCTCGCGCTGCTCAATGGCGAGGCAGCACAGCGCGGCGTGCCCAGTTGCGCGCTCACCTTCGAGCCGCACCCGCGCGACTATTTCGCCGAGACCCAGAAAAAGCCCGAACTGGCCCCGGCCCGCATCGGCACGCTGCGCGACAAGCTCTCGGAACTGGCGCGCTACGGCGTGCAGCAGGCCGTGGTGCTGCCCTTCGATGCCCGGCTGGCCTCGCAGTCGCCGCAAGCCTTCATCGACGAGGTGCTGGTGCGCGGCCTGGGCGCGCGCTATGTGCTGGTGGGCGACGATTTCCGCTTCGGCAAGCAGCGCGCGGGCGACTACGCCATGCTCGACGCCGCCGGTCAGGCACAAGGCTTCGATGTGGCGCGCATGATGAGCTACGAGGTCCACGGCCTGCGCGTCTCCAGCTCCGAGGTGCGCGCGGCCCTGGGCGCGGGCCGCATGCAGGATGCGGCGCAGCTGCTGGGCCGCCCCTACGCCATTTCGGGCCATGTGGTGCACGGGCGCAAGCTGGGGCGCCACCTGGGCGCCATCGGGGATAGCGCGGGCGACGGCTTCCGCACCCTGAACCTGCGCTTTGCGCACTGGAAGCCCGCTGCCAGCGGCATCTTCGCCGTGCTGGTGCACGGCCTGGCCGAACAGCCCCTGCCCGGCGTGGCCAACATGGGCATCCGCCCCTCGCTGGACCCGAACGACGTCAACGGCGGCCGCGTGCTGCTGGAGACCCATTGCCTCGAATGGCCGCAGCATCTGGGCGCCGAGGGGGCCTACGGTAAAATCATCCGCGTGGAACTGCTGCACAAACTGCACGACGAACTCCGGTACGACAGCCTCGACGCCCTCACCCAAGGCATCGCGAAGGACTGCGCCGACGCGCGCGCCTGGTTTGCCGCCCACGCCGAAACCCGCCGCCAGACCACGCGCGACCGAATTTGATGCGTTGGCACCGCCCGCCGCCTTTCGACAGGCTCTGGCAGGCACCCCGCCAACACCCTGCCCCGCTTGCCGGGCCGCACCCGGCCCAGGCCCAGAGCTTGTCGAGCCCCGCAACTCCCTTCGCCATGTCCGACGCCAACACTCCCGACTACCGCAGCACCCTGAATCTGCCCGACACCCCCTTCCCCATGCGCGGCGACCTGCCCAAGCGCGAGCCCGGCTGGGCCAAGGAGTGGGATGAAAAAGGCATCTACAAGAAGCTGCGCGACGCGCGCTGCGGCGCGCCCAAGTTCATCCTGCACGACGGCCCGCCCTACGCCAACGGCCAGATCCACATCGGCCACGCGGTGAACAAAATCCTCAAGGACATGATCACCAAGGCGCGCCAGCTCGAAGGTTTCGACGCGCTCTACGTGCCCGGCTGGGACTGCCACGGCCTGCCGATCGAGAACGCCATCGAAAAACTCCATGGCCGCAACCTGCCGCGCGACGAGATGCAGGCCAAGGGCCGAGCGTTTGCCACCGAGCAGATCGCCCAGCAGATGGAGGACTTCAAGCGCCTGGGCGTGCTCGGCGAATGGGACAACCCCTACAAGACCATGAACTACGCCAGCGAGGCCGGCGAACTGCGTGCCTTGAAGCGCGTGATGGAGCGCGGCTACGTGTACCGCGGCCTCAAGCCGGTGTACTGGTGCTTTGACTGCGGCTCATCGCTGGCCGAATTCGAGATCGAATACCAGGACAAGAAGAGCCAAACGCTGGACGTGGCCTTCAAGGCGCACGACCCGGCCCAGCTCGCGGTCGCCTTCGGCCTGGCCGCGCTGGAAAAGGACGCCTTCGCCGTCATCTGGACCACCACCGCCTGGACCATCCCTGCCAACCAGGCGCTCAACCTCAACCCCGAGCTGCCCTACGCGCTGGTGGACACGGAACGCGGCCTGTACGTCATGGCCGCCACGCTGGTCGACGACTGCATGGCGCGCTGGGGCCTGACGGGCCAGATCCTGGCCGTGGCCCAGGGCGAGAAGCTCGCGGGCATCGAGTTCGAGCACCCGCTGCACGACGTGCACGAGGGCTACAAGCGCCTCTCGCCCGTGTACCTGGCCGACTACGCCACGGCCAGCGACGGCACGGGTATCGTGCATTCGTCACCCGCCTACGGCGTGGAAGACTTCAACTCCTGCGTGGCGCACGGCCTGAAGTACGACGACATCCTGAATCCCGTGCTGGGCAACGGCCGCTACGACGAGTCGCTGGCCCTGTTCGGCGGCATGAACATCTGGAAGGCCTGCCCCGTCATCATCGAGACGCTGCAGGCCGCCGGCCGCCTGATGGGCACCACCACCATCACGCACAGCTACCCGCACTGCTGGCGCCACAAGACGCCCGTGATCTACCGTGCCGCCGCCCAGTGGTTCGTGCGCATGGACGAGGGCGAGGGCGTGTTCACCAAGGACAAGGCCCCCGGCACGCTGCGCCAGACGGCCCTGGCCGCCATCGAGCAGACGAGCTTCTACCCCGAGAACGGCAAGGCCCGCCTGCGCGACATGATCGCCGGCCGGCCCGACTGGTGCATCTCGCGCCAGCGCAGCTGGGGCGTGCCCCTGCCCTTCTTCCTGCACAAGGATTCGGGCGAGCTGCACCCGCGCACCATGGAGATCATGGACCAGGCTGCGGCCATCGTCGAGCAGGGCGGCATCGAGGCCTGGAGCCGCGTGACGCCCGAGGAAATCCTGGGCACGCAGGACGCCGAGCACTACACCAAGAGCACCGACATCCTGGAGGTGTGGTTCGACTCCGGCTCCACCTTCTGGCACGTGATGCGCGGCACGCACGCCGGCATGCACCACGACAGCGGCCCCGAGGCCGACCTGTACCTTGAGGGCCACGACCAGCACCGCGGCTGGTTCCACAGCTCGCTGCTGCTGGCCAGCGCCATCTTCGGTCGCGCGCCCTACCGGGGCCTGCTCACGCACGGCTTCACGGTGGACGGCCAAGGCAAGAAAATGAGCAAGTCGGTGGGCAACACCGTCTCGCCGCAGGAGGTGAGCAACAAGATGGGCGCCGAGATCATCCGTCTGTGGTGTGCCTCCACCGACTACTCGGGCGACCTGGCCATCGACGACAAGATCCTGGCGCGCGTGGTGGACGCCTACCGCCGCATCCGCAACACGCTGCGCTTCCTGCTGGCCAACGTGAGCGATTTCGACCCGGCCAAGGACGCCGTGCCGTTCGAGCAGATGCTGGAGATCGACCGCTACGCGCTCACGCGCGCCGCGCAGTTCCAGCAGGAGGTGCTGGCGCACTATCGTGGCTACGAGTTCCACCCCGTGGTCGCCAAGCTGCAGCTCTACTGCTCGGAAGACCTGGGCGGTTTCTACCTCGACGTGCTCAAGGACCGCCTCTACACCACGGCGCCCAAGAGCCTGGCGCGCCGCAGCGCGCAAACGGCGCTGCACCAGATCACGCACGCCATGCTGCGCTGGATGGCGCCCTTCCTCTCGTTCACGGCCGAGGAGGCCTGGAAGGTGTTCGGCAGCTCCGAATCCATCTTCCTCGAAACCTACGGCACCATCCCCACGGGCGACGAGGGCCTGCAGGCCAAGTGGGAGCGCCTGCGCGCCATCCGCGACCTGGTGAACAAGGAGATCGAAGGCGTGCGCGCCGCAGGCCAGGTGGGCTCGTCGCTGCAGGCCCGCGTGGCCCTGACTGCGCCGCCCGAGGACCACGCGCTGCTCTCCAGCCTGGGCGACGACCTGAAATTCGTGTTCATCACATCTACTATCGAATTGATAGCTGGCAACGCCCTGCAGATAAGCGTTACAGCCAGTTCTGATGCCAAATGCGAGCGCTGCTGGCACTACCGCGCCGACGTGGGCCACGACACCGCCCACCCGACACTGTGCGGCCGCTGCACGAGCAACCTGTACGGCGCCGGTGAACACCGGGCGTGCGCCTGAGCATGGCGCGCGCTGCTTCGGGCGCCCGCGCCAGCCTGTGGCCCTGGCTGGCTTGGGCGCTGCTCATCCTCATCGCCGACCAGTTCACCAAAACGCTGATCCTTGGGTACTACCAGCCCGGTGACGCAACCACTGTCACCAGCTTCTTCAACATTGTGCGCGTGCACAACACCGGCGCGGCCTTCAATCTGCTGGCGACCGCTGGAGGCTGGCAACGCTGGCTGTTCACGGGTGTGGGCCTGGGGGCAGCGCTGTTCATCGTCTGGCAACTGCGCCAGCACGCAGAGCAAAAGCTGTTCGCCTTCTCGCTCGCCAGCATCCTGGGCGGTGCGGTGGGCAACGTGGTGGACCGGCTGCTGCACGGCTATGTGGTCGATTTTCTCGACTTCCACTGGAGCTTTCTGTCGGGCATGTTCCACGGCGGGCATTTCCCGGCCTTCAACATCGCCGACGCAGGTATCAGCGTGGGGGCTGCCTGTCTGATCCTCGACGAGCTGCTGCGCGTACGCAAATCTCGCTGAGCGCCCGAACCGCGCGGCCGCCTTTGCGCCAAGGTGCCGCACCTTCAAAAAGCGGCTCCCTCCAACGCTTGCCACGAATCGCCCCATTTCCTGGTGATCCGGGTGTACCCAAACGCGGCACCCTGCTCCAAATTGCATCACCGCAGGGCGCCAGGCTGCGTCATGCCCCCGGCTGACCACATATTCCGCGAACGCGGCGCCCACGGCGCATGAAACGGGCGCACCCCAAACCAGGGCTCCCGCGCAAGGGCCGCCCCGCCGCGCTGGGAGCGTCCCCCTCCCGAATCGCGCAGCGATTCGAGAGAGGGGGGAAGGCCCGCAGGGCCACAAGGGGTGTTTCAAAACCCAAGGGTTTTTCTCTATGGCCGCCGAATTGCTTGGGACAGTTTGCGCCGTCACGGCACAAACTGTTCAATTCGTGACCAATTCGCAATTGCTGCGCCTGTCCGTTAGGAAGACAATGAGATGAGCCCTCAAGAGAAGAGCACTGATCCTGGCACCTGTTCACTCCCGGCGCTGCCTGCCCCGGAAGTGTTGAGTTGTTGGGCGGGTCTAGCACTGGATCCAGGAGACAACATGACTGCAGCGACGCACCCCCAGACCCCGGCTGCGCCGATCGGCCTGGCGCCCGATCTGATAGATCAATCGCACCAGCGTTCAGCGCTGTTTGGTTTGCGAGCAAGCGATGAGCCCGAGTTTTCCAGCCCACTGCGCGGCGACTTGCGCAATGCACTGGATGAAAACCGCTTTCTGTTTCAACATGCCGCACCGGTCATGGAGACGCTCTATGACCAAATTGCCAACACCCATAGCATGGTGCTGCTGACCTCCGCCAAGGGCATGGTCCTGCACACGCTGGGAGACACCGATTTTCTGGAAAAAGCCTCCCGGGTGGCCCTGACACCCGGAATGGACTGGTCCGAACGCAGCAAAGGCACCAACGCCATCGGTACGGCGCTTTCAGAGCAGGAAGCACTCACAGTGCATGGCAACCAGCATTTCATGGATGCCAACAAGTTTCTCACTTGTTCGTGCGCGCCCATTTTTGATCCGTATGGCCAGGTGATCGGGGCATTGGACGTGACGGGCGACCACCGCAGCTTCCATCACCACACGCTGGCACTGGTGCGCATGTCCACACAGATGATCGAGAACCACATGTTCGCCGACATCTTCCCCAAGGCGATCCGCATCCACTTCCACTCCCGGTCCGAGTTCCTGGGCACCCTGGTCGAGGGCATTGTGGTGTTTTCACCAGAAGGCCGCTTCATTTCTGCCAACCGCAGTGCGCAATTCCAGATCAGCCTGCCCTTTTCAGCGCTCAAGGCACACACCTTCTCCTCATTGTTCGGCATCCCGGTATCGGCGTTGTATGAACTTTTCAGCGGCGCCTCACCCACCCCCAAGCAACTGGTGCTGCACAACGGCATGACGGTCTGGTGCCGCGCCACCCTCAAAGCAACGTCGCTCTGGTCCACCAGCCCTGCGGACACCGCCCCTGCGGCAGATACATCGTCAGCAACCGCCGGAACAGCCACGCTGGGGGGGGAAAGTGCAACGGCGCATACGCCGCTGCGCAAGACACCCATGTCGTCATTGCAGTACCTCGACACGGGGGACCCGCAGGTCTCCAACGTGATCCACAAGCTGCGGATGATCTGCGGCAAGGATATTCCGGTCATGATTCTGGGCGAAACCGGTACAGGCAAGGAACTGCTGGCCCAGGCCATCCACAGCGATTCTCCGCGCTCCCGCCAGCCTTTCATAGCCGTCAACTGCGCTTCCATTCCCGAGTCATTGATCGAATCCGAACTCTTCGGCTACGAAGAAGGCGCTTTCACCGGCGCCCGAAAGAAGGGGGCCGTTGGCAAGCTCCTGCAGGCCAACGGCGGCACCTTGTTTCTCGACGAAATTGGCGACATGCCCAAACACCTGCAAACCAGGCTTCTGCGTGTGCTGCAGGAGAGAAAGGTCTGCCCACTGGGCGCCTCCAAGGAAATTGACGTTGACATCGCCGTAGTCTGCGCCACGCACAAGAGCATCAAGGACATGATCGCGCGCGGCGATTTCCGCGAGGACCTGTACTACCGTCTCAACGGCATGGTGGTGCGCCTGCCTGCACTGCGCGAACGCACCGACTTCGAACTCGTGGTCAGCAAAATCCTGCACTCCCTGTGCGAAGACAGCCACAAAGTCAGCCTGTCCCCTGAAGTGCTGGATCTTTTCAAGCGCTACCACTGGCCTGGCAACTTCCGCCAGTTGTACAACCTGGTGCGCACTGCTGTCGTCATGGTGGGCTACAACGGTTGCATCGAAATCAAGCACCTGCCCGACGATTTTCTGGAGGAATTGCAACTCGTTCCCCCCGCGTTCCCGATGCCCATGCCTTCGGCGCAGCAGTGCCCTCCCCCACTTGTCACGCTGCCCACGTCACCGGCTGAAATGAACGCAGCAGGCCATAACGATGGACTGAGCAGCCTGCAGGATGTGACCGTGTCGGCCATGGCACAGATGCTGCGGCTGCACAAAGGCAACGTATCAGCAGCTGCCCGCGCACTGGGCGTGTCACGCAACACCATTTACCGCAAGAAAGACCTGCTCCCGCCGGACGTCTTGCGGGATTAGGGCCCACAGACGGCCCGCCTCCACCCAGATCGCGCTGGCTGCCTGAGCGTGCCGCTTCGGCACACTTGCCTGACCGTACCATTCCGTTACAAGTGTTCCGCCAGTTGGTACAACTGGTGCGGCCTTCTTCCCCAAAACCGCAGCCACAAAGCGGTATCTACACCGAAAACCGTGTCATCTGTATGAATTGACTGCGGGCACGGTTCCTGCAAGCCAATCCCGTCGAGACACCACCACCCGCCGCATGGCGTCCAGCAGCGGTGTATTGCAACCGTCCCTTGCATGGCTTCTTTCAAAGCATGCGATTGAAAATTCTTTTCCCCATACAGTTAAAAACCAACTGTTTTCGTCTTCACTGAGCCACGGCAAACGACACATAAATTGTTTATCACAGGAGACACAATGAAAGACTACCAGACACTGCAATCACTTCTGCAAATAAAAGCGCCTTGGAGCTTGATTGATTTTAGATTTGACCCCGGCCGGGCAAGATGCGACGCCTGGATCACCCTTGAACAGCCCAGGGGCTGGTTTGGATTCACCAAGACCAAACAGTTTCCAACCCTTACCTGGCGCCATGTTAATATTGGCGAATGGCGTCTGTATGTACATGTCATGGCACCAGAGGGCACAAACCTCACAAAACAACCATGGGCCGGAGAAGTTGGGCAGCCATTTTCAAGGCTACTGGAAAAACAAATTGGCGATATGCTCAATTATGTTCACAGTCCAGAGAAGATTGGAAATTTGCTTGGGCTGGAAACGATTGATCTCACCCATGCCTACAGCAATGGGAGGTTGATTGCGCCCAAACCCATCGCCACTTACACCAAGGCATCAACCGCCACAGACACCAACGCCTCCAGCGATCAAAAAGATCTCCCGCCACCTGGAGATCCCATATGGTTGAAAATCATCAACGAAACTCACCCTATCCAGATCAAGGCCATCGGCCTGCAGCTGTTTCTTTTCAATATCAGAATGCAGTATAAATCCACAGACAATCAGGAACTGCATAGCCGCTATGCTTCAGAATGCCAGAATTTCTTCAAACGCAACCAAAGGCAGCTGGCTTTCGAGCTGGGACAGATAGCAGCCAGAAAATAATTCGCGAAATTTGCAGAAGCCATATCAAAAGGAGAAAAACGGCATGAATACAGATCACAAACCCACCAGCCAGCTTATTTCCACCACCGAGGCCGCTACTTTGATTTCCTCGGGCGAATTTCTTTGGATTGCCGGTGATTTGAATATTCTCCGCGAACTTCCCAAGGGCAACTGGATTGGTGGAACCATTCCCTATTTTCAGATAGGCGGCACCGGCTTGAGCGACAGGAAAAAAGTCCTGGTTGGGAAATTCACCCAATCAGCTGGATCGCCAAAAATTCAGAATTACGATATCGCCTCCATTTCCGACATTTGCACCGACGCCCCCGTCCATGGCTACACCTATCTGATATTGCCTGCATTTTCAGCAATACACTCCCATTACGCTCGCAATGCCATCCAGTTTCCTGGAATGTTCATCCAGCCGGTTGTCGGATGGGTGGCTGGAATGCACCTGTCGGAACCCGATACGCCACCTGCAGTCATTGATGGGCAAAGCGGAGAGATTTTCACCGAACGGGCGCTTGCGATGCATGTCCCCCTGCCGGAATCCTACGATGCACGCATAGAAATCGTCAACAATTTCGAGCAGGACGAAGGAGATTGCATTCAGTTCCCAGAATCTGGGTTCTCAACCCACAAGTGCATCATTGGAAACAAGGAAGTAGATTTTTCCGCTTGGCTGCAAAGCAACCAGGTAGATCTCAAAAAGCCGCTGGTTGCCGACTACTGCGGTGCCATGATCAATGTATCTTTCAAAGGCATCGACAAATCTGGCCGCATTGATTTCTATGCCCCTGTTTTCAGCGGCGTGAACTACAGGCTTGCAAGGGAAGTTGCAGAAAACGCAAGCCCCACATCACTCGCAAGTGCCGATTTCTCCTGTAACTGCATACTCAACTATTTGAATAGAAAGCCTGGGACAGAATATCTATCAGAAATTACAGGCCCTCTTGCCTTTGGAGAAATTGCATGGATGCTGCTGAATCAAACCCAGGTCAGTTTGATAATAGAAAAACACGAGTAAAACAGGCTTACTCCCATATGGCATAATGAAAGCGCACTGCAAGCGCCACCTACCGGCAATAACCATGTCTCTTGTACCATTGTCAATGTTACGGATACGTGGATTTTTTAATGCGGTAATTTATGCCGTACTGGTGCTTTGCATTGGAGCAGCCCAGGCAACTGTGCTGGATCGTGAAAAACTGGCTGCTTATTTTCCAAAGCCGCTGATTGTTGGAGAGAAAGACCCTGAACTCCCGGTATGGCCTTTATTCCGACAGGATCGCACTGACAAAGGATGGGACAGCCTGGCACCTGTAGGATATGCATTTGAATCGCTTGACTTTGCCCCAGTGGTAGGTTTTTCAGGCACCCCCATCAATTTGCTGATTGTGCTTGGCCCCCGGGGTGAATTCCTGGATGTACGGGTTCTTTCGCAGCATGAACCCGTATTTGTCGTTGGTCTGGGGCCTGAACCGCTGAACCATTTTGTAAGCCAGTACAAGGGCCTCGCCATCACCCAGAATATCAAGATCGGATCCAATCTCAACAAACACGGACAGACAGACAGCGCCAACGTTTTCATCGATGGCGTGGCAAAGGCGACTGCATCCGTCAGCATCGTCAATCAGGCGCTGCTTTCCGCTTCCTTGAAGGTGGCACGCGCACGCCTGGGGTTCTCTGCCGACCTCGATCCCGAGATGGTCGGTCGAATCAAGATGGGGCTTTTCACGCCGATGGAGGATTTTTCGGCACTCGAACATGCGGGTCTGGCCACACGCAAGGTCTGGTTGAACCGCGAAATCGAGGCGAAATTCAAAGGCACTGTTGGCGAAGGACAGGATGAACTGGCGAGGACTGAGCCAGGCCGTGCTTTTTCTGAAATGCTGGTGCTGCACCTGAACGTGCCGACCGTGGGCCGCAATGTGCTGTCCGAAAAAGAGTGGAAGCACCTGCTGGAATGGATTGAGCCGGGCGATCACGCCTTTTTGGTGGCAAGCCGGGGCCGATACAGCTTCGTCAGCGAGGATTACATTGCGGGCGCTGTTCCCGACCGGCTCACACTGAGCCAATCCGGCCTGCCGCTGGAGATACGTGACCTGGTCATGGACGTCTCGCCCAAGCTGCCTGCGCAGTGGAGCGACGCCCGCGAGGGCGAGGTGCAATGGCGCATCTTCAAGGTGATCGGCCAGGCCAGCCTGGATCCTGCCAAACCCTTGGATTTTTCGTTGGCAGTGACGCGGCAGAAAGGCCAGATCCTGCCCGAAATGGTTCACCGGTCATTCGGCATGCAGGTGGCGCTCCCGCCAGACTATGTCAGTGTGCCCGCCGCCAGCGGCAAGACATGGTACGTCCCATGGAAGGATCGTGCATGGGAAATCATCGCCCTGGTACTCGGGCTGGGGCTGTTGACGGTGTTGCTGGCACGGCCGCAGTGGATCACCACCTCGCCCCGGCGGCTCCGGCAGGTGCGCAATGCCTACCTGGTATTTACCCTGGGATTCATTGGCTGGTTTGCCCAGGGGCAGCTGTCCATCGTGAACATCACGGCATTTCTTCAGGCCCTGCTGGCTGGGCGCAGCCTGGGCTTCTTTTTGTTCGATCCCATCACGGTCATCTTATGGGCCTATGTTGCCGTCTCGCTGGTACTGTGGGGGCGTGGCACATTCTGTGGGTGGCTTTGCCCTTTCGGTGCGCTGCAGGAGTTCATGGCGGCCTTGGCGCGCTGGCTCAAGCTGGCGCAGTGGCGGCCTCGAACGGGTACCGACGCCACGCTCAAATGGATCAAGTATGGCGTCTTGCTTGCCGTGGTGAGCACCCTTTTCGTTTCGCCAGAATGGACCGACAAAGCCGTGGAGGTGGAACCGTTCAAAACCGCCATCACCCTGACATTCGATCGCTCATGGCCTTATGTACTATGGGCTGCTGGCCTGCTGGCCTTGAGCGCCTTTATCTACAAGGGGTACTGCCGGTACCTGTGCCCGCTGGGTGCGGGGCTTGCAGTGCTGGGGCGGGTGCGGGGCTTTGATTGGCTGAAACGCCGCGCCGAGTGCGGGCAACCGTGCCAGACCTGCCGCCACAAATGCCAATACCAGGCCATCAAGCCGCAAGGGAGCATCGACTACAACGAGTGCTTTCAGTGCCTGGAATGCGTTGCAATCTACAACGCAGACTCCTTGTGCACACCGCGCGTGCTGGAAAAGCGCAAGGGTAAGGTGATTCCGGTGCGGCCCTTGCATGCGCAAGCCTCACCCAGCAAGTGACGCCAGAATGCCCCCCACGGATGGAGACCAGCAATGCAGCGACGGCAGTTTCTGAGCACCGGTATTGGCACCGCGGCCGGCTTGATGGCGCTGCGCGCAGATGCCCCACGCCTGCAATGGCGCCAGCGCCTGTTGCTGGGCCTGGGAACCACCCTGAGCCTGCGTGCAGCCCACGAAAACGCCCGCCAGCTTGAAGCGGGCCTGGATGCAGCAGTGGCTGCCATTCGGCGCGTAGAAGCATCCATGAGCCTTTTCAACGACCGGAGTGAGCTGGCCACACTCAATCGCCAAGGGTATCTCGACAGCCCAAGCCCCGAGTTGCGGACCGTGCTGCGCACCGCACTGCTGGTGGCGCAGCGCAGCGGCGGGCAGTTCGACCCGACGGTGCAGCCCCTGTGGTTGCTGTATGCCCAAGCCCAGCGCGAGGGCCGTCTTCCCAGCCCCGGCGAGCGGGCCCAGGTGCGCGAGCGCATTGGCTGGCAACATGTGGCGATGGGTGATGCAGGCATTGCGCTGCAAAAACCGGGCATGGCGTTGACCCTGAACGGCATCGCGCAGGGATACGCAGCAGACCTGGCGAAGCAGACCCTGGTGCAGCACGGCATCGCCCATGCCTTGATAGACGCGGGCGAGTTTGCCTGTCTTGGTCAAAACCCGCGCCAGCAGCCCTGGATTCTTGGCGTGGAGGATCCTCGCAACGTGGAGCAGGTGCTTGCGGACGTGCCTATGGGCGGCCGCTCTGTGGCCACCTCGTCGGATCACCGCAGCGCATTCTCCAGGGACTTGATGCACCACCACATCCTCGACCCAGCCACCGGCGATTCTCCGCCCGCATTGAGCAGCGTGACCGTGCTGGCGCGCAGCACCATGCTGGCAGATGCACTGACCAAGGTCATGTTCATCAGCGGGCCTGACCAGATCGAAGCACTGGCCCGAGAATGGCAGGTCGATGTCCTGTGGGTAGAAAAAACCGGACCTTGGCACGCTACCAGCGGCATCCAGCTTGTGTAAATGAAGGAGACGAACCATGAACGCCCATCGCTACGACCGATTCACGGTGCTTTTGCACTGGTCCATGGCGATCCTTATCGCAGCCCAGATCGCACTGGGTTTCTGGATGGTGGATCTGCCCAAGGACGATAGCGGCATCCGCGCAAGCCGGTTCAACCTGCACAAGTCCATCGGCATGGTGCTGCTTATCCTGGCGGTACTGCGCAGCATCTGGCTGGCATTGCGCCCGGCCATGGCGGCAACGGCCACCGGCTGGATGGATCGCAGTGCCCGCATCGCACACGGCGCACTCTATGTGCTGATGGTGCTGGTTCCCTTGTCGGGCTTTCTGGGCTCTGCGTTCTCGAAGTACCCCATTCGCTTTTTCGGTTTTCCCTTGCCCAGGATTGCCGATCCTTGGAACGCCGCCAAAGATCTTTGCAGCGATGTCCACCAACTATCGTCTTATGCATTGACAGCCATGGTGGTGGTGCACTTGATGGCTTTTGCTTACCACCAGTTCGTTCTCAAGGATCGGCTGATCCTGCGCATGCGCTGACGCTGACATTCAAGGGCTGTGCGACGCATCGGCGCACAGCCCTTTTCAGCAAGCCTCAGTTCTTGAGCAGCTTGAAGACCCAGACGGATCCGCCTTGCTCCAGGAAGTTGACGCGCTTGGCCACTTCACCACCCCACAGTGGCACTGCGCCGCCCCAACCTGACACCACGGCAATGAACTGTTCGCCGTTCTCCTCCCACGTCACTGGCGGCGCAACAACACCGCTACCGGTCTGGAACTTCCAAAGCTCCTTGCCGGTCTTGGCATCGGCGGCCTTCAGATAGCCTTCAGGCGTGCCCCAGAACACCAGTCCACCTGCCGTGGTCATGGCACCGCCCCACAGTGGCGCATTGTTCTTGATTTCCCATTCGATCTTGCCCGTCTTGGGGTTGATCGCGCGCAATGCGCCGATGTAGTCCTCGTTGAGCGGCTTGATGGTGAAACCTGCACCCAGATAGGCAGCGCCCTTCTTGTAGGTGATGGGCTCGTTCCAGATGTCCATGCCCCATTCGTTGGCCGGCACATAGAACATGCCGGTTTGCGGGCTGTACGCCATCGGCTGCTGGTTCTTGCCGCCCAGGAAGCCTGGAGCAGCAAACACGGCCTTGCCTTTCTTGGCGTCGGCTCCCGCCTCAGCAGGGTCGCCGGGCCGCCCTTCGGGGATGACATTCGGGCGCCCCGTCTTCAGGTCGATACCGGTGGCCCAGGTGATCTTCTTCACAAATGGGAAGGCATTGACGAGCTTGCCGTTCTTCGCATCCATCACATAGAAGAAACCGTTGCGGTCGGCCTTGCCGCCCACGCGCTTGCCATCCATGTCAAAGGTCACAAACTCGTTCACGCCATCGAAGTCCCATCCATCATTGGGCGTGCCCTGGTAGTGCCAGACGATCTTGCCGGTCTCCGGGTCGATGGCCACTGTGGAGGCCGAGTACAGGTTGTCGCCCTTGCGGACATGGCTGTTCCATGGCCCAGGGTTGCCGGTGCCGAAGTACACCAGGCCGGTTTGCGCATCGTAGGTACCGCCAAGCCAAGTGGCAGCGCCGCCGGTCTTCCAGGTCTCGCCGGGCCAGCTGGCGTTCAGCGTGCCGCTCACGCCGTTCTCCGTCTTGTTGCCATCCTGGTCGTATTTGTAGCCCATGTGGCCTTCGACGGTGGGGCGCGTCCAGACCAGCCGCCCGGTCTTGGCATCACGCGCCTCCACCCTGCCGACCACGCCAAACTCGCCGCCAGACACACCCGTCAGCACCATGCCTTTGACGATCAGGGGCGCTGCGGTGTAGGAGTAGCCGCTGGCGTACTCATCGATCTTCTCCTTCCAGACCACCTTGCCGGTTTCCTGGTTGAGCGCCACCAACTGCGCGTCCAGCGTACCGAAGATCACCAGGTTGTCATAGAGCGCAGCCCCACGGTTGACCACGTCGCAGCAGGGCATGATGCCTTCAGGAAGCCGATGCTCGTACTTCCACAGCTTGGTGCCGGTCTTGGCGTCGAGCGCAAAAATGCGCGAATACGACGCGGTGACAAACATCTTGCCGTTGTAGACCAGCGGCTGCGCCTCTTGCCCACGCTGCTTCTCGCCACCAAAGGAGAAGGTCCAGGCGGGCACCAAATGGCCGATATTCTTGCTGTTGATTTTTGCAAGTGCCGAATAGCGCTGCCCTTGTGTTCCCATGCCCCAGGTCAGAACGCTGCCCGGCGCCTTGGCGTCGTTCTCGATCATCGCATCGGTGATGGGGGGAGTCGCAGCATGCGCGACCAGGCTCGCCACTGCGAGCGCAACCAATGTGGGTACTTTCTTCATTGCGTATCTCCTTAACCTCTCTCTTGTGTTGACGAAATCCTCTGGTGCTTCAGCCACACCGGACAGAGTCAAGGCAAATTCCATGCCATTGCTCCCCACAAAAAAACCCACATCCAGATAGCGAAAACCCGCAGGATTGCGTACCAAGCCGCAACACCCTGCGCAAAGGGTTCCGAAATTGAACAGTTGGTGTGACAAGCGAGCCCGTCCCATCGATCCTGCTGCAACACGATGCACCCCGCGTTTTCCGCACGCTGGCCCAGCACCGCCGCCGTGAGGGATTGGCACAGCACTTGCGTGGCGTTCGCCGAAGGCGGCGAGTCACCAGCCAACAGCCGAAACAACACAATGAAGAGACATATGCACCCGGAACACCGCACAGGCGCATCCACCGGCACCACCGAACCATCCCTTTACAGCCGCGGGCCCCAAGAAGGCCCACCGCGCTGGCGCACCTTGCTGGGCGCTCTGGGCGCCGTGGCTGCGGGGCTGCACCCGTCACTGGCTGCAGCAGAAGAGCCAACGGCCATGGTGCAGCTTCCAGAGACCCATGTGGTGGGCAACGCCCCACTGGGGGGACTGGGGTTGCCCCTGTCCGACGTGGCGGGCAACGTGCAGACCCTGCACCGGCGAGACCTGGCCGCGGCTTACCCCGGTACCCTGGCAGACGCATTGGAAGCCAGCGCGCCCAGCGTGAACCTGAATTCGGGGCAAGGCAACCCGTTCCAGAACAACGTCAATTTCCGTGGCTTCGCTGCGTCCCCGCTGCTGGGTACCCCGCAGGGGCTTTCCGTGTTCGTGGATGGCGTGCGCGTCAACGAACCCTTTGGCGACGTGGTGAACTGGGACTTGATCCCACAATCTGCCATCGCCCATGTGTCATTGGTTCCCGGCATCAATCCCTTGTTCGGGCTCAACACTTTGGGGGGTGCGCTGTCCATCACCACGCGCAGCGGCCTTGACAGCCCCGGCGGCGCAGTGGAGTTGACCGCCGGTTCCTTCGGCCGCCGCGCTGCGCAATTCGAATACGGCACCCGGCAGGGCCCCCTGCATTACTTCATCTCGGCCCACGATCACCGTGACGATGGCTGGGCCATGCACAACCCCAGTTCCGTGCGCCAGCTATTTGGCAAAGTCGGCTGGAAAGACGCTCGCACCGATGTCAGCCTGAGCGCCAACCTGGCAGACAACCGGCTGGAAGGCACACAATCCCTTCCTCTGTCGTTCTTTGACAATATCCGGCAGCCCTACACATGGCCAGACGCCAACAGCAACCGGCTGGCGGCATTCACGCTCAAAGGCACTCACACGCTCAGCGACCATGCCGTATTTGATGCCAACGCCTATGTCCGAAAGTACAACAGCCGCAATGTCAGCAGCAACGTCAATGACGACTTCGACAGCCTGACCGACCCCGCCCAGGCATTCAACCACCAGTCCCGGATCAACCAGAACAGCTACGGCGCCGCCGCCCAGCTGACGGTGCTGGCCGATTCGCACCAGCTGGTGTTCGGTGCCAGCAGCGACTTTGGCCGCGACCGCTTCACGCAATCCCAGCAGGAGGCGCAGTTCACCGCCGATCGGGGCACCATCGGTATCGGCGACTTTGAGCCACAGACCGACGCCAACACGCGCAACGCCTATTACGGCCTCTACGCAGCCGACACCTGGCATCTCGCGCCGCAGTGGACCCTCAACCTTGCAGGCCGCTACAACCTGGCCCGCGTTTCCATCCGCGACAACAGCGGCGATGCACCGGCCTTGAATGCCGACCACTCGTTCAACCGCTTCTCACCGTCGGCGGGCCTGAACTACAACCCCACCAACACGCTGACCGCCTACGCCAATTACAGCGAAGGCATGCGTGCACCCACCCCCATCGAACTGGCCTGCGCCGATCCGAATGCACCGTGCTCACTGCCCAACCAGTTCCTGGCCGACCCACCGCTCAAGCCCGTGATCTCGCGAACCTTCGAGCTGGGCATGCGCGGCCGGATTGACGCCAAGACGCACTGGAGCATGGCCGTTTTCCGCAGCGCATTGCAAGATGACATCCAGTTCATCAGCAGCGGCGGCGCCGGGACGAGCACGGGGTATTTTTCCAACGTCGGCCGCACCCGGCGCCAAGGCATGGAGCTTTCGGGACAGACATCCTTTGGCCCACTCTCCCTGACGGCAGGCTACAGCTATGTCGACGCGCGCTACCTGACGCCCTTTTCCGCACACAGCCCAAGCAACTCCAGTGCCGATGGCAATGGCGACATCCAGGTGGGTTCTGGCAGCCGCATTCCGGGAATTCCGCAACACACACTGAAACTGCGGCTGGGCTATGACGTCACGCCGCAATGGAAAGTGGGCGCCGCCCTGCACGCCCACAGCGGCGTGTATGCCCTTGGCGACGAGAACAATGGCGACCGCAACGGCAAGGTTCCGGGCTTTGCAACGGTCAACCTGGACACGCGCTATCAGATCACGCCGCAGTGGGAATTGAGCGTGCTCATCAACAACCTGTTCAACCGGCGCTACGCGAATTTTGGCCAGATTGGCCAGAACTTCTTCACCGGCCCGGGACGCACGTTCGGTCCACCGGACACTGCAAGCGTGCCGGAGCAGTTCCGTGCACCCGGCACACCACGTGGCATCTGGATCAGCCTGCGCTATCGTTTCGGCGCACACTAGGGCGGACCCAACCTGTCTGCAACAGCACCGCACCACAACCAACCACCGGAGACTGTGATTTTGAACTTTCCACCCCATCGCATGGCATTGGCCATCGGAGCCTGCATAGGCATGGCCGCTGCAGCCCAGGCCGCGGCCGGCACACCTGAACACGCAGCCTATGTCACCAGCGAAGGCGCTGGCGTCACCGTGCTGGACATCCAAACACTCAAACCGGTTGCCGAAATCGCGGTAGGCCGCAAACCACGCGGCATCGGTATATCGCCCGATGGCCGCTGGCTGCTGACGGCCAACCAGGGCAGTTCGGATGTGTCTGTGGTGGACACCCGCACACGCAAAGAGATCAAGCGAATCAAGGTCGGCAAGAACGTGGAGTTCATGCGCATCACGGCTGATGGCAAGCGCGCGCTGGTAACCTACGAGCCCGCAAGCCTGGGGGGGCCTCCTGGCAAAGAGGGCCACGAAAAAGAAGGGAAGGACAGCGACGATCTGCCGGCCGAAGTGGCCATCATCGACCTGAAGAAATGGGCTGTGGTGGGGCGGGTGAAGGCATCACCGGAGACCGAGGGCATCGAACTCACGCCCGACGGAACATCCATGGTGGTGACCAACGAAGGCGACAACACCATCGCCGTCTACAACCTGGCCACGCTCAAGAAGACAAGCTCCATCGACATTTCCTCCCATGGCAGCAGGCCGCGCGGAATCAAGGTGTCGCCGGATGGGAAGTCCTACGTTGTGACGCTGGAAAATTCGGGCAATTATCTTGTGCTCGACGCGCAGTTCAAGCCCATCAAAACCGTCGCAACCGAAAACGGCCCCTATGGCGTCGCCTTTGACCCGGAGGGTCGGTACATCTGGATTGCTGCGGCACGCGCAAGCCAGTTGCAGGTCTTCAATGCGGACAGCCACACCTTGAAGGCTTCCATTCCGGTGGGCAAGCGCTGCTGGCATTTCAGTTTCACGCCGGACGCCAAGAAGCTGCTGCTCGCCTGCGGCCGGTCCAACGCGCTGCAAGTGATCGACACACAAAAATACGAGGTGGCCGATACGCTGGAGGGTTACAAGATGCCTTGGGGAATCATCACCTATCCCAAGTCGGAGGGAAGTCTCGACGCTCCCTCGCACTCCCGCAAATAGCGGGCGCCGCGCTATAGGGCGGCATTGATGGGCGGCATTGCCGCCCCGCCCCTTGCCGGGTGCGCCTTGCGGCCGGAGGGGGGCTCAAGGCACCACCAGCGAAACCCCATGCTGGTTGAAGATGTTCTGCAGTTCACCGCTGGATCGCAAGGTGTCAAGCGCACGCTGCAGTTCCTGGGCAAGCGCCTCCTGGTCTGCCTTCACCGCCATGCCGATGACCCAGCCGCGCGACGGCAGCAGCGGCGATGCCAGCTGGGTTGTGGGGTAACGCTCTGCCGATTGGCCCCGCTCCTTGAGCGCGTTTTCATACTCCGCACGGGTCACCATGGCGGCGGCAATCTCGCCTGAAAACAAGGCCCCCAGCACATCTGCGGACTTGGGATAGATCTTGACCTTGTCGCGCAACGCCCCCTGGGCGCTGGTCAACAAGGCGTTGGCTCCGGTAGACCCCGCCTCGGCGCCCGTTGGCAGGCCAGACAGGTCTTCAAAGCGGTCCACCTGCCGAATGCGCTGGGGGTCAAAAGCCAGCACCACCATCTCGCGGTGGTAAGGGGCAAAGATCAGCGCCTTGTCGTTTTGGCGCATGAAGACCGGATCCACCGGCACATGCATCATCACGTCGGCAGGCCCGTATCCCAGGTAGTGGCCACGCCACACCATGTTGCGCAGGTCTCCCGACATGCCGTCATCGCTGGCACTGAACGGCAGAATCGATGCCGAAAGCCCCATCTGCTTGCACAATGCCTTGGCAAGGGCCACATCCACACCCGTCAACTGGTTGCCTATGCTGTCGGAAAACGGCGGCAGATCCTGGTAAAGCGCCACCTTGAGGGTACCGCTCTGCTGGATCTTGGCCAGATCGGCATGAACGGGCGCAACAGCGAATGCGCCAGCCAAGGCCAGACATGCGCTGGCCACGCGGCGGCGCAGGCGCCAGCCGTTCGGAAATGGGTTGATGTTCATGGCATGGGCTCCAGAGTATGAAGAATGCAAATGCCCCCAGTACACCGAGGCAGCAGGGAGCAGTCTTGCAGCGTACCGGCCTTACTCGTCCGTGCGGCGCGTTTCAAGATAGGTCTTGATCGCCCAAATCGCTTCCTGGCTCAGCGCGGCTTCGAACGGCGGCATGTAGACCCGCCCATCGCGCGTACGGCCTCTGCGCACGGTGCCCAAGAAATACTCCGAAACCTCGGCAAAGCACTCGTTTTTCTTTTTCGGGTTGGCCAGCGCTGTGCACTCGGAGTCCAGCTTGCGCAGATCTGGAGCAATGCCGCCGGAGATGGCCTCCAGCCCATGGCAGCGCGCGCAATTCTGGTTGTAGGCCGACGTACCGATGCGCAGGGCCTCGTCATGTGCAGGGCCGGTGCGGTAGGGGTTGTCTGAACGCCATTCAGAACCGAGCTGTGGCAAGGTTTTTGTATCCACCGCCTGTGGCGTGACATCGCCATGCGCAGCAGCGTCGAGGGGCACTGCGGCCGCCAGGAATGCACATGCGGACAGCAGCGTGAGAAGGGAGCGTGACAGGTTCATGGTTGTCTCCTAGGTCGTAAAAATTCACTCGGTGTCGTTGTTCGCAAGAGCCATGCCAAGCTCCCTGGTGACGGCAACCTTTGGCTGCAAGCCCGCAGGTGTGACACGGTCCACCGCAGGGGCCTTGCAGTTGCTCTGGAATGCAACACCATGGGCACATTGCAGCGGCCCAGCCTGCCGCAACGACCAGCGCCAGCCAAGGGCTCAGGGCTTGAGCGTCAAGACCCATTCCGCCAATTTCTGGATCTCTGCCGGATCCATGTTGGGATGGGCTGGCATGGCAGCGCGCCCCCACTTGCGCGACGAACCGTTCTGAACAGACCGGGCGAGGTCGGCTGCGGCATCCGGCTGCCCAGCATATTTTTCAGCCACCGAGGCAAAGGACGGCCCCACCACTTTTTCCTGGATGGAATGGCATGAAAAACAGCCGCTTGCCTTTGCCAGATCCGGCAGAGTGGATGCCTGGGCTGTACCCCATGCCAGCGCACCCAAAGCCAGCAGGCACAGTTTGAGGTTCTTCTGTTTCATTGCAAATGTCTCCTTGAAGTTGTGGAAAAAAAGGGCAGGTAGGCGGCAGGCCGTGGCCTGCCAACGGCTGTGCAGTTCGCAAGCAGCCGTCAGAAGCGGTAGACGGCCTGGACTCCCAGGCCCCACTGGCGGCCAGGCGCAGGTTCGAAGTAGCGCTTGTTGCCGTCGTTGGCAATCACCGATCCGATGTAGCTCTTGTTCGCCAGGTTGTTGACGCGCAGCTGCTCGCGCAGCGTCCACGCGCCCCAGTGCTGCTCAAAGCCCAGGCGCAGGTTGAACACGGTGGCTGCATCGGTGTGGTCGGTATTGAGGTCATCCACCGCCATGCTGCCTTGGTGCACCATCTCCAGGACGGCAGACATGCCTGGCACGGCACGGGGAGACCAGGCCAGTTCGGCAAAAAGCGTTCGGTTGACGGTGCCTGGAATGCGGTTTCCGGCAGCCACCACCGCACCGCTGCTGCTGGTGAAGGCATTGCTGAACTTGGCGTTGAGCGTGGACAGCGCCACATGCGTGTGCCATTCGGGCGCGAGCTGTCCGCTGTAGGCCAGTTCAAGGCCGGAGCGGCGGGTCTTGCCAGCGTTGGTGTAGATGGTTCGGCCGCCGCTGCTCGACGCCACGACGATTTCATCCGTCGTGCCAATGTGGAACAAGGCCGCATCGAGCCGGTGGCCTTCGGCCAGGCGGGTCTTCACACCCACCTCGGTATGCGTGCTGTGGGCTGAACGCAGGTTCAGGTTCGGGCCGCTGCCCGTGGCGGTGTAGGCAATCTCGGTCAGCGTCGGGGTCTCGAAACCGCGCCCCACGTTGGCATAGAGGTTGGTGTCCGCGCTCAGGTGGCGTGTGATGCCCAGCACCGGGTTGGTGGCGCGGAAGTCGGTGCGGCCGCTGTCGTCCGGGTTGCCTGGGCGGATGTAGAAGTCCTGCACCCTGAAGTTGACGCGGTTGGCGCGCAGGCCGGCCACGGCACTCCAGCGCTCGTTGATGCTCCAGTCGAGCTGGGAATAGATGCCGGTGCTCTGAACGCTGTCGTCCTCGTCACGCTTGAGGCTCCCGAGCGTGCCCTGGTTGTTGATGAAACCCTGGCGGTGCTCGGTCATGCGCTCATGGTCAAGCCCCAGGTTCAGCTTCACCACGCCTTCGCCCAGGGGCATGCGGCGCGAATAGCGCAGCCCAGTTCCGCTGTAGCTTCGATCCAGCGCCACTGCGCCCCCCGCCGAGGTGGCCGCTGTCTGCGCAGACAGCGGGATGGAGAGCCGGTTCTCCATATCGCGGTTGCCGGAGTACAGGCGCGCGGACAGATCGGAGTCCGCATCCAGCCGGTGATCGACCACCAGGCCCAACTGGCTTTGCGAAACGTCCTTGCCCGCCTTGTACAGCGTCGAGTTCGCGACGGCCTGCCGTGGATTGGCCTGGAACTGCTCGCGGGTCAGGCCCAGGGGGTCGCCCGACACTGGCTGGTCAAACACGTTGGCCACCAGGGCCACACGCGTCCTTTCATCCACCGCCCACCGCAGCTTGGCGTTCGTGTGCTTGCGGCGGGCGGCGCTGTTGTCGCGCCAGCCGTCGGTAGAGAAGTCGCTGTGGTCCACCACATAGTTCAGGGGGCCGCTTTGCCCGGCCACCTGCACGCCCAGGCGGCGCATTCCGTCGTTGCCAACGTCCACGCTGGCGCTCACCTCGGGCCGTGCGGGGCCATCGATGGTGAACACCTGCAGCACGCCACCAGCGGCATTGCCATAGAGCTGCGCCAGCGGGCCGCGAAGCACCTCGATGCGCTGTGCAGACGGCAAGCTGATGGTGGAGGCCTGGCCCTGGCCGTCGGGCATGGTGGCGGGGATGCCGTCCACAATCAGGCGCGCGCCCCGAATGCCGAAAGGCGTGCGTGCCCCCGACCCGCGAATGGACAGTTGCAGGTCCTGGGCGTAGTTCTGGCGGTTGAGCACCGTGATGCCCGGCACCCGGTTCATGGATTCGGAGAGATTCACCCCTGGCCCGGCGGCACGAATCACATCCTGCCCGATCGCATGGATGGATGCAGGCGCATCGAAGCTTTGCTGCTCCTGCCCGCTAGCGCTGACCACCACTTCCTGCAGCGTGGGGGTGGACACGGTCTGCGCACCTGCAACGCCGCCCAATGCCATGAGCAATGCAGCGTTCAGACGCCGCAACGAAAGGTGGTGTGGCAGCTTGGCCATTTTTTGTCTCCGAACTCGCCGGCTTCAGACCACCGGCTTTGGTTGATTGCGTCGGAGGTGTTTCAAGTTCCATGCCACACATGGCACAGCGCCCAAGTGTTCCGCAATTGAACACTATTTGCGCAGATGGAACCGCTCAAGCCACCTGCCTTGCACTTCAATGCTTCATTTTGTGGCAGTAGCATCACGGCCACCCGTCCCGCATCCTTACCGATGACGGGTCGCATCAAAACCGATCGGGCGCTGCCGCGTGACACGCTGGGTTCGGTGCATTGAACTGCTCCACATTGCACCGTTCTTGCACAACACCGGTATTCAAGGAGCAGCCATGGAACAGGGCCAGGCAAAAACAAATCGCACTGCAACAAATGCAAAAAAATCAATTAAATCATAGGCATATCTGATATTTGCAAATTAATTCACCCCATGGCACGGAAGTTGATTTATCCATGAAGTCCTGCCCCGCTGGAGTAGGACGTTTTATTTCATCAACAAGGAGACATTCATGAGTTTGTTGTTTGCATTGGCCATTTCCATAGGGCTGCTGGCTATTGCCGCTACCTGGCTATTTCTGGGTCCCCTGGCGGCTTTCCAGATGCAGATCTGGCAGGCCTTTGTAGCCTGGGCAAGTTTCTTTCATAACGGCGGAAAAACTGACGGGCTAGTCAAAACCGTGGTCTGCATGTCGTTTGGAGCAGTCGTTGGCATGGCTTCCGTGATGCTGATCGGACAACTAGGGGCTCTCGGCGCTCTGGCAGCCCCAGTGGCCGTGGGCATCGGCGCAGCCGTCATCGTGCTGGCCGCACACCTGCCTGTCCTATCCACCATTCCTTCGAGCGTGTATGGCTTCGCCACAGTCGCTGGTCTCATTCTGCTGGGCAAGGACATGACGCCGACGGCAGCGATCGTGCCGACCATCGCATCGATTGCCATTGGCGCAGGATTCGGCTGGGTATCCGAGCAACTGGCTGGCAAGATGACCAAACCCGCAGCCTGACCCGCTGTGACCGACCCGCCGTGCAATCAGGCAGCACGCCTTTGCACGGCGGCGGCTCCTGGGTGATCTGAATAGGCTCAAAAATTGAGCGCCAGGGAACTTCTGGGGTGCTTCTGTTTGGAATTCCGCAAGCTCCTCGACACAGTAAGACTAACTGGGGCGGTTGGTCTATGATGGTTTCTCACCATCTCGGCAACAACCCTTCTGCCCCCGAAGATCTGTCACAGCAGCACAGGCCCCTTCTCTAGCAGATTGCGCGCAATCAAGATCCGATGGATTTCCGAGGTGCCGTCATACAGCCGGAAAACCCTTGCGTCGCGGTAGCAGCGCTCGATCGGCAGTTCCGTGCAATAGCCCATGCCGCCGAAGATCTGCACTGCGCTGTCGGCGACACGGCCCAGCATTTCCGAAGCAAACAACTTCACCATCGAGACCTTCTCGCGCGCATCCCGTCCCTGGTCGACCTCCCAGGCCGCGTTGAGAACCATCATCCTGGCGGCATAGATTTCGGTCTGCATGTCCGCCAGCATCTTCTGCACCATCTGGAAGCTGCCGATCGGGGCACCGAACTGTGAGCGCTGCTGCGCGTACTCGGCTGACATCTCCAGCAGTTTCGAAGCCATGCCGACTGCCCTGGCGCCGACATAGGCGAGCCGTGCGACATTGATCAGGCCAAGCACGAGCGACATGCCTCGCCCCAGTTCGCCAAGCAACTGCTCCGCCCCGATCCGGCAGCCGGTGAAGAACAGCCCGTGCTGGTGGGTGCCGCGATGCCCCATCATTTCCTGCATTGATCCCAGTTCGAGGCCCGGCGTATCGCGGTCGACTAGGAAGCAGGAGATGCCTTCCTCGCAGCGTGCCGTGACGATATAGGCGCCCGCGACATCGGCATCGCTGATGAAGTGTTTGCTGCCGTTCAGGATCCAGCCCTCACCGTCGCGCCTGGCCGTGGTTCGTATGCCGTTTGCGTCCGAACCGGCCTCGGGCTCGCTCATCGCAACCGATACATGGATATCGCCACGCATGGCGGCATGGAGGTACTTCTCGCGCTGGGCACCGGTGCAACGGACAAGGATGCTGGGAACATGGCCGAACGCGCGCCGCGCCAGCACATCCTTGGTGCGGCCGATCTGCTCGTTGACCAGACAGAATTCGACGGTACTCAGCCCTCCGCCTCCCGCCTCCTCCGGCATGTGCATGGCCCACAGCCCCAGTTCCCGTGCCTTGCGCTTCAGGCCATCGGCCACGCTGGGGGCAATCGCGTTGGTTCTCTCGATTTCGTCTTCGAGCGGGTTGAGTTCGTTCTCCACGAATCGTTTCACCGTGGCAATCAGCATCTGCGCTTCGTTGGGAAGGGAAAAATCGATCATGTCGTTGGCTTTCGGATTTTTGGCCAGGCCTGAAAGTCGGCCTGATGGCTCAAAGCGGTAGCGAGGAAATAGGTACCCCAGAGGGATTCCACCTGTTCGATGACGCTTGGGCGGGTGGTGTAGCAGGCTCCGTGGAAGAGGCCGCGCAAGGAGCTATCCGCGGCTTCGTCGAGCACGAGGTATTCGCTGCGGACGATAGCGGCGAGTTGGGCGCGGGCGTGCCTTTCCAGATCAGCACCATCGGCTATCCGGGGGGCCAGTGCCTGCATTGCAACCACGGCGATGGCGGTGGCGGAAAGGTCGTGCAGATCGCTGCCCACCGGGTGCGGCGGTCTGCCGTCCGGCCAGCGGCGCAACCAGTACCGGCAGGCGCCCAGGGCAACGGTGACATACGGTTCGCCCCAAAGCACCGCGGCCTGCGCCAGTCCCAGCATGGCCCAGGCCTGCCCACGCGGCCACGCACCCGCCTTCCCATGCGCCTGCCAGCCGCTTTCGTCAAAAGAAGCCTCGGGGAAAAACGCTCCGCATTCGGTGGCGCAGACCGCGATCAGCGTGTCGGTATGCTGGCGGGCATGCTGTGCCGCATCCGCGCCGGCGTGGGCCAGCAGCGCAACAAGCGACGCAAGCGAGTCCACGCCGATGCAAGCGCGTCCTTGCACGCCCCCGCCCATCGCGGCGCCCAGCGGTATGGCCCGCAATTCATGGCTGTAGGTGGCGGCAAGGCGGATTGCGGCCTCCTGCAGCAAGGCGCTGGCCTCCTCGTCGTGGAAGCCGTAGGCACCACCCGCCGCCCCGTACCAGAAGATCAGGCTGCGATTGACGCTGTCGATATCGAGCTTGTTGCGCAGATGCCTGCACAGTTCTGCGGCGTGCTCGCGATCCGCCGGGGCGTGGCCGACAAGTGCCCGCAGCCACCACAAGCCGCACCAAAACCCGCCGACCCAGGATCCGCCCTCGCTCACCGTCCATTCGTCCGAACGCCCGGGTGCGTAGAGCGGGACTCCCTTCGGAAACCGCTGCCCCAGCACCCCCACTCTTGCAAGTAGCGCTTCCAGCGCGTTGCGACATTCCTCCCGGGACAAGGCACCTTCGGTCGGCAGGCCATCACGCTGCGACACCGGCGCCTCCGCGACGCCGCAATTGCGCCAGAAGCAACGACAGCACGATGCCCAGCGCCAGTACCACCAGCAAGGCTCCCCAGGCGCTGCCCAGCGAACCGCTGCGTCGCGCCAATTCGCCAATGCTGGCAGGGCCGACGGCAAATCCGCCAAAGAAGGCGGCCGACACCATCCCGGAGGTCGATGCGACGCTGCCGAACGCCCCGTCCCGGATCAGCATGCTCATGGCGATGGCGTTGGTCGCCACCGCTGTCAGCCCCACCCCCGTCACGGCCAGCCATAGCAGGGCGCTGCTGGCTGCGTCGGCTTGCAGGGCAAGGGCAATCGATATCCCGGATACCAGCAGGAGGCCCGCCAGCAGGAACGCCTCCTCCCGCAGGCGCGCCCCCAAAGGGGTCATCACCAGCCTGGACACCATGCCCATCGCACCGAAGAGCGCCACCAGCAGCCCCGCTTCGGCCTGAGCCATCCCCAGGCTGACGGCGTAGAGCGGCAGATAGGTAATGAAGGCCGACAGGGCGATGCCCACACAGCACTGGACAGCCATCAGCAATCCCAGGCGCGGGTTCAGGGTGGCCGCAGCCGCCTTGGCCGCATCCTTGGCCGCAGGCTGTCCGGTCTGGCGCAACGCCAGAAGGCTCAGCATCAGCGCAAGCGGCACCACCAATGCGAACGCCCCACGCCAGCCCAGTTGCAACGCACAGCTTGGCAGCACTGCACCGGCAAAGAGAGCGGCCAGTTGCACTCCCGACTGCTTGAGGCCGACCACGAATGCCTTGTGTTGCGGCGCCACGCGTTGGGCGATCAGCAGATTGGTCACCGGATTGGCCAGCGCCTGCGCCAACCCGAGCAAGGCGGTAGCCAGCAGCAGGCTGTAGAAGCTGGGGAGACTGGCCATGAGCGCGAAGGTGAGCGCGACCGATCCGAACAGCATGGCGAGCCCGTAACGCACCCCCACGCGGCTGACCAGCGCCCCCACCCGAAGCGAGAGGACGGCTGCCACGCCGAAGGAGCCCACAGTGAAATAGCCGAGCGACTCCGGAGCGATTGCCAGGTCGCGCACCAGTTGGGGGCCGAGCGCGCTGACGGCATAGAGCAACAGCATGGGCATCGCCATGGCCAGCACCAGCAGGGTCCGGATGCCGAGTTCGCGCCCGGCGCGCGTCGGGGCCATGGCCGTCATGCCGGCGCTCCCGCAACGGACCCCACGAACTCGAGTTCCGCTGCCAGCCGCTTCTTGTCTACCTTTCCTGCCGGACTGAGCGGCAGGTTCCGGTAGAAACACAGGTAGTCGGGCAACTTGCTGGCCTCCAACCCTTGCTGGCGGAAATACTGATGCAGTTCCTCCAGCGATAGTCGGGGCGAACCTTCCTTCGTGGTCAGGCAAATGCAGACGCGCTGGCCGAGGTCGGCGTCGGACACCGCGATGCATGCCGAGCCCACGATGTCGGGATGCGAGGTGGCAATATTCTCGATCTGGACGGGGCTGATGTTGGCTCCGCCCCGGATGATGATGTCCTTCTTGCGGCCGGCCAGGACCAGATAGCCCTGCGCGTCGAGGTAGCCCAGATCGCCGGTATGGACCCAACCCTCCTCGTCACGATACCGGGCGTCCAGTTCCGGCGCATTGACGTACTGCATCGGGCTCAGGGGGCCGCGGGCAACGATCTCGCCGCATGCGCCCGGCGGAAGCGCATTGCCTTCGTCATCGGCGATGAGGATCTCGCACACCGAGGGATTGGGACGGCCCACGCTTCTGAACACGACCTCCGGCGGATCCTCCAGGGTGTTGTGGCAATTCACGCCGTCGGCGGAGCCGTAGAGGCTGACGAAGCCGCACCCGAAGGCCTCGACGCAGCGCTGGATGGTGGTTTGGTCGATGACCGAACCACCGCTGACAATGGCCCGCAAGCTGGACTTGTCCACCGCCGCCAGGGCCGGGTCGGCGGCAATGCGCTGGAACATGGTGGGCACCCCCAGCAGGTGGGTCGGCCTCAGTTCTTCGATGGCACGAATGGTTTCGGATACGTCGAACTGAGGCAGGAGCGCGATGCTACCCCCGAGCCACGACAGCACGCCGAAGGTTGCGGAGGAACCGAACGACGAGCCCAGCGGCACCAAGTACATGCCGCGGAAGCTCGGACCGTCCGGGTGCAGATGCTGGAGAAAGCGCCCCCGGCCGCCGACCAGGGCGTTGTGCGAGTATGCAACGAGCTTGGGTTCGGATTCGGTGCCCGAGGAAACCAGCAGCCGCACCGGCGTATCGGCGCACACTTCGGGCAATTCCCCATCGGCCAGCGGCGCCCCCTGGAGCAAGGCGCCCAGGCTATGCCAGCCATCCCGGAGGGTACCGTCCACGATCAGGAAACGCAGCGACAGGACCGTTGGCCGCAGTTCCTCCACCAACTGGCACATGTCCATGTCGGCGTAGTGCGGATTGACGATCAGTGCGCGGGCATCGCAGCGCTTGAGGAGTGACTCGATGTCGAGCCGGCCCCGTCCCGGAGGGAATGGCGCGACTACCGCCCCCAGCGCGGCCACTGCCAGGTCGATGGCGCTGCAGCGCCAGCTGTTGCTTAACTGGTAGGCGACAACGTCCCCCACCACGATCCCCATCGCCCGGAAACTGCCGGCCAGGCGCAGGACCGCATCGTGCAGCTGTGCATAGGTGATGCGCTGGCCGGGAACGAGCACGGCCGGCGCATCCGGCTGGCGCTGCGCGTGCTCGGCGAACAAGCGGTATACCGAGCGGCCCGGATAGATGCCATCCGTCTTCCATTGTTGCCGAAGCGGGGGCGGGATCAGATCGATAATGCCTGCGCTGTTCATGTGAAGCTCCATGGAGAGTTGACTTGTGCATAGCTGCCAACAGTCATCGACCGGCTGGCCCGCGCGTTCACCGGCAAATGGGCGAGGTCTTCGACCACCAGGGTGGCCGGTATGCCCGCATCTTCGAATAGCACTAGCCAGTCCTCGGCCCGCTTTGCCAGGAGGGCCTGGGTCAGTTGGCGTACCAGTTCGTCGAAGTCGGCGGTGAGCGGCAGTCCCAGGACTGCACTCAACAGCGCTCGGCTCCGGCCGCAGCCGTAATGCACGGCCAGAAAACCGTCGGCGGTGGCAAACACGCCGCGGGCGGCGACGCTTGGTGAAACGTCTGCGCCCCTGACGGCCGCCTCCAGCACATCGGCGCAGAGCAGGCTGGCAGCACCGGCGAGCGAGGTGTATACGGAGCCCCCGGCATTGGCAACGAAACGCCCGAACAGCGCTGCCGTGATGCCTTGTGCCGCGACTGCCCCGCCCAGTACATCGAGGGCGGTAAATAGCGTGCCGCCATGCGTGCCGGAAGCCTCGGCTATCCGGCTGGCAACCCCCGTCCAGGCCTGCGCCATGAAATCCGTGCCAGGCAGGCCGGGCGCATCGGAGTCGCTGCCCCATCCTCCCGCATATGCGTATATGAGCGTCGGCTGCACCCGGAGCAGATCGCCCTTGTCCAGCCCGAACTCGGCCGCCTTTCCCGGCGCCCAGTTATGCAGGAAGACGTCGGCATTCCGCACGAGCTCCTTCAGCTGGGCTTGGCCTGCGGATGATTTGAGGTCGATCTCGATCACCGTCTTGAGGCGGTTGAGTGCATCGAAACGGGCCGAGCAATCTTCGGCCATCGGCGGCATGCCACGCAGGGAGTCGCCCCCCGGCGGCTCGATGCGGATAACTTTCGCTCCCAGCGATGCCAGGAGATGGCCGGCCAGCGGTCCCTGGATGCGGCGGCACGACTCGACGACGGTCAGGCCGCTCAAAGGCAGGTTGCCCGACGTTGTCGCAGGCCATTCGCCCCCCGTCCGGCTGGTGAAGGAAAAGGCCCACGGTCCTTGCGCCAGCAGCAAGGCGGCTTCCGGGTCGTTGGCGCGGTCAGCGAGCGCACGCACCGGACATAGCGCGATGCCGCTTTCCCCCGCCAGTTCGCGCACGCGTGCATATGGGAGGGCGGCAACGGCAGCCAGCAACGCTGCGGGCTGGGGTGCAATTGCCTTGGCGTAGCGCAGCTGGAAGGATCGCCATCCCGCTCCGGCCGCTTCCCGCGCAACACCGGCGGCACTCCAGAAGCGCAGCCACGGCTCGGCTTCCAGGGCCTCCAGTTCGAACCGCACGCCGTCAGCCGACACGAAGGGTGGATGCTCATCCGCGAAGAGCCGCCCCGGCAACAGGTGCTCGGCGTCTTCCGGCGCCGTGGCGCCGGCCAGGTACTGGCCGATGGCAAGCAAGGCTGCGTCATAAAGGGAGATATCGCAACGCTCGAAGCGTCCTCCCCTCATCTGCCCGACTGCGCACGCGATGGCACCCTGCAGTGCCAGTACGCTCGCAAGCGTGGACACATAGTCCACCCCCAATTGACGCGCACCGCCGGTGGCACGCCCATGAACCGACATCAGGCCGGACGCCGCCTGCAGCAGCATTTCGCTGACCGGCCGGGCATCTCCCTCGCCCCACCCATGCAGGGTGGTATGCACGACCTTGGTGAATGGTGTGCGCAAGTCGAAGGAAAAACTGGTTGCCGTTTGCAATCCATCAATCTGCTCGCAGCGCATACCCAGCGCACCGGCCTGGTAGCCCAACCGATGGCACACTGCCGCAAAGCCTGGCGGCGCAGCGGCGAAGGCGGCCAGCAAGGAGCAATCGATCAATGGACGGGTCATCGCGGCCATCCTTGATCAGCCTCCTGCCACCGCCGGCAGGATGGTGACGTTGTCGCCATCACGCAAAGCCGTGTCTAGGTTGTCGGCAAAGCGAACGTCGTCGTCATTGACGTAGAGATTGACGAAGCTGTGCGCCTTGCCTTCGGCGACCAGACGGTTCTTGATACCGGGATAGTGCAGCTCGAGGTTGTCGATCAGTTCGGCCAGTGTGCGGCCGTGGGCGGTGACCTGCTTCTGGTTGCCGGTGAGCGGGCGCAGGATGGTTGGAATGGTGATGGCGATTTGCATGAGTGTTCCCGGTTGTTTGAATGGATTCAGACTGAAGCAACCGCAGTCGGCGTCCCGGCATCGATCAGCCGGTTAAAGGCGTCGTCCCGGTATGCGCTGACGACCTTCACCCTTTCCTCGACGCTCCTGCCGTTGCAGATGCGGAAGCTGCGCAGGCTGGGTGTATGCCGACTGTCGGTGGAAACGATCAGGTAGTGCGCATTCGGTTCGGATGCGTACTGGATGTCCGTCCGACTGGGATAGGCGTTGCTGTTCGTGTGTGAGTGGTAGATGACGGCCGGCTCCTCGCCATTGCGCTCCATCTCCCGCCATGCCTTGAGTTGCTGATGAGGGTTGAACTGGAAATGGCTTTCCGATTTCGCGGCGTTGTCCATCACGATGAGCCGCGTAGGGACGCCTGAGCCGGCAGGACCTGCCACGACACCGCAGGTCTCCATTGGATGGTCGGTACGTGCCTGGCGGACAATGGCATCAACCAACTGTTGGTGAATGATCAGCATCGTCTATCTCCTCGTGAGCGTGTCGGCTTCGGATCAGTACCGGGGCAGATGGGGTTCGACATCGCTGATCCAGGCGATGATGCCGCCCTCCAGATTCTTCACATTGCTGAAGCCATGCCTCTGCATCTCCTGCAGCACTTTGCGAGACCGGCCGCCGAGTTTGCAGTGGAGGACGATTGGTTCGTCCGCGCGGAAGCGTGCCAGTACCTCCTGGCGGGCCATTTCGTCCTTGGGAATATGGAGGGCACCGTTGATACGCACCATGTCCCACTCGGTTCGCTCGCGAACATCGATCAACGTGAAGGGTTCGCCATGGTCGCGCAGCGCCTTCAGCTGCTGGGCGGTAATGGAGGGGACGCCGTCCCCGCCCGGAACGTCGCGGTTGTGGCCGCAGAAAGCCTGATAGTCGGCAAGTTCGGTGATCGGCTTGCGACCGGGGGCGCAACGCAGCGGCAGGAAGCGGTACTGCATGTCCAGCGCGTCGTAGACCGCAAGGCGTCCAAGCAGGCTGTCGCCGATACCGGTGATCAGCTTGATGGCCTCGGTGGCCATGATGGCGCCGATGGATGCACACAGAATGCCCAGCACACCGCCTTCCGAGCACGACGGCGCCAGCTCGGGCGGCGGCGGCGCGGGATAGAGATCGCGATAGTTGAGGCCGCCCCCACCGGGCGCATCTTCCCAGAACACGGAGGCCTGGCCTTCGAAACGGAAGATCGAGCCCCAGACGTAGGGTTTCTTCGCGAGCACGCAGGCGTCATTGACGAGGTAGCGGGTGGCGAAGTTGTCGGTGCCATCCAGAACCAGATCGTAAGCAGCGATCAACGCCAGCGCGTTGCCAACCTCCAGTCGCTCGTGATGCTGAATCACCTCGACCCACGGGTTGAGTTCCCGGATTGCCGCCTCGGCGCTTGCGGCCTTGTTGCGCCCCAGGCGGCTCACGCCGTGGATCACCTGGCGCTGCAGATTCGATTCTTCCACCACGTCGAAGTCGATGATGCCAAGCGTGCCGACACCCGCAGCCGCCAGGTAGAGCAAGGCAGGCGAACCCAGGCCGCCGGCACCGATCACCAGGACGCGGCTGCGTTTGAGGCGCTTCTGGCCTTCCAGACCAAAATCCGGAAGCAGTAGGTGCCGACTGTAGCGGGAGATCTCGGCTGCAGAAAGTTCCGCATCAGGTGAGACCAGTGGTGGCAGATTCATGGCGCCTTCTCGGAGAGTCGTAGACACCATGACTTTCACACAAACAAGAATGATTGTTAATATTATTTATGAGCTGAAACGTATGCGTTTCTGTGCACCTCAAGACGCTTGGCATGGCACATCGTCCCCGCCGTAGCCCAGATACAAAAACGCCCCGGGGAAAAGCCGGGGCATTAAACGGTATCGAGGCGTGCATTCAGTCGAGGAAGGTCGACATGTCCTTGCATACCTTGGTGAATGCCTGAACAAAGTGCCCTGCCTCCGCTTCGTCCAGCACCAGGGGCGGCTGGATTCGCAGGACCTTGTTGCTGTTGGCGGTGACAAAGGTCAGGATGCCATGCTCTTCCGAAAGCTTGCGCACGAAGCGCATCACGAACATCTCCTCGAAACTGTTCTCCAGCTCGGCTACTGCTTCGCGCAGGTGGTATCGCGCCTTGTCCGAGAGCATGCGATAGGTGGCGCGGGCATCGCCCGGCATGCGCGTGGCGAACTCTTCGACAAAGGCGTCCACGCCACCGGCAAACGGGTTGTGGAACTCGATGGCCAGCATGAGCCCGCGGCCGCGCACCTCGCGGATGAAGGGGTAGCCGACCACTGCATCCTGCAATGCGGCCTTGAGCACGCCGCCTACCCGCTCGGCATGGGCCGGCAACTGCAGGCGCTCGATGGTGTCGAGCGTGGCCAGGGCGGCGGCGGATGCGAAGTTGCCGCCGCCGAATGTGGACGTATGCAATGCGAAGCGGCCGATGCTCCCATAGGCGCGGTCCCATAGCTCGGCCCGGGCCAGCGTGGCCCCGATCGGGACGGTGCCACCCGAGAGTGACTTGGCGACCACCATGATGTCTGGCTCCACGCCCTCCCATTCGCAGCAGAACATCTTGCCGGTGCGGCCCAGGCCGGTCTGTATCTCGTCGAGGATCAGGATGCAGTCGTGCGCCGTGCACAGTTCGCGAACCTGCCGGAGGTAGCCGACGGGTGGCACCTGCACGCCCCCCTCTCCCTGGATAGGTTCCAGGATGAAGGCGCCGACGTCGCCGCTCTTCAGCGCCGCTTCGAGCGCGGCCGGGTCGGCGAACGGAATGGCTTCGCAGCGCGGCAGGAGAGGCTCGAATGGCGTGCGGTGCTTGGCACGCCCGGTCACCGACAGCGCTCCCAGTGTCTTGCCGTGGTAGCCGTTGGCGCAGTAAAGGATGCGCGGACGCTGCATGGCGGCCATCGCCAGTTTTAGCCCGGCTTCGATGGCCTCCGTGCCGGAATTGCTGAAGAAGACCCGTTCCAGCCTGCCCGGCGCCAACTCGCTCAGGCGCTTGGCCAGCAGGCTGGTGTGGTACGGGACGGAAACGTATTGCACGAAGGTGGGCCGCCCCTCGTCCAAGTAATGTTTGAGTGCCTGATTCACGTCCGGATGATTGTGTCCGGTGTTCAGGCATCCGTAGCCGGCGACAAAGTCGAGATAGCGGCGGCCATCCTGCTCGGTCAGCCAGCAGCCCTTGCCTTCGACGAACACGCGCTCGATATGGTTGAACCGGTAGAACTCGCGCAGCATGGGATTGATGTGCCTGCCGAACAGATGAAGTATCTCGTCACGAGGCGCCAGCACAGGCTCTCCCCCGTCGCCGGCCGCGGCGGCAACTGCGGTTGCCGGAGAATGAAAACGCCGCAGCGGCTGGAAATCGGCATGTGCCAGCTTGCGTCCGCAGGCGACCATCGTATGGGGCGAGAATCCGTGGCTCTCCGCCAGGCGGCCGATTTCCAGCACCTTGTCTTCCGGCAGTTCGCGGCCGATGGAGAAGGCGTCAGCGCGGCCTTCCAGCCCCAGGATGATCGTTTCGGCCAGACAGCCGTTGAGAAACTTCTTCGGGGAGAGCCCCAGGCTTTCGCCTCCGAACTTGACCCCTTGCCCGGCGGAAATCAATCCGCCGTCGATGATCAGGATGTCGTCACGACCGCCGCAGTAGGGCATGACGTCCTTCGGCAGGGCCGCGTCCACCACCACGCTGCCCGGGGCCAGGCGATAGGGGTCGATGACGCCGCCGCTGGAGGTGGCAGCCACATAGAACTGCACCTCGTCATAGCAATGTTCGATGCTGTTGGTCGTGATGGCCCGCGGTCGCAGGTTTTCCGGCAAATACCGCAGGTCATCGTGGCCCTGCTGCTCGTCGCCACGGTGTACCAGCACCAGTTCGCAGCCCTGCTGACCGAGCAGCCTCGCCACGACCAAGGCAATCGAACCCGGATAGCCAACAACCGCAACCCGCTTGCCAGCTGGCGATACGCCCAGGCACTCCATCGCATCGAGCATGTTGTGGAATGCGGCGTAGGCGGTCAGCGAATTGCCGGTCGTCACCGGAATGCCCGTCCGCTCCAGCGTCTGCAGCCCGCGATTTCCGACGATGCCGGTGAAGCCGCCCAAGCCCACCAGCAAGGCGCCGCGCGATTTCAGCTCCTCCACGCCAACGACCACGCGACGGGCGATCTCTCGCGGCTGGGCGAGCATCTCTTCGGCGGTCAGGGGCAGGTAGTGCACCAGCCCTTCACAGCTCGCGCCCCGGGCGCTGACGATGCCCCCGAAATCGACAAACGGCACCAGATTCCGCCACTGCCAGGCTACCTCGCCATGATCGCCGCTCTGCTCCGCGAGCATACGATCGAGCATGTCCACGATCTTGACGTGCCGCTTCAGGCCGACCGAGGTCGGATGCGCAATAAATCCAAATTTCACCGTTGTTTCCCTTGTTGGTGGTTACTGGCGGCTCCATGCCGACTCGGAGAGCAGGCTCAGCCCGTCGCCATCCGAGTTGTGGGTCAAGGCGACCTCGAAGATCGTGATGCGTCCGCGCGCAGTGAGAGCCCGACGAATCACCCCCGCATCGAACGTGGCCAGGGTCTGGCGCTCGACGGTAATACCGTCCTCCGTCGTCGTCCGGCCATCGCGTGGCACCGGCAACAGCGTGACCTGCTCCTTGCCGTTCAACGAGTAGCGCTTGTCGAGATAGGTCTGGATCAGCGACAGCACGCCATTGTTGAGGTAGAACAGGGTGACGTTGAGCTGGCTGCCATGCGGGTTGCTGGCGAGGCAGCCGGGCAACCGGTGCTC
>JACPUE010000056.1 GCA_016192425.1 Burkholderiales bacterium
GTTGGACAGGCGCACCTGGTCGCAGGTGATCTCGCTGAAGATGCGCCACTGCGAATCGATGTGGCGCACCTGGTGGTGCAGCACCAGGCCCGAATGCGCCTCGACCTCGCCGGGGCAACCGGCCAGGATGACCAGCGGCGAACGCTCGGCATAGGCGCTGGCCACGGCGTTGACGACGTTGAGCGCACCCGCGCCGTAGGTGACCGCCACCACGCCCAGGCCGCAGTGCATGCGCGCGGCGGCATCGGCGGCAAAGCCCAGGGCAGGCTCGTGGCTGAGCGTCACCAGGGGGAGGATGTTGCTCTCCTCGATCTGCTTGAACAGCGGCAGGATGAAGTCGCCGGGAATACCAAAAATTTCCTGCGCGCCGTGGTTCTTGAGGGCGCGCAGCAGCGCAAGGCCGAGGGTCATGGGGATGTCTCCGGGGGGTTCTGCAAAGCCCGGATGATCGTGGCGGCTGGGGGGCAAAAGCACTGATCTGGATCAAACACAGAACGCAAACCAATGGCCGAAATGCACAATTATTTGTGCCTTTAAGGCAAATTGTGCGCAGTTTGGTTGCGTAGTTTGTTTTTTATTCGCACTAAGTGTGTGCCTCAGCCCAATGCGCTCCGCGCGTGGAAGTTGGCTGATCCGTTCTACTGCGTGCCCGGCAAATTCAAATGCATGCCGTACGGCTTCCTTGGGGCTGGTGCCGGGTGTTCGTACGGAAAGAGGCTGTCACGTAGGACAGGCCAAAGGTCGAAATCGACCTTGAAGTGACGCTCGGGTTGTGCGACCCAATGACGGCTTCGCAGCGATTGCAGCAGTTAGTCGTTAGTGTTCCAACACGCGCTGTTCTGCGGCAAACATGAGAAGACAGGCCCAGCAGATCTAGCGCTAACATCCCAATAGAACCGGGCGAAGCCCACAGCAAGATCCAGGGATGAAGATTGAATCAGCGACAACTTGATCTGCCAGGGCTATTGGCCGAAGCCGACGACGCAGACGACGGCGGAGCACAAGCGCACGTACATGACCGGGGGGAGCTCCACGTGCACATCAACGGTGCCATTCCTTTGTCTACCATCCAGGAGATCATGGCTGACGAAGCAACGTCGCTTCCGGTTGGGTTCGATTTTGAGCAAGACATGATCCGCCTAGCACCGTGTACATCGCTGGCTGAATATCTCACACCCTGGCAGGTGCTGCGTCTCTTTCCCAAGAAGCGCGCGAACCTTGATCGCCTCGCCAATGCTGTTCTGGCGAGCTTGGCAGAACACGCCGTGCGTTTTGTTGAGCTTCGCAGCAGTGTTCTGTATCTGACCGGACTTCAGAACTGCACGCCGGCGCAGGCATTAGAACGCCTCATTGAATCCACCGGCAGCGCGGCACAACTCCACGGAATCCAGCGGGGCTTAATCCTCACTGTGACGCGAGGCGACTACGGTGCTTCCAATCTCGCCACCCTCTTGCAGGCCTACGAGAACCTCGGACGGCCGAAGGATGTCGTGGGGATCGACCTTGCCGGGGATGAAGAGATGCCCTACTCGGCTGAGCTGCCCGCGATGATCCGTGAGGCCAAGGACCGGTACGGCTTAGGCATCACTATCCACGCCGGAGAGACTGGCCGCGTGGAGAACGTACGCGCGGCCGTGGATCTCTTCCACGCAGATCGGATCGGCCATGGTACGGCCGCTGGCAAGGATCCGTATCTGCTGGACCTGCTGGCTGCCAAGGGGGTTTGCGTCGAGATCTGCCCGGTCAGCAACCGGCTCACGGGCGCGGTTCCCCGTGATGAGGCCCACCCTCTACAGGAGTTCCGACGCCACGGCGTGCCGTTCGTGATTTGCTCCGACAACCCCGCAATCCACCAACGCGGCTTGGCAGACGACCAGGCTACCGCCATGGCTGAAGGCTTGTCCATCCGCGACATGCGGCAGCAGTACGAAGTCGCAAAACGCTTTTCATTCATGGAGGGGTTGAATTGAAGATTCGATTTATGTCTGGCAACAAACACAAGATCGCGGAGGTGCAACGCATCCTCACCCCGGTCGGCGTTGACATCGTGCCGGTATCCAGAAAGATCGAGGAGCTGCAAACGCAGGATGTCCACGCGCTCGTGCGAGACAAACTGATCAAGGCGTTCCAAGAAATAGGCCGCCCGTTGTTCGTTGAGCACACGGGGCTATACCTCAGCGGAATGAACGACCTCCCAGCAGGCTTGACCCAGATCTTTTGGGACCGGCTGGAAGCCAACCGCTTCGTTGACCTCGTGGCCGGCCTGGGTGATGACAAAGTCACCGCAAAGACGGTGCTTGGATACTGCGACGGGCGCGAGATGCACCTGTTCGAGGGTGCCATCGAAGGCACTGTTCCCCGTGCTCCTGTTGGCCCAGAGGACTTCCAATGGGACTGCGTCTTCATTCCCAACGGCAGCACGAAGACGTTTGCCGAGATGGGCACCGACAAGGACGCCATATCCATGCGCCGCAAAGCGCTGGACAAGTTCGCTGCCCACCTCACAGCCACGAAAGTCATGAAATGAGAGCTGAGCTTCTTGACGCGCACCGCAGCGGCAAGCTGATGCTGTTTGTAGGTGCCGGCGTGTCCGCGAACCTTGGCTTGCCGAGTTGGGGCCAACTCATCGCGCACATCGCGAAGGAGCTGGGCTATGACCCGGCAGTGTTTGCCACCTATGGGAACTACCAGACCCTTGCTGAGTTTTACAAGAAGAAGAGAGGCGGACTTGGCGAGTTGAGGAGCTGGATGGACCGGGAGTGGCACAAGCCGTCCACAGACATCAAGGCTTCCGATATTCACCGGCTGATCACTCAGGGCAACTTCTCGCGGATTTACACCACCAACTACGACCGTTGGCTTGAGATCGCACACACTGAGTTCGGCGTGAAGTACGACAAGATTGCCAGTGTGGCGGATATGGTTGCCGTTAGGGACGGTCACCGCCAGATCATCAAGTTCCATGGTGATTTCGCAGCTGACGAGTCGATCGTCCTCGACGAGACCAGCTACTACCAACGGCTGAATTTCGATACGCCACTGGACATCAAGCTGCGCAACGACGTGTTAAGCAATTCCGTCCTCTTTGTCGGCTACAGCCTGACGGACTTCAATATCCGGCTCCTGTTCTATCGACTGACGGAGATGTGGGGTCGTTCGCCGCTGGCATCCGTCAGACCCAAGTCCTACGTCTTCACGCACCGTCCAAACCCAGCAGCAGAGGAAGTGCTGAGGCACTGGGGCATCGAGATGATCGTGTCCGACGAGGACGATCCAAAGAAGGCGCTCACGGACTTCCTCCAAAATCTCGTGACCTAACAAAGTCAGCAGGCTCTTCATTGGCGCTTCGGGAAGCGCGTGCCTTAATTATTTAAATCCTGATGAGCAGACAGGCCTCGGCCGATAGTTATGGAGTAGCGCTGGCCATCCCTCATCTTTGGTGCAGGTCTTCTCCGCCGCTAGGTACAAATGCCCTCACGAACATGGGAGGCGGCTGTCCGTCGATTGACCGATCACGACCGAAGCAGTCGCTCAGGCCGTCGAACGCGAATGACTCCGTTCAGCCTTGAACCGTCGCTAGCACTCGCCTTCCCAGAGACGCTTGCCTACCGCCCCCTCACCCCCGCCGCACCACAAACCTCGCAAACCGCGCCCCCAGTCGCTCCACCTGCATGGCTGTCAGCGCCCAGGCAGCAGCGCCCGGCGCGCGGCATTCCTGCAGCGCCCAGTGGGCCACGCCTGTATCGGCCAGGGTGTCGGCCAGGGCAAACAAGTCGTCCACACTGAACAGGCCCGCATGCCAGGTGGTGCGGCATTCATGGGGCACGCCGCTGGCGAGCAGGTGGCGCAACGATGCAAAGGCTTTGGCGCCGCTGCCGGGGGTGCGGGTGATGGCGTCGTAGGCGTGCAGCGGGCCTTTGATGTCCAGGCCCACCCAGTCGAGCAGGGGCAGCAGGGCTTGCAGGCGTTCGGGGTACATGCCGCCGGTGTGCAGCGCGGTTTGAAAGCCCAGGGCGCGCACTTGTGCCAGCGCGGCGGGCAAGGCGGCCTGCAGCGTGGGTTCGCCGCCGGAGAAGACGACGCCGTCGAGCAGGCCCTGGCGGCTGTGCAAGAAGGCCAGCACCTCAGGCCACGGCACGGCGGCGGGGGTGGTGGCGTCCAGCAGTTCGGGGTTGTGGCAGTAGCCGCAGCGCCAGGGGCAGCCCTGGCCATAGAGCACGGCGGCCAGGCGGCCGGGGAAGTCGATGGTGGTGAGCGGCGTGATGCCGCCGATGCGCAGGGGGTTGGCAGACAACAGGGTTTCGCTCACGGTATCCATGGTTGAAGACGTATGCCCTTGCGCGGCCCCGGCCAGCGGCCACCGCGCAAGGGCCGCCCCGCCGCGCTGGTGCCGTCCCCCTTCCCGTAGTGCGAAGCACGAAGAGAGAAGGGGGAAGCGGCGCAGCCGCTCAGGGGGTTGCTCACTTTTCAGCAAAGAACTGGCGCTCGTTGTGTTCGCCCTGCTTGCCGATATTGAAGCTGGCCACGGGGCGGTGGTAGCCCATGACGCGGGTCCAGACTTCGCAGGGCTGGCGCTCGGCGTCGGTGAGTTGCACGTCGGCGGCGGTGGCCAGGGCGGTGTGTTCGGTGGGGGTGTGGTGCATGCTGATCTCCTTAGGGGTGGTTGAAATGCTATTAATTTGATAGCTGCTTGCGCTTATCCAGCAAGCGATAGATGCCGTTTTTGCTTGAAGTTTTCGCCATCAGGCGGCCAGGCGCTCGCGCTTGGCCTGCAGGCGTTCTGCGTCGCACTGGGGGCAGAACGGGTGTTCGCCCTCCAGGTAGCCGTGCGTGGGGCAGATGGAGAAGGTGGGCGTGATGGTGATGTAGGGCAGGCGAAAGCGCGTGAGTGCGCGGCGCACCAGCTCGCGGCAGGCGGCGCCGCTGGAGACGCGCTCACCCATGTACAGGTGCAGCACGGTGCCGCCGGTGTATTTGGTTTGCAGTTCTTCCTGGCGCGCCAGGGCTTCGAAGGGGTCGTCCGTCCAGCCTACGGGCAGTTGCGAGGAGTTGGTGTAGTACGGCTGGCTGGCCGTGCCAGCCTGGGCGATGGCGGGCCAGCGCTTTTTGTCTTCTTTGGCAAAGCGGTAGGTGGTGCCTTCGGCGGGCGTGGCCTCCAGGTTGTAGAGGTGGCCGGTTTCTTCCTGGATCTGCACGATGCGCGCGCGCACATGGTCCAGCAGGCGCACGGCAAACTGGTGGCCCTGGGGGCTGGTGATGTCGTGCGCGTCGCCGGTGAAGTTGCGCACCATTTCGTTGATGCCGTTGACGCCCAGCGTGCTGAAGTGGTTACGCAGCGTGCCCAGGTAGCGCTTGGTGTAGGGGAACAGGCCCTGGTCCATGAGCCGCTGGATGAGCTTGCGCTTGACCTCCAGGCTTTGCTTGCCCAGCTCCAGCAGGCGGTCCAGCGCGGCGTACATGCCGGCCTCGTCGCCCGCATGCTGGTAGCCCAGGCGCGCGCAGTTGATGGTGACCACGCCCACGCTGCCCGTCTGCTCGGCACTGCCAAACAGGCCGTTGCCGCGCTTGAGCAGTTCGCGCAAATCCAGCTGCAGGCGGCAGCACATGGAGCGCACCATGTTGGGCTCCAGCTCGGAGTTCACAAAGTTCTGGAAGTACGGCAGGCCGTATTTGGCCGTCATCTCGAACAGCGCGGCGGCGTTCTCGCTCTCCCACGGAAAGTCTTTGGTGATGTTGTACGTGGGGATGGGGAAGGTGAACACGCGGCCCTTGGCGTCGCCGGTGGTCATCACGTCGATGTAGGCGCGGTTGATGAGGTCCATTTCGGCCTGCAGCTCGCCGTAGCAAAACGGCATTTCCACGCCGCCGATCACGGGCACCTGCTCGCGCAGGTCTTCGGGGCAGGTCCAGTCGAAGGTGAGGTTGGTGAAGGGGGTTTGCGTGCCCCAGCGCGAGGGCACGTTGAGGTTGTAGATCAGCTCCTGGATGCACTGGCGCACGGCGGCGTAATCCATGCCGTCCTTGCGCACAAAGGGCGCCATGTAGGTGTCGAACGACGAAAACGCCTGCGCACCCGCCCATTCGTTTTGCAACGTGCCGAGGAAGTTGACGATCTGCCCCACGGCGGAGCTCATGTGCTTGGGGGGCGCGGCCTCCACCTTGCCCGGCACGCCGTTCAGCCCCTCGTGCAAGAGCGTGCGCAGCGACCAGCCCGCGCAGTAGCCGCTGAGCATGTCGAGGTCGTGGATGTGGATGTCGCCGTTGCGGTGCGCCTCGCCGATTTCAGGGGCGTACACATGCGAGAGCCAGTAGTTGGCCGTGACCTTGCCCGCCACGTTGAGGATGAGCCCGCCCAGCGAATAGCCCTGGTTGGCGTTGGCGTTGACGCGCCAGTCGGCGCGCGTGAGGTATTCGTTGATGGAGCTTTCCACGTCCACCAGAGTCTGTTTGTCGGCGCGAAGCTGGGCGCGGCGGTCGCGGTAGGCAATGTAGGCGCGCGCGGTCTGCAGGTGGTTGGCGGCAATCAGCGTGTGCTCGACCACGTCCTGGATCTGCTCGATGCCCGGCGCCTGGCCGTGGAAGCGGTGGATCAGCACCTTGCCCACCTGGGCGGAGAGCAACTGGGCCTCGTCCGCCCCGAACTCGCCCGTGGCGGTCCCGGCGCGCTCGATGGCCGAGCGGATCTTGCGTGCATCAAAAACGGCGCGTTGGCCGCTGCGCTTGAGCACCTCGCGGGGCAGGGTGACGGTGGTGGGGTTTGGAGGAGTCATGGCGGCCTTTTGAACACTACATTTAGTGCGCATGATAGCCATTAAACACTATAGGTAGTTTGATCAGGCACAAACCGGGGGCCGCAGCGTTGCAGGCCGGCGGCAGGGGCACACAGCGGCAGAGCGCCTGGATATTTGGGTGTTTTTAGCGTCAAACGCCCGCACATAAAGCGCAAGCAGCTATCAAAAATAGAGCACCGTGCTCTGCAGCCCGGTTACGCCGTGGCGTGCTGGCGTGCAAATGCCGCGAAGGCCTCCGGCTCCAGCGGGCGGCTGTACCAGTAGCCCTGGATTTCGCCGCAGCCCAGGTCCTGCAGCAGACGGGCCTGCTCGGCCGTTTCCACGCCCTCGGCCAGCGTGGCCATGCGCAGGCTTTGTGCCATGCGGACGATGGCGGTCACGATGGCATGGTCGCTGCTCTGGTCGGCCAGTTCGCGCACAAAGGACTGGTCGATCTTGAGCTTGTCGATGGCGTAGCGCTTGAGGTAGCTCATCGACGAGTAGCCCGTGCCGAAGTCGTCCAGCGCCACGCGCAAGCCCGCCTCGTGCAGGCGGCGGATGGTGGTCTCGGCCTGCTCGGGGTATTTCAGGGCCACGGCCTCGGTCAATTCGACCTCCAGGCGCTGGGGCGACACATCCAGGCGGTGCAGCACCTGCAGCAACTCGTCCACGAACTGGGGGCGCGCAAACTGCGCGGCAGACACGTTCACGGCCACGACGATGGGCGGCAGGCCCGCCGCATCCCAGGCGCGCACCTGCAGCGCCGCAGCCTCCACCACCCAAAAGTCGATGGCCAGGATGGTGCCGCTTTGCTCGGCGATCGGGATGAATTCGGCCGGCGACACCAGCCCCCATTGCGGATGGTGCCAGCGCAGCAGGGCCTCGGCCCCCACCAGCGCGCCGCTGCCCAGCGCGCACTGCGGCTGGTACACCAGACGCAGTTCGCCACGGTGCGCCGCTTCCTTGATGCTGGCGGCAATCTCCAGCGAGCGCTGCGTATGCGCCTGCATCTCGGGCGCAAAAAAGCGCAGGCCGTTGCGCCCGTCCTGCTTGACGCGGTACATGGCCACCTCGGCCGCCGACTCCAGGGCACTGGTGGTCTTGGCGTCGTCGGGATACACGGCGATGCCCGCCGACGCGCTCATCGACACCGCATGGCCGTGCACCTGCAGCGTGGTCTGCAACTGCGCCAGCGCCTCCTGCGCGATCAGCGCCACGGTCGCCTGGTCGGCCACCGGCACGATGGCGGCAAAGCTGTCGCCCGAATAGCGGGCCAGGGCGATGTGCGGCTTCAGGCTGGCGCGCAATCGGCTGGCCAGGGCCACCAGCAGTTCATCGCCCGCCGCGTGGCCCAGGGTCTCGTTCACCAGCTTGAAGTTGTCCAGGTCAAACCACAGCAAGGATACGCGCCCATGGCTGGCGCCTGCCCGGTCGATGGCCTGGGCGAGCTGCTCGTCAAACGCCTTCTTGTTGAGCAGGCCGGTCAGGGTGTCGTTGTTGGACAGCGCCTGGATGCGCTCCTGCGCCTCGCGCTGCAGGGTAATGTCTTCCTTGTGCGCAACGTAGTGCGCGACCTCGCCAAAGGCATTGCGGATGGGATAGATCGAAGCGCGCTCGGTGTAGGTCTGCCCGTTCTTGCGGCGGTTGATGAACTCGCCCTGCCAGGGCAGGCCGCTGCGCAGCTTGCCCCACATGTCTTCGTAGGTGGAGCGCGGCGTCTGGTCCGACTGCAGGATGCGGGGGTTGCGCCCCAGCACCTCTGCAGCGCTGTAGCCGCTGCCTTCGCTGAAGGCCTGGTTCACGTAGATGATGCGGGCCTGGCTGTCGGTGATGAAGACGGCGTGGGGGCTCTGACCCAGGGCCTCGGACAGACGGTGAATCTCGGCTTCCTGGCGGCGCTGGATGGTGTGCTTCCAGATGGCTTCGGCCAGGATCTGGAGCGCCTGCACCTCCTGGGTGCCGTAGTCGGTCGCCTTGCCTGCCACACCCAACAGCATGTACACCCTGCCGCCCTCGACCACCGGCAGGCTGATGAGCCGCCGCAGCCCGCCCTGCCCCGGCGCCGTGCCGGTCTGCGGGCCGGGCTCCAGGCTGTTGAGCACCACGGCGCGCCGCTCGTGCAGGGCACGGGCCCACAAGCCCGCCTGGCCGACGGCAAGCACGCACCCCGCGGCCTCCCCCGAGCAAATGGCCTGGGTGGTGGTGCGCTGGTCGTCCTGCACGAAATGGATGCCTGCCAGGGCGCTGCCCGTCAGGCTGCGGGCATGGTCTGCCCCCCGGCGCAGAAACGTGGTCTCGTCCTCAAGAACATCGTGCTGCTGCAGGTCCAGCAGCGCCGCGTTCAGGTGGGCCTCGAAGCGGATGCGCTCTTCCTTCTCGACCGTGGCGGTGATGTCGCGCGACAGCACCAGGTAGGTGTCGCCACTCCTGCGGGGGTCGGACTTGCGGGCCACGGCCAACTCGAAGTGGTAGGGGCCGCCAGGCAGATCCAGCGCCATGCGCTGGCCGCGGCTGGTGCCCTGGCGCTCGGCCTCGGCCAGCGCCTCCATGCAGCGGGTGGCCGCCTGCGGGGGCAGCACGGCATCGAGCCGATGGCCGATCAGGCTGGACAGGGGTGCCGCCAGCTTGCTGGCGTCCTGCGTGTGGATCGCCAGGTACACGCCCTGGCGGTCCACCTCGAACAGCATGTCGGGCAGGGTGCTGAGCGTGGCGCGCTGGCCCGCCTCGGAGGCCTGCAGGTCCTGGTAGGGCATCTGCACCGTCTCGACAAACAGGCCCCGGCACAGAAAGCCGTAGGCCAGGATCTTGTAGAGATGGCCCGCGATGTTGTACACATCATTGACGTTGGCGTAGAGCGTGAAGAAGTACTCGCTCATGGCCATGGTGAACGAAGCCAGCGCCAGCCACTCGGTGCCGGATTCGCCGGCCTGGCGCAGGCGCAGCAGGAAGCCGACACCTGCCAGAACGTAGAGCGCTATCAGTGCATATTCAAAACGCACCTTGAAGGGCGTCAGCCCGGAACCGGGCAGGAAGGTACGCGGCACCCATTGCGACTGCAGGAGCAGCACGTAGTGCACCGCCCCCACCAGCAGCAGCAACCCCAGCAGGCCCGCGTAGCGCGACACCGTGCCCGCCGCCAGGTTCCAGTGCCGGGGCCAGAAGGCCGCACACAACAAGGACAGGGCGGCGAGCGACCGAGCGGGCAGCCAGAAGTTGATGGCCTTTTCCGGGCCGCTGGGCGTGACAAAGTCCGGCATGCCCGCGTAGGACAGGCTGTGGCTCAGGTCCAGCATGCCCACGCCCAGCAGGCCCAGGCCCAGCACCAGGGCGCGGCCGTTGGTGCGGTATTTCTGCGTGACCCAGGAGATGCCGAACACCATGGCCACCACGGCGATGGCCACCACCTCCATGGCCGTGTGCAGCGGCACGTAACCGGCCACACCCCGGGCCGCATCGGGCGCCGGAAGCACCTTCACCAAGCCCAGACTGCCCAGCAGCAGCAGGAACCAAAGCAGCGACTGGCGGGACTTGGCACGGTGGGCGGGGTGGATCATCTCCAGGGGCCTATGGGTGAGACGTTCCGCCGCGCCGTGGGCACGCGTGGCGAAAAACATCGTTACGCCTGCCGGGCCATTATAGGAACGCTCTTGCGGCGGATTGCAACGTGTCTGCACGGTGCTGTGCCCCCTCCAAAAAAAAAAAGAGCCGGCACAAGGCCGACTCGATACCAAGGGAGATCAGGGAGTATTTATAGAACGATTCTTGCTTTTTCGCTCTTGAACAGGGCGCCATGCGCTCTTGTTCTGAGAGCATTTGTCAGGCTGCGGTCGCTACCTCCTCGGCTTCGATGCGCGGGTAGAAGTCGCGGTTTTCGCGCTGCATGCGCTCGTGCACCATACGCAGCACGCGGTTGGCGTCGTTGCGGAAGCCCTGCTCGTCGCGGCGCAGGCTATCGGCCAGGTTCCAGCGCCGGGCAAAGGCCTCGTAGGCCTGGGCGATGGGGCCCATGTCCTTCTGGTACTGCTGGCCCATGCGCGCCAGCTCGGGGTTGTGGCCGCGCTGCAGCGCCGGGTACAGCGCCTGGTCTTCCACGGCCAGGTGCAGCTTGATGGTGGAGCTCATGCTGACGATGAGCCGCGCAATGTCGGCGGCGTTGTGCGCCACCCCGGCCTGCGCCAGACGCCGCAGGGCTGCGATGTTGCCCAGGATGTCTACGTGCTGGTGTTTGAATTTGTCGATGTTCATGGAATGCTCCGTGGAAGAAAAGACTGGCCGGGTGCCCGCAGCACCCGGCGTGAGGGGATCAGCGCGGTGCGCTGGCCAACGTGGCGCCGGTGGGGGCAGCCGGGGCGCGTGAGCCGAACACGCCGCTCACCACCTGCCAGGCCACCGAGAGCGCGCCGACGATGAAGACCACATCGCCGAAGGTGCGCACCCAGCGCAGCGTCTGGAGGATCGGCTGCTGCAGGAATTCTTCGCTGCGCGCATACCACAGGCCCTGCGTGAAGCTGGCGTGGAACTGGAACAGGCCGATGGGCAGCAGGCTGGTGAACATCATCAGCACCAGGCCCGCGTTGAGCCACCAGAAGCCCGTCTTCATGAGGCGCTCGCTGAACACGAGCTGCGGGCGGATGTAGCGCAGCACCAGCAGCGTGAAGCCCAGCGCCAGGAAGCCGTACACCCCGAACAGCGCGGCGTGCGCGTGCACCGGCGTGGTGTTGAGGCCCTGGATGTAGTACAGCGCCACCGGCGGGTTGATGAGGAAACCGAACACGCCCGCACCCAGCATGTTCCAGAAGGCCACGGCGATGAAGCACATCAGCGGCCACTTCAGGTTGTCCATCCAGGGGGCCTTGTTCTTCAGGCGCCAGTGCTCCCAGGCCTCGTGGCCCAGCACGACCAGCGGCACCACTTCGAGCGCGCTGAAGGCGGCGCCCACGGCCATCACCGGCGTGGTGGTGCCGCTGAAGTACAGGTGGTGGAAGGTGCCCGGAATGCCGCCCAGCATGAACAGCGAGGCCGAGGCCAGGCTGGCCGTGGTGGCCATGCGGTAGGACACCAGGCCCAGGGTCGAGAAGATGAAGGCCAGCGCCGTGGTGGCAAAGACTTCGAAGAAGCCCTCCACCCACAGGTGCACCACCCACCAGCGCCAGTACTCCATCACCGACAGGTGCGTGCGCTCGCCATAGAACAGGCCCGAGCCGTAGAACAGGCCGATGGCCACGATGGAGAAGGTCAGCAGCGCCAGCAGGTTCTTGTCCTGGCCGCTGGGCGCGAGCAATGCGGGGAACACGCCGCGCGCCATCAGCACCAGCCAGAAGGCGATGCCGGCGAACTTGCCGATCTGCCACAGGCGGCCCAGGTCCACGTATTCATAGCCCTGGTGGCCGAGCCAGAAATTCCACTCGGGCGGCAGCACCTGCGCAATGGCTAGGTAGTTGCCGATGAACGAGCCCACGACCACGACGACCAGCGCCCAGAACAGCACGTCCACGCCAAGCTTCTGGAACTTCGGGTCCTTGCCGCCGTTGATGAGCGGCGCGAGGAACAGGCCCGCTGCCAGGAAGCCGGTGGCGATCCAGAACAGCGCGCTCTGGATGTGCCAGGTGCGCACCAGCGCGTAGGGGAACCATTGCGACACGTCCAGCCCATAGAACTTCTGCCCCTCCACCGTGTAGTGCGCGGTAAAGCCGCCCAGCATGACCTGGAAGCTGAACAGCGCCACCACGAGGAACAGGTACTTGCCCAGCGCGCGCTGCGAGGCCGTGAGCGGCACGCGCGTCAGCGGGTCGTGCTGCGGCGGCACGGGGTCTTGCTCGTCGTGCCTGCCCAGGAAGGCCCAGGCCCAGACCAGGAAGCCCACGCCCGCGATCAGCAGCACCACGCTGGCGACGGACCAGATCATGTTCTCGGCCGTGGGGCGGTTGTCGATCAGCGGCTCGTGCGGCCAGTTGTTGGTGTAGGTGGCGCCGGTGCCGCCGCCCACGTCGGCGGGGCGCTCGGTGGCGGCGGCCCAGGCGGTCCAGAAAAAGAAGCCGGCTAGTCGTGAGCGCCGCTCGGCGCTGGGCAGGGTGTTCTCCTTCATGGCGTAGTGCTCGCGCGTCTTCTGGAATTGCGGCGCGTCGCTGAAGAGCTGGCTGTAGTACTGCACGTTGCGCGCGATGGCCTGCTCGCGCAGCTTGGACACCGTCATGGTGCCCGTGGCGGCGTCGAAGGTGTTGGTGCGGTACTCCTTCTTCAGGCGCGCGCGCAGCACGGCCTGGCCGTCGGCGTCCAGCTGGTCGAAGGGCTTGCCGTACTGCTGCTGCGCGGCCAGATCCAGCCAGGCCAGCAGTTCGCGGTGCAGCCAGTCGGCCGTCCAGTCGGGCGCCTGGTAGGCGCCGTGGCCCCAGATAGAGCCGAGCTGCATGCCGCCCACGGATTGCCAGGCGGTCTGGCCGTCGAGGATGCCCTCCTGCGTGTAGAGCACGCGGCCGTCCTCGGTCTGCACCTTCTGCGGAATGGGCGGCGCGGTGCGGTACACCTCGGCCCCGTAGTAGCCCAGCAGGCTGAAGCAGACGATCATCACGCCGATCAGCGTGAACCAGTATTTGCGGTAGTTACCCATGGCGCACCTCCTGGCGGCTGGCGCTGCGCGCTCGGACACTGGGGGCTTGGCTGGCGCACCCTCGCGGGGGCTGGTGGAAATTCGCGGAAACCGTGTGCATGGTGCTCCTCTCTTAAAGATGAATTACGTATGAACTTTTGCACGGTCCGGGCCAGCTTTTGCCGCCAAGCAAATCAAGGGTTTACACCCATCAGGGTTAATTTCACCATTCAATCAAAGGGTTCAAAGTACCATTGAAAGGTCATGAATACCCTGATTGAAGCCCCTTGGCTGGCCGACCTGGTCACCGAACTGCCCGCCAACCTGCGCCTGCAGCGCCTGATCGGCGGCCTGCGCGCACATTTCTGCTGCGGCGCCGTGGCGCTGCTGCGGCTGGAGGAAGGCCACCTGCGGCCCATGGTGGTGGACGGCCTGGTGAGCGAATCGCTGGGACGCCGCTTTGCCGTGCACCAGCACCCCCGGCTGGCGACCATTCTGGCGCGCGACGAAGTCACCGTCTTTGACCACGACAGCAGGCTTCCCGACCCCTACGACGGTCTGCTCGACACCCTGGTGGGCGAGCCGCTGCCGGTGCACGACTGCATGGGCGTGGCGCTGCGCATCGACGGACGGCCCTGGGGCGTGCTCACGCTGGACGCGCTGCAGACCGGCACCTTCGACGCCGCAGCCCGTGCCGCGCTGGCCCGCTGCGCCGTGCATGTGGAGGCGGCCGTGCGCGTCACCCGGCTGGAGCAGCAGGTGCACGCGCTGAGCCGCACCGCCAGCCAGCACCTGGGCGAGCCCGCCGACGAGCAACACTTGCGCGCCGCGCTGGACGACAGCGAGATCCTGGGCCAGAGCGAAGCCCTGCTGCGCCTGCAGGAGGAGGTGAAGGTGGTGGCCGGCTCCGACCTGCCCGTGCTGCTGCTGGGCGAAACCGGCGTGGGCAAGGAGCTGTTTGCGCGCTTCCTGCACCGCCACTCGCCGCGGCGGGGCAAGCCGCTGGTGCATGTGAACTGCGCGGCGCTGCCCGAATCGCTGGCCGAGAGCGAGCTCTTCGGCCACCGCCGGGGCGCGTTCTCGGGCGCGGTGACCGACCGGCCCGGGCGCTTCGAAGCGGCCGAGGGCGGCACGCTGTTCCTCGACGAAGTGGGCGAGCTGCCCTTGAGCGTGCAGGCCAAGCTGCTGCGCACGCTGCAAAACGGCGAAATCCAGCGCCTGGGCGCCGACGAGCCCCGGCGCGTGAACGTGCGCGTGGTGGCCGCCACCAACCGCAGCCTGCGCGACCACGTGCGCGACGGGAGCTTTCGCGCCGACCTGTACCACCGGCTCTCGGTGTACCCCGTGCCGATTCCGCCGCTGCGCGAGCGCGGCGACGACGTGCTGCTGCTGGCGGGGCGTTTTCTGGAGCTCAACCGCGCCCGCCTGGGCCTGCGCAGCCTGCGCCTGTCGGCCGACGCGCAAAGCGCGCTGCGCCACTACCACTGGCCGGGCAACATCCGCGAGCTGGAGCATGTGATCAGCCGCGCCGCCCTCAAGGCCCTGAGCCGGGGCGCCAGCCGCAACGACATCGTCACGCTGGAAGCCGCCCTGCTGGACCTGGACGCCCTTCAGCCGCCCCCCGGCAGCGCCGCCCCTGCCGCGCCCCCTACCGAAGCAGCGCCCGCACCGGCAGCGCCTTTCATTCCCTTCATGCCCACCCGCCCCATGCCCCTGCGCGAAGCGCTGGACACCTGCCAGCGCCAGGCCATAGAAGCCGCCCTGGCCCGCCACCGCGGCCAGTGGGCGCGCGCCGCACGCGAGCTGGAGATCGACCCCAGCAACCTGCACAAGCTGGCCAAACGGCTGGGGATGAAGGCATAATGCTATTGTTTTGATAGCTATTTACGCTTACCCAGAAAGCGCCAGATGCCAAAAACACCCATCATTTATTGATCCCAGCACAACCCCCATCCCCCCCCTACGGCATTCCTTGCCACAATGCTGGGCATGATCACCCTTCAAGACATCCAGGATGCCGCACAGCGCCTACAAGGCCAGGTGCTGGAGACGCCGTGTGTGGAATCCCGAACGCTCTCACAGATCGTGGGCGCGCAGGTGTTCCTCAAGTTCGAGAACCTGCAGTTCACCGCCTCCTTCAAGGAGCGCGGGGCCTGCAACAAACTGGCACTGCTGACGCCCGAGGAGCGCGCGCATGGCGTGGTGGCCATGAGTGCGGGCAACCATGCGCAGGGCGTGGCCTACCACGCGCAGCGGCTGGGGCTGCGGGCGGTGATTGTGATGCCGCGCTTTACGCCGGGCGTGAAGGTGGAGCGCACGCGCGGCTTTGGCGCCGAGGTGGTGCTCCATGGCGACACGCTGGAAGAGGCGCGCGCGCATGCCTACGCACTGGCCGATGCGCAGGGCCTGACCTTTGTGCACCCCTATGACGACGAGGCCGTGGCCGCAGGCCAGGGCACGCTGGCGCTGGAGATGCTGCAGGCCGTGCCCGACCTGGACACGCTGGTGGTGTCGGTAGGCGGCGGCGGGCTGATTGCGGGCGTGGCCACGGCGGCCAAGGCCATCAAGCCGGACATCCGCGTGGTGGGGGTGCAGACCACGCGCTTTCCGGCCATGGTGAATGCGGTGCAGGGCACGCATCACCCGCAGGGCGCTTCCACCATTGCCGAGGGCATTGCCGTGGGCACGCCGGGCAAGATCACGCAGGAGGTGGTGGCCCGCCTGGTGGACGACCTGGTGCTGGTGGACGAGGGCGACATCGAGCAGGCGGTGCTGATGCTGCTGGAGATCGAAAAAACCCTGGTGGAAGGCGCTGGCGCCGTGGGCCTGGCGGCACTGCAGCGCTACCCCGAGCGCTTTGCCGGGCACAAGGTGGGGCTGGTGCTCAGCGGCGGCAATATCGACCCGCTGCTGCTGTCGGCCATCATCGAGCGCGGCATGGTGCGCTCCGGGCGGCTGGCGCGCATCCGCGTGAGTGCGCGCGATGTGCCGGGGGTGCTGGCGCGCATCACAGCGGCGCTGGCCGATGCGGGCGCCAACATCGAAGAGGTGCACCACCAGCGCGCGTTCACCACGCTGACGGCGCAGAACGCCGACATCGAACTGGTGCTGCAAACGCGCAGCCACGCGCATGTGGACGAGGTGCTGGAGCACCTGCGTTCGGTGGGCATGACGGCGGCACGCATGTAGGGCGTGTCATCATTCAATTCCCCTACGCGAATTGAATGATGGCACGCCCTAGGCTGCGCGGCCCGCCTGCAAAGTTTTGCTATCAGGGCTAGAATTTTTGCCAGCTACGCAACAACCCTCGGAGACCTGCCATGTCTGACGTCCACGCCAGCACCGACCTGCCGCCCGACCCGGTGGAGGAGGTGGTGCCCTACATCCCTGTGGTGCTGCCGGTGGTGGGCGCCATCATGATGTTCTTGCTGGCGATGATTGCCGTCACCATGGCCTGAAGGCAAGGCTGAAGCACAATCTACGGCCCCGCTGCACAGCCCCGCTTGCGGGGCTGTGCTGTTTTTGTTTGTCGGAGATTCTCACCATGCGCCAAGGCCACGCCCTCGTTCTGTTTTCTGGCGGTCAGGATTCCACCGTCTGCCTGGCCTGGGCGCTGCAGCGCTTTGCCCGGGTCGAAACGATTGGTTTTGACTACGGCCAGCGCCACCATGTGGAGCTGCAGGCGCGCCAGGAGGTGCTGGCTGCGCTGCGCGCCGGGTTTGCGCAGTGGCAGGGCCGTCTGGGGGACGACCACATGGTGGACCTGGCGGTGCTGGGCCAGATCAGTGACACGGCGCTGACGCGCGATACCGCCATCGCCATGGACGCCGCCGGGCTGCCCAATACCTTTGTGCCGGGGCGCAACCTGCTGTTCTTCCAGATGGCCGCTGCCGTGGGCTACCGGCGCGGGCTGCACACGCTGGTGGGCGGCATGTGCGAGACGGATTTTTCCGGCTACCCCGACTGCCGCGACGACACGCTCAAGGCGCTGCAGGTGGCGTTGTCGCTGGGCATGGGCCAGCGCTTCACCATCGAAACACCGCTCATGTGGCTGGACAAGGCCCAGACCTGGGCCCTGGCGCACCAGCTGGGCGGCGACGCACTGGTGGACCTGAGCGTGCGCCTGACGCACACCTGCTACCTGGGCGAGCGCGGCCACCTGCACGCCTGGGGCCACGGCTGCGGCGAATGCCCGGCGTGCACGCTGCGGCGCCAGGGTTTTGAGCGCTGGGTGGGTGGGCAAGGGGACGCATTGCCGATTGCATAACCTCATGCATTTTTTGCATGATTCTTGCCCCTGTCTGACAGACAAATTTTGCGCAGCTTCATAAAATTGCCATCCCAGCCGACCTGCGGACTCCGCCCTGGGGTGGCCGGTGCCACAAACACCGGTTGCCAGCCACTCTTTCCGCCCGCCGCCTGAGCCTTGGGGCCTGTCCCGGCCCTGGGAGAAAAGCCGTTTTTTCAAAGGCAGCGCCGGGCCCTTGTTCCGTGCCGCCTTGCTGAGTTTGCTGTGCCGCCACGCCCGCTTCCTTTGAAAAAACCGTTTTTCAACTTAAGGAAGCTCCCGATGAACGCACCCACCATGCAGGGCCTGAACCTCAATGCCCCCGCCTACGTCAAAAACGCCCGCCTGCTGGCCTGGGTGGCCGACATGGCCGCCCTGTGCAAGCCCGACAGCATCTACTGGTGCGACGGCTCGAAGGACGAATACGACCGCCTGTGCCAGCAGCTCGTGGATGCGGGCACGTTCAAGAAGCTCAACCCCGCCAAGCGCCCTGGCAGCTTCCTGGCCTGCTCTGACCCGTCCGACGTGGCCCGCGTAGAAGACCGCACCTTCATCTGCTCAGCCCAAAAGGAAGACGCCGGCCCCACCAACAACTGGATGGCCCCCGCCGAAATGCGCGCCACGCTGCAGCCTCTGTTTGACGGCTGCATGAAGGGCCGCACCATGTACGTGGTGCCTTTCAGCATGGGCCCGCTGGGCAGCCACATTGCCCACATCGGCGTGGAGCTGACCGACAGCGCCTACGTGGCCGTGAACCAGAAGCTGATGACCCGCATGGGCAAGGCCGTGTACGACGTGTTGGGCGTAGAGGGCGAATTCGTGCCCTGCATGCACACCGTGGGCGCGCCGCTGGCCGCTGGCGAGAAGGACACCACGAGCTGGCCCTGCAACCCCAAGGTCAAGTACATCGTGCACTACCCCGAAACACGCGAGATCTGGTCCTACGGCTCGGGCTACGGCGGCAACGCGCTGCTGGGCAAGAAGTGCCTGGCGCTGCGCATCGCCTCGACCATGGGCCGCGACCAGGGCTGGCTGGCCGAGCACATGCTCATCCTGGGCGTGACCAACCCCGAAGGCAAGAAGTACCACGTGGCAGCCGCCTTCCCCAGCGCCTGCGGCAAGACCAACTTCTCGATGCTGGTGCCGCCCGAGGCCGGTTTTGCAGGCTGGAAGGTCACCACCATCGGCGATGACATCGCCTGGATCAAGCCCCATGCCGACGGCAAGATGTACGCCATCAACCCCGAGGCGGGCTACTTTGGCGTGGCACCGGGCACCAACATGCACACCAACCCCAACTGCATGCGCTCGCTGAACAAGGACGTGATCTTCACCAACGTGGCTCTCACCGATGACGGCGACGTGTGGTGGGAAGGCATGGAGAAAGACGGCGGCGGCATTCCCGGGCACCTGATCGACTGGCAGGGCAAGGACTGGACTCCGGCCATCGCCAAGGAAACCGGCGCCAAGGCCGCCCACCCCAACTCGCGCTTTACCGTGGCCGCTACCAACAACCCCGCGCTGGACGCCCAGTGGGACGACGCCAACGGCGTGGCCATCGACGCCTTCATCTTCGGCGGCCGCCGCTCCACCACCGTGCCGCTGGTGACCGAGGCCAGATCCTGGATGGAAGGCGTGTACATGGCCGCCACCATGGGCAGTGAGACCACCGCCGCCGCCTTTGGCGCGCAGGGCGTGGTGCGCCGCGACCCGTTCGCCATGCTGCCCTTCTGCGGCTATAACATGAGTGACTACTTCCAGCACTGGCTGGACATGGAGCACAAGCTGGAAGAATCGGGCCACCAGTTGCCCAAGATCTTCTGCGTCAACTGGTTCCGCAAGGGCGAAGACGGCAAATTCGTCTGGCCCGGCTACGGCGACAACATGCGCGTGCTCAAGTGGATGCTGGACCGCATCGAAGGCAAGGCCCAGGGCCAGGAAACCATGTTCGGCGTTGCGCCCCAGTACGCCGAAATCAACTGGACGGGCCTGGACTTCACCCCCGCCCAGTTCGCCACGGTCACCAGCATCGACAAGGCCGCATGGCAAGACGAGCTGAAGCTGCACAACGAGCACTTCGAAAAGCTGTCCTACCACCTGCCCAAGGAACTGGTGCAGACCAAGGCCGCACTGGAGCAGCGCCTGGCTGCCCTGTGATCAGCGGCAACACTGCAAGCCATCCGCCATGACACCAAGGGGCCGCAAGGCCCCTTGGTGTTTTCAATTGGTGCAATAGCCGCTGGTAGCGACACAACCACCAGTGCCCCCGGTAGTGCCACTTCCCCCTCCTCCACTTTGTCCGCCAGAACCCGTCGGGCTGGCACCCGCAGGCACTTCGGGGTGGGGCAAATCGGGGCGGACTTCGGGCTGTGCCTGCGTGATGTGGGGAATGTCCACAAGGGTGGCGCTGAGCAACGGGTACTGGTCATCCACCAGCATGACCAAGGGTTTGCGGTCCTGGACTTCCACGTTGGTCAAATCTGGCAATTCCCAGCCGTCGATCGTGCGCTGCGCAGCGCCACGCAAGCGGATGACTTGATCGGACTTCTCTGGCGGCACAGGCAATACGCTGGATGCTCCGCCATCGGCATCAGGATTGACGTAGGTGTTTGAACCCGATTGGCCGGGATAGACCTTGGTGACTTTGTTCTCTTCATTGCGCCAGACGATGGTTCCGTCCGGCGATTTCGTCCTGGAAAAGCCATCCTCATAGGTCTTTTTTTCTATTCCACCTGCGAACTCAATTTTTACAACCGCTCCATGGCCCGATCCCAACGGAACCGGGTCGTCTTCTGCGCTGATGAGGCGCACATCGACTCCCCCTACCATCCGTCCCGGAACGCCTGACTCCGTCTTTTGTCCCAGATCCAATCCAACAGTGAACCCATCGCGCTCGGAATCAATGCCATGCTTCTTCAACAAATCGGCACTGATGCCCACCCGGCTGAGCGCGTCGCCCCGCCCAGGGTTGAGCGGAAACGCCATGGCCTGCGCCACGGCGCCCTGGGCTGCGTATTCTGGGTACATCTTCACGAGCTGCGCCTGCAAGGCTTCGGGATAGACCGCAAAGGCTCCCCGGCCTGCTTCGAATGAGGGCAGGGTGGACTTGCCCGCCAAGGTGGCAACCAGCTTCAAAGAAGGCACGCTTGCCGCATCGTGCGGATTCGAGCCTGCCACCAGTTCGTCGGCATCGCTGACGCCGTCTCCATCGGAGTCCACCACTCGCCAGGCGATGTAGCAGCCCGACAGGTCACACATCCGCACCACCTTCAGCAAACCATCGCTGTCTCCATCCGATTTTTGCGCCTGCGCTGCCGTAGCAACAGTTTCTCCCCCGCCGCATCCCGCCAGCAACATGGCCGAACCCATTGCCAATGCCGCCCAAGCCGCAGCAACCGCCACAGCGGTTTTTTTCATCCTTGCCTGCATGATGCACTCCAACAAAGTCGGGGGCCGCACCATGCCGCCCCGCAAGGGCGCACTGTAGAAAAGGGGCTGGCGCTTGTGGCACATTACAGTTGTATCAAGCTGCCGGTACGTGCGGTTTTGCGCACGCATGCCTATCGATTTCGCGGTGGGGCCCGACAGCGCTTCCCCGGTTACTCCCCAAACAACATCTCCATGCCCCGTTCAAACTTGGCCTTTCCGTTGGCTCTGCTGGCCACGCTGGGTCTGTCCAGCCTTGCACACAGCAGTCCTTCAACCCAGGGTACGGCCCATTTTCTGGTTGTTGACTCCCAAGACGCTCCGCTGGCAGGCACCACAGTGACCGGTGTGTGCGAGGCCAACCTGGGTTCTTTCTGGAACCGGGAGTCACTGGTTTCGCGCTGGTCCTGCACCACCGACGCTGATGGTGTGTGCACAGCCCCCATCACCACGCTGGCGCAGCCGGACGGCAAGCCCGTGCCCTGCCGGGGCTCCGAACCCAGCACCATTACCGAAAAAGGCGCCAGCCCGGCGCGCAGCAGCTACCACGCCTTCTTCCCCAAAGGGGTGCCGAACAGCTACACCTTGCTGAAGAAGGGCCAGTCCTGGAAGCACGGCGAGTACGAATTCCAGACCATTGCCGATGAAAATGCCTTCGCCGGTTTAGCGCACCGCTTCCGTGCCAGCCACTATGCGCAGCACATGCAAGCAACGCCCACGCCTGACGGCAAGGGCACGGTATGGAGCACGCAAAGCGCCCACTACCAGGAAAGCAAGGATTTCCCCAACACCACTTACCTCACGGCGCAGCGCGATGCAGCCGCAGGCGCGCTGACGGTGCGCGTGGTGTCGCAACTCAGCTATGTCGATTTCTCGTACCACCGGTACACCACCGCCGTGTTCGACGCTGCGGGCAAGAGCACCTCGGCCGCTTTGCAGCCGCTGGCGGAAAAAATGGTGTGCAACATGCGCGACCTGCTGGAGCGCAAATGCACCTACCACGAGTCGGTGGCCTTGACGCTGGATCCGGCCGTGGCACGCCAACTGGCCCAGGGCTACCACGACGGCGCACGCACGCAATGGACACTGCGCCTGACTTCGACCAATGGCCGCGAGCAGCGCATTCCCATCGCCCATGCAGAGTTTGCTGCCCTGATGGATGCCGCCCTGCCCTCCGGCCAGCGCTGACAAGACACAACGTCCAGGACCAGGCGATGCAGATCCAGTTGCTGTCCGACCTGCACCTGGAAACGAACCCTGACTTCCACGCCAGCCCCGCCGTAGGCGCCGATGTGCTGGTGCTGGCAGGCGATGTGGGGTCGTACCAGAGCGGTTCGCGTCTTGCGGGCCCGCACTTCGGGCTGGAGCGTTTTTCGCCATTGCCCCAATGGGCTGCATGGCCTGTGCCCGTGGTGTTTGTTCCCGGCAACCACGAGTACGACGGCCTGGATTTCGATGCTGCCCACGCCCGCCTGCGCCGCAGTTGCGATCAACTGGGCATCGTCTGGTTGGAGCGCGGCACCGCCGTGATCGATGGCGTGCGCTTTGCGGGCACAACGCTCTGGTCCGACTTTGACGCACTTGCGGTGCATGCCGCCACAACGTCGGCCGCGCAGCAGTTTGAACTGCGCACCAAAGCGCAGCGTGCGGCCAACCACTACCTGAGCAAGACCGGCACGACCTGGAACGGCATGCCCATGCTGGCCGAACAGATGCGCGCCCAAGGCCTGCTGTGCGCCGACTGGCTGCGCAGCGCCTTGCAGCAGCCGCACGCGGGCGCCACAGTCGTGGTGACCCACTTCGCCCCCAGCCTGCGCAGCAGCGACCCGCGCTATGGCTTCACCCCCGGAACGGCAGCGTTCTGCAATGCGCTGGACGACTTGATGGCCCACGCCGACCTGTGGCTGCACGGGCACCTGCACTGCCCCAGCGACTATGTAGCGCAAACCCCCATGCCAGACGGCGGCCTGCACCGCTGCCGCGTAGTGGCCAACCCCCTGGGGTACCGGCGCAAGGGGGAGCAGGCCTTGTTCCAGGCGCATTGCTGCATCGCCGTATGATGGTGCATTGCCCACCCCTCTTGCGGAGATTTCCATGAATATTCTGCTGGCTGTCGATGGCAGCGCCTACACCAAGAAGATGCTGGCTTACCTGGCCACCCACGACGAGCTGCTGGCCCCGTCGCACACGTTCACTGCCGTGACCGTGCAGGCCGCACTCCCTCCCAGGGCACGGGCCGCACTGGGCAAGGCTGCGGTAGACCAGTACTACGCCGACGAAGCCGGCAAGGTGCTCAACCCGGTGAGCAAGTTTCTGGAGCGCCACGGGTTCCAGCCCAAGCGCATGGCCAAAGTGGGGCCTGCAGGCGAAACCATTGCCAAGCTGGCTGATGCCGGCCAGTTCGACCTGCTGGTGATGGGCTCGCACGGCCACGGCGCGCTGGCCACCCTGGTCATGGGTTCGGTCACCACCCAGGTGCTGGCCCACTCCAAAGTGCCGGTGTTGATCGTGCGCTGACTGTCCGCTTTTTTTTCCGCATATGAACCCATTGGTATTACCTCGCCGCACCGTGTTGATGGCTGCGGCCTGGGGCGTTTCAGCCCCCCTGCTGCAAGCTTGCGGTGGCGGGAGCAGTTCTGACGCTGCAGAGCTTCCCAATGTGCTGGAGGTGGCGCAGGCCACCGCCGAGTTGAGCACCCTGGTCGAGGCCTTGGCGGTGGTCGGCCTGACAGGGGCTGTGGCTCAGGGCACGGTCACGGTGTTTGCACCGACCAATGCCGCCTTTGCTGCGCTGCTGGAAGAATTGGGAATCTCCAGGCAGGCACTGCTTTCCGACAAGGCCTTGCTGACCCAGGTGCTGAACTACCACTTGCTGGACTCCCGTGTGCTGCGCAACGAGATTGCGCTGGGCAAGGCACTGGAGCCACTGGGCGGGGGCTTCTTCAAGGTGGAAGCAGACAGCGGGCTGCGTTTTACCGATGGGCGCGGTCGGAGCGGCCACATCACCACCACGGACATCCTGGCCCGCAACGGTGTGGTGCATCTGGTGGACCGCGTGTTGCTGCCCACGGACAAAGACGTGTTCGCCACGGCCCAGGGCTTGCCCCAGCTCAGTGTACTGGTGCAGGCCCTGACAGCCGCCGATCTTGTTTCAGCACTGGAACAGTCGAGTGCAGTGACCTTGTTTGCGCCCACCAATGCAGCATTTGCCACCTTGCTCGCTGAACTGGGGTTGAGCCAGGCCATGCTGTTTGCCGACAAGGCCCTGCTGACCCGGGTGCTCACGTACCACCTGCAAGGCAAGCGCACGCTCAAGGCCGACCTTTCTGTCGGCACCACCATCCCCACGCTGCAAGGGCAGACCTTCCAGGTCGGAGCCGATCTGAGGATCACCGATCAACGGGGTCGAATCTGCCAGATCACCGACACGGATGTTTTCGCCGCCAATGGCGCGATCCATATGGTGGATCGGGTTGCGCTGCCGCAGTAGCCCCACCCTCCGCAGCCGTCCGCAAAGGCGTCAGCGGCTGCGCAGTCCGTCAAAGCAGGTTTTGAGCACCAGTTCCACGATTTCTGCATCGCTGAACTGGCCGCCCTCTTTGAGAAAGCCCACCACCGGGTCGCACGCCCTGGCGTACAGGGTGTAAAGCACCACCAGCGGGGGCAAGGCGGGATCGACACTGCCTTGCGATTGGGCCTGGGTGATCCACTGGCCTATCTGGTCGCTCACCGTGACCAGGGCGTGAAGGTACTGGTTGTCCGCCATCAGCACCGTGCGCAACGCTGTGTTGCGGCTGGGCAGCAGTGGCATGTGGTTGCCAATGAGCCGCTCCAGCGACCAGCGCACCAGTGCACGCAGCTTGTCCTGGGGCGCCAGATCCGCCGGCACCGTGGACAGAAAGGCGTGCACCTTGCCAAGAATTTGCACCATGGAGGCACAGCACAGCTCTTCCTTGCTGGCAAAGTGCTTGTAGAGGCTGGCCTTGGCGATGCCTACGGCATTGGCAACGTCGTCCATGGTCATGGCGTCGTAGGCTTTTTCACCCAGCAGGCGGCAGGTAGCCTGCAGGATGGCCTCCTCGCGGGCCTGGTGCATTTGCTCCTTGAAGGAGAGTTTCACGGGGGACGGTTGCATCCCCCGATCTTATGCATTCCGGTTGAAAAACAGTTGGCTCGGTTGTTTTTCAACCACGGCGTCACCGTCCGGAGTTTCCCTGATCCAGATCGCGCGCCGAGGCCTCGGTCAGGGCCTGGGTAAGGGCTTCGAGCACCTCGGATTCCAGGTTCCAGCAATGCCAGTACAACTGGATGGGCAGCGTGTGGCCGGGCGAAACGTCCACCACTTCCCCGGCGGCAAGCGCCGGCCGCACGAGCAGCTCGGGCAGCACGCCCACGGCCCAGCCAGCCTGCACGGCGTGCAGCTGGCCCTCGGTGCTGGGCACGAACAGGTGGTTGAGCGCCACCCGCTTGAGGCCGAAGGTGCGTGCGACGAACTCTGCCGCCATGTCGTCCTTGCGGTTGAAGGAAAGGAACGGCACTTCGCGGAAGTTGTGGGCTGTCAGGCCATTGGGCAGGTGCTTGTGCGCAAAGCTGCTGGACGCCACGGCCACATAGTGCATGGCGCCCAGCGGCACCATGCGGCAACCGCGCATGGCCTGCTTGAGCGTGGTGACGCAGCCCAACACCTGGCCCGAGCGCAGCCATTCCTGGGTGAAGTCCTGGTCGTCGGCAATGATCTCCAGCGGCAGGCGCTGGCGCACCAGATCGTGCACCGCATCGAGCGCCCAGGTGGCAATGCTGTCGGCGTTGATGGCGATGGAGATGCGCTCGTCCTCGCGGCCGCTGCCGGGGGCGCTGGGCGCCAGCTCCTGCAGGTCGCGCTCCAGGTCGGCGCGCAACAGGCGCAGTTGTTTGGTGTGCTTGAGCAGCAACTGCCCCGCCGAGGTAGGCCGCAGGGGGCGGCTGCGCACGATGAGCACGGAGCCGACCTGCGCCTCCAGCGCCCGCAGGCGCTGCGACACCGCCGACTGCGTGACGTTGAGGCGCTGGGCGGCCCGCTCGAAGCCCCCCTCTTCAACAATGGCCGCCAGGCATTCCAGGGCGGCGGGGTCGTAGGTGCTCATGGTGTGGCAGGGGAGGATGGGGCTGGTTTAAATTATAAGCGCACCTGATGTTTTTTGAATGCGGTTAATTTGACTTTATTTTTCATGCGCCCCGGCGCACACTGCGCGCCATGAAAACCATCATTCTCGGCGCCGGCATCATCGGCATCAGCACGGCGTGGCATCTGCGCGAGCGGGGCCACGAGGTCATCGTCATCGACCGCCAGCCCGGTGCGGCACTGGAGACGAGTTTTGCCAACGCGGGGCAGATCTCGGTGAGCTACTGCGAGCCCTGGGCCAACCGCGAAGCACCCTGGAAAGCGCTCAAGTGGCTGTTCGACAAGGAGGCGCCGCTGCTGTTCCGCCCGCAACTGGACTGGCAGCAATGGCGCTGGGGGCTGAAGTTCCTGGCCCAGTGCAACGATGCTGCGTTCGAGCGCAATGTACAGCAACTGGTGGAGCTGGGTGCCTACAGCCACCGCGCGCTCAAGGAACTGGTGCGCAGCACGGGCATCGAATACCACCGCCTGGAGCGCGGCATCGCGCATTTCTACTCGGACCAGAAGTCCTACGACGACGCAGGCCTGGCCGTGGAGGTGATGCGCAAGCATGGCGTGCAGCGCCGCCTGGTCACCCGCGAGGAACTGCTGCAGATCGAGCCCGCCTTCCGGGCCTATGGCGACCGCATTGTGGGCGGCACCTACACCAGCACCGATGAAAGCGGCGACGCCCGCCTGTTCACCCAGCAGCTTGCCCAGCGCTGCGCCGAGCGCGGCGTGCAATTCCTGTACGGCCATGACGTGGTGCGCCTGGAGCACAATGGCGACGCTATCAATTCTGTAGCTATCAGGGCAAACCAGCCGGACGCTGCAGGCCAAAAAGACACCGTTCTAAAAGGTGACGCCATCGTGGTGGCCTGCGGCTCCTACAGTGGGCCGCTGCTGCGCAGCGTGGGCGTGGATTTGCCTATCTACCCCGGCAAGGGCTACAGCGCCACTTTCCCCATTCTGCGGCCCGAGGCGGCCCCCACCGTCTCGGCACTGGACGACGGCCGCAAGATCGCCATCAGCCGCCTGGGCGACCAGTTGCGCGTGGCCGGCACCATCGAGCTGGGCGGCTTTGACATGGCGCTGGACACCCCCGTGGCCCGCGCGCGCTGCCACATGCTGTCGCGCCGCATCGAGGAGCTGTTCCCCGGTGTGTGCGACACCCGCACTGAAGAACAAGGCGGCAACCCCCAGTACTGGACGGGCCTGCGCCCCGCCACGCCGACCAACATCCCTTTCATCGGCCGCACGCCGCTGCGCGGGCTGTGGGTCAACACCGGCCACGGCACCCTGGGCTGGACGCACGGCGCAGGCTCCGGCCTGGCCCTGGCCGAACTCATCGGCGGCCAGCGCCCCGGCATGGACTTTGGCTTCTACGGCTTCGACCGCGCCCCCAAGGGCACCGGCCTGCAACCCGCACGGGCTTGATGCCGCAGGGCTGCGGGAACACCCCCACAGCAGCACTGGCAAAGCCCACCCTCTACGCCACGGGCAGGGCCCCACCCAGCAGCCACCGCGCAAGGGCTGCCCCGCCGCGCTGGTGGCGTCCCCCTGCCCGCATTGCGCAGCAATGCGAGAGCGGGGGGAAGCGGCGATAGCCGCTCAGGGGGGGGGTGCCCCTACTTCTTGCGTTGGACGATCAGATTGCGCTTGGCATCCTCGGGGTAGGCAAAGGTGATGGATCCGTTCTGCACCTTGCCCATGACCAGCATGTTCTGGGTGATGGCGTCCTTGTCCTCCGACGTGAAGGGATGCTCATAGGTGGCCACCACGCCGTAGTACACGCGCTTGATGTTTTCCAGCGCGTTCTTGACGGCGGGGCCGTCGAGCTTGCCGTCGCGGATGCCGAACAGCGCGTAGGTGAGCAGGTAGGTGGCGTCGTAGCCCTGCGCTGCGGCCATGGGCACGGCCATGCGTTCGCCGTGCTTGCGCTTGAAGTTGGTCAAAAAGGATGCCCGGCGCTCGTTGCTGGGCTCGGCAATGAAGGTCTGCGCCATCAGTGCGCCATCGGCCGCATCCTTGGCGCCGTCGATGAAGAAGGGAAACGACAGCGGCCAGGCGCCTACCAGGGGGACTTTCCAGCCCAGATCCTTGCGGCTGTTGGCAATGACGGCTTCCTCCGGGCCCACGGTGTAGCTGAAGATGACGTTGGCTCCGGCCTCGCGCGCAGCCTGCAGATCCTTGCGCAGATCCGTCACGCCCAGCGGGAAGCGCGTGACATGCACCGCCTGCAGCTTGCGCGCGGCCAGTGCCTCCTGCACGTCCTTGAGCCCGGCCTCGCCGTAGCCTGTGGTGTCGGCAAAAATGGCTACACGGTTCCAGCCACGCTTGACAATGTCTTCCACCACAAAGGGGGCCTGGATGCTGTCGCGCGCCGAGGTGCGGAAGATGTAGCTCTGCGCAGGCGGGTACTTGGCCGTCAGCGGCGTGCCGGTGGCACAGGGAATGATGAGCGGCAGTTGTGCGCTCTGGTACACCTCCAGCGACTTGGCCGCCACACCGGTGTTGCAAAAGCCGATGGTCGCCACCACGCCTTGCTTGGCAAGGTCCTGCGAGGCCTTGAGCCCGGTGTCCGGGTCGCCCTTGTCGTCACGCACGACAAGTTCCATCGGTCGCCCCAGGTACCCCCCGGCGGTGTTGATTTCAGCGATGGCCAGCTCAATGCCCTGGCGCAGTGGAACTCCAAAGTCGGACGATGGGCCTGTAAAGGGACCAATCACTCCTACCTTGACGGTGGCTTGCGCCTGGGCGGAAGCTGCAGGCGCAGCCAGCACGGCGAGCACGCCCAGGGCGGCGGCCATCATGTGGCGAATTGGTTGCATGGGGTTCTCCTCTCGCGTTGTGGTGCAGCTTAGGCGGTGACAGGGCCACACCGATACCGCATTTTCCCTGCATGCAGGCCAGTGCGTCGGGCGATTGCCCTTCCCCAAGGGCAGGCCGGTATTCTGATTTGCTATTGTTTTGATAGCTGCCTGCGCATTATTTACGGCGCCAGAGGCCGATTTCCCTTGATTTTCGCAGCCTCCACCGGGGCGGGGCGGTACAGGCGCGTGTCCATCCAGCGCAGCAGGTCACGCCACATGGCCCGCACTTCAGCATCGCGCGGCATGTTCAGGGCGTGTTCCAGTTCGATGGTGACCACCGGCATGTTCTGCTGCAAGCTGCCGTAGTAGCCCAGCGAACCCGGGAAGACCCCCACACGGTCCAGGCGCAGGCGGCCCAGGCGCTGGGGCGGCTCGTGGGGGCCATCGAAATCGAGCACCCCGTAGGGTGCGTGGATGCTGACGACCAGGTGGGGGTTGAACTCCTCCAGCTGGGTGTGCAGGAACAGCGATTCAGGCTCGGACAACGGCTCCGTGCCCGGCCAGCGGCGCGGATCCTTGCGCGTGCGTTCGCGCCAGTAGCGCGGGGCATCGGCCAACCAGTCGGGGGTGTTGAAATTGCGGTTGAGATCCACCCCACGGGCATTCACGCGGGTGGGTTTCTTGGCCAGCAGGCCATCGGGGTTGAGCACGGGGATGAAGCGCCAGTGCACGGGCCGCCGCGTCTGTTCGGCCAAGCCGATCCAGTGCATGGCCAGTGCACCCGAGGTGAGCTCGTCGCCATGCATGGCGCCCACCACCAGCACGCGCAGGGTGTCGATGTCCGGGTGCTGCGGCAGGATGTCGCGCCAGTACAGCGCCGTGCCCAAGCTCGAACGTGCGCCGCTGGGCGTGAGGCGCGCGGCCTCGCACTGTTCTGCGCGTACCCCCGGCAAGCGCGGCAACAGCAGCGCGCAGGCCGAGACGCTCTCCTGCGGCGCAGCCTGCAAAGCCCATGCCCCACCCGCCAGCACGGCCCCCACCAGCGCCACAGCCCCCGCACGCCACCAGGCACGCAGGCGCGGGCGCACCAGGTCAGCATCAAAGGGCAGGGCCAGCATCGTCATCACACACTCGCAACAAGGGGCACCCCTGGGGGGCACAGCACAAAAACCACAGGCCCCGGATAATAGCCCGCCCTCCCCGTCCAGGTTCTGCGTGTACCACCACCCTACCCTTTTGCCGCCCGATTTCGATTCGCGCCACTTTCGCAGCGCGCTGGGCATGTTCGCCACCGGCGTGACCATCGTGACCGCACGCGCCCCCTCGGGCAGCCCGGTGGGGCTGACGGCCAATTCGTTCAACTCGGTTTCGCTGTCGCCGCCGCTGGTGCTTTGGAGCCTGTCGCGCCAGGCGGGCTCCATGGAGGTGTTTCGCACGGGCGTGCGCTACGCCATCCACGTGCTGGCTGCCGACCAGCAGGCCCTGGCCGAGCGCTTTGCCACGCGCGGCATCGACCGCTGGGCTGGCGTGGCGCACCACCCAGGCCTGGACGGCACCCCGCTGATCGACGGCGCGGCTGCCACGTTCGAATGCTTCAGCCGCAGCCAGTACCCCGAGGGCGACCACGTGATCTTTGTCGGCGAAGTCGAGCGCTGCAGCCACCGCACCGGGATGCCGCCCCTGCTATACCACGGCGGGCGCTTCCACACCGACCACCCGCTGTGACATGCCAACGGTGGGCCTGACCCTGCTGCATGTGAACCGTGGCGCCTGCCAGATGCTGCGCGTGGGCGAGCGCAGCGTGCTGTCGGCCATTGCCAAGGCGCCAGTGCCAGGCCCGGTGCCCGTGGGCCGCCTGGGCCTGGAGGGCGACGAACAGGCCGACCCCAGCGTGCATGGCGGGCTGGACAAGGCCTTGTACGCCTACCCGGTGGAGCACCACGCCTTCTGGCAGGCACAGCGCCAGCAGCACGGGCTGGCGACCGAACCGCTGCCACTGCCCCCGGGCTTCATGGGTGAGAACCTGAGCGTGCAGGGGCTGCTGGAGCACGAGGTCTATGTGGGCGACCGGCTGCACTTCCCGGATTGCACCCTGCGCGTGACGGCGCCGCGCGAGCCCTGCTACAAGTTCAACGCCGTGATGGGCTTTGTCCAGGCCGGGCGCACCATGGCGCAGACCGGACGCTGCGGCTTTTACCTGGCAGTGGAGCAGCCGGGCAGCCTCCAGGCTGGCCAGCAAGCCTGGCTGGAGCCGGGCCAGCGCGCCCTGAGCATTGCCCAGGCCCTGGCAGGCAAGTGGGCCAAGCATAAGCGATAGAGCCTGCCCCAGAGCCCCACATCACTGCACTGTGAGCGTGCTGCCCAGCGCCAGGCGCCCCTGCGCAGGCTGCCACTGCACGCCGGTGACGGCGTTGTCCGCATTGGCAAAGCGCAAGGCATAGGCAGCCTGGCCCGCCAGCGCGGCAGCCGCATCGGGCGCGGCCAGGTGCACCTGGTACGAACCGCTGGCCAGCGCTGCAGGCAGGGCCGCCTCGCCCGACAACAACAAAGGCTCGCCGGGCGTGGCCTGGCGCAGGTCGGTGCCCGCCAGGGGCAAGCTGGTGGCCTGCCCCTGGGCGTCCACCAGCACCAGTGCCAGGCTGCGCGGATTCAAGGGCCGGGCCCAGCCCTGGTTGGCCAGCGCCACCGACCAGGCCAGCGTGCCGCCAGGCACAGCCGTGCTGCTGTGCGACACGGCCTGCAGCTCCAGCCGGTAGCCAAGGCGCCGCGACACTTCGGCCATGCAGCCGCCCGCTTGCCACTGCGCAAAGAAGCCCTCGTAGTAGTCGCGGTTCAGGTAGCTCATGTGGTAGGCCGCGCCTTCGCGCAGGATGTCGGCACAGGCCATGCGGGCCTGGGCAGGCTCGGGCGGTTCGCAGGTTTCCCCTCCGGCACCGGTCACGGCACTGGCCTGCTGTGCATAGGTGCGCAAGGCCTGCGACTGCGCGGCGGTTTCAGCAAAGTAGGTGCCCACATCGTCGGGGCTGGCCAGGAAACAGTCGTTGTGCAGCCCGATGCGTGCGGCAGGCGGTGGCGCGTCCGACAGCGCTTGCGCCAAGGCGGCCGGCGTCGGGTACCACAGGGCCAGATCCGCCGGGAGGCGCAGGTGCAGCAGCCGCTGGCTGGGCAGCGCCTGCAACAGCGCATCGCGCACCGCGGCCTTGCGCGCTGGCGTGGTGAGGTTGTTGGACGAGGTATGCCATTCGCCCCAGGCGCCGATGAAACCCCCTTGCAGCACGGCAATGACGTCGGCATTGCGCTGCAGCACGGGTTGCAGCTGCTGGATATGGGTTTTGACCCGCGAGAGCGTGGCGTCCTGGGCGTTGAGGTAGTCGGCCTCGGTTTCCGGGTAGTTGTAGGCAAAGCGCAGCACCGCCTTGAGCCCCTGCTTGCGCAGGTTGGCAAAACCGGTGTCCAGCTTGCTCAGGTAGCTGGCGGGCAGGTTGCGGGTGCGGTAGGCGCTCAGGTCGCCGGGGGTATAGACCAGGCGCTGCCCCTCTTGCGCCACATAGAGCAGCGAGGTGGCCGTGATCTTGGAAGGGTCGGTGGCAAAGCGGTAGAAACCCCGCTCAGGGTTGGGGAAGTCCAGGTCCGTGGGTTGCAGGCTGACCTGGGCCATGGGTGCCACGCTGGCCAGGCGCAGCGTGGGCGCTGGCGCCGCATTTTCAGTGCGCTGGGTGGCGCCAGCGTCGTCCTCGCCACCCCCACAGGCCGCAAGCCCCGCAGCGCACAGCGCCAAGACGCTGCATTTCAGAGTCCATGCCCGCATTGCACTCCCCCCGAGCGCCTGCGCACAGTCAGGCGTGCAGGCATGCTAAGGCGTGGGCCGAACGCCATCAAACACTCAAGTGCAACCGCTTGTGACGGACGCCGCAAGGGGTGCAGATGCGCAGGCTCAGCGGCCGACCTCGGGCAGTTCGATCTTGACCTCCAGCACCTCCAGGTTGTCCTGGCGTTCGAGCTGGACCTTGATGTCGTCGGGGTTGATGGACACGTACTTGGAGATCACCGCCACCAGCTCGCGCTGAAGCGCAGGCAGGTAGTCGGGCTCGGCGGCATTGCGGCCGCTGCGCTCGTGCGCCAGGATGATCTGCAGGCGCTCCTTGGCGACGCTGGCGGTTTTCTTCTTCTCGCCCAGCAGGAAGGACAGGAACGATGCCATGGCTTACTTGCCTCCAAACAGGCGCTTGAAAAAGCCGGGCTTTTCGGCCTCGATGAAGCGCATGGGCTTTTCCTCGCCCAGGAAGCGGTCGATCACGTCCTTGTAGGCCTCGGACACGTCGCTACCCTGGGCGTGGATGGCCGGGATGCCCTGGTTGGACGACTGCAGCACCGTCTCGGACTCGGGGATCACGCCGATGAGCTTGATGCGCAGGATGTCCTGGATGTCCTCCAGGCTCAGCATCTGGCCGTCCTGCACGCGGCTGGGGTTGTAGCGCGTGATGAGCAGGTGCTCCTTGATGGGTTCGCTGCCCTCGATGGCGCGCTTGGTCTTGCTGCCCAGCATGCCCAGAATGCGGTCGGAGTCGCGCACCGACGACACCTCGGGGTTGGTCACCAGCAGCGCCTCGTCGGCAAAGTGCATGGCCATGAGCGCACCGGCCTCGATGCCTGCGGGCGAATCGCAGACGATGTACTCGAAGCCCATCTCGGCCAGATCCTGGAGCACCTTTTCCACACCGTCCAGGCGCAGCGCGTCTTTGTCGCGCGTCTGGCTGGCGGCCAGCACGAACAGGTTGTCGCACTGCTTGTCCTTGATGAGGGCCTGGTGGAGGTTGGCCTCGCCGTGGATGACGTTGATGAGGTCGTACACCACGCGGCGCTCGCAACCCATGATGAGGTCCAGGTTGCGCAGGCCGACGTCAAAGTCGATCACAGCAGTCTTGTGGCCGCGCAGGGCGAGGCCGGAGGCGAAGCTGGCACTGGTGGTGGTCTTGCCCACGCCACCCTTGCCGGAGGTCACGACGACGATTTTGGCCATGTGATGCTGTTTCTCAATGGGTTGATAGGGAGAGGGTCAGGCAAGCGGCTCTATCAGGAGCTTCTCGCCGTCGAGCCGCACCTGGGCCGGCTTGCCGCGCACGCTGTCGGGCAGTTCGGTCTCGGTGGTGCGGTAGATGCCTGCGATGGAAACCAGTTGCGGCTCCAGGCAGGTGCAGAAAATGCGGGCGTCCGTGTTGCCGCGCGCGCCTGCAATGGCGCGGCCGCGCAGCGGCGCATAGACGTGGATGTTGCCGTCGGCAATGACCTCGGCGCCAAAGCTGACCATGGCCATGACGATCAGGTCGGCGCCGCGCGCATAGACCTGCTGGCCCGAACGCAGCGGCTTGTCCACCACCACGGCGGGCAGCGCGGCCACGGGCACTTCGCGCACCACCTCGACCTCGCGGATCACTTCGACCTCTCGCACCACCTCGCGCGGTTCGGCCTCGGCGCGGGTGGGCGCGGCATCGGGTGCTGCGGCCAGTCCGGCCTCGCGGGCGGCCTGCATTTGCGCATCGGAGCCGCCGCGCACGGCAACGGGCAGCGTGCGGTGCTGGCGCAGCAACTGCACCAGGGTGGCAAAGTCGATGGATTCCTGCGCGTCGCGCACGCCCACCAGATCGATCAGCACCGGATCCTGGTCAAAAAAACCCGGCGCATCTTCCAGGCGCCGAGCCAACTCGGTGGCCAGCACCGCCAAGTCGGTGGTCTTGAGCATCAGCGCCACCGCGGGCAGCGAGGCGCTCTTGAAATCGAAATGGGTGCGGGTGGGGCCCGCCGTCTGTACGGCCATGGACAACAGGGTGGGATGGGCGCTTGCGCACAAAATTGCGGCAAGTGTACCGTGCTGCCGCCCGAGCCTGCAGCCCGAGCACCGGGCGCGGGCCTGGCCTTCCATGAACAGCCCAGCAGATACAGCGATACAAATAGAAACACTGTTTTTACATCGACGATGTTTCAATCGCTGTGCGCGCCACGGCCCCCAGCGGACTGCGGGCGCGTCACTCGTTTTCATGAAAGATGTTTGAGATGACCTCTAGTGCCAGTTTGATCCCCGCGCGATTACGCGCCATGAACCCTTTGCGCACCGCTGCAGCCCTGGGCTGCGCCCTGGTGGCCCTGGCGGGCTGCGGCGGGGGCTCTGACGATGCGGCGCAGCCGCCAACAACCACCCTTGCAGCGCCCACCAACTTTTCGGTGACCAAGCTCGGCGTCTTTCGCTGGAATGTCACACCCGGCGCCACCCGCTATGAGCTGTATGTGGACCCGGACGGCGCTGGCCCACTGGCAGAGGCCAAGGCAAACGACTTCGACCAGGCCACCGGCACCGGTTTCAGGTATTCACTGGAGGCGATTCAATGGTTTTCCGGCGACCTCAACGCACCCGTCTCTGCGACCAGCCTGGCAGCCAGCCTTAACGCCTCCTACCGGCTGCGGGCGTGCGATGCCAGCGGTTGCGGCGCCTTCACCGATCCCAAGACGTATGACATTGTCAACGCCGTCAGTCACGAGTTCAGCTCAGGACGCGCTCCCAACAAGTACATCTACAGCTTGGACGTCTCCCCACGACTCTCCAAGGACGGCCTGACGCTGGCCATGGGCCAGCCCAGCGCCGGTGACGACGGCGCTGTCTACGTTTTCACGCGCGACAGCAGCACCCAGCCTTGGCAACCCCATGCGGTACTGCGCTCCGGCAAGGGCTCCTTTGGAGCGCAGATCGAGCTATCCGCCGACGGCAGCACCCTGGCCACAACAGGCAAGCTGACCTCTGCCAGCGATGCCAACGCACTCGCGGACGTGGCATACCTCTACCAGCGCAGTGGCAGCTCCTGGAACCTGCAAGCCACTTTGGAAGCACCCGCCGCACCATCGGCATGCCCACAGCCCTGCTTTGCCGGACACGTCGGCCATTTGGCGCTCTCTGCCAATGGCAGCCTGCTTGCCACCTCGCGGAAATTCAGCACCGCCCCAGGCGTGGGCTCCACATCCATGGGCACCGTGGTGACGTACACGCGCAGCGGTGCCACCTGGTCGCAACAAGCCGTGCTGGAAACGGGCGGCAAGTCTGTGGAACTCTTGGCCTTGTCGGGAGACGGCAAAACCCTGGCGGTGAATCAAGGCGCGGAATCCCTCAGCACACCCTCCACCGACATGACCGCTGCCCTGGTCTATGCCCAGCAAAGCGACAACACCTGGAGCCAGCAAGCCCGCATTCCCGTCGGCCTTGTTCATCTGGTGACCCTTGGAGCCAGCACGCTCAGCAGCATGGAACTGTCTGTCGACGGGAACACCCTGGCCATCCTCGCGAGAAATTCACCTGGGTATCAGCCCCCAGAACTCGATGTCAAGCCCACAGATCTCTCGTGCGGCCCGATGGTGGGTAGCTTGTACATGGCACTGTATTCGCGCACTGGCAGCGCCTGGCAACGGCAAGCCGCCATCTCGCGCGCAAAGGCAGACATCTGGGCGCTGGCCCGCGATGGCAATGCCCTGTTCTACGGCAACACGCTGTTCACGCGCAGCAACGGCGCCTGGGCTTGCCCTTGATCGGCTGATCTACGTCTTGCAGCGGCATCCCGTCCGGGGTGCCGTGGCTGTAGGGTGGGCATTTTGCACACACAAGATTTTGAACAAAGGATGCCATTGAAGATGGTTACCACGCCCGTTTTGATCCCCGCGCGACTGCGCGCCATGAACCCTTTGCGCGCCGCTGCAGCCCTGGGCTGCGCCCTGGTGGCCCTGGCGGGCTGCGGCGGGGGCTCTGATGACACGGCGCCGCCACCCGCGCCCGGCCTCGCGGCCCCCACGAACTTCACGTTTGAATTGAACTTCCGATGGACCGCCACGCCTGGCGCCACCCGCTACGAACTGCATGTGGACCCCGACGGCCCCGGCCCGCTGCCTGAAACCAAGGCTGCCGACGGCACCAACGACGACTGGAGGGGCTTCAGGTACCAGCCCAGGGGTTCGCAGGGGTTCACCGGAACCTTCTACGACGCCAGCACCGATGCGCTAAACTTGGCTACGCGTATCAACGCCACTTACCGACTGCGTGCGTGCGATGCCAATGGATGCGGCACCTTTACCGCACCCATCGTCAATGAACCCAGCTACGAATTCCCTTCCGGAAGGGTACCAATCTTCCATTCGCAGTCCAAAGACGGTCTCACTCTCGCTATCGGGCAGCCCAGCGCCGATGCAGACTCCACCGTAGCAGTCTTCACACGCAGCAGCAGTGCTCATCCATGGCAGCTGCACGCCGTGCTGCGTTCCGGCAATGCTCAGTTCGGGGTCAACCTGGCGCTGTCTGACGACGGCAACACCCTGGCCATCCATGAACCTGTACCAGCCCAGGGTGACCTAACCCCTTACAGGACACGTTCTTACATCTACCAGCGCAGCGGCAATACCTGGATCCAGCAAGCCTCACTCGAACCCAGCAACCTCCCCGCGGCCTGCCAGCCGCCATGCGCAGCGTCTGGCAATAAACTGGCACTGTCCGCCGACGGCAGCTTGCTCGTTGAGTCGATCAATTTCTACTCGCAAGCCACACGCAAGTACATGGGTGCTGTCGTGATTTACGCTCGCAGCGGCACGACCTGGTCCCAACAGGCCTTGTTAGAAACCGGCGACAAATCCGCCGACATCATGGCCCTGGCACGTGATGGCAAGACCTTGGCGGTGAACCAAGGGGCCCAATACCGTAGCGAGAGCGTTCCATCCTTCGCCCTGGTCTTCACCCAGCAAAGCAACGGGATCTGGAGCCAGCAAGCCAGCATCCCAGTGGGTATCTGGTACTTCATGGACATTGCGGCAGGTGCTTACAGCAGCATGCAACTGTCCGACGACGGCAACACCCTGGCTGTCTTGGCGTCGAATGGGGCAGAAGACCGTGCTATCCATGCCGCCGATCTCTCGTGCGGCGCCCTGTCGAAGGATGGCTATTACATGGCATTGTTTACCCGCAACGGCACGGCATGGCAGCGTCAAGCCGCGATCTCGCGCGGTTACGACAGCGCTTCCATGTGGGCGCTGGCCCGCGATGGCAATGCCCTGCTCTACGGCAACGAGATCTTCACGCGCAGCAACGGCGCCTGGGCTTGCCCTTGATCGGCTGATCCACACAAGCCTGGTGGGTGGGGAACAAGGCACGGTGCTTTAGCATCGGTGCCATGCCCCATTCGCGCCTGCACCACCTCGACGCCACTGCCATTGCCATCCTCCTGGCCTGCTGCCTGTTCTGGGGCTTTCAGCAGGTGCTGGTCAAGGCCACAGTGGCCGAGGTGGCGCCGGTGTTCCAGGCCTTTGTGCGCTTTGCCATGGCCACGGTGGCGGTGCTGGCGTGGTGCCTGTGGCGCGGGGTGCGCCTGGGCAGCGCGCACGAGCCGCGCGGCGCAATGGTAGCCGGGGTGCTGGCCGGGACGCTGTTTGCGGGTGAGTTCGCCTGCATCTACATCGGCCTGCAGTACACCACGGCCTCGCGGCTGACGGTGTTTTTGTACTGCTCGCCTTTCTGGGTGGCGCTGCTGCTGCCGCGCTTGGTGCCCGGCGAGGGGCTGCACGGCTGGCAGTGGCTGGGGCTGGCCGGGGCCTTTGCGGGCGTGGGGCTGGCCTTGGGCGAAGGGCTGCTGGGCCCCGCCAAGGCCGCCCTGCCCCAAGCCTGGCTGGGCGACCTGCTGGGATTGCTGGCCGGGCTGCTGTGGGCACTGACCACGCTGACCATCCGCGCCACCCCGCTGGGCCGCGTGGCACCGGCCAAGCAGTTGCTGTTTCAGGTGGGCATCAGCACGGCGGTACTGCCGCTGCTGTCGCTGGCGCTGGGCGAGCGCTGGAGCCTGGATTTCAGCGCCTTTGCCGCCAGCTCGCTGCTGGTGCAGGCGCTGGTGGGCGCGTTTGCCAGCTACCTGGCGTGGATGTGGCTGCTGACGCGCTACCCGGCCACCAAGATTTCGGTGTTCGTGTTCCTCACCCCCGTGTTCGCCCTGCTGTTTGGCGCCTGGTGGCTGGGCGAACCCATCACGCCCGGCTTGCTGGCCGCGCTGGCGCTGGTGGCGGCGGGCATTGTGCTGGTGAACCGCAAGCCCGCAGCGGCATAAACTTTAAGAACTTGTCCGTAAATTATTTGATGCCATCAAATAATTTACGGACAAGTTCTAAGCAAAATTAGCCTCCAGCGCCTTACTGGCAAGCGCAAGCAGCTATCAAATATGTAGCAAAATGCATCGGTCTTTCAAGACCTCACCAGAGGCGACTGGGATTTCTCAGAGGTGACTCAATAGCGCTGCATGATCATCTGCGTCTTCAGCGAATCCTGCGCCAAGAACCACCCTCTTGCCACCAGGTAGGCCATCAGATCGTCATGCCGACCGGCCGCAGCACTCCCGTTGGCAGTTTTGAACGAAGCCTCCACCACGTACTCTGTGCCCGTGCCGGAGGAGCTCCTGATGGGCCAAACCTCGATATACAGAGGTATGCCAGACCAAAGGCCAACGGATCTTTTCGCCAATACAGGCCCATATTTTCTGGATACGCTCAGCATATCGCTGCCCCAATGGGAATACCACCAGTTATCCATTTTTCCTGGTATGTTTTTTCTGAGCAGAGAAATAGCATCACTGGTGGATGGTATTTCCATGCCATGGTATCCAGATTTATTGTCTTTTTTGGCATTGGTGATGCTCAGCGTTTTCTCTTGATATCCCCACTCGATTTGGGCCGCATAGTTTGTATCTGAAATATCGAAACCCTGCGCATTGGCAATAGACAAGGCTTCTGTAATGTCTCCGTTGGGAATGGAATAGCGCTTTTTGTAGGAGAGCTCAAAATCCCCCTCATCTTCCGTTTTGCGAATTCTCGCGATCCACCCGCTGCCATAAATGCTTTTGGAATCCGTATCCATGAACAAAACATTCATTTTTGTGACTGTGGCAGGCATTCCAAACGCATTCAGCACAGTCTCTTTCAGTTTGTGTTCAGAGTCCAAAACAACCTCTGGATTCATCAACAATTTTACTTCGTAGGTAGGAACCATGTTCCCCGCCGAGTTGGCCTCAGCGTGATACAGGCCGGCAAGGCCAGAAGCAGCAAACAAGACAAATGCAGCGATCACTCTCATGAATACACCCAAAAATAACAGCTTTGCCAAGATATTTTCACGAATTTTGTGACAGCAGAGTGTCAATCAATCGCCATTTACACGTCACACAACCGCCACATTGGATGCTTATATTTGTCAAATTTGTTTCCATGGGCCATATATGAAACCGCTTTTTAGAATTTCTGCTCCCGTGTTGTCCACGCTGGCTGCTGCCATGCTGACGGCCTGTGGGGGATCCAACGACACCCCGCAACTGGCCGGGAAGTTTCTGGATTCCGCAGTGGAGGGTCTGGACTACAAAGGCTCTTCGGGAACGGTTGGCACCACCGATGTCCAAGGCGGTTTCAGCTGCAAGGATGGCGAAACCCTGACTTTCGCCGTCGGTGGCGTGGTGCTGGGCACCGCAAGCTGCCAAGCCACTGTGACGCCTATGGCGCTGGCATCATCGGGCAACACGCTCAACGATGCCGTGGTCAACCGTCTCGTGGCACTGCAGGTGCTGGACGAGGACGATGACCCATCCAACGGCATCAAGCTGACTGCGGCCGTCAAGTCTGCGCTTGGCAAAGCGTCCCTGGACTTTTCTGCAACCCCTGCTGCCTTTGAACCGGCACTGGCCGCGCTGCTGGCCAAACTTCCGGCCGACTTCCAAGGTCGCACCATCGGCAACGAGCGCCGTGCGCTAGCGCGCGAGCACTTTGAAAACACACTGGCCACGCAGCTCGGTACTGCGGTCACCGAAACCGTGACCCAGGCCCAGGCGGTGGGGAGCGTGCAGACGTCCATCACCCGCTATCACATCAGTGCGGATCCGCGTTTCTACGTGCCGTACGAGGGCAGTGTCGCCGCCGTGAAGAACGATTTCCCCACAGGGTTCCTGCCGTCCTATGGATCGGGCCTGGCCTTCAAGGGCAAGGCTGCCGACGGATCGCTGGAGTTCTACGGAATTACCGACCGCGGCCCCAACGGCGACGGCCCCAAGGTTCCCAACTCGGTCTTGGGAGCCGGCGCCACTGGAACCAGCGACGGCAAGTTGTTCCCATCGCCCAGCTTTGCGCCAGCCATCGGGGTCATCAGCGTGGGCCGCAATGGTGCTGTGCTCAAGTCCAGCATGCCGATCAAGGTCAGTGCCAGCATCAACGCCTCAGGGCTGGCCATTGCGGCGGGCAAGCCAGGCGCCTCGGGAGAAATTCCCCTCAACGATGCGCTGCGTTTTGATGCCTCCAGCAAAACGGCATTCAGCGACAACGGTCTGGACACCGAGTCTGTGGTGCTCGATACGGCACGCGGCGCGTTCTGGGTGTCGGACGAATATGGCCCCTTCATCGTCAAGATCGATCTCGCCACCGGCATCATCCAGAAGAAGTACCAGCCCGGTACGGGGGCTTCCGATCTTCCCGCCGTGCTGGCCAAGCGCCGGGCCAACCGGGGCATGGAGGGCTTGTCGCTAGACCCATCCACCGCCAAGCTCAACGGCTTCATCCAGAGCCCGCTGGACGACGGCAAAGCGGACTATGTGCTGCCGGGTGCCACCGCGGCCACCAGCCAGAGCATCAAGGACTACGCAAAATTCAACCGCTGGGTGGAGTTCGATCCTGCCACTGAAAAGACCCGGCTGTTCGCCTACCCTATCGACAGCACACAGTATTCCAGCGGCAAGACGGGCGGAGCCAAGCTGGGCGATCTGGTGGCACTGGGCAATGGCAAGTTCATCGTCATCGAGCAAGGCGCCGGGGTGGATGGCAAGGTTTTCAACCACCTGATGCTGGTGCAAGTCCCCGCAAACGCAACCGACATCGCAGCAATGGGCACCGATCTGGAAAAGAGCAGCATGACCGGCGCCGCCGTCAATGGCGTCAACTACGCATCGGTGGCGCCGCTCAAAAAGACATTGCTGCTTGATCTGAACAAGGCTGGGTGGCTGGCCGAAAAAGCGGAAGGCCTGGCACTGGTCGATGACTCCACCCTCGCCTTGGTCAACGACAACGACTTCGGCCTCAAGACCCAGATCTACTCTGCATCCGGCGCCCCCCAGGACGGCGACATCACCAAGTGCACCGTCGACGCTTCGGGGGCCCTGGTCACCACAGCGGGCGCGAGCGGCTGCACCGCAGGCAACACCGCCCGTGTGACCAAGGGCGCAGGCAGTGAGCGCCCGGCAAGGCTTTGGACTTTCAAGTTTGCGAAGAAACTGGCGGACTACAGCTCAGTCCAATGACGCGGTCGTATCTTCCCGGCCGTGGTGCTGCCGCCCATGGGGGCAGCACCACCCTGGTCAGGGTGCGTCCACGCTGGGCAGGCCAGCCAATGCCATGGCCAGTTCCTTCTCGTCGTACGACTCTTCCTTGAGCTCGCCCGCAAAGTACTTCTGGTACGCCGCCATGTCGAAGTGGCCGTGGCCGCACAGGCCGAAGAGGATGGTTTCGCTCTTGCCCTCGCGCTTGCAGCGCAGGGCTTCCTCGATGGCGCCCTTGACGGCGTGGTTGGCTTCCGGCGCGGGCACGATGCCTTCGGTGCGCGCGAACAGCACGCCGGCCTCGAAGCACTGGTTCTGCGTGTAGGCCACGGCCTCCATCAGGCCCAGTTCCTTGGCGTGCGACACCATGGGCGCCATGCCGTGGTAGCGCAGGCCGCCCGCGTGGAAGCCCGGCGGCGTGAAGGTGCTGCCCAGGGTGTGCATCTTGGTCAGCGGCGTCATGTGGCCGGTGTCGCCGTAGTCGTAGGCGTACTTGCCACGCGTGAGCGAAGGGCAGGCTGCGGGTTCCACGGCCACGATGCGCGGCTTGGGGCCGCCGCGCAGGCCGTGGCCGATGAACGGGAAGGCGATGCCCGCGAAGTTGGAGCCGCCGCCGGTGCAGCCCACCACCACGTCGGGCCAGGCGTCGGCCATCTGCATCTGCTCCATGGCTTCCAGGCCGATCACCGTCTGGTGCAGCAGCACATGGTTGAGCACCGAGCCCAGCGCGTACTTGGTGTCGTCGCGCTGCACGGCCAGTTCCACGGCTTCGGAGATGGCGATGCCCAGGCTGCCGGGGTGGTCGGGGCGCTGCGCGAGCACGCTGCGGCCGTACTGCGTTTCGGTGGATGGCGAGGGCAGGCAGCGTGCGCCGTAGGTTTCCATCACGGCGCGGCGGTAGGGCTTTTGGTCGTACGACACGCGCACCTGGAACACCAGCACCTCCAGGTCGAACAGGCTGCCCGCAAACGACAGCGAGGTGCCCCACTGGCCCGCGCCGGTCTCGGTGGTCAGGCGCTTGACGCCAGCCTGCTTGTTGTAGAAGGCCTGCGGAATGGCGGTGTTGGGCTTGTGGCTGCCTGCGGGGCTCACGCCTTCGTACTTGTAGAAAATCTTGGCGGGCGTGCCCAGGGCTTTTTCGAGCCGGTGCGCGCGGAACAGCGGCGCGGGGCGCCAGAGCTGGTAGATCTCGCGCACGGGCTCGGGGATCTCGATCTCGCGCTCGGTGCTGACTTCCTGCAGGATCAGTTCCATGGGGAACAGCGGCGCCAGATCGTCCGGGCCCACGGGCTGGTGCGTGCCGGGGTGCAGCACGGCCGGCAGGGGCTTGGGCAGGTCGGCCTGGAGGTTGTACCAGGCCTTGGGCATCTGGCTCTCTTGCAGCAGGAACTTGGTCTGACCACTCATCGCTTCTCACTCCTCGGGTTGGTTGGGATGGGGGCGCGCGCAGCCCATCGCCCGGTCGGCGCACCACCGGGCCATCGTACCAGCGCGGGCATGGGGGTTTGTCCGGGGAACAGGCTCAGGCGGCCTGGGCCCGCTGGGTTGCAAACGCCACGTACCAGTCCAGGCAGCCGGGGTTGGCCATGGCGTCGCGGTTGACCACCTTCTCCAGCGGCTGGCCCAGCAGCAGCTTCTTGATGGGCAGCTCCTGCTTCTTGCCGCTCAAGGTGCGCGGCACCTCGGCCACGGCGAAGATGGCGTCGGGCACGAAGCGCGGGCTGAGCGCGGTGCGGATGGCGGCGTTGATGCGTGCGCGCAGGGCGTCGTCGAGCGTGCGGCCTTCGCGCAGCACCACGAACAGCGGCATGTAGCTCTCGCGGCCCAGGTATTCGAGGTCCACCACCAGGCTGTCGAGCACCTCGGGCAGGGCCTCCACGGCGCTGTAGATTTCGCTCGTGCCCATGCGCAGGCCGTGGCGGTTGATGGTGGCGTCCGAGCGGCCATAGATGGTGCAGCCGCCGTGCGCGCCGATGCGCAGCCAGTCGCCGTGGCGCCAGACGGCGCCCATGGCGGGCGGGCCGTCGCCGCCACCGGGCTGGCGCCCGTGGCCGGGGGGGTACATGTCGAAGTAGCTCGAGAGGTAGCGGCTGCCGTCCGCGTCGCCCCACAGGTACAGGGGCATGGAGGGAATGGGCTGGGTGCACACCAGCTCGCCCACCGCATCCACCACGGGCTGGCCCTGCTCGTCCCAGGCCTCCACGGCGGCGCCCAGCATGCGGCACTGCATCTCGCCCGGCACCAGCGGCAGCTCGCGGTGGCCGCCAATGAAGGCGCCGCAAAAATCGGTGCCGCCCGAAATGTTGTTCCACCAGATGTCGGGCTGCGGCTCCCCGCCTGCCATGGCACGGATGGACCGAAACTGCTCCGTGCCCCACTGCTGCACCTCGGGCGCCAGCGGCGAGCCGGTGGTGCCCAGCGCACGGATGCGGGTCAGGTCGCCGCAGTCGGCCAGTACCAGACCGGCCTTCATGCAGTTGGCGTAGAACGCCGCGCCCGCGCCGAAGTAGGTGACCCCGTTCTCGGCGGCAAAGCGCCAGAGCGTGCCCCAGTCGGGCCGCTCCTTGCTGCCGCCGGGGTTGCCGTCGTAAATGACGCAGGTGGTGCCGCCCAGCAGGCCCGCCGTCTGCGCGTTCCACATGACCCAGCCGGTGGAGCTGTACCAGTGGTAGCGCTCTCCCCAGCTGTTGGGGTGGTAGCTGCAGCCCACGTCGTTGTGCAGGCCCTTGAGCTGCAAGGACACCAGGATCATGCCGCCGTGCCCGTGCACGATGGGCTTGGGCAGGCCGGTGGTGCCGCTGGAATAGACGATCCACAGCGGGTGGTCAAAGGGCAGCCACAGGGGTTCGAAGGCTGCAACTTCTGCATCATTTCGGGCCACAACGTCCGTGTAGCAAGCGCTGTTAGCTATTGTTTTTGTAGCATCCAGATCATTCACCAGCAGCACATGGCGCACGCTGGGCAGTTGGGCGCGCAGCTCCTGCAGCACGGCGCAGCGGTCCATGTCGCGGCCGCCGTAGGTCACGCCGTCCACCCCGATGAGCACGGTGGGTTCGATCTGGCGAAAGCGGTCGAGCACGGCATGGCTGCCCATGTCGGGGGCGCAAATGCTCCAGACCGCGCCAATGCCCACCGTGGCCAGGAAGGCCACCATGGCCTCGGGAATGTTGGGCAGGTAGGCCGCCACGCGGTCGCCCGGCTGCACGCCCTGGGCGCGCAGGTGCAGCGCCAGCGCGGCCACCTGGCGGCGCAGCTCGGGCCAGCCCAGTTCGCGCCGCTGGCCGCGCTCGTTGCAGGCCACGATGGCGGGCATGCCTGCGGCGTGCGCGGGCTCCACATGGCGCAGCACCTGGTGCAGGTAGTTGACCTGCGCCCCCGGAAACCACTGCGCGCCGGGCATGCGGTTGGCGGCCAGCACCGCGTGGTGGGGTGTGGGCGAGGCGATCTCGAAGCAGTCCCATACGCTTTGCCAGAAGGCGTCCAGGTCGGTCACCGACCAGCGCCACAGCGCGTCATAGTCATCGAACACCAGGCCGCGCTGCGTGCGCAGCCAGTCCTGGTACAGGCGGATTTGCGGAACATAGGGGGCGGTCATGGCGCCAAGGGTAGCGCCGCCATGGACTCCATACCCTGCGTACAGACCCGGTGGGTTGTCACGCGCGGGACAAGCCCGCCATGGCATGGGGGCCCTTTCGGCCCCCTGGGGCTATCCGACCAGCTTGCCAAAAAACCGGCTGAAGAATCCGCGCGGCTTCTTTTGGCTCTCGTAGTAGTCGGCGTAGTGCTTGTCGGCCTGGAGGATGTGCTCCACCAGCCAGTCGCGCAGATAGTGCAGGAGGTCGAGTTGCAGCGCCTTGCCCTCTGCGAGCTCCATTTTTTTCTCGACAATTTTGCCGACGAATTGGGCATGGGACTGCTTGTGCCTGTTCAGTTCGGGATACCCAGAAATCCGCATCATGGTTTCTTCAGCGCAGAAATGGGCGACGGTGTACCTTTCCAGCGCCTCGATCAGGGACAGCATTTCCTTTGCTGGTGCCTGGCGAATCAGCGCGTCCCACAGACGGTTCATGATGTCCACCAACTCCATGTGCTGCGAATCGATTTCAGGAATGCCAATGGAATATGCATTCGTCCATGCGCACAATTGATGCCCTTGCTTCATTTCCCAACTTTCAATCAAACGTTTCAGATGCAATATCGCTGGCGAACAGCCACGCCATCAGTTCCGTCTCCTGCATCGGTGGAGCGAACAAGAAACCCTGGGCCACCGTGCAGCCAAGGTCGGCCAGAAAATCAAGATCCCTGGAGCCTTCCACGCCTTTGGCTACTGCCGCAATGCCCAGATCACTGGCCAGGCCAAAAACAGAGCGCACCACTGCAGCGTTGAATCGGTCGGCGTGGGCACCGGCAATCAACCGGCGATCGATCTTCAGCCCCTCGAAGAAGGCATGCTTCAGGCATCCGGGGCCTGAGCACCCCATGCCGAAATCATCGAAGGCAAGCGAGACCCCTGTGCGCGCAAACCGCTCCATGGCCTGAGAAATATCCGCTTCTCCTTGCGAGAACACCGAAACTGGAATATCCAGCTGCACACTGGAAGCGCAAACACCGGTTTCAGCAATCACAGCGTCGATCTGGTCTGCAAACGCCGCATCAAACACTTGCGAGGGAGCCAGGTTGATGGCCAGGGAAAAATCCTTGAACCCTGAGTTCTGGATCCTGCGCAAGCACTTGCAGGCCTCCAGCAAAATCCACCGCCCCAGGGATGGCATGAACCCGGAGCGCTCTGCCAGAGGAAGGATCTCTGCAGGATAGACGAGACCGACTTGCGAATCCATCAAGCGCAGCATGACTTCGGCGGCGATGGTCTTTCTGGACTGCACATCCACTATGGGCTGGAAATGGAGCACGAAGTCCCCACGCTCCAGGGCCTGCTGCAACGGGTATCCCACAAGCCGCCCGTTCTCCAGCACCGAATCGCTGGTGCGCTCGAATACCCGGACCTGGCCTCCGCCCAGGCCTTTGGCACGGTACATGGCGCGATCCGAAGCGGCGATCAGCGCATCGACATCGGCACCATCGTCGGGGTAGAAACTGAGCCCTATGCTGGCACTGACGGGGAGGTCGTTACCATTGCACCGGATCGGATCGCTGAAGGCTTGCAGGAGCTTCGCCGCCACGCCCAGCGCCTGTTCCCGCGAGCCCACCTCGGGCAAGACCACGACGAATTCATCCCCGCCATAGCGGGCCAGGGTGTCGTTGTCACGGATCCGGGTGCGCAGGCGTTCGGCAATTTCCACCAGCACCGCATCGCCCGCCTCATGGCCCAGGGTATCGTTGACGGGCTTGAAGCGATCCAGGTCCACAAAGGCAATCGCCAAGGGTTTCTTGCTGCGCCGTGCGTGGGCGACTTCCTGTGCGGCACGGTCCCACAACAGGGTTCGATTGGCCAGGCCCGTCAAGGGATCATGCAGTGCGGAATGCCGCACGCGCCCGGTTCCAAGGTGGCGCTCGGTGATATCGGCAATCAGCCCGACATAGCGCGCATTCTGGGGAGAACCCGGCGGCAGGGAACGGATCTCCAGCGTCTCCAGAAACAGGCGCCCCTGCTTGTTGCGGTTCCAGAGTTCCCCGCTCCAGTGGCCCTGGCTGGTCAGTTGCCCGAACATGTCTTTGTAAAACAGCGGATCCTGTTTGCCAGATTTCCAGAGCCTGGGGGTCTTGCCAAGAACCTCTGACGCCTCGTAGCCGGTAATTTTGGAAAACGCCGGGTTGACCCAGAGTATTTTCTGGTCGACGTCGGTGACCACCACCCCGTAGTGCAGATGGCTCACCACATCCGCAGAGATTTCATTCCAGACGGCCTGCGCGGGCGGCGGCGCCGGGGCCTGGTGGGCGTCGCTTCCCAGGCATCGCCTCGCCAGTTCTACCCTGTTGGCAACCCCATATTTCTGAAAGATCCGCCCCATGTAGGTGCGCACCGTCCAATAGCTGATGCCCAGCCTGCGCGCAATTTCCTTGTCGGGTATGCCCTTGATGGCCATGCGGCACACCAGCCCCTCCCGCCCGGTGAGGTCGGGCATGTCAGGCACGCCCGGCTCGCACCCCGCGCAGGGCTCGCTGGCCGGTGCCGGGCTGGCAGCATGCAGCAGGCGCTCAATGACGAGGATCAGTTCGGCATGTTCCACCGGCTTGGCAATGCAAAGGGTGGCGCCCGCGCGCAAAGAGTCGATTCGGCGGGCAGAGTCCAGAAAGCCCGAGATGGCCACGATCGGCAGCGTGGCATACCCGCCGCCCAGCCGCCGCACTTCGCGGATGAAGTGGTTGCCCGAGCGGTCATCCGCAAGGACGATGTCGGCAATCACCACGTCGTACTGCCCTTCTCGCGCCGCAGACAAGGCGGCCGGAATGGATCGGCACAGATCGACCTGAATGCCCCGGTTCTTCAGGATATGCTGGATCAGTTCCCCGATGGCACGGTCGTCGTCCAGCACCAGCACGCGGCGCTGGTGCTGCTCGGCACCGGGGTAGGATGCGGCGACATCGGTCAGGTACTTGCGGAACGCGTCGAGTTCTTCTTTGAAGAAGACTTCAGCCACCCCCATCTCCATCGCAGAGGAGACCGTGTCGCGGCGCCTGCTGCCGGTGAGCAGAACAATGGGAATGGCGGCAATGCCGGGATCGCTCCGCAGGGTGGCCACAGTCTCGGCCAGATGGTCGGAGGACACATGGGTCGAAGCGGTGACGATCAGATCGGGAATGCGCTCCCGGATCTCTGCAATCGCCTCGCCTATGTCCGAAAAGGACGCCACATGCCACCCCGCTGTGCCAGCGAGCTCCGCGACCAGCGCGCGCGCACTCGCCGATCGATCGATGTGACACAGGTACGCCATGCTTGAAACAATTCGCCGAGGGGGGCCAAACGGCTGATGCTATGCCAACCCCACCCCGTTGGGGAATCGCTGTAACCAGCGAGGGGCTGGTGCTCGCACTCCATGCCGATCAGCGCATCGGCAATGCCCGCAGGGCTGCTGGCCTCGCCGGGTGTGCAGGGTGCGTGCGTAGCTGGTGGGGCCTGTGCAAGCCGTCAGTTTCGCGTAGGATGCGGCCACTTTTGCACTTTGAAACAGATGGAGGGCCCATGGGCATGTTTGACTGGCAGGAAAAAAGCGCCGACGTGCTGGCGCAGGGCGGCGTGATCGGGCCGCACGAGCGGCTGCCCTGGCCGCAGACGGCCATGATGGGCGTGCAGCACGTCATTGCGATGTTCGGCGCCACGGTGCTCGCGCCCATCCTCATGGGCTTCGACCCCAACCTAGCCATTCTGATGAGCGGCATCGGCACGCTGATCTTCTTCCTCATCACCGGCGGCAAGGTGCCCAGCTACCTGGGGTCGAGCTTTGCCTTCATCGGCGTGGTGATTGCCGCCACGGCCTATGCGGGCAAGGGACTCAATGCCAACATCGGCGTGGCGCTGGGCGGCATCATCGCCTGCGGGGCGCTATACACCCTCATTGGCGCCATCGTGCAGATGGTGGGCACGGGCTGGATCGAGCGCTTCATGCCGCCCGTGGTCACCGGCTCGGTGGTGGCGGTGATCGGCCTGAACCTCGCCGGCATTCCCATCAAGAACATGGCCGCGGGCAACTTCGACAGCTGGATGCAGGCCGTGACCTTTGTCTGCGTGGGCCTGGTGGCCGTGCTCGCGCGCGGTATGGTGCAGCGCCTGCTGATCCTGGTGGGCCTGATCGTGGCCAGCCTGATCTACGCCCTGCTGACCAACGGCCTGGGCCTGGGCAAGCCCATGGATCTGACAACCCTGGCCAACGCGCCCTGGTTCGGCATGCCTGGCTTTGCGGCGCCCGTGTTCAGCGGCCCGGCCATGCTGCTGATTGCCCCGGTGGCCATCATCCTGGTGGCCGAGAACCTGGGCCACATCAAGGCGGTGACGGCCATGACCGGCCAGAACCTGGACAAGTACATGGGCCGCGCCTTCATGGGCGACGGCATCGCCACCATGGTCAGCGGCGCCGCAGGCGGCACCGGCGTGACGACTTACGCCGAGAACATCGGTGTGATGGCGGCGACCAAGATCTACTCCACCGCCGTGTTCCTGGTGGCTGCGCTGATTGCCGTGCTGCTGGGCTTTTCGCCCAAGTTCGGCGCCGTGATCCAGACCATCCCGCTGCCGGTGATGGGCGGCGTGTCCATCGTGGTGTTCGGCCTGATCGCCGTGGCCGGGGCCAAGATCTGGGTGGACAACAAGGTCGATTTTTCGCAGAACAAGAATCTCATCGTGGCCGCCATCACGCTCATCATCGGCACGGGTGATTTCACGCTCAAGTTCGGCGACTTTGCGCTGGGCGGCATTGGCACCGCCACGTTTGGCGCCATCGTGCTGTACGCGCTGCTGAACCGGGACAAGGCCTGACATTACGCCAGGAACTTGCCCGCAGGACCTAGAACGCCCAGGTCGATGTAGCGCGAGCCCACAAACGGCGCCTGGCCGCTGTAGTCCACCACGAAACCGCCCATGTCCCAGTTGCGGATGCCTGCCAGGGCGCTGCGCAGCTTGGCGCGCGTGGGGTCGCTGCCTGCGCGCTCCAGGCCCTCGGCCAGCACGCGCATGTTGACGTAGCCCTCCAGGCTGCCCAGGTTGAAATCGTTCTGTCCGCGCGCCTTCATGGCGCTCTGGTAGTCGCGCACCACGGCTGTCTTGCCCTTGTTCGGATCGGGCATGACCATGGTGAGGGCCAGGCCGCCACCGGCCTCTCCCAACTGGCGGAAACCATCGCTGGTCAGTGTGGCGCTGACACCAGCCATCAGCACACCGGGCAGTGCTTTCTTGAGGCCACGCACCAGCGGCACCGTGGCCGAGCCTGCCGTGGCCATCAGCACGGCGGCCGGGCGTGCGCTGCCCACCTGGCCGAGCACGGCGTCCAGGTTCTTGCCGTCGGTGGCCAGTGCGGCCTGCACCGTGGCCTTGCCGCCTGCAGCGGCCAGGGCACGGTTGGCGTCTTCCAGCAGTTCGCGGCCGTAGGGGTTGTCCAGAAAGACAACGCCGATCTCCTTGACGCCCATGCCCACCAGGCGTTGCACCAGGCGCTGCACTTCGTCGGTGTAGCTGGCGCGCACGTGGAAGACGTTGCGTGCGTTCTTGCGCAGCGAGGATGCGCCCGTGAGCGGTGCCACGTAAGGCAGGCCCGCTTCCTCCACCAGGGGCAGGATGGCGGTGTTGTTGGGCGTGCCCACGCACGAGAGCAGGGCAAAGGCCGAGCCCTGGCCGATCATCTGCTTGACGTTGTCGATGGTGCGCTGGGGCACGTAGCCGTCGTCCACCATGTTGAGCTGCAGCGCACGGCCGTGCACGCCGCCACGCGCGTTGATCTGGGTGATGGCCGCCTCGGCGCCCTGGCGCAGGTCGGTGCCAAAACCAGCCAGCGGGCCGCTGAGGGCTGCCGAACAGCCGATGGTGAGCGACTTGCCGCTGATGCCGCCCTCCTGGGCAAGGGCGCTGCGCACAAAGGCGGGGGCCGCAAGGGCGGCTGCGGCGTAAGAGACAAACTGGCGACGTTGCACGGCAAAGGCTCCGGATATAAAGAGGGGGTGTGGGGGTGGACCGGGTCGGTACGCCAGCGCTGCGGCCAGGGGCCGGAGGCTGGGTTCGGCATTCGGGTAAACCCTGTATTCTGATGACATTCACATGACGGCGGTAGAGACCGCTCTCCATAACCCCATGCCGATCTGGAAAAAACCCATCACCCTGGAACTGCTGAACCAGACCAATGCCCGCACTGCGGCCACCCACCTGGGCATTGAAATCACCGAGGTCGGCGACGACTTCCTGCGCGGGCGCGTGCCCGTGGACGAGCGCACGCGCCAGCCCTTTGGCATCCTGCACGGCGGCGTGAGCGTGGTGCTGGCCGAGACGCTGGGTTCGATCGGCGCTTTCTTCGCCAGCCCCGAAGGCCACCGGGGCGTGGGGCTGGACATCAACGCCAACCACATCCGCGCCGCCAGCAGCGGCTGGGTGACGGGCACGGCGCGCGCCGTGCACATCGGGCGCACCACGCAGGTGTGGCAGATCGACATGGTCAACGATGCGGGGGAGCTGACCTGCGTTTCGCGCATCACCATGGCGATTTTGTCGCCGAGATAAGAAGCACCCCCCTGTGGCGCTGCACGCCTTCCCCCTTCTCTCGCCCCGCTGCGCGGGTCGGGAAGGGGGGACGCCACCGGCGCGGCGTGGCGGCCCTTGCGCGGTGGCTCTGGTGGGGGCGCGCGCCCTTTTTTGCGCTACCCGCGGGACACAGGTTTTGGTGAAAGTGGCTCTAGCGCCCGTCCAACAAGCGCAAGCAGCTACCATTTTTATAGCATCAGTCGCTGTCAGTATCTGTGCTGCGCGCCAGGCGCTCGCTCTTCCAGTACACGTCGTCGCCGCCGTCCATGCGGTTGAGCACGCGCGCCAGCACGAACATCAGGTCTGACAGGCGGTTGAGGTAGTGGCGCGGCGTCTCGCGCACGGTTTCTTGCGCGCCCAGGGCAACCACGGCGCGCTCGGCGCGGCGGGCCACGGTGCGGCACACATGGGCCTGGGCCGCTGCGCGCGTGCCTGCGGGCAGGATGAATTCCTGCAGGCGCGGCAACTGTGCGTTGTGCTCCTGCAGGGCCTGGTCGAGTTGCAGCACGGCCGATTCCTGCAGCAGCGTGAACCCCGGAATCGACAGCTCGCCCCCCAGGTTGAACAACTGGTGCTGCACGTCGATGAGCAGCTCGCGCACGCTGCCGGGCAGCGGCTCGCACAGCAGCAGGCCGATGTGCGAGTTGAGCTCATCCACATCGCCCAGGGCGGCAATGCGCAGGTGGTGCTTTGGGACGCGCGTGTTGTCGCCCAGGCCGGTGCTGCCGTCGTCGCCGGTGCGCGTGGCGATCTGTGTGAGTCGTTTGCCCATGGTGGCCGTGGAGTCTGAAAAAGCGTGATCCTGGATTGTGCGCCAGCGGCAATACCCCTGCCTGCGCCGCAGTGCGCTTACGTCGCGCACCGAAATGTTGGTGCAGGCAACAGCAGGCAAAAGTGCTGGATCGCTGCGCCTTGCTGCGGTGCAATGAAACCCTGTTCCACTTTTGCAAAGGATGACCTCCATGCACCACGTCTTTCAGCGCCCCCATGCCCCGGCATCCGTGCAGCGCACGCCACAGCGCGTGCTGCACACCTTCGACGCCCGCAGTGTGCTGCTGCTGGCGGCACTGACCTTGGGTGGCACATCGGCCCTGCACGCCCAGACGGTGCCTGCCGCCAAAAGCCCTGCTGCGCAGAGCCAGGCCACAGGCGCCGCGGCCAAACCTTTGGCGGGCGCCGCCACTCCCGGATCCACCCAGTCCACCGCCGCAAGTGCAGCGTTCGACCGGGCAGACACCAATGGCGACGGCAAACTCAGCCCTGAAGAGGCACAGCAGCTCCCCGCCATCGGCAACCGCTTCGAGCAGCTTGACACCAACCACGACGGCTTTCTCTCGCGCCCGGAGTTCGAGGCCGGAGCCCGTTCCTGATGCGCCCAGGCACAGCCTGACAAAGGCATGACGGCCGGTACCCCGGCCAGGGGTGGCGGTGGTATTCTGGAACGGCCTTTTCCCGAAGACCCGCCCATGCATGCCAGCGCCCCCCATTCGCAAGCCACCGCCGCCGAGCGCCCCGTGCCCCAGGCCTTGCTCGACGCCCTGGCGCAACGCTTTGGCACGCAATACTCCACCGCCCTGGCCGTACGTGAGCAGCATGGACGCGACGAGGGCTCCATCCAGGCCCCGCCCCCAGCCGCCGTGGTCTTTGCCGAAAGCACGCAGGATGTGCAAGACGCCGTACGCCTGGCCGCGCAATACAGCGTGCCCGTGATCCCCTACGGCGCCGGTTCCTCGCTTGAAGGCCACCTGCTGGCTGTGCAGGGCGGCATCAGCATCGACGTGGGCCGCATGAACCGGGTGCTGTCCATCGACGCAGAAGACCTCACCGTCACCGTGCAGCCCGGCATCACGCGCAAGCAGCTCAACGACGCCATCAAGGACACCGGGCTGTTCTTCCCCATCGACCCCGGCGCCGACGCCAGCATTGGCGGCATGGCCGCCACGCGCGCCAGCGGCACCAACGCCGTGCGCTACGGCACCATGCGCGAGAACGTGCTGGCGCTCGAACTGGTCACCGCCAGCGGCGAATCCATCCGCACCGGCACGCGTGCCAAGAAGAGCAGCGCGGGCTACGACCTCACGCGCCTCATCGTGGGCAGCGAGGGCACGCTGGGCATCATCACCGAAGTGACCGTGCGCCTGTTCCCGCTGCCCGAGGCGGTGAGCGCCGCCGTGTGCTCCTTCCCCAGCATCGAAGCAGCCGTGCGCACGGTGATCCAGACCATCCAGCTGGGCGTGCCGATTGCGCGCTGCGAACTCATCGACGCGCACAGCGTGCGCGCCGTCAACCGGCACAGCAAGCTCTCGCTGCGCGAGGAACCCATGCTGCTGATGGAGTTCCATGGCTCGCCCGCCAGCGTGCAGGAGCAGGCCGAGACGGTGCAGGACATCGCCCAGGAATTCGGCGGCAATGCCTTTGAATGGGCGAGCACGCCCGAGGAGCGCACGCGCCTGTGGACGGCGCGGCACAACGCCTACTTTGCGGCCATGCAGTCGCGCCCCGGCTGCAAGGCCATCACCACCGACGCGTGCGTGCCCATCTCACGCCTGGCCGACTGCCTGCTGGACTCCGTGGCCGAGGCCGACGCCAGCGGCCTGCCCTATTTCCTGGTGGGCCATGTGGGCGATGGCAACTTCCACTTCGGCTACCTGATCGACCCCGCTATTCCCGAGGAGCGCGAGCGCGCCGAGCGGCTCAACCACCAACTCGTGGCGCGCGCGCTGCGCCTGGCAGGCACCTGCACGGGCGAGCACGGCGTGGGCATCCACAAAATGGGTTTCCTGCGCGACGAGGCGGGCGACGGCGCCATCGCGATGATGCGCGCCATCAAGCAGGCGCTGGATCCCCAGAATATCCTGAACCCTGGCAAGATCTTTCACTGACGCAGGGGCGGGTATGCGGCGCATGGCGCCTGGAGCCGGAAGCCGCCATGCCCCCCGATCTTTGCCTGGCGCCCCTGCGGCACCCTGCTGGGCGCCCTAGGGCCTGAGTCACATCACTGAACCTGCGCCAAGGCCTTGTCCAATCGGTCCTTGTTCATGGCAAACGCCGTTTTGGCCTTGTCGGCAGCCGCCTTGGCGTCTGCCAGGTTCACCGGCTTGCCTGCCTGGATCACCCCGACCATGGCCATGACCCGGTGCGGAAAACACTCGTAGAAGTAGACGCCCTCTTTCTCGATCACCACCTTCAGCTCAGCATCCGTGCCGCCTTTCCAGGCCTTGGCACCTGGGGGCAAGAGCGTGGACACGCTGTTGTGACCGCCTTTGTCCGCAGGCTTGAAGACCACGGTATCGCCCACCGCCACCTTCAGGTAGGCAGGCTCGAACACCATGTTGCCTTGGCCCGTCTTGCTGGTGTTGAGCATGTGGATGACATGCTCAGCCGCCCCTGCCGGGGCACTGAATGCACAGGCCAGCGGCAAGGCCAGCCACCAATGTTTGCTACGTGTTTTCATGCAGTTTCTCCTTGGTAAAAACAGTGGGCGCAGGCAAGCAGCACGCAGAACCAGCCTGCCTCGCGCAAGCCGGGCGCGCGCTGCGGCTAGGGTGTGACGGGGAGGAAGATATACACCGCAGCAATCACGGCACTGAGCACCAGCCAGTGCGCTGCGGTGTGGCAGGGCTTAGAACGCATGGCACCTCCCGCCCTGAGGAATGCCATCGAACGCGCGCGGCAAGCAATGCAATGCCAGGAACATGTGCTACTCCTGTGGTGTGCACTGGGCTGGCCGCAAGCTGGCGTGCAGGGTTCCGCACGAGCGCGGAACAAACAAAATCAAATGATAACTATTATTGTTTAATTTGCAAGCGCCCGGCGCGCACCGGCCTGGCGCACCCCGGCGCCCACCCACAGCGCCGACAGCACCCCCAGCACCAGCGCAGCGGCAGAGCCGTGGAAGATGCCGCCGGTGACACCCCGGTCGAGCATGGCGCCGAACACCGGCGCAGCCAGCGCAAAGCCAATGTCCAACCCGGAATACACCATGCCATAGACCCGGCCCGTGGCGCCAGGCGGGGCAGCGCGCTTGATGAGCATGTCGCGCGAAGGGCCTGCAAGGCCCGTTCCCAGCCCCGCCAGCGAGGCCAGCGCCAGCGCAGCCATGCCGGGCAGCACGCCGCTGCCCACCAGCACCAGCAGCAGTGCAGCCCCCAGCAGGCAAGCGCCGATGATTTTTTCCAGCCGCTGCACACGCCCCACCATGAAGCCGCCCACCACCATGCCCGCGGCGCCGCACAGCATGTAGCCCGTGACCACCATGGCCGTGGCGCTGAGCGGCAGGCCGTACATCTTTTGCAGCGCAGGGCTGGCAAAGCTCTGGATGGCGCTCAGGGCGCAGGTGCTCCAGAAAAAGAACGAGAAGCACAGCCATACCGAGGGCAGGCGCAGGAAGGCCATGGGATGCTCTTGCGGCACACCGGCGCCGCCTGGGCTGTGGTGCGCCCAGGCACCCTGGCGATCGTCAATGGCGTCGCGCTGCCACAGCAGCAGCGCCAGCACTGCGGCGGCCAGCACGGCTGCAGCCAGTGCCGCCACACGCCAGGCACCCGTGGCGCTGGTGATGCCCGCCAGGAACACGGGCGCCGCCGCCCAGCCCAGGTTGCCGCTGATGCCATGCACTGAAAACCCGTGGCCCAGCCGCGCAGGCGACACACGCTTGTTGAGGATGGTGAAATCCACCGGATGGAAGGGCGCATTGCCCAGCCCGGCCAGCGCCGCCGCCAGGGCCAGGCCGCCCCAGCCCTGCGCCAGCGCCGTAGCCAAGGCCGCGAGCGCAAAGCACAACAGCGCCAGGTACAGCACCGGGCGCGCGCCCACGCGGTCCACCACAAAGCCCGCCAGCGCCTGGCCCACGCCCGAGACAATGAAGAACACCGACACCAGCGCCCCCAGTTCCGAGTAGCTCAGCCCGAAATCGCTGATGAACCAAGGGAACAGGGGCGGCAGCAGCATATGGAAGAAATGCGATGTGCCGTGGGCCAGCCCGATGAGGCCGATGGTGCGCGCATCCTGGCGCAAGGGAACGGCGCTGGCCGGTGGTGTGGGGGTGTGGGAGGTGACCATAGTGCAGTCCACAGTCTATAGCGCCAAGAACCGGCATGTGCGCATGCCTGCATTGGCGCACTACCTGCGTCAAGGTCTTTGCACCACAAGGGGAACGGGTTCTTGCACGCTCCCTCCAGCACCATCCCCGCAGCCGTGCTCCAGCGGAGCGCACAGTCCGGCGGCGGGTTCCCGGGCCCACTGCTCCAGCCAGGCCCACACCTGCTGCACACCGTCGCGCCCCGGCGCCTGCAGGCCGTGGTCGGCGCCAGGCAGTGCCCGTGCGCAATAGGGCGCCGCCCTGCCCTGGGCCTGGCGGGCAAAACGCTCGTAGGCCTGTGCGGGCACCAGGGCATCCTCGGTCCCCCACACCTGCAGCAGCGGCCAGGGGCTGGCCCACAGCGGCGCCTGTACAGGCCAGTGCCACAGCTCACGCCAGTAGCGCAGGCTGCGGCCCTGGTGCGTGGCGGTATCGGATGCATCGCTGGCCTGGGCCTGCTCCAGCGCGTGCAGCGCGGCCTGCGCCCCCAGGCGCTGTGCCTGCAGCGTGAGGGTCTCGCGCGGGTCGAGCCCGCTGGCCCCCAGCAGTACCAGCCCTGCCAGGCGCGGCACCTGCGGTGCCAGATGGGGCAGCAGCTCCCCCCCTTCGGACACGCCCACCAGCACGGTGGGCAGCGCATCCTGCGCAAGGCCTGCCTGCCAGGCCTGCAAGGCCGCCTGCGCATGCGCCCGCCAGGTGGCGTGTGCGTCGGTCTGCACAAAGGCCTGCGGGCACTGGCCGGGTGCCGTGCGGTCCATGGGGTGGACGCCCGGCTTGTGCAGCACCAGCACCTGGGCATGCAGCAGCCCGGCAAAGTAGCGGTCGGCAAAAGGGCCCAGGCCCGCGCAGCCCGAACCGGGCACCACCACCACGCGGTAGCGCAGCGGCGGCGCCAGCGCGGGGCGCTCCAGCACTTGCAGGGTGACAACGCCCTGCCCCGGCAAAAGCCGCATCCTGAAGGCGCTGGCAGGCTCCTGGGCAGGCGCAATCGACGGGCCTGCCGCCGGGCCCAGTGGTACCAGGGCACAGGCGCCCAGCAGGCCCGCGCCCAGCAAAAAGGCCAGCACGCGGCTGGCCTTCAAGGCAGTTGGCAGGCACCGCTGGGGCGCCCGGTGCAGTGCCATGGTCAGCGCAGGATGATGACCTGCTCTTGCGGCTGCGGCGCCACCGGCTGGGGCTGCGGGTAGGGCTGGCCGCCCTGCATGGGGGGCGGCTCGGGGCGCACGCCGCGCGAGAGGTTGGCATCGGTGTAGCCCAGTTGCTGGGTGAGCTGCTGGTACACGTCCTGGGCCAGGCTCAGCGAGGTTTCCTTCATCACCTTGGCGCGGTTGGGCGGGGCGATGTCGCCGCGCACCGAGAGGATCTTGGTGTCGTTGCCCGCACCCTGGGCCGAGAAGGCGGCCTTGATCTCGTAGGTCTTGGTGTTGATGAGCGAGAAGTCGGCCAGCAACTGCAGGCCGTACTGGCGCGTGGCGCTGCTGGTGCCCTGCAGGGGCGAGAGCGCATCGGTGAAGTCGATGCTGGAGATCACGCCAAAGAGCACGTAGTCTGCGCCCTTGAACTCACCCTTCTGGATGCGGGTGATGATGGCTTTCACGTCGGGCTGGCGCACGGGCTTGGCCATCTTGCCGCCCTGCACCTGGTTGAGCACCTGCTCTGCCTTGCTGGGCTGTGGCGCGCCGCCGTCAAAACCCCGGCCCTGCACCAGCTTGAAGTAGGTGCCCTGCAGCAAGGCGCCTTTGATGTCGTTGGTGTATCCGCCCAGTTCGCGTTGTTCGATGTAGCTGTAGCGTCCGGCCACGAAGGTGCCGCTGGCCTGCTCGGACGCCTGCATGGAATGCTGCCCCGAATGCGAGCCCGAGCCGCTGTAGGGCCCATGGCTGTAGCCGCCGCTGTGGCTGCCCTGCGCGCTCATCTGGCTGCTTTGCTGGTAGGTGCCTGCCATGAAGTATTCGGACACGCGCTCTGAATAGGCCAGGTCGGTCACCGCGATGCGGGGCGCCGCGCCACCCTGCTGGGCGTGCGCAGGCAGGCCCCAGGTGAAGGCCGTGGCGGCCAGCACGGACAGGGCCGCGGCGAGGGTGGTTCTGCGTTGCATGGTGTGGTCCTTTGGTCAGCGGCTGCTGGTTTTGCGGATTTCTTTTTCGTCCTGCCATTCGATGGTGCCTTCCTGCACGTCGAACAGCTTGAGCGTGAACTTGTAGAACACGTCCTTGGTGCTGGCGCTTTGCTTGACGATGCTGGTGAGCTCGCCCTCCAGGCTGTACTTGGCCGCCGTCATCTGGCCCACCTTGGCGGTGGTGTTCTGCTTGTACAGGCCGCTCTGGTTCTGGCGCTGCAGTTCATCGACCCCGGACTGCATTTCGTTGATGGAGCGGGTGAAGCGCACCTTGCCCGACTTGACCAGCGTGGTCTGGATGGAGTTCATGACGTTGGTGGTGTCGATGTACTCGCTGGTCTTGTTCTTGACGGTGGAGATGGTCACCGTGGGGCGGCCCTGGAAAATGCCGGTTTCCAGCAGGCTGCCGGTCATCTTCTCGGCAATCATCTGCAGGTCGGTGGAGCCGAATTCGTTGGTCACCAGCTCCACGCCCTTGGCGTCGCCGTAGTTGACCTGGCGGTCGAAACGGATCACAGGGGACGAGAGGTTCTGGCAGCCCGCCAGGGTGAGTGTGCTGGCGGCCAGGGCCAGCAGCAGGGCTTTGCGTTGCAGGGTTTTCATGGTGTGGTTCCTCCGGGGCGGCTCAGCGCCGCTCGACGTTCATTTCAATGCGGAAATCGGTGGCTGCGCTGTGCGGTGCCACGCTCTTGATGGTCTGCTGGCCCAGGCCCAGCACACCCAGTTGCTTCCAGGATTCGCCATCGCCGACCTGGTTGCCCACCTGATCCAGCCACTTGAAGCGGTAGAACACGGTGCGGTCGCCGCGCGCCATGTTGGCCAGGTCGGCCTGCACCACGAGCACGTCGTTCTTGCGCACGATGCGGATCTCGCGCACGGCGATGTCGTTGGCCTCGCCGCGCAGCGCTACCTTGGAGGCCACTGCGATGGGCGTTGCGGGGTCGTGCTGCTGCGCCTGGGCGCCGCCCGCGAGGGCAAAAGCGGCCATGCAGAGCGCGGCCAGGGTCTTGCGATGGGTCATGGTGCTCCTTCGGATGGGTGAGAATGGCTTACTGCACCGCAGCCTTCGGGGCCGCAGCCTTGGGCGCTGCCGTCTTGCTGGTGGTGCGCGAGCTGCGGGTGGTGGTCTTGGTGCTGGTCTTGGTGGTTTCGGTGGCTGCAGCAGCAGACTGGGATGCAGGGGCGGCCGCCACGGCGGGCAACTGGCCCAGGCTGGCCACCTTGCCGGTGATCACACCGTTATGGTAGATGCGCAGCGGCACCAGGGCGTACTGGCCGTCGATATGGATGGGCTCTTCAAGCATGCGGCCGTTGATACTGATGCGGTGCTCTCCCGGCGGCAGATAGCCGCGGGCCACGTACACGCGGCCGGGCAGCATGCGCCACATGCGGTCATCGGCCTGCTCGGTGGCGACGGTGGCGGCAGCCGCAATCAGGCCGCCCACCAGTCCGCCACGCTTTTGCATTTCGTTCTGCAGCACGCCCTTGGCGATGGCGCGCGTCATGCCGCGCAGCACCATGCCGGGCATTTCGTCCTTGAGGGCGCGGCGCGCCATCACGTTCACATCGACGACCTTCTCCAGCTTGAAGTCATAGCCTGCCGCCGACAGGTTGCTCAGGAGCGGGTCATTGGAGGGCTCGATCACCGGATACGACACGCTCACCGCCACCACGCCGCGGCCCGTGGGCACAGGCAGGCTGAAGGCCTTGGGCTTGCGCGCCGGGGCATCGCCCGCCTCGACGAGGAACAGCACATCGGTCATGCGCTGGCGGCGCTTCCAGGTGAAGCTGGTGCGGTTGTCCAGACCGCGAAGGCCTTCTTCGAGCACGCCGGTGTTGGGCTTGAGTTCGATGGCCTTGCGGTAGCCGGGCGCGGCCAGGCCCGATTCGCCCAGCACCTCGTACAGGAAACCGGCCAGGTAGTGCGACAGCGCGTTGGAGTAGCCGTTCTTGAGCTCCAGCACCTCGGGGTCGTTGAGCGTCTCTACGGGATAGCCATTGATCTCCTTGCTGCCCGAAGTGGCGCCCTTGGACTTGGCTTCTTCTTCCGCAGCCAGGGTCTCCTTGGCGCGGAACTCCGCAATCACGGCTTCGCGCTCGTGGGTGCGTTTGACGTCCACGCGGGCGTTTTCAAAATCACCCTGGGCGATGCGGTTGAGCGCCAGGCGCGTGGTGAGCCAGACCTTTTCGTAGTCCTGCCCCTCGTAGACCTTCAGGCGCTCGCTCACCAGCGCTGCGCCCACGGTGCCCAGCAGCTTTTGCGGGTTGGTCTTGGCGGTTTCTTCCCATTCCTTGACCTTGGTGTCGGCCAACAGGAAGGCGCTGGTGCTGTCGTCGTAGCGGCGGTCCATGCGCAGCAGTTCGCCGCGTTCCATGTTGTAGAGCAGCGCGGCTTTCTCTTCCGGCGTGGTGGCCGAGGCTTCGAGCTTGGCGAGCGCCGCCGGAATGCCCGCAGTCTGCCCGGCGGTCTGCATGTCGGTGGCGAGCTTGTCGTGGCTTGCCATGTTGGCGCAACCCGTCAGGGCTGCCGCCACCAGCAGTGCGCCCCATAGGCGCGGCGTGGAAGGAAGGGGCCAGAATTTCATGCTTGTCCTTGTTTTGGATAGATCGTCCCTTCAGGGCCCCTGGCGCGTGTGCGCGCCAGGCAAGGAACGCCGCGGCACCGCCTGCCCTCCCGCAGGGATGCGGCGCCGACCACGGCCATGCTCCTTGGGCTGCCCCTCAATGGGTTTGTTTGTGTGGATAGCCGACAGCAAATGTAGCAAAGGCAAGCCTTTGTTTCCGCGCCTGCTTCCGCAGCGCAGCAACGTTTGTGTAAGAAGCTGTGAACGCGCATCGTGTCAATCACCCGCCACAGGTATGACAGTTGTCCATTCCGCGACCGTGGCACCCGCGACGCTGAAACCGGCGCACCCCAGGCCAGGGCCACCGTGCAAGGGCCGCCCCGCCGCACCGGTGGCGTCCCCCTGCCCGCAGCGCGCAGCGCTGCGAGAGCGGGGGGAAGGCGCCGAAGGCGACTCAGGGGGGTGTTTCATTTCTGGCATGCGGTACATCCACACCACGCGCCCGCCCGGCAGGCGCAGCTGAGCCTGGGGCAGCAGGCCGGGTGCGGCAAATTCCAGGCTCACCAGCCAGGCGCCCGGCGCCAGTTCGGCCAGGGCTTTGCCAACGGCGCGGGGCATGGTTTCGGGCCGCTGGAACAGGTACACCAGCGCATAGCCCGACCAGTCGTGCTCCCACATGTCCGTGCGGCGCACCCGCGCCCAGGGGCAGCGCAGGCCGCACAGCAGGCGCAGGGGCCAGCTCCACTCCACCCCTTCCAACTGCGCCTGCGGGTAGGCGCGGCGCAGCGCCATAAGCCCATCGCCCAGCCCACAACCGGCGTCGAGCACGCGCGCACCCGGCGCCAGCGGAGCCTGTGCCGCCAGGCCCTGGAGCGCTGCGTGCGGCGTGGGGAACAGGGGGGCGTCGCGCCAGGCGTTGAGCGGGTAGACCACGAGCAGCAGCCCCAGCGGCACCAGCCAGGCCCAGGGCGGCACGCTGGCCCAGCCCGTGAGCGCCAGCGCCAGCGGAAAACCCGCCGCAATCAGCCCCCGGCGCCACCAGGTGCTGCCCCACAGGCTGGCAGCCGCGGCCACGGCGCAAGCCCCCAGCAGGGCCCACACCGGCGGCACCACGCGCTGCAGGCCCGCAAAGAGCAGCCAGGCCAGGGCCCACGCCAGCAGCGCGGGCAGCGGCCAGGGGGGATGGGGCAATGCACGCATGCGAAGCCAGCGGACTCAGCGGCCCAGAATGCCGCGCAGCAGGCTGCCGGGGTTGAGTTGGGGCCCGGGGACGGCGCCTTGGTCATTGGCGGTCTGGCCGGCGGCTGCGGGCGCCGACTCCTGCGGGTCTGCGCGCAGGCCGCCGCGCGGCGCGCCGCCGCCCATGTCCTCGCCCAGCATGGCCAGGGTGTGCGCCTTGACGCGCACGCGCACGGCCCATTCGGGCGTCCAGGGGGCCTTGGGGTCGGCCGGGCGCGGCGGGTGCACGATGTGGCTCTCGCCGCCGTAGGCCATCATGCGCAGCATGGGCGCCGCATCGCGCCCGCCCGCGGCGAAGATGCCCCGGGGAATAGCGCACTGCGTGGCCTCGGCAGGCAGCAGCACGCGGTCCTTGACCCAGCGCTCGATGGTGGCGTTGGGCAGGTAGTCGAACAGGCCCATGCCGGTGTCCGGCGTCTCGGCGCTGGACCACATCACCATGTCGTCACCCTGCTGGGCCATGGCGTGCAGGTAATAGGCACGCGCATGGCGCACGCTCTGCCACTGCGTGGCCATGCTGTCCTGCACGCGGCCCGTGGTGCGCAGGTCTATGGGAGGCATGAGGTCCTGCGCGCTGGCGAGCGCAAAGCGCATGGAGGCAGGCACGCCCTCGCCCAGCACCTGGTGCTCGCCCACGAGCGAGCCGTCGCGGGGCACGGCCAGGGACGCGCGCTCGTTCGGGTACAGCGCATGGCCGGGGCCCACGCGCGCGCCGCGCTCGGGCACGGCACGCCCGGCAAAGGCCTGGGCAAAGTCTGCGGGGCGTGCGCGCGCCAGGTCGAGCACGCGCGGCTGCCCGGCGCGCACCTCGGTGCCGCAGCCCCAGTAGATGAGGATGCGGCCCTTGGGCTGCTCGCGGCTGTATTCCTCCGGGACATCGCCAGGCTCGGCGCGCTCGGCCGGCTGCGCCCTGGGCGGCAGCAGCGGCAGGCTCTCGCCCATGCGCAGACCGGGCGGTATGGCCTGGCGCGCCTCCACACCCGGGCGCAGGCTGTTGTAGAGCGCGATGTCGATGATGCGTGGCGGCATGATGGACATGCCGCGCGCCATGCCATAGCCGGTCTGCCCGGCCATGCCCGGTGCGCGGCCGCCGCCCATCATGCCCATGAGGCCCCCGCCTGGGGGCATGTCCATCTCGGGCATGCCCGCCATGCTGCCGGTGGACAGGTCTATCCACAACTGGGTCTTGGGTGCCTTGGCGGTCTGGGCCAGAGCGCTGGCAGCGCACAGGCCCAGGGCCGCAGCCAGGGCAATGGGACGGACGGGAATGCGCAAGTGTGCAGAGAACATGGACAGCCTCCAGTCAGGGCCCGGCAGGCCCTGGGCCGCACCGGGAAGAACAGCGCCACCTCCCGCACTGGAGCCTGGCGCAACAGCCGCCCAGTGTAGGCCGAGGCCCGGGCTTTTTCACCTGGGGCGGTGCAATGGGCGCGGGGCCACGCGCAATTTGTCACGCCGCAGCGGCACGCGTGGCGCTGCCCTGCATCCGGCACGGCCCCCTGCGGCGCCTAGCCGCCGCGCAGGCGTTCAATCAGGCCATTGAGGGCGTCGAGCGAGCCGAACTGGATGGCCAGCTCGCCCACGTCCTCCACGCGGCCGGCGCGCTTGACGCGCTTTTTCACGCGCACCTCCACCTCGGCCATGAGCAGGTCGGACAGTTCCTCTTCCACCCGCCGGATGTCGCGCGACTTTTCCTTCTTGGGCTTTTGCGGCACCAGGCTGAATTCAGCGCCAATCTTCTTGACCAGCGCTTCGGCCTCGCGCACCGAGAGCTTCTTGGCGGCGATCTGGTTGCCTGCCGTGATCTGCGCCGCGCGGTCGAGTGCGAGCAGCGCTCGCGCGTGGCCCATGTCGATATCGCCCGCCATCAGCATGGTCTGCACGGGCTCGGCCAGGTTGAGCAGGCGCAGCAGGTTGCTGGCAGCGCTGCGCGAGCGGCCCACGGCCTGCGCGGCCTGCTCGTGCGTGAGGCCGAACTCGCGCACCAGGCGCTGCAGTCCCTGCGCTTCTTCGAGCGGGTTGAGGTCTTCGCGCTGGATGTTCTCGATGAGGGCCATGGCGGCGGCGGCCTCGTTGGGCACCTCGCGCACCAGCACCGGCACCACATCCAGCCCAGCCAGGCGCGCGGCACGAAAGCGGCGTTCGCCCGCAATGATTTCGTACTTGCCCGCGTGGGCGCCCTCGGCCAGGCGGCGCACCAGGATGGGCTGCATGATGCCCTGGGCCTTGATGCTCTCGGCCAGCTCATACAGCGCGCCCTCATCCATGCGCGTGCGCGGCTGGTACATGCCGGGCACCATGTCGTCCAGGCGCAGGCTGCTGGGCAGCCCCGCATCGGCGGCCTGCGCCTGCTCTGCCGCCTCGGCCACCTTGGGGCCCAGCAGCGCTTCCAGTCCACGGCCGAGGCCCTTGGGTTTTTTGGTGACCATGTCAGATGTCTCTTTCGGTGTAGCCAGTCTGGCGCTGGTGGCGGATGCGCAGCACGCGCACCGCCTCCAGGTGCGACAGATAACGGTATTTCACGAGGTATCCGCTCTTGCCTCGGTGAAGGATCAGTTCTCGCAGGCCGTCTTTCGTCGGTCGCCCGATGCCGGGTTGGTAGGTCAGCACTTGCAGACCTTGCAGCACAAACGCCAGCAGCTCGGGAGCCGTCGGGTCGTCTTGGGCCCACAGAAAATCCACCAGCGCTTCCAGATCGATCCAGGCGTCTTCGGCCAGTTGTACGGTGACGGGCATCAACGCACCACAGGCCGCAGAGGCGGACGCACGGGGCGCTCGCCCCGTGCGCGCGCTTCGAAATAGGCCGTCACGTCGGCCAGGTCATAGCCGCCGCGCGCGAGCATGTCCTGCTCCGCTGCCAGCGCATCCTGCGTGAACTGCTCACGTTGCCGCGCCCGCTCGGCCGCATCGGCCAAGGTCTGCACCATGTAAGCATGGCTGGAGACGCCCTGCTTGCGCGCGTCTTCGTCGATCGCCGCCTTGAGTTCGGCGGGCAGTTTCAGGCTGGTGGCGATGGTGGGGGGCATGGGAGGCTCCTTTGGGTAGTCAGACTTGACTACTTTGTGAGGAATTATGCGCCGCCTGGTTGGCTGTGCCCAGTGCTTCGAGCAGCGCCAGCCCCTCAGGCCACGCGCCCAATCCGGACTCAGCATTGATATGCCCGCGCTCACCCGCGTCGATGAAGCGTGCGCCCCAGTCGCTGGCCAGGGCCTGGGCGCGCTCGAAGCGGCAGTAGGGATCGTTGCGGCTGCCCACCAGCACGGCCGGGAACAGCAGGCGCTGGCGCGCGATGGGCGCCCAGCCGGGAATCCAGCCCGCCACGTCGGGCTGCTCCACGTCGCCCGGCGCCACGAGCAGCGCGCCGCGCACCTTGGCCGTGTGGCGCGAGTGCGCCGCCCACCAGGCAGTGAGGATGCAGCCCAGGCTGTGGGCGGCCAGCACCACGGGCACGGGGCTGTCGGCCACCACTTCGTCCAGGCGCGCGGACCAGTCGCCGCGCAGCGGGCGCATCCAGTCGTGCTGCTCCACGCGCTGGTAGCCGTGCAGGCGCTCCCACTCGGTCTGCCAGTGGCCGGGGCCCGAGTTCTGCCAGCCGGGCAGCAACAACACCTGGGGAATTTGCATGCTATGAATTTAATAGCTATTAGCGCTTGTCCATCAAGCGCCAGAGGCCGATTTGGCTTGAACCTTGGGTGTCCCCATGCGCTGCACGCGGGCCACCATTTCCTGGGCAAACTCCACGAAGGCCTGGCTGCCCTTGGCCGATGGGTCGAACACCACGCCGGGCAGGCCGTAGCTGGGCGCTTCGGCCAGGCGCACGTTGCGCGGGATCATGGTGTCGAACACCTTGTCGCCGAAGTGGTCCTTGAGCTGCTCGCTCACCTGCTGCTGCAGCGTGATGCGCGGGTCGAACATCACGCGCAGCAGGCCGATGATCTGCAGGTCGGCGTTGAGGTTGGCATGTACCTGCTTGATGGTGTTGACCAGGTCGGTCAGCCCCTCCAGCGCAAAGTACTCGCACTGCATGGGCACGATGACGCCGTGCGCGCTGCACAGGCCGTTGAGGGTGAGCATGCTCAGGGACGGCGGGCAGTCGATGAGCACGAAGTCAAAGTCGCCGTCGGCCTGCGCCAGCGCCGCCTTGAGGCGCTTGTCGCGCTGCTCCAGCGCCACCAGTTCGACCTCGGCACCGGCCAGCTCGCGGTTGGCGCCCAGCACCCAGTAGCCGCATTTGTCGGACAGCACCGCCGCCTCTTTCACCGAGGCGGATTCGAGCAGCACGTCGTACACCGACAGCTCCAGGCCGCGCTTGTCCACACCCGAGCCCATGGTGGCGTTGCCCTGCGGATCCAGGTCCACCATCAGCACGCGCTGGCCGATCTTGGCCAGGCCTGCGGCAAGGTTGACGGTGGTGGTGGTTTTGCCAACGCCACCTTTCTGATTGGCAACGCAGAATATTTTGGCCATGGGATGCTGTGGTGAGGGTTTTTTATTTGGAGATGGCCAGCTTGACGCCAAAGCCGATCAGAAAGACACCTGCCAGCTTTTCGAGCACCCGGGCGATGGTGGGGTTGGCACGCATGCGCTCGGCTAGGTGGTGGGTGAGCAGCACCACGACCAGGCCATACAAGAAGGTGAGCATGGCGATGGTGGCCGCCATCACACCAAAGGTCAGCATGCCCTGATGGCGCGCCGGATCCACGAACAGCGGGAAGAACGCCATGTAAAAGACGATGGCCTTGGGGTTGAGCAAGGTGATGAACGCGGCCTGCTTGAAGTAGTGGCGCGGCTCGATGTGCAGCACGGGCTTGGCACCGGGCTTGGCCGTCAGCATCCTGAACCCCAGCCATGCGAGGTAGGCAGCGCCCAGCCACTGCACGGCGTGGAAAGCCGCCGGGTAGGCTGCCAGCAAGGCCGCCACACCGGCCACCGCCGCCCACATCAGCACCTGGTCCCCGGCAATCACACCCAGGGTGGCCGCCAGCCCGCCGCGCACTCCACCCTTGCCGGTAGAGGTGATGAGCGCCAGATTGCCCGGCCCTGGAATGGCCAGAAACAACACGATGGCAGCCACGAAGGCGCCGTAGTCTGCAATGCCGAACATGATTCAGCCTCCTGTCTGTGTGCACTTTTCTCGGAATAATTTCAGGGGAATATCGCCCAATCCACTCACGCGGTCGCCCCGAAAGGTGGTGGAGTACCGCGCGTCGGCAGAAACGCCTTCAAAGAAGACTACGGCACCGTCGCCACGATCCTCTCCCTCTTTCGGATAGTAGCTCGCCGATGGGTATTCGTCGCCCACCTGGTACTGCAACCGCGCCCCTGGATCACGCTTGAGGATTTCCGCCACAACCGCCTTCCTGCGTCCATCGGCAGCCGCCTCGAATCGGGTGATGATGATGGCGGAGGCTCGTTCAATCTGCTGCTCCAGCGGTAAATCGTACAGCGGGGTTTGCTTGCCACGAGCTTCCTGCATTCCGCCGGGCGCGCCCAGCACAGGTGCGCCACCCCAATAGATGGTTCGCCCCTCCGGTGGCACCATCAGCACATAGGCGAGAAACCACCCCAGCAACGCGACTGCCACGAAAAAGCCTGCGCCAAACACAAGCCCATTGAAGAATTTTTGCAGCATGCGCCCCGCCCTCTTCCGTCGATACAAGGTGCCGAGTGTAATCGGCCCCTCAAGCACTCAGCCGCCGCATCCAGACAATACAACGCTCGGCACCCAACCCCGGCACCTGGAGTGGTTCCACGTGAAACACCTGCACATCACTGGGCAAGGCCGCCAGTTCGTCCTGGGGGTGCTTGCCCTTCATGGCCAGCCACACCCCATGGGGTGCGAGCGCGCTGTGCGACCAGGCGGTGAAGTCCGGCAGCGAAGCGAAGGCGCGGCAGCTCACTACGTCAAACGGCCCCGCCAGGCTCTCGACCCGTGCATGGATGCCATGCAGGTTGGGCAAGCGCAGTGCGGCAGCGGCCTGCTGGATGAAGGCGGCCTTCTTGGCCACGGTGTCCACGCAGCTTACATCCACGCCGGGGCAGCAGATGGCGAACACCACGCCGGGCAGGCCACCGCCTGAGCCCACGTCGAGCAAACGCACGGGCGCAACCAGCCCGGCCTGCGCGATATGGCGGCGCAGCGGCGGCACAGCGGCCAGGCTGTCGAGCAGGTGGTGGGTCAGCATCTCCTGCGGGTCGCGCACCGCCGTGAGGTTGTACACCTTGTTCCATTTCTGCAGCAGCGCTAGGAAGTCCATAAGCTGCCGCACCTGTTGCTCGGCAAGCGATAAACCCAGAGCTTCAGCCCCGGAACGCAGCGATGTTTCCACCGCGAGTGTCTCAATTGCCATGGTGAGACCGTGCAAGTGCCAACGCGGCACCAATGGCAGTCCGTGCCTGGGGGCTGTTTTTCCAACAACTGGATCCCGTCAGGCGCGCACCCGCCTCCAGAATATCCAGCGCATTGGCCTTGGCCAGCTGTGCGAGCGAGATGTAGCCCATCTGCTCCAGGCGCGCCACCACTGTCGGCCCTACGCCCTTGCAGGCAAGCAAGGCCTGGCGCTCATTCAGCGGAAACTGCATGTTGCTCCTCCTCGTTCCGTGTGAATCCTTTGAAGCCACCCTTCTTGAGGTGCACCATCAGCAGCGAAATGGCCGCAGGCGTGACCCCCGAAATGCGCGAGGCCTGGCCCAGGGTTTCGGGCCGGTGCTTTTGCAGTTTTTGCCGCACCTCGATGGACAGTGCCGTGACCTGCAGGTAGTCCAGGTCGTCCGGCAGGCGCAGTTTTTCCAGATGGGCGGCGCGCTGCACCTCGTCCTTCTGGCGGTCGATGTAGCCCGCGTACTTGGCGGCGATTTCCACCTGCTCAACCACCGGGCCGCTCAGATCACCCAGCGTTTCACGTGAAACATCGCCCGACGCGTACTTGCCGCCGTCCAGCGACATGAGCTGTTCGTAACTGACCCCGGGGCGGCGCAGCAGGTCGAACAGGTGGTATTCATGTTCGATGGCCTTGCCCAGCACGCGTTCGGCCTCGGCGGCATCGAGAATGCGTGGGTTCACCCAGGTGGATTTGAGGCGCTCGGTCTCGCGCGCCACGGCATCGCGCTTGCGGCTGAAGGCGTCCCAGCGCGCATCGTCCACCAGCCCCATGGAGCGGCCCTGCTCGGTCAGGCGCATGTCGGCGTTGTCCTCACGCAGCTGCAGGCGGAACTCCGCGCGGCTGGTGAACATGCGGTAGGGCTCGGTCACGCCCTTGGTGATGAGGTCGTCCACCAGCACGCCCAGGTAGGCCTCGTCGCGCGCGGGCACCCAGGCATCCTGGCCCCGGCATTGCAGCGCGGCATTGAGCCCCGCAAACAGGCCCTGGGCCGCGGCCTCTTCGTAGCCCGTGGTGCCGTTGATCTGCCCGGCAAAGAACAGGCCCTGGATCTGGCGCGTCTCGAAGCTGCTCTTGAGCGCGCGCGGGTCGAAGTAGTCGTACTCGATGGCGTAGCCGGGGCGCAGGATGTGGGCGTTTTCCAGGCCGCGCATAGAACGCACCAGCGCGTACTGGATGTCGAACGGCAGGCTGGTGCTGATGCCGTTGGGGTAGAACTCGTGCGTGGTCAACCCTTCGGGTTCCAGGAAGATCTGGTGGCTGTCCTTGTCGGCAAAGCGGTTGATTTTGTCTTCCACGCTGGGGCAGTAGCGCGGGCCCACACCCTCGATCTTGCCGGTGAACATGGGGCTGCGGTCAAAGCCGCTGCGGATGATGGCGTGCGTGCGCTCGTTGGTGTGGGTGATCCAGCAAGGCATCTGGCGCGGATGCATGGCCGTGCTGCCCAGAAAGCTGAACACCGGCACCTGGCCCTCGTTCACCCCGCCGGGCATGCCGTCGCCGGGCTGCTCGGTGCACTGGCTGAAGTCGATGCTGCGCCCATCGATACGCGGCGGCGTGCCGGTCTTGAGCCGCCCTTGCGGGAGCTTGAGCTCCTTGAGCCGTGCTGACAGCGACACCGCGGGCGGATCCCCCGCCCTGCCCGCTGCGTAATGGTTCAGACCCACATGGATCTTGCCGTCCAGAAAGGTGCCCGCCGTCAGCACCACGGCGCGGCTGCGAAAGCGCACGCCCACCTGCGTGACGGCGCCCACCACGCGCTCGCCAGAACCCGTGGACTCAACCATCAGGTCATCCACCGCCTGCTGGAACAGCCACAGGTTGGGCTGGTTCTCCAGCATGCGGCGGATGGCAGCCTTGTAGAGGATGCGGTCGGCCTGCGCGCGCGTGGCGCGCACCGCCGGGCCCTTGCTGCTGTTGAGAATGCGGAACTGGATGCCGCCCTCGTCCGTGGCCAGCGCCATGGCGCCGCCCAGGGCGTCCACCTCTTTCACCAGGTGCCCCTTGCCGATACCGCCGATGCTGGGATTGCAGCTCATCTGCCCCAGCGTCTCGATGTTGTGCGTGAGCAGCAGCGTCTTGCAGCCCATGCGCGCTGCGGCCAGCGCAGCCTCGGTGCCGGCATGGCCTCCGCCTACGACGATGACATCAAATTCCTGGGGGTACAGCATGAAAAACTCCGGGGCCGCAGAGCCAGCCTGTGGGCTGCGGCAAGGCAAAGGATGGCCCGGCAACGGCGCGCGGGCAAGGGGGCGATTTTCCCACCTTTGCCACCACCCTGCCGCGCCCCTGCATACCTCCGCCTGTTTCACGTGAAACAACGCTTCCGCAGCCAGGGTTTTGGCCCATTTGCAGGATGCCTGCAGGCTGGCTGTGCTCCAATGTGCGGATGACTTCCCTCCTCATTTTTGCGGGCAGCACCCGCCAGCAATCCTTCAACCGCCGCCTGGCCCGCGTGGCCGCTGACCTGGGCCGCGAGGCCGGCGCCCAGGTCACGCTGCTGGAACTGGGCGACCTGGACATACCGCTCTACAACGCCGACCTGGAGGCGCGCGGCACCCCGGCCGACGTGCTGCGCCTCAAGGAGGTGCTGCACACGCACCCCGCCTGGATCATCTGCTCGCCCGAATACAACGGCAGCTACACCGCGCTGCTGAAGAACACCATCGACTGGGCGTCCAGCCCCGTCAAGGGCGACCCGGTCTGGCAGGACGGCACGCGCGCCTTCCGGGGCAAGGTGGTGGGCATGCTCAGCGCATCGCCCGGTGCCCTGGGCGGCCTGCGCTCGCAAAGCCATCTGGCGCCACTGCTCACCAACCTGGAATGCTGGCTCGCTCCCAGGGTGTTCGCACTGGGCCAGGCAGGTGACGCTTTTGACGAGCAGGGCCAGCTCGTGCAAGAGGCCCAGCGCGAGCGCGTGCGCGCCGTGGTCGAACAGGTGCTGTGGGCGGCACAACGGCTGCAGGATGCCTGAGGCGCCCTGCCACACCCTGCGCCAAACACCATGGACTGCCGCCCCGGCTGCGGCGCGTGCTGCACCGCGCCCTCCATCAGCTCGCCCATCCCCGGCATGCCCCTGGGCAAACCGGCCGGGGTGCGCTGCGTGCAACTGGGCGAGGATGAGCGCTGCCGCATCTTCGGCCACCCCGCGCGCCCGGCAGTGTGCGCACAGCTCCAGCCTTCGGCAGAGATGTGCGGCAACACGCACGTGCAGGCCATGCATTTCCTCACCCGGCTGGAGCAACTGACCCAACCCGGGGCATGAACCCCTGCGCTGGCAGTGCCTTGCAGGTGGCCCCTTGGCCGCTGGCTGAAAGTGCTAATTAGAGCGAAACACTACACTAGGATGGCAGATTGTTCTCTTCACCCACCACAGGACTGCACCATGAAGCTGTACTACTCCCCCGGCGCCTGCTCGCTCTCTCCGCACATCGTGCTGCACGAAAGCGGCCTCCCCTTCGAGGCCGTACTCGCCAGCACCAAGACCAAGAAGCTGCCGGACGGCACGGACTTTCTCACCATCAATGAACTGGGCTATGTGCCCGTGCTGGAGCTGGACAACGGCGAGCGCCTGCGCGAAGGCCCGGCCATCGTGCAGTACCTGGCCGACCAGGTGCCCGGCAAGAACCTCGCCCCCGCCAATGGCACCATGGCGCGCTACCGCCTGCAGGAGTGGCTGACCTTCATCGGCACCGAACTGCACAAGGGCCACAGCCCGCTGTTTGCCCCCAGCACGCCCGAGGACTACAAACCCCAGGTGCGCGAGCGCCTGCAGGCCCGCTTTGCCTGGGTGAACCAGCAGCTCGCGGGCAAGGACTACCTGCTGGGCAGCTACAGCGTGGCCGACGCCTACCTCTACAGCGTCTCGCGCTGGGGCCAGTACGTGGGGGTCGATCTGTCGGGCTTTGCCCACATCGTGGCCTTCCAGCAGCGCATGGAACAGCGCCCCGCCGTGCAGGCCGCACTGCGCGCCGAAGGGCTGCTCAAGTAAGGCAACGCCGGGCGCGCATTATTCGGCGTCGCCTTTCGGCTTCTGGCGCGCTGCCAGCAGCGCGCCCAGCCACAGCGCCGCGGCCGAGAACACCAGGCCGCGCGCCAGCCCGCCGGGGCCGTCCGCAATCCAGCCCACCACCGTGGGCCCCACGATCTGCCCCGCCGCAAACACGATGGTGAAGGCGCTGATACCTGCGGCCCACTGCGATGGCGGCAGGTTGTGCCGCACCAGCGCCGTGGTCGAAGCCACCACCGACAAAAACACCCCGCCAAACAGCAGGCCCGAGGCCAGCGCCACCGGCCAGGCTGCCGTCAGCGCGGGCAGCACCGTGGCCACGCCCAGCAGGACATTCAGCCGCGCCAGCGCCTCGCCGCCCCGGCTGCGCTCCAGCAGGCCGGCCCAGATGCGCGAAGACAGCACCACTGCCAGGCCCAGCAGTGCGTAGAACCCAGTCACCGCGCCAGCACCCACCCCCTGCGCCCGCAACAGCGCCACCACAAAGGTCATGTAGCCGATGTAGCCCACCCCAAACATGGCATAACCCGCCAGTGCGGGGGCAAAGTCACGCGGGCGGAACACGCGCACCGCAGCCGCCGGGCCGGATGCTGCTGCAGCTGCGCCCGCAGCCGCCGTGGCTGCCGCCGCGCCCTCCCAGCGGCGCAGCACGCGCACGGGCCAAACCAGCAGCGCCGTGGCCAGCGCACAGGCCAGTGCCAGCGCCCACCATGCCCAGGTCCAGCCATGGGGCCCAGGGGCCGCGCCCAGCACGGCGGGCACCAGCAGCGCCGACAGGCTGATGCCCCAGCCCGTACCGCCGTAGTACAGGCCCAGCAGCAGCGCACTGCGCCGGGCATCCAGCGCGCCCAGGCGCGCCGCCATCAGGCCGCCGGTGATGAACATGAAGGCACTGGCCACGCCCGCCAGCAGGCGCTGCAGCAAGAGTGGCGCGGCGTCCAGAAAAAACCCGCACAGCCCCATGAACAGCGTGGCCAGTACCGCACCCCCCAGCAGCAGAGCCCCCGGCGACCAGCGGCGCAACAGCACTGGCGTGGCCAGCGCACCCAGCAGGTAGCCCAAGGCATTGACGGTGTTCATGGCCCCGGCCAAGGTGTACGACCAACCCAGGTCTGCACGCATGGGCGGCAGCAGCAGCGCATAGGCAAAGCGCGTGATGCCCAGCGACACCGCCGCCCCCAGCGACAAGGCCAGCGCCACGGCCACCCAGCGGGCGGGGCCTGGCGAAACGGCGGGGGATGCGGGCAACATGCGCCCATGGTAGCGGCGAGAGCGCCCATAGGGGTGCTGCATGCATTCAATTTGCTATGTTTTGATAGCTAATAGCGCTTATTGAATAAGCGCTAGAGCCCTATTTTCCCCAATAACTCAAGGCTTCCAGCGCCGCAGCAGCAGGGCATTGGTCATCACGCTGACCGAGCTCAGCGCCATGGCTGCGCCCGCCACCACCGGGTTCAGGTAGCCCAGCGCCGCCAGCGGGATGCCTGCCACGTTGTAGGCAAAGGCCCAGAACAGGTTCTGCCGGATCTTGGCCACGGTGCGGTGCGAGATGTCGAGCGCTGCCGCCACCAGCTTCGGGTCGCCGCGCATCAGCGTGATGCCGGCGGCGTGCATGGCCACGTCGGTGCCATTGCCCATGGCCATGCCCACATCCGCTGCCGCCAGCGCGGGCGCATCGTTCACACCGTCGCCCACCATGGAAACAATGTGGCTCCCACGCTCCGCCGCCGCGCTGGGCCGCTGCCCCCCGGGGGGGCCTTCGCGCCTTGGGGCGGCCCGGCGGCGCTCATCGTCCCGTCCGCCATCGCCCTGCTGCAGTGCCGCCACCTGCGCGGCCTTGTCGCCCGGCAGCACCTCAGCGCGCACATCGGCAGCCATCAGCCCCAGGCGCTGCGCCATGGCCAGGGCGGCACCCCGGTTGTCGCCCGAGATCATCACGGTACGGATGCCGCGCGCTTTCAGTGCCGCCAGCGCCTCGCGCGCGCCGGGCTTGGGCTCGTCGCCAAAGGCCATCAGCGCCTGCGGCTCCAACCCTTGCCCGGTGCGCTGCACCAGGGCCGACACCGTGGCGCCCCCGTCCTGCAGTGTGCGCGCACGCTCGGCCAACGGGCCCAGCGCTACGCCCAGTTCCTCCATCCAGCGCAGGCTACCCAGCAGGTAGCTGCGGCCCTGCACCTCGCCGTCGCTGCCCCGGCCCGGCACGGCGCGCACGGCGTCGGGCGCAGGCACCTCCAGGGCGCGCTGGCGCGCGGCCTGTACCACGGCGTGCGCCAGCGGGTGCTCGCTGCCGCTTTGCAGGCTGGCGGCGTCGCGCAGCACGGCGGCTTCATCGAGCCCCGGCGCCACCGCCAGCGCCGCCAGCAGGGGCTGGCCCACGGTCAGCGTGCCGGTCTTGTCAAAGGCCACGGTGTCCACTTTGTACGCCAGCTCCAGCGCCTGCGCGTCCTTGATGAGGATGCCGTGTTCCGCCGCCACCCCCGTGCCCGCCATGATGGCCGCTGGCGTGGCCAGCCCCAGCGCGCAGGGGCAGGCGATCACGAGCACCGCCACGGCGCGGATCAGCGCCGTTTCCGTGCCCACGCCCACCCACAGCCAACCCAGCAGGGTGACGAGGGCGATCAGCAGCACCACAGGCACGAACACGTTGGACACCTGGTCCACCAGGCGCTGGATCGGCGCCTTGGCGGCCTGCGCGTCCTCCACCAGGCGGATGATGCGCGAGAGCACCGTCTCGGCGCCCACGGCGCGCACCTCCAGCACGATGCGGCCCTCGCCGTTGATCGATCCGCCCGTGAGCAGCCCGCCCGGCTCCTTGGCCACGGGCAGCGGCTCGCCGGTGAGCATGGATTCGTCCACCTGCGTCTGGCCCTCGCGCAGCTCGCCGTCCACAGGGATGCGCTCGCCCGGGCGCACCACCAGGCGGTCGCCCACCATCACCTCGGCGATGGGCACGTCCACCTCGCCGCCTTTGCCCAGCAGGTGCGCCACGTCCGGCCGCAGGCCGTGCAGCGCGCGGATGGCCGCCGTGGTCTGGCGCTTGGCGCGGGCCTCCAGCCACTTGCCCAGCAGCACCAGCGTGACCACCACGGCCGAGGCCTCGAAATACAGGTGCGGCACATGCCCCGCCGCATGTTCCGTGGGTGCCGTGAGCCACAGCCACACCGACAGCCCCCAGCCCGCGCTGGTGCCGATGGCCACCAGCAGATCCATGTTGCCGCTCAGCGCCTTGGCCGCATGCCAGCCCGCCTTGTAGAAGCGCGCGCCCAGGACGAACTGCACCGGCGTCGCCAGCGCAAACTGCAGCCAGGCCGGCAGCATCCAGTGCTGGCCGAACAGGTCGCCGAGCATGGGCACCACCAGCGGCGCCGAGAGCAGCATGCCGATGGCCACGGGCGCAAAGCCCGCCCAGGGCGCATCCTCCTGCTCGCGCGCCTCGCTGGCAGCCGGTGTGAGCGGCTCGTAGCCCGCATTGCGCACGGCGCGGCGCAAGAGCGCGTCCATGGCGGCATCGCCGCCATCGGGCGCGGCAAACTGGATGCGCGCCGACTCGGTGGCCAGGTTCACGGCGGCGTCCTGCACGCCGGGCACCTTGCGCAGCGCGCGCTCGACGCGGCCTACGCAACTCGCGCAGGTCATGCCGCCGATGGACAGGTCCAGCGCATGCAGCTCGGAAAGGGTGGTGGTGGATGTGTTCATGGGCTCTACCGTAATCCTTGACATCATGGCAAGGTCAAGCGCGGATCAGCATCCACCATAACCGCAGCAAGGCCATGGGACAGCGCGGGGTTGACCTTGCCACGGTGTTAAGGTTCATCATTACCCCATCAACCACTTCACCCGGAGAACCGCATGCAACACCAATTCCAAGTCCAGGGCATGACCTGCGGCCACTGCGAGCGCGCCGTTACCAGCGCCATCCAGCAGCTCGACCCCCAGGCCCAGGTACGCATCGACCGCGCACACAACCGCGTGGACGTGGACAGCAGCCAGCCGCGCGAAGCCCTGGCCGCCGCCATCGCCGAGGAAGGCTACCAGGTCGCGCCATGACCACCGGGCAGGACTGGCCGGTCGCCATCGGCGAGGCCGCGCGCCGCGCTGGCGTGTCGGCGCGCATGGTGCGCCACTACGAATCGCTGGGCCTGCTGCCGCAGGTGGGCCGCACCGGCAGCGGCTACCGCCAATACACCGCAGCCGACGTGCACGCGCTACGCTTCATCGGCCGCGCGCGCAGCCTGGGCTTCTCGATGGAAGAAATCCGCGAGCTGATGGGCCTGTGGCAAAACCAGGCCCGCACCAGCCGCCAGGTCAAGCGCATCGCCCAGGCCCATATCGACGACCTGGCCGGGCGCATTGCCGCCATGCAGGCCATGCAGCGCACGCTGCAGGCGCTGGTGCAATGCTGCCATGGGGATCAGCGGCCGGAATGCCCCATCCTGGACGACCTGGCAGCCCAGGAAGATGGCCCGTCCTCGGCTGCACCCATCCCTCGCGCAGCTAACTGAGGTGCGGCACAACGGGGCTCTTAGTAAAAGCACTTACGCCAGATGCCCACAATAATGGCATCCATCTCCCACCGCTTTCCCCTGTTCTATTCTGGAGCCCCCCATGACCTCACGTGATGTCTTCGTCGTCAGCACCGCCCGCACCGCCATCGGCACCTTCGGCGGCAGCCTCAAGGACGTGCCCAACACCCAGCTCGCCACCACCGCCGTCAAGGCCGCCATTGCGCGCGCCGGTATTGCCGCCGACGCCGTGGGCCATGTGGTCATGGGCAACGTGATTCCCACCGACACCAGGGACGCCTACCTCTCGCGCGTGGCCGCCATCGACGCGGGCTGCCCCATCGAGACGCCCGCCTTCAACGTCAACCGCCTGTGCGGCTCGGGCCTGCAGGCCATCGTGTCGGCGGCGCAGGCCATCCGGCTGGGCGACTGCGACGTGGCCATTGGCGGCGGGTCGGAAAACATGAGCCGCGGCCCCTATTTCGACCAGGCTGCCCGCTGGGGCGCGCGCATGGGCGACGCCAAGAGCATCGACTACATGCTGGGCATCCTGCACGACCCCTGGCAGAAGATGCACATGGGCGTTACCGCCGAGAACGTGGCCGAGCGCTACAAGATTTCGCGCGAGATGCAGGACCAGCTCGCGCTGGAAAGCCAGCGACGCGCCGCCGCAGCGATCGCCGCGGGCTACTTCAAGGAACAGATCGTCCCCGTGGAGATTGCCACGCGCAAGGGCACGGTGCTGTTTGATACCGACGAGCATGTGCGCGCAGAGACCACGCTGCAAGTGCTGGCTGGCATGAAGCCCGCGTTCAAGAAGGAAGGCGGCACGGTGACCGCTGGCAACGCCTCGGGCATCAACGACGGCGCAGGTGCCGTGGTGCTGGTGGCGGGCGACCGCGTTCAGTCCTTGAATGTCAAGCCCCTGGCCCGCCTCGTCGGCTACGCCCACGCGGGTGTTGAACCTGCTTACATGGGTATTGGCCCCGTACCTGCCACGCAGAAGGTGCTGGCGCGCACGGGCCTGAAGGTGCAGGACATGGATGTGATCGAGGCCAACGAAGCCTTCGCCGCCCAGGCCTGCGCCGTGGCCCAGGAGCTGGGCTTCGACCCCGCCAAGGTCAACCCCAACGGCTCGGGCATCTCGCTGGGCCACCCCGTGGGCGCCACGGGTGCCATCATCACCACCAAGGCGATTGCCGAGCTGCACCGCACCGGCGGGCGCTATGCGCTGGTGACCATGTGCATTGGCGGCGGCCAGGGCATTGCTGCCATCTTCGAACGGGTCTGAGTCTTTTGGCCTCCAGGGGCCTGTCGGACTTGGGGCGATGGCGAATCTTCCGTGACAGAACGACCTTGTGGATAAGTCTGGGCACAGCCCTGGCACAAGCCTTGGCTTATCCACAGCCCCAGTGCCTGCGCGGGCTTTGTCCCCATTGCAGGTACACCGCGCGCCCGGCCCCGCCCCCAGGCTTGTGGTGCGCGCAACTGCTTGATTAGATGGAGAAAACCGGGCTTGTCCACAGAAAAGCGCCGTGCCTACTACTACCACTATTGAGATATAGAAAGAATCAAGAACAACAAACCACCCCATGCCACGCGCACGCTCAGCACAAAAAAGGCGCCTCGTGGGCGCCCGGTGCAAGGGGTGGCAAGGGTCTGCGCTAACGCAGCATGGCGTAGCCCACGCCAATGGCCGCCAGCAGGCCCACGGCGTCGGCCCACAGGGCGCAGGCCAGGGCATGGCGGGTGTTCTTGACGCCCACGCTGCCAAAGTACACGGCCAGCACGTAGAAGGTGGTTTCGGTCGAGCCCTGGATGATGGCGGCCAGGCGGCCGGCAAAGGAGTCCACGCCGTGCGTCTGCAGCACGTCGATCATCAGGCCGCGTGCGCCCGCGCCCGACAGCACCTTCATCAGCCCCACGGGCAGGGCGGGCAGAAAGGCCGTGTCCAGGCCCGCCCAGGCCACGGTAGCGCCAATGGCCCCCAGCAGGGCGTCCATGCAGCCTGCGGCCCGGAACACACCCACGGCCACCAGAATGGCGATGAGGTAGGGCACGATCTGGATGGCCACGCCAAAGCCTTCCTTGGCCCCATCGACAAAGGCCTCGTACACGTTCACACGGCGCCAGGCCCCGGCCACGATGAACAGCAGCACCACGCCCAGGATGGCCGCAGCGCCCGTAGTGCCCGCGATGCGCGCCGCCTGTTCGGCGGACAGCCGGGCTAGCAGTGCCACCGCACCGGCCAGCAGCCCACCCACCGCCAGCAAGGGGAACAGCAGCCGCGCGCGCCACAGCGGCAGGCGCTGGGCCACGGCCACGGCGAGCACGCCTGCCAGCAGTGACACAAAGGTCACCAGCAGCGTGGGCAGAAAGATGTCTGCCGCGTTGAAGCCTGCCCCCAGCCCCTGCTGGAGTGCCACGCTCTGGCGGATGGCGATGACCGATGTGGGGATCAGCGTGAGCCCGGCCGTGTTCATCACCACGAACATGATTTGCGCGTTGCTGGCCGTGCCCTCGGGTTCGCGGTTGAGTGTTTGCAGCTCGCGCATGGCGTTCAGGCCCAGGGGGGTGGCGGCATTGTCCAGCCCCAGCAGGTTGGCCGAGATGTTCATGGTCATGGCCCCCTGAGCCGGATGGGCGTGCGGCACGCCGGGGAACAGCCGGTGCAGCAGCGGCGCAGCCACCCGCGCCAGCAGCGACACCATGCCGGCACGCTCGCCCACCCGCATCAGCCCCAGCCACAGCGCCATGACACCGGCCAGGCCGAGCGAGATCTCAAACCCCGAGCGGGCGCCGTCGAACAGGGCTTTGAGCAGGGCGGTGAAGATCTCGGCCTCGCCCAGCCACCAGCGCACCACGGCCGTGGTGCAGGCCAGCACAAAAAACGCCACCCACACCCAGTTCAGGACCATGGCCTGTCGCGCTTAGAACGGTGCGCTGGCCGGGTCGGTGTCGGCGGGGGCCTGGGCGGGCCCGGTCACCGTGCCGGTGCTGCGCTTTCCGGCGACGGCATTGGCGGCGGCCTCCACCGCGCCTTCGGCCTCGCCGTCCAGGGCCTCGATCAGGTCGGGCAGCAGTTTGGAGAGTTCGCCCGTGGCAATGGCCACGTCGGTGTCAAAGCCCCCTTCGTCCTGCGCCTGGCCCTCGAACACGGTATCGAGGAAGGACACTTTCTTGAGCTGCAGCCCTTCGGTCAGTACGAAGGACACGCGGTCGTCCCAGGTCAGTGCCAGGCGCGTGGGCAGCTTGCCTGCGGCGATGTGCTGCTGCACTTCCTCGATGTCCAGCGGGTGGCGGGCATAGCGCACCACGGCCTTGGTTTCATCGGGGCTCTTGAGTTCGCATTCGCGGTCCACGGTGAAGCCAGGGGGCGGATCCTGCTCCTTGAGCCAGTGCGCCATGGCGGTTTGCGGCGAAGTCTGCGTGTGCAGGAGCGCCACGGCAAAACCTGCGGGCAGCAGCTCCACCAGTTGGCTCACCACCTCATCGGCGCGCGCCTGGCTGCCGGTGTCGAGCACCAGGGTGCGGGCCTGGGGGTCGATCCACACCCACATCGAGCCCATCTTGGTGAAGGCCATGGGCAGCAGGTCCAGCCGGGCTTCGTCCTTGAGGTCGCGCTTTTCCTTCTTGCCGGGCTTGCGGCCGGTTTCGCGCTCGATCTGGTCCACCTTTTCCTGCACCTTGCGCGCCAGCACGCTGCCGGGCAGCACCTTGGCCTCCACCATGAAGCGCAAGACCCACTGCCCGCCCACGCTTTCGGCCAGCGGGCCATGGGCTTCGCCGCGCGGCGGCACAAAGCCTACCGCGCGTTCCTGTGTTGCGCCACAGGCGTCAAACGTCGCCTTCTGCAAAGCGGCCTCCAGAGCCTCCAACCCCATCTGCCACTGCGGCGCGATGCGGTACACGATCATGTTTTTGAACACGCAAACCTTTCAATATCCAGCCATTTCGCTGACAAATGCTATAAATTTTATAGCTATTAGCGCTTATCCATTGTGCCCTGGAACCACATTCTCTTTGTAAGAGCCTGTTCAAAGTCTTTTCATGGTGCCCGTTGCCCCGCACAAAACACCAAAGAATCGCACAACTTTACACAGCCTCACCAAAGCGGCACGGTGGCGATACAGGTGCGGCGCACACTGCTCCTCAGGCACTGGCACAAGGGTGCCAATGCTCTCCACCGAGAAAGGAATCCACCATGTTGTCCAAGCACCGCCGCATTGCCCTCGCAACCGCCCTGGCAGGCCTGTTGGCCCTGCCAGCCCTGGCGCAGAATACGCCCATGCCCGCCAGCGGCGAAGCACCCGCCCTGTCTGCCCAGCGCCCGGCCGATGCCGGCCAGCGCAAGCAATGGAGCCAGGAACGCATGCAGAAACACCATGCACAGCGCATGGCCGAGCTGAAGGAAAAACTGCAGATCACCTCCGCGCAAGAAGGCGCCTGGCAGGCCTTCACCCAGGCCATGCAACTGCCCCAGCCCCCCCAGAAAGCACTGGACCGCGAGGAATGGGCCCGCCTGAAGACCCCTGAACGCATCGACCGCATGCGCACCCTGCGCAGCGAACGCAATGCCCAGGCCGACCGCCGCGCAGAAGCCGTCAAGACCTTCTATGCCGCCCTGAACCCAGAGCAGCAGCAGCGCTTTGACGCCGCCAGCCAGCGCATGCACCGCAAAGGCCCTGGAGAGCACCATGGCCGCGAAGGCGGCCCCGGCAGGCACGGCCACCACGGCGACGGCATGTTCTGAACCATTGCGCCCACCCAGGGCGCTGGTTGCGCCATGGGTGGATGGCAGCTTGTCGCAGCCAGCCCACAACCGGTGGCAGAAAACAGGGCGTGGCAGACTGGAAATGCATACCAGCCGCTACACTTTTACCAGCGCCGCGCCCACAGCGGCGCCAGCAGCCATCGCCCACCATGTCTTCTATCCAGACCGTGCGCCCAGGGCGCCACCCTGTGTTCTCCATCCACTGCGGCCTTGCCATCGGCCTGGCCTTGGGGTGGATGGGATCTGCAGCGGCACAGGAGCCAGCAGTCTCTGAGCTGGCCACGCGATCGGTTTATGTCCAGGCTGGTGTGGCGCGCGAAGACACCCAGGCCTGGATCGTGGGCACCACCGTGCCCTGGAAGCAATGGAGCGCCCCCTGGGCTGGCGGCGCCCTGCGCGGCCATTGGGACTTGTACCTGGGCCAATGGGCGGCCGATGGAGCCACCGGCCGCACCCACAGCACCGTGCTGGGTGCCGGTGCCGCCTTGCAGTGGCGCCCGGCGCAAGGCCACAGCCCCTGGTTCATCGAAGCCGGTACCGGCCTGAACTACGCCAAGCCGCGCTTCATCACGGCCACCAAAGAGATGGGCACGCGCCTGAACTTTGCCTCGCACCTGGCCGTGGGCTACCAGCACGGCGCACAGCAGGAACACGAATGGCAGCTGCGCATCCAGCACAGCTCCAATGGCAGCCTGAAAAAGCCCAACCCAGGCCAGAACTTCCTGCAACTGCGCTACGCCCGGCATTTCTGACCGGCTGGCTAGCCAGCGTCCGCTTCTTCCCCCTTGCGCGCCACGCCTTCTACAGGCGTGGCGCTTTGCCATGGGCGCCGATAGCGGCGCTGCTGTGGACAAGTCTGGTGATGCATCTGGCACAACACCCTGGTTTTCCACAGGATGGGCAATCTGCCGCATCTTGTTCATGCTTGCCAGCATTCCAAACCCTGCCGGACCCACAGACCTTTGCATGTGGCAAGTAGCCGCCAGCATTGGAAAAATGCTGCTTATCCACACAAAACGGCCTGCTCTACTACTACTGCTATTTATATCAATAAGCTTGTAGAACAACTCCAAGGGACATGGCGCCCTGGCAAAAACGACCCACGGCCCTGCCGCCCGCAGGTGCAGGAAAAAGCCCCGGCGTGCCGGTTCAAGGAATGATGGGAAGGCGCAGCAGGCGTTCGAGCGTGCCTGCCGGAATGGGTTTGCTGAACAGGTAGCCCTGGAAGGCCGGGCACCCGGCCTTGACCAGCAGCAGGTGCTGTTCGGCCGTTTCCACGCCCTCGGCAATCACCTCCAGGCCCAGGGTCTGGCCCAGCGCGATGATGGTGTTGATGATGGCCGCGTCGTTCGGGTCGGAAAACAGGTCGCGCACAAAGCTCTGGTCGATCTTGATCTGGTCCAGCGGCATGCGCTTGAGGTAGCTCAGGCTGGAGTAGCCGGTGCCAAAGTCGTCGAGCGAGAACCGCACCCCCAGCTTGCGCAAGGTGGTCATGGTGGCGACGGTGATGTCCAGGTCTTCCACCATCAGGCTTTCGGTCAGCTCCAGCTTGAGCCGGTCGGCCGGCACCTCGTTGACGGCCAGGGCGCGGGCCACATCGTCCACAAAGCCTTCGTGGTGGAACTGCTGCGAGCTCACGTTGACCGCCATGGTCAGGTGGCACAGCTGGGGGTCGTCCTTCCAGCGGGCCAGCAGCTTGCAGGCCGAGTGCAGCACCCAGCGCCCCAGCGCGAGGATCAGGCCGGTCTCCTCCGCCACCGAGATGAACTGGGCGGGCGAGACCAGGCCCCGCTCCGGGTGGTGCCAGCGCACCAGCGCCTCCACCCCCACAAAGCGCCCGTTCTGGTCCACCTGGGGCTGGAAATGCAGCAGGAACTGCTCGAACGCCAGCGCATGGCGCAGGTCGTCCTCCAGCGCGGCGCGGGCGCTCACGGCGGCCTGCATCTCCGGGTCGAAGAAACGCAAGGTGTTGCGCCCCGCCGACTTGGCCTGGTACATGGCCAGGTCGGCCTGCTTGAGCAGCTCCAGCACGCTGGTGTGCGGCCCCCGGAAGGGCACGATGCCGATGCTGGGCGTACTGCGGTAGTGGTAGCCCGCCAGGGCATAGGGCTGGGCCAGCTGGGCCAGGATCTTTTCGCCCACGCCGCGCGCTTCCAGCGCCAGCGTTGCCGGATCCGTGCTCAGGCCTTCGAGCATGACCACAAACTCGTCGCCACCCAGGCGCGCCACGGTGTCCACGCTGCGCACGCAGGTGTTCAGGCGCTGCGCCACTTGCTGCAGCAGCAGGTCGCCCTTGTCGTGCCCCAGGGTGTCGTTGAGGGTCTTGAAGTTGTCCAGGTCGATGAACAGCAGCGCCCCGCTCTGCTCCTGGCGCTTGGCATTGCCCAGCGCGTGCTGCATGCGGTCCAGCAGCAGCATGCGGTTGGGCAGGCCGGTGAGGGTGTCGTAGAACGCCAGGCGCTGGATCTCACGATCCTTGGCCTTGCGCTGGCGGATGTCGGTGTTGATCTCCAGGATGGACTCGGGCCGGCCCTTGTCGTCCAGCACCAGGGTCCAGCGTCCCTCGGCCTCGATGGTGTGGCCTCCTTGGTGGCGCACATTGATTTCGCCCGACCATTCGCCCCGGGTCAGTACGGTGGTGGTGGCGTGCTCGAAGGCGGCGGTGTCGCCGTACATCAGGGCATCGGCCTGGCGCCCCTGGGCCTGGGCCGCGCTCCAGCCGTACAGGCGCTCTGCCCCCTGGTTCCAGTAGATGATGCGGTGCTGCAGGTCGCGCTCGACGATGGCATCCTGCGCCTTGTCCAGCAGTGAGGCCTGGTGGCGCACGCGCACATCGGTGGCCTGGCGTTCGATCTCGGCGGCGGCGCGGGTGGCAAAAATCTGCAGCGTGGTGGCCACGAAGTCTGCATTGGCCAGCGGCTGGCGGAACAGCACGAAGATCATGCCCATGGGCTTGCCCGATGCATCGCACAACTGCTGCCCGGCGTAGGCCTGGGCCTGTACCTTCTGCACGATGGGCGTGTGTGGATAGCGCTGCAGCAGGCCGTTTTGCACCACGAACTGCTTTTGCTGCAGCAGCTCCATGCTGGGCGTGCCTTCGAGGGGGTATTCCACGCTGTCGGACAGCTTGCCCTCCACCACCAGTGCAAGGGCCAGCACCCTGGGTGCATCGCCCGCCTGCCTGCTCGGCAACAGGCGCGCCACACAACCCACCTGGGCGCCCAGCGCTTCGCCCATGTTGCGCGCCAGTTGCACAAAGAACTCGGCCCCGGTGGTGGCCGACACGGCCGCAGCCATCTTGAGCACCGAGGCCTGCAGCTGCTGCTGTTCCTTGCGCGCGCGCAGGCCCATGATGCCAAAGGCCAGGTCATCGGCCAGTTGCTGCATCAAGGCCTCTTCTTCGGTGCCGATGACCAGCACCTCGGGGGCGTACAGGTAGAGCAGCCCAAAGGTCTGTCCGGCGGCGCGCAGGGGCAATGCCATCACCCCATGGAAGCCCTGGCCCACCATGCGATCTGCCCAGTCGGCCTGCAGCGTGGTGCTGGCCACATCGCGCACGATGACGCTGCGGCCGCTGCGCACGGTCATGCCAGCGGGCCCCTGGCCGCGCGGATGCTGATCCGACCAGGAAGGGCCCAGTTGCTCCAGGTAGTTGCTGCCCTCGCCTGCGTGGGCCACGATCTGGATGGAGCGCTGTGCGTCGTTCTGTGCAAAGCCCACCCAGCCCAGGCGGTAACCCCCCATCTCCACCACCATGCGGCACACGTCGTGCAGCAGCGTGGCTTCGGAGGTGGCGCGCACCAGGGCTTCGTTGCAGCTGCTGAGCATGCTTTGGGCACGCGCCAGGCGGCTGAGTTCGCGCTGGGTTTGCTGGCGCTCGGTCACGTCGGCGGCCATCACCTGGCGCGCGGCTTGGCCGTTGAAGACGATGCCGCGGGAGGACACCTCCATCTCGCGCACCGAGCCGTCGCGGCAACGGTGGGGTTGCAGCAGCCCGCTCTGGATCTGGCCCTGCGGGTAGGCCAGCACGGCGGCGCTGCGCTGTGCGCATTCTTCGGGCAGCCACAGGTCTTTCATGCCCATGCGCAGCAGCTCTTGCGCGCTGTAGCCGTACTGCGCCTGCATGGCCTGGTTGACGGCCAGAAAGCGCAGGCTGGCATCACTGGCCAGTACCCACATGGGTTGGGGGTGGGCATCGAACAGCAGCTTGTACTGCTGCTCGGATTCGCGCAACTGCGCTGCCACCTGGCGCAGGCGCAGCATGGCCCCCAGGCTTTGCGCCAGGATCTGCAAATGCGCCAGGTGCCTGCGGCTGAAGCTGCCCGCGCGGCTGGAGGTGGCCTTGAGCGTGCCCACCACGGCATCGTCGAAGCACAGAGGGGCAGCCAGCACCGCACGCACCTGCTGGTGCCAGGGATCGTCCCCCAGATACCAGCCCTGGGCGGCCGTGTCATTGCACAGCACCGGCCTGCCCTGGTGCAGCTCGGGCCACAGATGGCTGTCGCGCAGGGGCAATGCACTGCCCGGCGCGTGCACGAGCTGCCCCACCGTAGCCTGGGCCACCAGTTGGCCGCCTTCGAGCAGCTCCAGCAAAGCCCCTTCGGCCTGGCAGATTTCCAGGGCGGTTTGTGCCACATGCTGCAGCACTTCGGGCAGGCTCAGCTCCAGGGACGAAATGCGCTGCTGCACGCGCACCAGTTCAGCGTGCACCTGGGCTTCCTGGGCCTCTTCCTGCTCCACCAGCTTGCGCTCGCTGATGTCGGCCATGCCACCCACCATGCGCAGGGCCTGGCCCTGGGGGTTGCGGATCATGAAGCCTCTGTCGTGCATCCAGAGGTAGTGGCCGTCTTCATGGCGGATGCGGTATTCACATTCCCAGGTGTTGCCAGTGCCTTGCACTGTGGCCTGCAGCGAGGCCACCACGCGGTCGCGGTCCTCGGGGTGCAGGCGGGCAATGAATGTGTCGGTGTGGGAGATTTCGGAGTCGTGCGGCAGGCCCAGCACTTCGTGGAAGCGCCCGCCCCACCACAGGGCGTTGGTGCGCATGTCCCAGTCCCACACGGTGTCGGTGGTGGCGCGCGCCACGAGGTTCAGCCGCTCTTCAGAAATGCGCAAGGCCTCGGCCGGATCCAGATCCTCCGGCGAGGCAGGTGGTGGTGGCTGATTCTGCGCGTCGGTCATGGCACATTCATGCGTCCAATGGCGCTGCGCAGCAGACGGGCAGGCCCCACGCAGAAGGTGGGAGCAAAGCGTTCATCACAGTTCACCCTTGGGGTACACACAATTGCTTACGCCATGCTACCTGTTTCGCTGGGGTACCGCCATGGCGTGCTTTTGGGTCAGCGCCCCGCGCGGCGGGTACGCACGGCCTGGGCCAAGGCCTGGAGCACAGGGACGGTTTGCGCCATGCTGATGCAGGCATCCGTCACCGATATACCCTGGCGCAGCGCCTGGCCTGGCACGATGTCCTGGCGGCCTTCGCTCAGGTGGCTTTCGATCATTACGCCGATGATGCGCGCGTCACCAGCGGCAATCTGGGCCGCCACGTCTTGCGCCACCTCGATCTGGCGCTGGTGCTGCTTGCTGCTGTTGGCGTGCGAGACGTCGATCATCACCTGCTCGCGCAGGCCCGCTGCCTGCAGCAGCGCGCAGGCAGCCTGCACGTCGGCCTTTTGATAGTTGGGCTGCTTGCCTCCGCGCAGGATGATGTGGCAGTCCTGGTTGCCGCGCGTTTCAAAAATGGCGGCCTGGCCCATCTTGGTCATGCCCATGAAAGCGTGGGTGGACTGCGCGGCCAGGATGGCGTCGGTGGCCACCTTCACGCCGCCGTCGGTACCGTTCTTGAAGCCCACCGGGCAGCTCAGGCCGCTGGCAAGCTGGCGGTGGCTCTGGCTCTCGGTGGTGCGTGCGCCAATGGCGGCCCAGCTCACCAGGTCGCTGATGAACTGCGGCGACAGCAGGTCCAGGAACTCGGTGCCCACCGGCAGGCCCAGCGCCAGAATGTCCAGCAGCAGCGTGCGTGCCATCTCCAGCCCCTCGTTGATGGCAAAGCTGCCGTCCAGGTGCGGGTCGTTGATATAGCCCTTCCAGCCCACGGTGGTGCGCGGCTTTTCAAAGTACACGCGCATCACCACGAGCAGCTCGTCCTGCAGCGCATCGGCCTGCGCCTTGAGCTGGCGCGCGTAGTCCATGGCCTGGCCGTGGTCGTGGATGGAGCACGGCCCCACCACCACGATGAGCCGGTCGTCCTGCCCGTGCAGTACGCGCGAAATCGCGGCGCGGCTGCCTTCCACCAGCGCCAGGGCGGCGTCCGGCGTGGGCAGCCACTCCTGCAGCAGCGCAGGGGTAATCAAGGGGCGCACGGCCTTGATGCGGGTGTCGTCGATGCGGGTGGTGTCGTGCGTGCTGGGCACGGTGGCGGGTCGGTGGGCGTGGGTCATGATCCCCCGATTGTCGCCCGGATGGCTTTCACGCCTCTGTCAGGGTCTGCGGAAAGCCGGGTTCTGGCGCGACCAGTGGCGCGACTGCAGATCGTCCATGCGCACCGTGCCGCCGGTGCTGGGGGCATGCACAAAACGCCCCTCCCCCACATAAATGCCTGCGTGCGAGGGGCTGCGGCCCGTGCCAAACACCACCAGGTCGCCGGTGCGCAGCTCGCTGGCGTCAACGGGCTGGCCCCACTGGTTCAACTGGGCCACGGTGCGCGGCGGCGGCGTGCCCACGCGCAGGCGGTACACATAGCCGATCAGGCCGCTGCAGTCAAAACCCGATTCGGGCGTATTGCCCCCGTAGCGGTAGGGCGTGCCCACCAGCCCCAGGGCGTGGATGGCGATGTCATGCGCTTGCTCGTCCGACAGCGTGGAAACGCCCGGCCAGGCCGACGGCCCCACCCGCGCCGGGGGCGTGCTGCTGCAGGCACCCAGCAGCAAGGCCGCTGCCAGCGCCAGCAGCGTGGGCACGCGGGCAGCCTGGAGTTTGAATAAAAAAATCGGCATCAGGGCAATAGGGACAAGCGGTAGTAGCTACAAAGATAATAGCAAAGTGTGCCAATAGCCGTCCACCCCCCACGTTCCACGGTTCAGCGCCCCAGCGGCGAGACGCCAATCAGCAGCGCATGGCCCCAGAAGGCGAAGACTGCCCAGGCCACACCCCCCAGCACCACGGCGATGCCCGTGCCCGCCAGCGTGCCGCTGGGGTAGCTGGTGCCCAGGGCGCGGTCGCGCTGGCGCGCGGCGCGAAAATCCAGCACCGCCCACAGCAAAAAGCTGCCAAACAGCACCACATCGGCCAGGTTGCCGTTGGAGACCAGATGCCCCAGCGCCCAGGACTTGACCGCCAGCACCATGGGGTGGTGCAGCCGCGCCTTGAACACATTGCGCGGCACATAGGCCGCCAGCAACAGCACAAACGCCACCAGCGTGAACAGCGAGGCCATGTGCCGCAGGGCCACGGGCGGATTCCACAGCACCACCGGCGCCTGCCGCGCCAGCCCAAAGCCCCAGACCACCAGCCCCAGGCCCACGAGCGACACCGCCGAGTACAACCCCTTCCAGGCACCTTCGCCCAGGCGCGCCAGCATCTGCGTGCGCCAGCCATCGGCCACGATGCGCACCGAATGCGCCCCCAGGAAAAGCACCAGGCCCAACACCAACATCACCATGGCAACACCTGTCGTTGTAGTAAACAAGGGCTTTACTGTATCGGCAGACCGTGACAGGGTGCGGCCACAGGCGGGCTCAACCCGCCATGCCCAGGGTATTCGATTGCAGAAACCGCGCCAGCCGCGCCTTGGGGCAGGCCTGCAGCGCCTGCAGAAAACCAAAGTGTGGCTCGGCCACGCCCCAGCGCTCGCGCAGGTCCTGCTGCATGCGCAGCAGCAGCGCGGCGGTGACCTGTGCGTCGGCCAGCGCCCGGTGCGCGCGGCCCGCGCTGGGCAACTGGTGATAGCGCGCCAGCGTGCCGAGCTGGTGGTTGGGCGCCTCGGGGTACAGGCGGCGCGCCAGCCGCACCGTGCAGGCAAAGGGCTGCGGCGCATCGCAGTTGGCGCGCGCCAGTTCGGCCTGCCAGAAGCCCCGGTCGAACGGCGCGTTGTGTGCTACCAGCGGCACATCGCCCACAAACTGCCGCGCCTGCGCCATGACTTCGGCCGCAGGCGGCGCATCGGCCACCATGGCGTTGGTGATGCCTGTGAGCTGCGTGATGAACGGTGGAATGCGCACCCCGGCGTTCATCAGGCCCTGGAATTGCCCCACCACCTGCCCACCCTCCACGATCACGATGGCCACTTCAGTGGCGCGCGCGCCTTGCATGGGCGTGCTGCCGGTGGTCTCGAAGTCGATGACGGCGATGCGGGCGGTCATGGCGGGCTCGCTCACTCCATCTCAGGCCTTTTTCAGGAACTCCGACTTGAGCAGCATGCTGCCCAGGTCGGTCTTGCAATCCACGTTGTGGCCGTCGGCGCCGTCCACCAGGCGGATGCCCTTGATCTTGGTGCCCTTCTTCAGCGTGGATGACGAGCCTTTGACCTTCAGGTCCTTCACCAGGATCACGGCATCGCCGTCCTGCAGCGGGTTGCCGTTGGCATCGCGCACCACGCCGTCGCCAACGGCCTCGTCATCGGCACTGGCGGCTGCTGCCTGGGGCCACTCGTGTCCGCAGTCCGGGCAGATGAACTGGTCGGCGTCAGGGTAGGTGTTTTCCTGGCCGCATTGCGGGCAGGCGGGAAGGGTGTGGGGCATGGTTTTTCCTCCGCGGATGTGTTGTGGTGAGGGGCGCTATTGTCCTTGCACTGCGCGCCGCTCCAGCGTGAACGGCGGCAGGCCCTGGAGCAGGCGCTGGCCGTAGCCGGTGCGCGTGAGGCGCTTGTCATAGCAGTACACATGGGCCTGGTCTTCTTCGGTGCGGATGGCGCGGCCCGCCCATTGCGCCAGGCGGATGGCGGTGGCGGGCACCACCAGTTCGCTGAACGGGTCGCGCCCCACGGCGCGCAGCCATTCGGCGCGGGCTTCGCCCACGGGGTCGTCGGGCGGGGCGAAGGGCAGCTTGGTGATGAACACCGATTCGCACAGGCGCCCGGGCAGATCCAGCCCCTCGCCGAAGGACTGCATGCCGAAGATGATGGACGGCTCGCCCGCCGCCACGCGCTCGCGGTGGCGCGCCAGCAGTTGCGTGCGTGGCAACTGGTTTTGCACCAGCACGCGGCTGCGCATGGCGGTGGCGAGTTGGTCCACGGCCTGGCGCATTTGCTCGCGCGAGGTGAACAGCACCAGCGCGCCGTATTCCACGCGCGCCAGATCGGTCAGCAGGGCTTCGACCATTTCGGTGGTGAACTGGGCGGCGTTCTTCGGGTCGGCCTGGGTTTCGGCGGCGATCAAGGTGCCCTGCGCGGCGTAGTTGAAGGGGCTGGGCACTTCGAGCGTGGTGGCGGCGTCATCACCATGCAGGCCCGATTCGCGCAGGAAGAAGTCGAACTGACCGCAGCTCGTGAGCGTGGCCGAGGTCAGCACCGCGCCGCGCACGCTGTTCCACAGGTGGCCGCGCAGCGTGCTGCCGGGCAACAGCGGGCTGGCGTGCGCCTTGAGGCTGATGAACTCGCCGTCCACTTCCAGCGTGAACCATTTGGCGGGTGGTACAAAGGCCTGTTCCTGCCCCGGTGGCGGCGCCTGCAGCAGCAGTTGGGCGGTGGCGTGCACGGCTTCGAGCCGGGGCGCCAGCGTGCCGATCTGGGCATAGAGCTGCGACAGGCGACGCGCCTCGTCGGGCTTGTCGCGCATTTCGGCGCGCAGCGCCTTGGAGATCGCGCGCAGGCAGTCCAGAAACCCCGCCGCATGGTGCGCCGCCTGCGACAGCGGCTCCTGCAGCGGCTCGGGCAGCGCACCGCGCGGCACACGCACACGCGCCGGGCCCCAGGCATTGGGCTGGGCCTTGAGCGCCTCGCCGTACAGATCCATCACCAGGCGCTCCAGCGCCTGCAGCATCTGCCGCAACTGGCTGGAGTGGCGCGGGATGTCGGCCACCTCCTGCACTTCCACCAGCGTGCCGATGCGCAGCGCGCGGCTGGCCAGCCGGTCGATCCAGGTGAGGCGGCTCAGGTCCGCGCTGCAGGCGAACTGGTCGAGCGCCGTGGCGGGCAGGTGGTGCGCCTCGTCCAGCACCAGCAGGCAGTTGTCCAGCTCGGGCAGCACGCGCGCGCCCAAGGACGACAGCAGCAGGTCGTGGTTGGCCACGATCACCTGCGCGCCCACCAGGGCCTTGCGCTGGTCGTAATAGACGCACTGGCCGAAGGCTGGGCAGTGCCGCCCGGTGCACGAGCTGCCCTCGGCCGCCACGGGGCTCCAGGCCTCGGGCTCGGGCGGGGTGTCCAGGCTGTCGCGGTCGCCGTCCCAGCCGCCCTGGGCCAGGGCCTGCGCCATGCTGGCGTAGAACTGCATGCGTGCCTCGGTCTCCTGCCGGCTGGGCTTGCCGCGCGCGTGCGCGGCCTCCTCGGGGAACAGGTCGTCATCGTCCTCGCCGTGCGCCTCGCCCGTGCCGGCCAGGCGCTCCAGCTTGAGCTTGCACACATAGCGCCCGCGCCCCTTGGCCAGCGCGAATTTGAAGGGCTGCTCCATCTGCGCAGCGAGCGCGGGCAGGTCCTTGTGCACCAACTGCTCCTGCAGCGCCACGGTGGCGGTGGAAATGAGCACGCGCGTGCCGCGCGCCAGCGCGATGGCGATGGCCGGCGCGCAGTAGGCCAGCGACTTGCCCACGCCCGTGCCGGCCTGGATGACGGCGATGGCGCGCCGAGGCTCGCCCCCCTCCTCGTCCACCTTGCCCAATTGCGCCTGGCTGAAGGTGCGCGCCACCTGCTCGGCCATGGCGCGCTGGCCCGCGCGGCCGCGAAACCCCTCGGTGCCCTGCACCACCGCATCAAACGCCTGCAGGCCCGCCTGGGCCCATTCTGTGGAAGACATAGGGGTGGGAGTGTGGCACAGGCTGTACGTGCAATAACTATTGAATAAAAAAGGCTACTATCGCTTTCAGAATATGCGCTAGTAGCTATGAAATATATAGCAAATTTGCTCAAATCGCTGACTTGTGACCCCCGCAACGCGGTGGGGTAAGCTGGGCACAAATCACTCCAACGGTGCGGGGGGGCTTGTTGTGTCAGAACCTTTGGCCCATTCAGGCGGGCATTTGCTGGTAGATCACTTGCGGGCGGTTGCAGCGCTGGCTGCGGAGTTTTCCCAGCCTTTTGATGCCTCCGACCCCACACAGCGCTGGGCCTATCTGGCGGGCCTGTGGCACGACCTGGGCAAATACCGGCCAGGGTTTCAAAAGTATGTGCGGCTGGCAGACAACCCCGACGCGCACATTGAAGGCAAGGTCGGCGGGCGAGAGAAAACGCACTCAGTGGCGGGTGCGCTGTGGGCCCTGCAGCGGCTGGAGCAAGCCCATGGTGCCCCCGGCAAGCTGGCTGCCCATGTGCTGGCTTACCTGATTGCGGGTCACCACTCTGGCCTGGCCGATTGGAACGACGGCCTAGAGCAGCGCCTGGCGGACCCAGACAGCCTGCAAGAGCTTCAGGAATCGCTTTTTGCCAGTCCGCCCGATGACGTGTTAACGCCAGACGGCTTCACTCCTGATCTGCGGCGCATTCCGGGTGGCGCTGCGGGCTTCGCGTTGTGGGTTCGCATGCTGTTCTCATGCCTGGTCGATGCCGACTTTTTGGACACCGAAGCGCATTTTGACGCGGGCAAACCCGCCCGCCGCGAAGGCTTCCCCTCCCTGGCGCACATGCGCGAGGCGTTTGATGCCCACATGGCTGCGCTGCCCGTGCCCTCCACCCCCGTCAACACGCTGCGCGCCGACATCCTGCGCCAGTGCCGCGCCCAGGCTGCGCTGGCCCCGGGCTTCTTCTCGCTCACGGTGCCCACGGGCGGGGGCAAAACCCTCTCCAGCCTGGCGTTTGCTTTGGAGCACGCACAAGCCCACAGCAAGCGCCGCATCGTCTACGCCATTCCCTACACCAGCATCATCGAGCAGACGGCGGACGTGTTCCGCAACGTGTTCAAAGCCCTGGGCGACGAGGTGCTGATCGAACACCACAGCCAGGCCGACGCTGCCGAAAAAGACGAAACCGCCCGCAGTCGCCTGGCCTGCGAGAACTGGGACGCACCGCTGGTCGTCACCACCAACGTGCAGTTGTTCGAGTCGCTCTTTGCCGCCAAAACCTCGCGCTGCCGCAAGCTGCACAACCTGGTGGGCAGCGTCATCGTGCTGGACGAGGCGCAGCAACTGCCCCCGGCGTTTTTGCAGCCCATTCTGGACGTGCTCAACCTGCTGGTGGCGCACTACGGCGTCACCGTGGTGCTGTGCACTGCCACCCAGCCGGCGCTCAGCAGCACCAATTACTTTGACGCCAGCAAGAACCTGCGCGGGCTGCACAACGTGCGCGAAATCATCGACAACCCCGATGCCCTGTTTGCCGCCTTGAAGCGTGTGCATGTAGAGCTGCCGCCCGACTGGACCACGCCCACCCCTTGGGCCGACATTGCTGCACAGCTCAGCGCCGAGGATTGCGTGCTGGCCATCGTCAATACGCGCAAGGCGGCGCGAGAGCTGCAGCGCCTCATGCCCGAAGGCACGCTGCACTTGTCGGCCCTGATGTGCGGCGCACACCGCAAAGACGTTATCGCCCACATCAAAGAGCGGCTAAAGGCTAAGCGCGAGGGGCGTGACACCCGGCCCCTGCGCGTGGTCAGCACCCAGCTGGTGGAAGCCGGGGTGGACATTGACTTCCCCGTGGTCTATCGCGCCCTGGCGGGGCTGGATTCCATCGCCCAGGCCGCAGGCCGTTGCAACCGTGAGGGGCGCATGCAGGGGCTGGGGCGCGTGGTGGTGTTTGTGCCGCCAGAGCGGCCACCACTCGGGCATTTGCGCAAGGGTGCCGACGCATGCATTTCCACCTTGCACGGCCAAGCGCAAGACCCACAACATGACCCGTTAGCACGCGGTCTGTTTGCGCGCTACTTCACCGAGTTCTATCACTCCGTGGACCTGGACCAGCACCGCGTGGTGAACCTGCTTACCGTACAACCACGGGACTTGGCAGTGAGGTTCCGCACGGCAGCCGATGCATTCCGGCTGATCGACGACGCTGAATCTGTCACCGTGGTGGTGCGCTACGCAGCCCACCAAGAGCACATCGACAGCCTGCTGAACATCTTGGCCACCGAAGGCCCGCAGCGCTGGCTGCTGCGCAAGCTGCAGCGCTACACCGTCACCATCCCGCGGCGTCTGGCCACGCCAATGCTGAACCAAGGCGACCTCACGCTGCCCGTGCCAGGGCTGTACGTGCTTGCAAATACTGATAATTTGTACAGTAATATTCTGGGCCTGGTCAGCGATGCGGATGTCTACAACCCCAGCGGATTTGCTTTTTAAGGAGCCTCATGTCCTCCCGGTTTTGCCTTGAAGTCGCGGGCCCCTTCGCCTGCTTCACCCGCCCAGAGATGAAGGTCGAGCGCGTCTCGTATGACGTCATCACCCCCTCGGCCGCCCGCGCCGTGTTCGAGTCCATTTTGTGGAAGCCCGCCATCCGCTGGCGCGTGCGGCGCATTGAGGTGCTGCGGCCCATCCGGTTCATCAACCTGCGGCGTAACGAGGTCAGCGCTGTGGTTTCCACCCGCAATGTGCAGCAGGCCATGGCAGCGGGCAGCGGCACGCTGGGCCTGTACATCGAAGACGAGCGCCAGCAGCGTGCAGGCTACTTCTTGCGCGACGTGGCCTACCGCCTGCATGCCGAGCTGTCCCTCGCGCCCGGCTGCGCCGAGCCCTTGGTGAAGTACACCGAAATGTTTACCCGCCGCGCCAGCAAAGGCCAGTGCGTCAACCAGCCCTACCTGGGCTGCCGCGAGTTTGCGGCGGACTTTCGGCTGGTCACGGCAGATTCCGCCCCCGCCACCCCCATCCCCGACACCCGCGAGCTGGGCTGGATGCTGCACGACCTGGACTTCTCGCGCCCCAGCGATCCGCAGCCGCGCTTTTTCCATGCGCGCATGGAGCAAGGCGTGATTGAAGTGCCACCGTTTGAGGAGGCACGGGGATGATCCTGCAGGCCTTGACCGACTACTACCGCCGCAAATGCGATGACCCCGATCCTGCCCAGCGCTTGCCCGCCTTTGGGCTGGAGCAAAAGGAAATCCCGTTCATCCTGGAGATCAACGCCGCAGGCGAGCTGCTGCAACTGCGCGACACCCGCGAACTGCAGGGCAAAAAGAAGGTGGCGCGCATCTACCGCGTGCCCATGGGCGTCAAGAAAACCTCGGGGGTTGCCGCCAACCTGCTGTGGGACACGCTGGAATATGTTTTGGGCGTGGACACCAAAGGCAAGCCAGAGCGCGTGGCCGAGCAGCATGCGGCGTTTCGCGCCCGCATTGCTGCGCTGCCCGATGCTGCTCGCCAAGACGCAGGCATTCAAGCCGTGCTGCGGTTTCTGGACCGCGTGGATGTGCCCCAGCTCGAACGCCAGCCCGCTTGGTCAGACGCGCTGGAGAGCAATGCGGTAATGAGCTTTCGTCTGCAGGGTGACATGGACTTGGTGTGCCAGCGGCCCACTGTGGTGCACGCCGCACTCAACACCACCACCGATGACGATGCACCGCAGGCCATGTGTCTCGTCACGGGCGAACAAGCCCCGGTGGAGCGGTTGCACACCTCCATCAAAGGTGTGTGGGGCGCACAAACCTCTGGTGCCAACATCGTCTCCTTCAACGCCCGCGCCTTCGAGTCCTATGGCAAAACCGAGCGCCAGGGCGAAAACGCCCCGGTCAGCCGCGCTGCCGCCTTTGCCTACACCACCGCGCTGAACCACCTGCTGCGCAAAGACTCGCCCCAGCGCATGCAGGTGGGCGATGCCTCCACCGTGTTCTGGGCCGAGCGGCAGGCACCGTACGAGACCATTTTTGGTGACATCTTCCAAGACAACCCGGACGCTAGCACCGATAAGGTAGAAGCCCTGCTCAACGCAGTGCACAGCGGCCACTGGGGCCCTATGGACAAAGACCTGCGCTACCACGTGCTGGGCCTGGCACCGAATGCTGCGCGCATCAGCATCCGCTTTTATCACTGCATCACGCTGCAGGCGCTGGGCCAGCGCATTGCGCAGCACTTTGACGACTTGGCCCTGGTGCGGGGGCCGAACGATGCGCGTTACCCCTCGCTGTTTCGCCTGCTCACCGCCGTGGCCCTGCAGAACAAGGCCGACAACATTCCGCCCAACCTGGGCGGGGCGGTGGTCGATGCCATCCTGGCCGGGCCCAACGTGCCCTACCCCAGCTTGTGGCTCAACGCCGCTGTAGGCCGCTGCCGGGCCGAGCAAACCGTCAACCACCTGCGCGCTGCGGCCATCAAGGCCTGCCTGAACCGCCAGCAGCGCCGCGCCGCTTTGTCCTCGCCATCCCTCGCCCCCGAAAAGGAGTTTTTGCCTATGCTTGACCTCAGCAACACGAACCCGGCCTACCGCCTGGGGCGGCTTTTTGCGGTGCTGGAAAAAATCCAGGAAGAGGCCAGCCCCGGCCTCAACGCCACCATTCGCGACCGCTACTACGGCGCCGCGTCGAGCACCCCTGTGGCTGTGTTCACCACCTTGCTGCGCTTGAAGAACGCCCACCTCAAAAAGCTCCCAGGGGGCCGCGTTGCCTCGTTCGAAAAGCTGCTGGGCGAGGTGCTGGGGCCGGTCACGGATTTCCCCAAACACCTGCCCCTGCCTGACCAAGGCCGCTTTGCCCTGGGCTACTACCACCAGCGGCAAGACTTCTTCACCAAGAAAACCGACGACTCCACCACCAACGCCTCTACCCACCCTGCATCTCTGGAAGGAATCACCGCATGAGCACCGACAAAAGCTTCGCTAACCGATACGACTTCGTTCTGATCTTTGATGTCAAAGACGGCAACCCCAACGGAGACCCCGATGCAGGCAATATGCCGCGCCTGGATGCAGAGTCGGGCCACGGGCTGGTGACGGATGTGTCCCTCAAGCGCAAGGTGCGCAACTTTGTGGGGTTGGTCAAAGGTGACGCACCGAGGTTCGATATCTTTGTGAAGGAAAAGTCTGTCTTGAATCAACAGATTGAACGAGCCTACGAGAAGAGCGAAAAAGTCCAAGCCGCTATGGATGCGTGGAAAAACTGGCAAAAAGATAAGAAGAAAAGTCCAAAGCCAGAGCGCCATTACGAAGATGTCGCGCGTGACTGGATGTGCGATAACTTCTTTGATGTGCGTACTTTTGGCGCTGTGATGACCACCGGCGACGAGGACTCCGAGAGCAAGTTAAAGAAGACTGCCGGGCAAGTCCGTGGGCCTGTTCAACTCACATTTGCGAGGTCAGTTGAGCCCATCGTGGCGCTGGAGCATTCCATCACTCGTATGGCGGTAACAAATGAGAAGGATCTCGAAAAAGAGCGCACCATGGGCCGCAAACACACCGTGCCCTACGGCGTGTACGTGGCCCATGGCTTTGTCTCGTCCTTCCTGGCCAAGCAGACGGGCTTTGGTGAGGATGACCTCGAACTCGTGTTCCAGGCCCTGTCGCAAATGTTTGAGCACGACCGCTCTGCCGCGCGCGGCGAAATGTCCACGCGGGGGCTGTATGTGTTCAAACACGACAGCGAATTGGGCAACGCGCCCGCCCATGCGCTGTTTGACCGCCTGCAAGTCACGCCCAAGGAACCGGGCGCGGTGGCCCGCAGCTTTGATGCGTATTCGGTAGCGTTTGATGGCCAAAGCCTGGCCGTGGGGCAATCGCTGCAGCCCGCACCGGGCGTGACGCTGACGCGCCGCTGCTGATCGACGCAGGCAAGCACTCCATGAAAATCCTACCCACCGATTTCGACGGCCAGGCCATCCGCCGCGTGTACGACGAAAGCACCGAGACTTGGTGGTTCTCGGTGATTGACGTGGTGCAGGTGCTGACGGACAGCTCCAACGCCAACCGCTACTGGTCTGACCTCAAGCGCAAACTGGCGCAAGAGGCGGGATCCGGGCAAGCTTACGAAAAGATCGTAAGGTTGAAACTGACCGCCTCAGACGGCAAACAACGCGAGACCGACTGCGCCACAGCCGAGACTTTGTTGCGCGTTGTTCAAACCATCCCCAGCCCCAAGGCCGAGCCCATCAAACTGTGGCTGGCCAAGGTGGGCTACGAGCGCATGCAGGAGATGGCCGACCCCGCCCTGTCGCTGGACCGCGCCCGCCAGACCTGGCAACAGCATGGTCGCAGCGACAAGTGGATCCAGCAGCGCATGACAGGGCAGGAAACCCGCAACAAGCTCACCGACTACTGGAGCGAGCACGACATCAAAGCCGGAAGCGAGTTCGCCATTCTCACCAACATCATTCACCAGGAATGGTCGGGCCTGAGCGTGGCGCAACACAAGGAAAAGAAGGGCCTGAAGAGCCACAACCTGCGCGACCATATGAGCGAGGCCGAGTTGATCTTCACCGCATTGGCTGAACTCTCCACCCGACAGATTGCCGAGAGCGTGCAGGCCACAGGAATGCAAGAGAACAAAGCCGCCGCCAAAAGCGGTGGTCGCATTGCGCGCCAGGCCCGCCACCAGTTGGAGAGCCAGACGGGACAGCCGGTAGTGACAGGAGTCAACTACCTGCCTCCGCCCAAGCTGCCGAAACTCGCCTCAGGCGCGAAAGCACCTGCGCCAACGGCACCAATGTCGGCGAAGGTGAAGCCCGTCAGAGCCAAGAAGGCATAGTGCACACCCCAGCAGGAGCCGCCGATGGAAGATGCTCTCGACCCCATTCCCCTGTCGGCCCTGCAGCATTGGCAATACTGCCCACGTCAGTGCGGCTTGATCCACCTGGAGCAGGTGTTTGACGACAACGTGCACACCCTGCGCGGTCAGGCCGTGCATGCCCGGGCCGACCAGCCCAGCGTAGAAACGGCCAAGGGCGTGCGCGTGGAGCGTGCCCTACCCTTGTGGCACGATGCGCTGGGCCTCATCGGCAAGGCCGATGTAGTCGAGTTTTTGGCGGGTGGTGTGCCCTACCCTGTGGAATACAAACACGGCAGCCGCCACAAGGCTGCAGACATTGCCGCGTGTGATGACCTGCAACTGGCTGCGCAGGCCATGTGCCTGGAGGCCATGCTCGGAAAGCCCGTCAACGAAGGAGCCTTGTACTACGCCAGTTCGCGCCGCCGCCGCGTGGTGCCCATCACCGTGCAGTTGCGCACAGCTGTGGCGCAAACGGCGGACGCCGTGCGACAGATGCTGGCCAGCGGGCAATTGCCTTTGCCGCTGGCCCCAGAACAGTCTGCAAGACGCTGTAAAGCCTGCTCGTTGAGTGACCGTTGCCAACCCCAGGCGACCCACGCTTGCGTGGCCGCAGCCCGCGCCGCGCTGTTTGACCCCGATGCGTAGCGACAACCATGCAACTGCTCAATACCCTTTACCTCACCACGCCAGAAACCTACCTGCGGCTGGACAACGACACCCTGCGTGTGGAGGTCGAGCGCGAAACCCGCCTGCGCGTGCCGCTGCATCATTTGACGGCAGTGGTGTGTTTCGGGCACATCGGTTTGTCGGCGCCCCTCATGCACCGCTTGGCTGAGAGTGGCATTGCCCTGGTGCTGCTGGACAACAACGGCCGTTTCAAAGCCCGGCTCGAAGGCGCCGTCAGCGGCAATGTGCTGTTGCGTCAGGCGCAATTTCAGCGTGTGGTAGATGCGGCCTTTACCTTGGATATGGCCCGTGCCTGTGTCGCGGGCAAGATCAAAAATACCCGGCAAGTAGTGCAGCGTGGTGCGCGCGAAGCCAAGTCAGACGTCGAAGCCAGCACCCTTGCGCGCCTGACCGATGACTTGGCAGCCAGTCTGCGTGCCCTGCCCTCCGCCAGCAGCCTGGATCATTTGCGCGGGCTTGAGGGCGAGGCGGCCCGCCAGTACTTTGGTGGCCTCAGCCTATTGATGCGCCCTGAGCTACGCACCTCCTTCGCCATGGATGGACGCACGCGTCGCCCACCACGCGACCGTTTCAATGCCCTGCTGTCGTTCTTGTATGCGATGTGGATGAACGACTGCCGCAGCGCCCTGGAGGCTTCGGGCCTAGATCCTCAAGTTGGGTTTTTGCATGCACTGCGCCCAGGGCGGGCAGCATTGGCACTCGACTTGATGGAAGAGTTTCGTCCTTGGGCAGACCGCTTGGCCCTCACCCTCATCAACCGGGGGCAACTGACCGAGCGCGACTTTGTTCTGCGCGAAGGTGGGGGCGTGTCGCTACAACCCGATGCACGCAAAACCGTGGTGGTTGCCTACCAAGAGCGCAAGAAAGACGAAATCAATCATCCTTTGTTGGCGCAGCCCGTAGCGTTGGGGCTGGTGCCCCTGGTGCAAGCCCGCCTCATGGCCCGAGCCGTGCGCGATGATGCCGCCCCGTACGTGCCCTTCGTGGCCAAGTGATAGCGTAGGAGCCGCCTATGCTGGTACTCGTTTGCTACGACGTCAACACCGAAACCAAATCAGGCAGGCGCCGTTTGCGCAGGGTTGCAAAAATCTGCGAGAGCACCGGTCAAAGGGTACAGAAATCGGTATTCGAATGTCAGCTCGATATAGCCAAATTTGAAACCCTGGAGCGTCAACTGCTGGCAGAAATCGACCCCTTGGCCGACTGCCTGCGCCTGTACCGCATGCCAGCAGCCAGAGGCTTTGAAGTGATTGAGCATGGCGCGTTCAAGGCAGTAGATTTCGAAGGGCCGCTGGTGCTTTAGTGGCCAATGTCAAGGCTACCTTGCACGCCCGCTACACATCCCCGCCATGGTATCGTGACAACCGCGAACCTCAAGTGATGGGCACATCACACAGGGGTTCGCGCGCTTCGTAATGCCTTGTGGCAGATCGCTTTTTCTAATGAGGACTGCGACGTGTTCTACCGGAATCCGTCAGCGTGGGTCGCTTCGCGCATAGGCGCAAAAAAGATGTCTGTTCACAAGCACTTGCACATGAGGCGCATCGCCCGCCAGCAATGGCGGGCGTGGATTGAAACCTGGCCGCTGGCGTCTTTGAGGTGCAGCACCAACAGCATCGCCCGCCAGCAATGGCGGGCGTGGATTGAAACCATGTCTTGTGGCCAGGCTTGAATCGTGTGTCCACGCATCGCCCGCCAGCAATGGCGGGCGTGGATTGAAACCAGTAGCTCTCGAGCTACCTCCACTGTGAGCGCGGCATCGCCCGCCAGCAATGGCGGGCGTGGATTGAAACCATTCTGAACATGACCACATTCCCAAACCTCGCAGCATCGCCCGCCAGCAATGGCGGGCGTGGATTGAAACCCAATGCAAGAGCCGCAAGCCATTCACTCCTACGGCATCGCCCGCCAGCAATGGCGGGCGTGGATTGAAACAGCTACGGGCGCAAGGGCAGCGACGGGAACCGCCCGCATCGCCCGCCAGCAATGGCGGGCGTGGATTGAAACATGGATCAAAAACCCCAAGTAGGCAGCACATGGCGCATCGCCCGCCAGCAATGGCGGGCGTGGATTGAAACCA
>JACPUE010000049.1 GCA_016192425.1 Burkholderiales bacterium
ACAAGGCAACGTACAGGCCGAAAGGGCAGGCGAGACCATGACCGAAGTGGTCAACGCCATCCGGCGCGTGACGGACATCATGGGGGAAATCAGCGCGGCCAGCAGCGAACAAAGCTCAGGCGTATCGCAAGTGGGCGAAGCGGTAACGCAAATGGACCAGGCCACGCAGCAGAACGCCGCGCTGGTGGAGCAAATGGCGGCGGCAGCGGGCAGCCTGAGCAGCCAGGCACGCGAGCTGGTGCGCGCCGTGGCCGTGTTCAAACTGCCTGGCGACGCCAGCGCGCAGCTCCCCAGCGCAGCCCCTGCGCTGCAGCGCCTGCCACGGCCGGCAACCTGACATCAATACGCCACGGTGAAACGCTGGCGCACGTGACGCGGTGTCTCCAGTTCGTCGGCAATGGCCACGGCCAGGTCGGCCACGCTGATGGAGCCAGGCTGGTCGCCGTTCATCAGGGGCGACTCCGTGCCCAACCGGTACTGCCCCGTGCGCTCCCCCGGCTGCAGCAGGATGGCGGGTGACAGGAAGGTCCAGTCCAGCGCGTCTTCGGCCCGGATCCAGTTCAGCGCCTCGCGCGCGGCCAGTGCGCCCTGCTTCCATTCGGCCGGGAACTGGGGCGTGTCCACCAGTTGCACGCCGGGCGCCACAAACAGGCTGCCCGCACCGCCCACCAGCAGAATGCGGCGCAAGCCCGACTGCTTGGTGCCATCGATGATGGCGCGGGTGCCGCGCAGGAACTGATCGTGGATATCGGGCACGGTCCAGCCCGGGTTGTAGGCGCTCACCACCGCATCGTGCCCGGCCACGGCGCGCGCCACCTGGGCGGCATCCTGCGCATCGGCCTCGCGCACCGTCAAGCCCTCGCGCGGCGCCAGCTTGGCCGGGTTGCGGGCCAGCGCCGTCACACGGTGGCCGCGCCGCAGCAGTTCATCAAGCACGGCCGAGCCGACAAAGCCGGTGGCGCCGATCAGAGCGATGTTCATGGGGTTCTCCTGGTTCCAAAGTTGCAATGCCAAGAGCATAAAAACTGCACGATCATTGCGGTAGATGGTAAAAAACACCTTCAGAATGAAGTGCAGCTTCACAATCAACCGGAGACCCCCATGGATGACCTGCGGCGCATGGCCGTGTTTGCCAGCGTGGTGCAGCACGGATCGATGAGCGGTGCGGCCCGCGCCCTGGGCATGAGCACCTCGGCCGTGAGCCAGCAGGTGCGGCTGCTGGAGCGCACGGGCGGCGTCACGCTGCTGCACCGCTCCACGCGCAAGCTCACGCTCACCGAGGCGGGCGAGCGCTACCACGCCCATTGCGCGGCCCTGTGCGCGGCCGCCGAGCAGGCGCGCGCCGAGCTGGCCGCCGCGCACGCCGCGCCCAGCGGGGAACTGCGCCTGTCGGCCACCGTGGGCTTTGCCCGGCACGTCGCCCCCGCCCTGGGCGGCATGCTGGCGCAACACCCCGCACTGCGCCTGCGGCTGCTGGTGGACGATGCGCCCATCGACCTGATCCAGTCGCGCATCGACCTGGCGCTGCGCTTTGGCCGCCTGGCGGATTCAAGCTGGGCCGCGCGGCGCCTGTGCGCCATGCAGTGGTGGCTGTGCGCCAGCCCCGCCTGGCTGGCGCAGCATGCCGCCCCCACCCACCCCGACGCGCTGCACACCCAGGACTGGCTGGGCTTTGTGCGCGATGGCACGGGCCTGCGGCTGGACCTGCAGGGCCCGGCAGGCGAAACGCGCAGCCTGGTGGTGCAGCCGCGCATTGCCAGCAACAACCAGCTCTCCATCCAGCAAATGTGCGAGGCCGGCCTGGGCATGGCGCTGATGGGCAGCATGGACGTGCAGGACGCCCTGCAGGCCGGGCGTCTGGTGCGGCTGCTGCCGCAGTGGTCGTTCGGCACGCTGGACATCTGGGCCGTCACCCCGCAGCGCGACGCCCAGCCCGCCAAGGTGCGCCAGGCCATAGCGGCCCTGCAAGCCTACCTGCGCAGCCTGCCGGGCACCACCGCATGACACCCGCGACAGCAGGTTCTGCCACGCTTGCCCATAATGGCCCGCATGATCGACCTCTACACCGCTGCCACGCCCAACGGGCACAAGATCTCCATCGCGCTGGAGGAACTGGGCCTGCCCTACGCCATGCATGTGCTGGACCTTGCGCGCGGGGACCAGAAGGAACCCTGGTTCCTGGCCATCAACCCCAACGGGCGCATTCCGGCCATCGTGGACCGCGACGCGGGCGACTTTGCAGTGTTCGAGTCCGGTGCCATCCTGCTGTACCTGGCCGAAAAGACGGGCCGCCTGATGCCGCAGGATGCCCAGGGCCGCTCGCGCGTGGTGCAGTGGCTCATGTTCCAGATGGGCGGCATCGGCCCCATGATGGGCCAGGCCAACGTGTTCTTCCGCTACTTCCCCGAGAAGATCCAGCCCGCCATCGACCGCTACCAGGGCGAATCCAAGCGCTTGTTCCGCGTGCTCGACACCCATTTGCAGCAGCACGAATACCTGGCGGGCGACTACTCCATTGCCGACATCGCCAACTGGGCCTGGGTGCGCACGCACCGCTGGTCGGGCGTGCCCATTGACGACCTGCCCCACCTGCAGCGCTGGGTGGAGGCCATCCGCGCACGCCCTGCCGTGCAAAAAGGCATCCTCATGCCGCCCTCGGCACGTGACACCAGCCCCAACCGGGAAGAGAGCGAGCGGCAGTTTGTGCAAGAGGCGCGCAAGATGGTGGAGATGGGCCAGCCGCGCCCATCGGACATATGACCGACGGAGCCCCGCAATGAAGCTGTACACCGCCCCCCGCGCCCCCAACCCGCGCCGCGTGACCATGTTCATGGCCGAGAAAGGCATCACCGGCATCGCGATGGTGCCCGTGGACCTGAACGCCCACGAGCACAAGGCGCAGGCCTTTCGCACCAAGAGCCCGCTGGCCACCGTGCCCGCGCTGGAGCTGGACGACGGCCGCATCCTGACTGAAACCCGCGCCATCTGTACCTGGCTGGAGGGGCGCTACCCCGAGCCCAATCTCATGGGCCAGGACTTCGAAGAGCGCGCCTTCATCGAGATGGCCGACCGGCGCGTGGAGTGGTACCTGTTTGCGCGCATAGGCCACTGCATACGCCACACGCACCCCGGCCTGGCGGTGCTGGAGCAGCCCCAGTTCCCCGATTACGGCCAGAGCGAAGGCCGCAAGATGCGCGAGGCCGCGCGCTGGCTGGACGACACGCTGGCCCAGCAGCCCTTTGTGGCGGGCGAGCGCTTCACCATTGCCGACATCACCGCCTTCTGCGCGCTGGAGTTTGCGCGCGGCCTGATGAAGTTTGTGCCCGGCGCCGAGGGCATGCCCCACCTGCAGGCCTGGCGCGACCGCATGGCACAGCGGCCCAGCGCACAGGCCGCTTGACATGGCTACGGGTAATGCCTGAAAAAAAAGCCCCGCGCCGGTAAGGAACTGCTTCTAGAATTTGGCCCACTACCACCTTTGCGCGAAAGAAGGCCGCCATGAAGTCCGTCCAGAAAGAAATCGACGAGCGCACCAACCTCACCAGTTCCAACAAGTTTGAACTGCTGCTGTTTCGCCTGGGAACGGACGGCGCGCTCGGCCAGTCCGAGCTGTTCGGCATCAACGTATTCAAGATCCGCGAGATCGTGGCCATGCCGACCATCACCCCCATCGTGGGCGCCACCGCCCATTCGCTGGGCGTGGTCAACCTGCGCGGCCAGGTCATCCCGGTGCTGGATCTGCCCGCCATCGTGGGCTGCAAGCCCACCACGGGCCTGAACATCATGCTGGTGACCGAGTACGCACGCACCACCCAGGCCTTTGCCGTGGAGTCGGTGGAAGACATCGTGCGGCTGGACTGGAACCAGGTGATCTCGGCCGAATCGAGCGGCGCAGGCCACAACCTCGTCACCAGCATTGCGCGGCTGGACGGCAACACCGACGGCACGCGCCTGGCGCAGGTGCTGGACGTGGAGGCCATTCTGCAAATGGTCTCGCCCGAGGAAGAAAAACACCAGGTCGATCCCCAGAAGGTAGGCCCCAAGCTCAAGCTCAAGCCCGGCACCATCATCCTGGCGGCCGACGACTCCTTTGTGGCGCGCTCGCTCATCGAGCAGGAGCTGAAAGTACTGCAAGCCCCCTATGAAATGGTCAAATCCGGCAAGGAGGCCTGGGAGCGGCTCAACGCCCTGGCCCGCACAGCCGAGGCGGAGGGCCAGAGCATCACGGACAAGGTCTGCATGGTGCTGACTGACCTGGAAATGCCCGAGATGGACGGCTTCACCCTCACGCGCAACATCAAGCAGGACGCACGCCTGAGCGACCTGCCCGTGGTGATCCACTCCTCTCTGTCGGGCTCGGCCAACGAGGACCATGTGCGCAGCGTGGGCGCCAACGGCTACGTGGCCAAGTTTGTGGCCGAAGACCTGGCCAACACGATTCGCAGCGTGCTGCCGAAGTAGGGGACACCCCCCCTGTGGCGCCTGCGGCGCCTTCCCTCCGCTCTCGCATCGCTGCGCGATGCGGGCAGGGGGACGCTCCCGGCGCCCGAACTTCACGATACTGGCGGCCCTTGCGCGGGAGCTCTGGTGTTGTGCAGCGCTCTTGTTTGAGGCCGGGAATGGATGCACACCCCCTCGGTTTTTGCTGAAACCTCAGGTTGCGGCTCTGCTCACGCGAAGGCGTCGACAAAACGGCCTACGGTGGCGGGTGCGGGGCTGAAGCGGCTTTGCTGTTGCAGGCCTGATTCCAGCCCTGCCAGGGTGCGCTGGGCGGTGTCGGAGCGGCGGTTGGCGCTGTCGGCCTGGTGCGTGAGGCTGTCGGCGCGGGCCTGTTCCTGGTCTGCGCTGCGCTGGGCCTGCTCGGCGCTTTGCTCCAGGGTGCGGGCCGCGTGCTGGGCCTGGTCGGCCTCGCGGCGGGCGGCCTGCACCTTGAACTGTGCTGCCTGCGCGGGTGCCGCTGCGCTGTTGCCGATCGAAAGCATGGCAGCCTCCCCGCGTTACTCGGACAGGTACGCGCGCCGCACCTGGGCGTTGAGCTGGGAGCGCTGCTCGCTGCTGTTGCGCTCTGCTTCAGCGGCAGCGTCCGGCGCATTGGACGAAGGCGCCGCCTGCGCCTGCTGCGCCAGCGCCTGGGCGCGGGGGCTCAGGGTGACGGTGGTTTCGTTGTCGGGCTCGGCGGGGGGCTCGTTCTGCGCGCTGGCGTTGCGGTTGTAGGCCGCGCTGGCGCTGGCGGCTGCCACGGCCTGGGGCGCGGCATAGCGGTTGTCGGCTTGCGGGTTGCGTGCGATGGCGTCCATGGTTTTGCCTCCGATGCGCTGCAATACCGCCCATCGTCCTGCAATTGCCGCCAAATGTAAAGGGCCGGGCGGCTTCCAGAGGTTCTGCGATTGCTATGCTTTTTATAGCTGCTAGCGCTTATCCATTGCGCGCCAGCAGCCAAAAATACTCACAAAAATGCGTGGATGCGCTGGGCATCGAGCTGGGCCACGGTCTCGCGGCCCAGGGCGGTGAGGGTGAGCGCTGCCGAGCGCGTGGCAACGTCAATACCCAGGCCTGCGCGGGCGGGCCAGGGGGCGTCGATGCGCATGTAGCGGTCTTCCAGGCGGTCTTCCATCACCGCGACCACATGCTGCTGCTGCACGGAGATCATGGTCAGGATGAGGCGCCCGTCGTTGAGCCAGCCTACGGCGCCTGCGTCGGCCTCGATCTGGTCGGCGGGCCGGTAGCCCATGGCCGCCGTGCCCACCGAGAGCATGCGCACGCGCGAGGGCTTGGCGCCCATGAACAGTTCTGCCTCGTGCAGCGCCACCTGGTCGGGGGCCATGGCGAACAGGCCGCCGTCGGCATACAGGGTGTGCCCGATCTGCACGCTGGGAAAGAACGCTGGCGCTGCACTCGTGGCCATGGCCACATCGACGGCGCGGATGTCCTCGTCCCCCAGCGAGGTATCGGCATGCGGGGTCTTGAAGACCTTGGTCACGCAGCGCGACACATCGACCGCCGGGATCACCACCGCGTGCAGCGCGTCGCCCAGCGTGCGCTCGCCCAGATGGCGCGTGAGCTCCTGGCGCAGCGTGTCGCCGCTGTACTTGGGGCCCAGCACCGAGCGCGTCAGGTCGAGCAGGCGGGTGACGGCGCCGCTGGGCAGCTTGCGCGCCGAGAAGATGTCTTCGCCCTTTTCCACGAACAGCTTGACGATCTGGGCCATGGGCACTTCGTAGGCCAGCGCCAGCGCCAGCAGGCCGCCCACCGAGGTGCCTGCGATCAGGTCAAAGCGCCGCCCCAGGGGCTCGCCCACGCGTTCTTCCAGGTCTGCCAGCACCACGGCGGTGTACAGCCCCAGGTAGCCGCCGCCGCTGAGCGAGAGGATGCGAAATTCGGATGTTGCGTTCTTGGTAGCCATGGAGCAAAAGAAAGGGAAAAAACTGCAGGCGCGTTCACGCCCGTGCCTGGTAGTCGAGCAGCCATTGCGCCAGAGCGTCGGCGGGCATGGGCTTGGCGTAGTGGTAGCCCTGCGCCTCGTGGCAGTGGTACAGATGCAGAAAGCGGGCCAGTTCGGCGGTTTCCACGCCCTCGGCAATGACCTTGAGCTTGAGGCTGCGCGCCATGCTGATGATGGCGCGCACGATGGCGGCGTCGTCCGGGTCGCTGACGATGTCGCGCACGAAGGACTGGTCGATCTTGAGCTTGTCCACCGCAAAGCGCTTGAGGTAGGCCAGGCTGGAGTATCCCGTGCCGAAGTCGTCGATCGACAGGCACACGCCCAGGGCCTTGAAGCGGCGCACCTTCTCCAGCACTTCTTCGGCGTCGTCGATCAACAGGGATTCGGTCAGCTCCAGCTCCAGCCGCGAGGGCTCCAGCCCTGATTCGGCCAGCGCCTGCGTGACGCTGTACAGCAGGTCGCCGCGCCGGAACTGCACCGCCGAGAGGTTGACGGCCATGGTCAGCTCGGGCAACCCGGCCTGCTGCCAGCGAATGGCCTGGGCGCAGGCTTCGCGCAGCACCCATTCGCCCATGGGCACGATGAGCCCGCTTTCTTCGGCCGTGGCGATGAAGCGCCCTGGCGGCAGCAGTTCCTCGGGGCTGCGCTGCCAGCGCACCAGGGCCTCGACGCCCACTACCTGGCCGCTGGCCAGGTCGATTTGCGGCTGGTAGTGCAGCACGAACTGGCGCTGGTCCAGCGCCCAGTGCAGGGCCGTGCGCAGCTTGAGCTGCTCCAGTGCCTGCGTGTTCATGGCCGCCGTGTAGAAGCGGTAGGTGTTGCGCCCTGCGGCCTTGGCCTGGTACATGGCGGTGTCGGCGCGCTGCAGCAGGGCATCGAAGGTGTTGCCGTCGTCCGGCCACACGGCCACGCCCACCGACAGGCTGGCCGCCAGTTCGTGGCCCTCGATCTGGAAGGGCTGCACCAAGGCCTGCACCACCTGGGTGGCCATGCGGTTGACGGCGTCCATGTCCTGCACGCCGGTCAGTGCAATGAGGAATTCATCCCCGCCCTGGCGGCTGATGGTGTCGGTGTCGCGCACACAGGCGCGCAGGCGCTGAGCGACCTGCTGCAGCATCTGGTCGCCCACGGGGTGGCCCAGGGTGTCGTTGATGGTCTTGAAATGGTCCAGGTCGAGGTACAGCAGCGCCACCTTGGCGTTCGAGTGCTCGGACCAGGCGATCGCCAGGTCAAAGCGGTCGCGGAACAGCACGCGGTTGGGCAGGCCGGTGAGCGGGTCGTGGTGCGCCAGGAAGTCGATGCGTGCCTGGGCCTCCTTGCGCTCGGTGATGTCCTGGATGAAGGCCAGCACCAGGGGTGCGTTCTCCACGTCCACCAGCCCGGCCGAAATGCTCACATGGCGGACGTCGCCTGCCTTGCTGCGCCATTGGCATTCGTAGTCGAGCACCGAGCCGTGCAGGCGCAGCTCTTCCAGCCAGGCCTCGCGCGCGGCCAGATCGACCCACAGGCCGATCTCCAGCGTGGTATGGCCCACCAGGTCATCGCGGGTCCAGCCGAAGAAGGTTTCGTACTTGTCGTTGACTTCGAGGAACAGGCCGTCGGATGCGCGTGCGATGGACGCCGCCAGCGGGCTGGCTGAAAAAGCCACCGTGAAGCGCTTTTCGGTTTCGCGCAGCGCAGTGATGTCCTGCATGGCCCCGGCCATGGTGACGGGCTTGCCGGAAGGGTCGCAGGTGATCTCCCCCAGGGCCATGCCCGCGCACACATGGCCGTCGACCCGGCGGAAGCGGAACTCTATTTCATAGGGGCCGCGATCATCCAGCGACTTCTGCACCGCCGCCTGCACCTTGGGCCGGTCCTGCGGCTCGACATGCTGCATGAACAGCTCGAACGAGGGCACCACCGCCCCCGGCGCGTAGCCGAAGCAGGCAAAGGTCTCGTCGCTCCAGCGCAGTTCGCCGCTTTGCAGGTTCCACTCCCAATGCCCCACATGGGCCAGCCGCGCCACCTGTTCCATGCGGCGGCGCTGCTCCATGGGCGCCGTGACGTTGTGGACAAGCTCCAGCTTGCTGATGCTGCCGTCGGCGTTGTGCAGCGGCATGTCGAACAGCTCGTAGGACTGGCCCTGTGCGTTGGTCCAGTCCCAGTGCACGGTGTTGCCTGCGTACACGTCGGCGTTCTTGCACCAGTCGCAGGGGGACTGGCGGCCGTGGAAGTACTCGTAGCACTTGCGCCCCTGCACCGGGCCAAACTCCTTCTGCATGGCCGGGTTGATGTATTCGATGGCGTAGCTCGGGTTGGTGATGTACACCCCGTCGGGCAGCGCATCCATGATGGCCATCAGGCGCGAGCGGTCGCTGGCCAACTGGTCTGCCAGGTCCTGGATACGCTTGACCTCGCTGATGTCGGTCCAAGTCAGCACCACGCCGTCGTCGCTCTTGCCCTCCTCCTTGAAGGGCAGCATGCGCTGGAACACCCAGCGCCCATCGGGCAGGCGCACCTCGGTTTCGATGCGCGTGCCCGTGCGCGCGCAGCGCAGCAGGTCCGCCAGAAAGGCCTCTTGCGGCCCCAGCCGGTAGTGGATGTCGGCCACCGGCCGCCCGATGTCGCTGGGCCGCAGGGCCAGGTAATCCTCGACGCCGGGGCTGATGCGGCGCAGGCACAACTGGGCGTCCAGAAAGACGGTGCCAATGTCGGTGCTGTCGAGCAGGTGGTCGTAGTCGCGCGTGAGGGCGGCAAGCTCCTCGTTCTTGGCCTGGAGTTCGCGGTTGAGGGCGTACAGGTCTTCGTTGACCGACTTGAGCTCTTCGTTGGCGCTTTGCAGTTCCTCGTTGGACGCCGTGAGTTCCTCGTTGCTCAGGTCGATGCGCTCATGGCTGGCCTGCAGCTCCACCACCATCTCCTGCAGGCGCTCGCGCGTGGCTTGCAATTCGGCCTGCAGCATGTACGCAGGCGGCTCGTCCCTGCCGTCGGCTGCTGCATCACCGGGCACACCGGGAACGGCCTGGGCGCCCAGCGTAGGGGCATCGATTACCCGCGCCAAGGCCACGCCCTGCTTGCGGAACAGCTTGGCGCTGCGGTCCAGCGGTGCAAAGGCCGGCGCGTCCAGCGCATCGATGGTTTCGCTGGCCCCCAGCATCAGAATGCCATGCGGCCTGAGCGCGAAATGCAGTTGCGACAAGGCCTTGACCTGGGCCTCGGGCTGCAGGTAGATCAGCAGGTTGCGGCACACGGCCAGGTCGATGCGCGTGAACGGCGGGTCGCTCAGCAGGTTGTGCCGGGCAAACACCACATGGCGGCGCAGCGAGCCGTCCACCCGCATGGATCCCTGGCCCTCGCGCACGAAGTAGCGGCCCCGCAGCGCCTCGGGCACGGCCGCCAGGGAATCGAGGTCGTACTGCCCGCGCGAAGCCACCTCCAGCGCCTGGGCGCCCAGGTCGGTGGCAAATACCTTGACGTTGCCATGGAAACCCATGCGCCCGGCCACGTCCAGCGCCAGCATGGCCAGGGTGTAGGCCTCCTGCCCCGTGGCGCAGCCCGCGGACCAGATGCGCAGGTCCTCGCTGGCCGGGCGCCCGCGCAGCAGGTCGGGCAGCACCACCTCGGCCAGGTGGGCAAAGGCTGCCGGATCGCGGAAGAACTCGGTCACATGGATCAGCAGGTCGGAACACAGGGCCTGGCGCTCGCCCTCATCGGCATCCAGGCACTGCAGGTACTCGGTGCCCGTTTCCATCTGCGCCTGCGCCATGCGGTGGCGCACCCTGCGGGTGAGAGTGGTCGTCTTGTAACCAGAAAAATCAACCCCGCAGCGCCGCCGCAGCAAATCCACCACGGTGGACAGCTCCGCCAGGGGCTCCCCGGCGGCAACCTCGTCATTCCACTGGCTGAGATCGTCCGGATCTTTGGCGGTAGGCTCCATGGGCGTGAATTATCGGTGCGCAGCCGCTGGCAACCGGCCGCACCACCCTCAGGGTTTACTCGGACTCGCCTGCCCCCCGCGTCCAGCCAGGCTATTACACTGCGCGCCACACTTTTTCAATGAGGCTAAGAACTTGTCCGTCAATTATTTGATGCCACGTTGGGGCGCAATCGGGATGAGTTCGAGGTCTTGGCGCGCCGCATGGGCTGGCGGCCCATGCAAGCGGCAAGGGCGCGAAATCGCCCGATTGCGCCCCAACCCGAAGGGCAGTGCCCTTTTCGGG
>JACPUE010000050.1 GCA_016192425.1 Burkholderiales bacterium
CAAGGAAATGGTGATGCCTGGCGACAACGTGACCATCACGGTCAAGCTGATCAACCCCATCGCCATGGAAGAAGGCCTGCGCTTCGCCATCCGCGAAGGCGGCCGTACCGTCGGCGCTGGCGTCGTGGCCACGATCATTGCCTGATCCGGATCCTCGCTTTACAAGGAACACAGCATGTCCAAGCAAAAGATCCGCATCCGCCTCAAGGCGTTTGATTACAAACTGATCGACCAGTCCGCTGCCGAGATCGTTGATACCGCCAAGCGCACCGGCGCAATCGTCAAGGGCCCCGTGCCCCTGCCCACGCGCATGAAGCGTTTCGACATCCTGCGCTCGCCGCACGTCAACAAGACCAGCCGCGACCAGTTCGAAATCCGCACGCACCAGCGTCTGATGGACATCGTGGATCCCACCGACAAGACGGTGGACGCCCTGATGAAACTCGACCTGCCCGCTGGCGTGGACGTCGAAATCAAGCTGCAGTGATGCCTTGACCCCATGGGCCGCAAGGCCCATGGATCGCACCGCAAAAACGCGAACTTGCTTGCAAAAGCAGTTCGCGTTATACTTTGCGGCTTCGCCTATTTTGCGTTTGCAAAACATTGCAATGCTTTGCGGTGTTTTACGGCAGGGCGGAGTTTTATCAACCTTCTTTCATGCGCTTTAGAAGGCGCAACGCCGGGGCCAATTGAAGTCACGGCGGTGAAAGTTTTGGAGAAAACCAATGAGTCTGAGCACCTCCCTGGGGTTGCTGGGCCGCAAGGTGGGCATGATGCGTCTGTTCACCGATGACGGGGACGCAGTGCCTGTCACGGTGGTCGATGTGTCCGACAACCGCGTGACCCAGGTGAAAACCCAAGAGAACGATGGCTATGTGGCCTTGCAGGTCACTTATGGTTCGCGCAAGGCATCGCGCGTGACCAAGCCTCAGGCCGGTCACCTGGCCAAGGCCGGCGTGCAAGCCGGTGAAATCATCCGTGAATTCCGCGTGACGGCAGAAACCGCAGCGCAGTACCAAGCTGGCGCCAATGTGCCCGTGGCTTCGCTGTTTGCTGTGGGCCAGAAGGTGGACGTGCAGGGCACGAGCATCGGTAAGGGCTACGCCGGTACCATCAAGCGCCACAACATGGCTTCCCAGCGCGCGTCGCACGGTAACAGCCGTTCGCACAACGTGCCGGGTTCCATCGGTATGGCGCAGGATCCGGGCCGCGTGTTTCCGGGCAAGCGCATGACCGGTCACCTGGGCGACGAAGCCGTCACCACCCAAAACCTCGACGTCATCCGCGTGGACGAGGCCCGTCAACTGCTCTTGATCAAGGGTGCCATTCCTGGAGCCAAGGGCGGCTTCGTGACGGTGCGTCCTGCCATCAAGGCCAAAGCCGCCAAAGGAGCGAACTAATGCAGCTCGAACTCCTGAATGACCAGGGCCAGGCAGCATCCAAGATCGATGCGCCCGAGACCGTGTTTGGTCGTGAATACAACGAAGATCTGGTGCACCAGATCGTGGTCGCATACCGCGCCAACGGCCGCCAGGGCACCCGTGCCCAGAAGGACCGCGAGCAGGTTCGCCACTCCACCAAGAAGCCTTTCAAGCAAAAGGGCACCGGCCGCGCTCGCGCCGGTATGACTTCCTCGCCGCTGTGGCGCGGGGGCGGTCGCATTTTCCCGAACCTGCCTGACGAAAACTTCACGCAGAAGATCAACAAGAAGATGTACCGCGCCGGCATGGCTTCCATCCTGTCGCAACTGGTGCGTGAAGGCCGTCTGGCCGTGGTCGATTCCATCGCTGTGGATTCGCCCAAGACCAAGCAGCTGGCCGACAAGTTCAAGGCCATGAACCTGCAGTCGGTGCTCGTGATCGCCGACCAGGTGGACGAGAACCTGTACTTGGCTTCGCGCAACCTCAAGGACGTGTTCATCGTCGAGCCGCGCTATGCCGACCCCGTGTCGCTGGTGCACTTCAAGAAGGTGCTCGTCACCAAGGGCGCTCTCGACCAACTCAAGGAGATGTTCGCATGAGCACGCTCAAGTTTGACGAAGGTCGTCTGATGCAGGTGCTGGTTGCTCCTATCGTGTCCGAAAAGGCCACCATGGTTGCTGAAAAGTCCAACGCCGTGACGTTCAAAGTGCTGCAGAACGCTACCAAGCCCGAGATCAAGGCCGCTGTGGAATTGATGTTCAAGGTCGAGGTACAAGGCGTGTCTGTGGTGAACACCAAGGGCAAGACCAAGCGCTTCGGCAAGACCGTCGGCCGCCGCGACAACGTGCGCAAGGCCTACGTGATGCTCAAGCCCGGTCAAGAGCTGAACCTGAGCGGGGAGGCTGCGTAATCATGGCTGTCATCAAATTGAAACCCACCTCGCCCGGCCAGCGCGCCGTGGTGAAGGTCACGCGCGACCACCTGTACAAGGGTCCTGGCCACGCAGCGCTGCTGGAGCCCCAGCACCAGAAGTCTGGCCGCAACAACAACGGCCACATCACCACCCGCCACAAGGGCGGTGGTCACAAGCACCACTACCGCGTGGTGGACTTCAAGCGCAACAAGGACGGCATTCCCGCCAAGGTTGAGCGCATCGAGTACGACCCCAACCGTACGGCCCACATCGCTCTGGTGTGCTACGCCGACGGCGAGCGCCGTTACGTGATTGCTCCGCGCAACCTCGAAGTGGGCGCCACCATTGTGAGCGGCTCCGAGGCCCCGATCCGCGTGGGCAACACGCTGCCGATCCGCAACATCCCCGTGGGTTCGACCATCCACTGCATCGAGCTCAAGCCCGGTGCCGGTGCACAGATCGCCCGCTCGGCAGGCGCTTCTGCAACGCTGCTGGCCCGCGAAAGCATGTACGCCCAGGTGCGCATGCGCTCGGGCGAAGTGCGCAAGATCCACATCGAGTGCCGTGCAACGATTGGCGAAGTGGCCAACGAAGAGCACAGCCTGCGCCAGCTCGGCAAGGCCGGTGTCAAGCGCTGGATGGGTATCCGCCCGACGGTGCGTGGCGTGGCCATGAACCCGGTCGATCACCCGCACGGTGGTGGTGAAGGCCGCACCGGCGAAGGCCGTCATGCTGTCGATCCTTGGGGTAATCTCACCAAGGGTTATCGCACCCGCAACAACAAGCGCACACAGACCATGATCGTGTCGCGCCGCAAGAAGTAAGGGGTAACAAATGACTCGCTCTCTTAAAAAGGGTCCGTTTGTTGACCATCACCTGGTGGCCAAGGTCGAGAAGGCCGTTGCCACCAAGGACAAGAAGCCGATCAAGACCTGGTCGCGCCGCTCCATGGTCCTGCCCGAGTTCATCGGCCTGACCATCGCCGTGCACAACGGCAAGCAGCACGTGCCGGTCTACGTTACCGACCAGATGGTGGGCCACAAGCTGGGCGAATTCGCCCTGACGCGCACCTTCAAGGGTCACCCCGCTGACAAAAAAGCGAAGAAGTAAGGAACGACCATGTCTGAAACACGTGCAGTCCTCCGGGGCGTCCGTCTGTCGGTTGACAAGGGCCGTCTGGTTGCAGACCTGATCCGCGGCAAGAAAGTGGACCAGGCGCTGAACATCCTGACCTTCACGCAAAAGAAGGCAGCAGGAATCATCAAGAAGGTTCTGGAGTCGGCCATCGCCAACGCAGAACACAACGATGGTGCCGACATCGACGAACTGAAGGTCAAGACCATCTACGTCGAGCAAGGTGCCACGCTCAAGCGTTTCACCGCGCGCGCCAAAGGCCGCGGCAACCGCATCAGCAAGCCCACGTGCCATGTGTACGTGACGGTGGGCAACTAAAGGCCGAGGAAGACTATGGGACAAAAAATCCATCCAACCGGCTTCCGTTTGGCCGTCAGCCGCAACTGGGCCAGCCGCTGGTACGCAAGCAACCGTGACTTCGCCGGCATGCTGGCCGAAGACATCAAGGTGCGCGACTACCTCAAGGCCAAGCTGAAGAACGCCGCCGTTTCGCGCGTGCTGATCGAGCGCCCCGCCAAGAACGCCCGCATCACCATTTACTCGGCACGTCCGGGCGTGGTGATCGGCAAGAAGGGCGAGGATATCGAGACGCTCAAGAAGGAACTGGCTTCGCGCCTGGGCGTGCCTGTGGCCGTCAACATCGAAGAAGTGCGCAAGCCCGAAATCGATGCCAAGCTGATCGCCGACAGCATTACCCAGCAGCTCGAAAAGCGCATCATGTTCCGCCGCGCCATGAAGCGCGCCATGCAGAACGCCATGCGCCTGGGCGCCCAGGGCATCAAGATCATGTCCTCGGGCCGTCTGAACGGCATCGAAATCGCCCGTACCGAGTGGTACCGCGAAGGCCGTGTGCCCCTGCACACCCTGCGCGCCGACATCGACTACGGCACCTCTGAAGCCAAGACCACCTATGGTGTGATCGGCGTGAAGGTGTGGGTCTACAAGGGCGACACGCTGGGCCGCAACGAGCAACCCGCTGCCGAGACGCCGCGCCCTGAAGAAGAGCGCCGTCCCCGTGGTCCGCGCCGCGATGGCCGCCCTGGTGGCGACCGCGCTGGTGCAGGCCGTGGCGGCCGCCGTCCCACGGGTGGCAATGCCGCCCCTGCCGATGGCAGCGACAAGCCCCTGGGCGCCGGTGGCGCCGATGCAACCGCCGTTAAGCGCGTACGCAAAGACGCGCCCGCTTCAGCAGCGGACGGTAAAGGAGAATAAACATGCTGCAACCTGCTCGCCGCAAATACCGCAAGGAGCAAAAGGGCCGCAACACCGGCATCGCTACCCGTGGCAACACGGTGGCCTTCGGTGATTTCGGTCTCAAGTGCACCGACCGCGGCCGCCTGACGGCCCGCCAGATCGAAGCCGCACGCCGTGCGATTTCCCGCCACGTCAAGCGTGGTGGCCGTATCTGGATCCGTGTGTTCCCGGACAAGCCTATTTCCAAGAAGCCCGCAGAAGTGCGCATGGGTAACGGTAAGGGCAACCCCGAGTACTACGTCGCCGAAATCCAGCCTGGCAAGGTGGTGTTCGAGATCCTGGGCGTGCCCGAGGAACTCGCCCGTGAGGCTTTCCGCCTTGCGGCTGCCAAGCTCCCGCTGCGTACGACGTTTGTCGCACGCCTGGTTGGCCAGTGATTCAGGAGAAACAGAAATGAAAGCTGCTGAACTGCGCCAAAAAGACGCCGCTGGCATCCAGGAAGAAATCAAGGCCCTGCAAAAGGCCCACTTCGGCCTGCGCATGCAGAAGGCCACGCAACAGCTGGGCAACACCGGTCAATTGCGTGCCACGCGCCGTGCCATCGCCCGCGCCAAGACCATTCTTGCCCAAAAGCAAGCCGCCAACTAAGGAGCCGAGATGACGGAAGCCAAAACATCCCTCAAGCGCACCTTGGTCGGCAAGGTTGTCAGCGACAAGCGTGCCAAGACCGTGACCGTGCTCGTCGAGCGCCGTGTGAAGCACGCGCTGTACGGCAAGATCGTGATGAAGTCGAGCAAGTACCACGCGCACGACGAGAACAACGAGTACAAGCTCGGTGACGTGATCGAGATCGCCGAAAGCCGCCCGCTGTCCAAGACCAAGAACTGGGTTGCCACCCGCTTGATCGAAAAGGCCTCGCTGGTCTAAGCCTCTGCAGCCACCGCGCTGCAAGGAAAAAGAAAACGACCCACAATGTGGGTCGTTTTCTTTTGGGGCCTGCCAAATGCCTGCCCCCCAATCCCGATATCACCAGGGAACCCGTATGATCCAGATTGGCGACAGTTTGCCCGACACCACCCTGATGGAATTTGTGCAGGCCGAGGGAGAGGGCTGCAGTGTCGGCCCCCGCCCGGTGCCCGTGGGGCAGGCCTGCGCAGGCAGGACGATAGCCTTGTTTGCGGTGCCAGGGGCATTCACGCCCACCTGCTCGGCGCAGCATGTTCCGGGCTATATGCGCAATGCGGCCCAGCTCAAGGCGGCGGGTGTGGACGAAATCTGGTGCGTGGCAGTGAATGACGCGTTTGTCATGGGCGCCTGGGCCCGCGACCAAGGCACCGAGGGCGTGCTGCGCATGCTGGCAGATGGCGATGCCGCCTTTGCCAAGGCCACGGGCCTGACCCTGGACCTTAACGGCAAAGGCCTGGGTTTGCGCAGCAACCGCTACTCCATGCTGGTGCGCAATGGCAAGGTGGAGCAGCTCAACATCGAAGCGCCGGGCAAGTTCGAGGTCAGCGGCGCCGATACCCTGCTGCGTCAGTTGAAGGTGAGTTGATGCTATTAAAATGATAGCTGTCAGCGCAATACCTGTGGGCGCTGGAGGCTAACGCAATCCCGCGGCCTGCATTCAAAGCATGGCCTTGAGGTAGTGCGCGCCCGCAATGGGGTTGTGGTAGTACGGGGGAATCTCTTCGAAGCCCAGTTCGGCGTACAGGGCGCGGGCCGACTCCATGTCGTCCAGCGTGTCCAGCAGGATGCAGTCGTACCCTGCCACGCGGGCACAGTCCAGAATGGCCTCGGCCAGCTGTCGGCCAAGGCCAAAGCCACGGAAGGCCTTGCGCACATACAGCCGCTTCATTTCGCAGGCGTTGGTGTAGTCGCTGCTGTCCAGCGGGCGCATGGCGCAGCAGCCTGCGTAGGCGCCTTCCACCAGGGCTACCAGGAGGCTGCCGCGTGGTGCTGCATAGTCACCGGGCAACTGCGCGAGTTCTTCGTCAAAGTTCTGGAAGCACAGGCTGATGCCCAGGCCATTGGCGTATTCGGTGAACAGCGCGCGCACTTCATTCCACTGTGCAACGTTCTGCGGGGTCAGGAGCTGGATGTCGGGGGTATCCACTTCAGGCAACGATCAAAAAGACGGCCGCAGTGTACCCCCATCGTTTCAGGACTCGGCCAGGAGCTGCTCGATGAGCTGGTGCAACTGCGCAAAATCGGGCGCACCCACATAGGTGCGCACAATCTCACCGCGCTTGTTCAGCAGGTAGGTGGTGGGGGTGATGCGCACATCGCCCCAGGCCTTGGCAACCGCGCCGGTGTTGTCGATGGCCACCTTGAAGGGCAGTTTGCGCGTCTGGACAAAGTTGACCACGTAGCTGGGAGGGTCGTAGCTCATGGCCACGGCCAGGGTCTCATAGCCGCGGCTGCGGTATTTTTCGTGGGTGGACACCAGCTCCGGCATCTCGGCCACGCAGGTCACGCAACTGGTGGCCCAGAAGTTGACCAGCACCACCTTGCCCTTCAAATCCTGCGTGGTCTTCTGCGAGCCATCCAGCAACACAAAGGTCGAAGCAGGTGCGGAAGACTGGCTGCAGCCCGCCAATGCCAGGCCGACAGCGCACACCGTCCCCAGCGCCAGACCGCGCAGCTTCGCGGTGCCGCCCTGCAGGCGACGTTGGATCTGGTGGCCAGGCCAGGAAGAAGGGGAGAAACTAAGCATGGAGAAGGCTCCGTGATGAGCGAGAGGCTGCAGTCCGCCGATACCCAAAGGCAGATTGTGCGACAGCTTCAGAATTCGAGCGTGCGGCGCTGTGGAAGTTCAAGTAGCGCTTGAACCGATGGGCCATGGACAGCCCAGGCCGCGAAAGCGCCGACCAGTGCGGCCATAATGGCAGCTGCAGTATCCGCGACCATGAGCACACGCATCCTTCTTGTTGCCCACACCCCTTTGGCCAGCGCCTTGCGCGATTGCGCCATGCATGTCTTCCCAGACTGTGCGCAGCATGTGCTGGTGCTGGATGTGCAACCCGACGCAACGCCTGAACACACGCTGGCCCAGGCCCGGCAATTGCTGGGCAGCCAGGATCAGGGTGCGCTCCTGGTGCTGACCGACGTGTTTGGCGCCACCCCCAGCAACATTGCACAGCGCCTGGTCGAAGGGCGCCAGGCGCGGCTGGTGACTGGGGTGAACCTGCCCATGCTGCTGCGCTGCGTGTGCTACCGCGGCGAGGCGCTCGATGCCCTGGTGCAGCGCGCCGTCGTCGGGGGCACGCAAGGGGTGATGCAGGTGGCTGTCACCGCGCCACAGAACCAGAACCGCAGAACGAATGATCAAGACCAGCACGACCATCAGCAATAAACTGGGCCTGCACGCCCGCGCATCGGCCAAACTGACCAAGCTGGCCGCCAGCTTTGACTGCGAAGTCTTCATGAGCCGGGGTGAACGACGCATCAATGCCAAGAGCATCATGGGCGTCATGATGCTGGCGGCAGGCATGGGCACCACGGTGGACATCGAAACCGACGGCCCCCAGGAGCAGCAGGCCATGGACGCACTGCTGGCCCTGGTCAACGACAAGTTCGGCGAGGGCGAATGAGCAGGCCCCCCGCCACCGCGCTCATGGAAGGAGACGGAGCATGACCTTCTCGATCGCGGGATTGGCGGTGGCGCGCGGCATCTCCATTGGCCGCGCCGTACTGGTGGGCGCCAGCCGGGTGGAGGTGGCGCATTACTTCATCGAGCCGGGGCAGATCGAGAGTGAGATCGATCGTGTGCGCTGCGGCCGCAATGCGGTGATCGAGGAAATCCAGCGCCTGCAGGAAGAAATCCCTGCCGACGCCCCCCAGGAGCTGACCGCGCTGCTGGACGTGCACCTGATGCTGCTGCAGGATGAAATGCTCACCGGCGGCGTCAAGCATTGGATCAGCGATCGCCTCTACAACGCCGAATGGGCGCTGACCACCCAGCTGGAGCTGATCGGTCGCCAGTTCGACGAAATGGAGGACGACTACCTGCGCGAGCGCAAGGCCGACCTGGAGCAGGTCGTCGAGCGCATCCTGCGCCACATGAAGGGGGTGGCCCATCCGGTGGTGCCGCAAAGCCCGCGCCGCAAGACCCAGCAGGACCTGATGCTGGACGACACCATCGACGTGCCCCTGGTGCTGGTGGCGCACGACCTGTCGCCCGCCGACCTGCTGCAGTTCAAGAAAAGCGTGTTCGCCGGCTTCGTCACTGATGTGGGCGGCAAGACTTCGCACACCGCCATCGTCGCGCGCAGCATGGACATCCCCGCCGTGGTGGGGGCACGCATCGGCAGCCAGCTCGTGCGCCAGGACGACTGGGTCATCATCGATGGCGATGCCGGGGTGGTCATCGTCGATCCCTCGCCCATCCTCCTGGCCGAGTACGGCTTCCGCCAGCGCCAGATCGAGGTCGAGCGCGAGCGCCTCACGCGCCTGCGCCATACGCCATCCGTGACGCTGGACGGCGAGCGCATCGAACTCCTCGCCAACATCGAAATGCCCCAGGACGCCGCTGCCGCCGTGGCTGCAGGGGCCGTGGGCGTGGGGCTGTTCCGCACCGAATTCCTGTTCATGGGCCGCGCGGGCAACCTGCCAGGCGAGGAAGAGCAGTACCGCGCCTACCGCGAGGCCGTCGAGGGCATGCAGGGCCTGCCCATCACCATCCGCACCATCGACATTGGCGCCGATAAGCCGCTGGACAAGGGCCATAAGGATCTGTCCACCAACCCCGCGCTGGGCCTGCGCGCCATCCGCTGGAGCCTGGCCGACCCCGGCATGTTCCGCACCCAGTTGCGGGCGCTGTTGCGCGCTGCTGCACATGGCAAGGTCAACGTCCTGTTCCCCATGCTCGCCCATCCCACGGAGGTGGAGCAGACCCTGGCCCAGGTGCGCCTGGCGCAGGCAGAACTGGACGCGCACGGCGCCGTACATGCGCCGGTGCGCCTGGGCGCCATGATCGAGGTGCCTGCCGCAGCGCTCATGGTGCGCTACTTCCTGCGGCACTTTGATTTCCTGTCCATCGGCACCAACGACCTGATCCAGTACACCCTGGCCATCGACCGCGCCGACGAGGCCGTGGCCCACCTGTACGACCCCATGCACCCTGCCGTGCTGCGCCTGGTGGCCGATGTCATCGCCGCAGGCCGGGCGCAGGGCAAGAGCGTGTCGGTCTGCGGAGAGACGGCGGGGGACGTGGGCATGACGCGCCTGCTGCTGGGCCTGGGGCTGCGCAGCTTTTCGATGTATCCCTCCCAGATTCTGCCGGTCAAGCAAGAGGTGCTGCGCGCCGACACCCGCAAGCTGGCCGTGTGGGCGCAAAGCCTGGTCAACACCGATGGCCCGGCTGATCCAAGGCCGTTGGCCTCTTGAGTGCTATTAAATCGATAGCTGCTGACGCTTTATTGAAGGGCGGTAGCGCTTGGTTTTGCCTGATTATTTTGCACGCATCCCCAGCACCGCAGCGCCCAGGATCATGACTGTAGCCAGCGCTAGGCTGGTGTGAAAGCGCTGCCCGCTCACCAGCACCAGCAGTGTTGTAGAGGCCAGCGGCGTGGCGTAGCTCAGGATGCCGATATGCCGCGCATCGCCCAGCTTCAAGGCCTTGTCCCACAGGTAAAAGGCGCCGCCCAGCGGGCCCAGGCCCAGCACGGCCAGCAGCAAGCCATCGCGCGCCTGCAGCGTGGCCGCGGGCTCCAGCAGCACGTGGCACAGCAAGGAAAGCAGGCCCGATACCAGCCCGAACAGCCCGATGGCCGTGGTGGGGAAGGCGGGCACGCGCCGGGTCAGCAACGAATAGCTGGCCCAGATGAACGCCGCCGCCAGCGCGGGCAGGTAGCCCCAGGCCAGCGCGCCGCTGAGCGAGCGCCCGCCCGCGATGGCAATGGCCGCGCCCCCAAATCCCAGCACAGCCGCCAGCACATGCGGCCAGCGCAGCGCCACGCCGGGCAGCAGCACGGGCGCCAGCACCACGATGAACAGCGGCCACAGGTAGTTGACTAGGTTGGCCTCCACCGGGGGCGCGTGGCGCAGCGCAATGAACAGCAGGAAGTGGTAGGCAAACAGCCCATACACCCCCAGCGCGAGTGTGCGCAGCGGAATGCGCCATTGGCCCGGATCGCGCAGCACCAGCGGCCAGGCGGGCACGCTGCCGATCAGCAGGGCAATACCGGTGAGCAGAAATGGCGGCACATGGGTGAGCGACACGCCCAGCGAGGCGAGCGAGGCCCATAGCGCGATGGCGCCCAGGGCGTACAGATTGGCTTGCATGCGCGCAGCTTAAGGGGCTGCGGTGTCGCCGGGCGCGGGTTCATCGTCGCGCAATGCGGGTGTGGCGCGCCGCAGTGCAGCAGTCAGCGCCGAGGGTGAGCGGTAGCCCGTGCGCCGTGCCACCTCGGCCACAGGCAGGCCCTGGCCGCGCAGCCACTGGGCCTGCTCCAGCCGCAGGCTGCGCAGCCAGGCCATGGGAGCCAAGCCATGTTCTGCGCGGCAGCGGTCGGCAAACTGCGCAGGGCTCAGGTGCACCTGTGCGGCCAGATCCGCCACTTCCAGCGGACGGTGCCAGTGCGCTGCAGCCCAGGCGCGCAGGGCGTACCAGTCAATGGGCCTGCCGCGTTCTGCGGGTCGGGTGGATGCGGTGTTGCCTGCCAGCCATGCCTCCAGCAGCAGCGCTGGGCCGTGCTGTTGCGCCAGAGCGCTGCCTTGCTGCAAGGCCAGGGCGAGGTAACGCGCCAGGGGCAGGGTGTGGCTGGCCCATGGAGCCAGGGCCATGCAGCGGGCCCAGCCAGGGTCTGTGCTGTCCAGCACCAGGCACTGGCAGCCTTGGGGCGATGCGAAGTCGTGGCGCGCACCGGGCTCGATCACACAGCCGCTCCCATTGGCCACGCGCTGGCCCCGGCCGTCGACCTCCAGTTCGAGCGTGCCCGACAGGCCCAGCAGCACCTGGAAATGCCCATGGCTGTGGCTGCCCGGCGATGCGCCGTAGTGCCGCAGCGAGAGCACGGGCGCCAGCATGGGGAGCCGCGGGTGCGTCAGACCCCGGCCGATTTGGCCTGGCGGTCGGCGTGGTAGCTGGAACGCACGAGCGCGCCCACCGCTGCATGGGTAAAGCCCATGTCGTAGGCGGCCTTCTCGTACATCTTGAAGGTGTCCGGGTGCACGTAGCGGCGCACGGGCAGGTGGCTGGTGCTGGGCGCCAGGTACTGGCCGATGGTGAGCATGTTGATGCCGTGCGCGCGCATGTCGCGCAGCACCTGCAGCACTTCCTCGTCGGTCTCGCCCAGGCCCACCATGATGCCGCTCTTGGTGGGGATGTCGGGGTGGCGGGCCTTGAACTTCTTGAGCAGGTTGAGCGAGAACTGGTAGTCCGACCCCGGGCGCGCCTCCTTGTACAGGCGCGGCGCGGTTTCCAGGTTGTGGTTCATCACGTCGGGCGGGGCCGATTGCAAGATGTCCAGCGCACGCTCGTCGCGGCCCCGGAAGTCGGGCGTGAGGATCTCGATCTGCGTTTGCGGTGAGAGGGCGCGGATCTGCCGGATGCACTCGGCAAAATGGCCAGCCCCGCCGTCGCGCAGGTCATCGCGGTCCACGCTGGTGATGACGGCGTACTTGAGGCGCATCTTGGCAATGGTTTGCGCCAGCTTCAGCGGTTCGTCCTGGTCCAGCGCATCGGGGCGGCCGTGGCCCACGTCGCAAAAGGGGCAGCGGCGCGTGCACTTGTCGCCCATGATCATGAACGTGGCCGTGCCATGGCCGAAGCACTCGCCGATGTTGGGGCACGAGGCCTCCTCGCACACCGTGTTGAGATTGCTCTCGCGCAGGATCTGCTTGATCTCGTAATAGCGCGTGTTGGGGGAGCCCGCCTTCACGCGGATCCACTCGGGCTTCTTCAGCACCTCGCCATGCTCGACCTTGATCGGAATGCGCGAGAGCTTGGCGGCGGCCTTTTGCTTGGCCAGCGGGTTGTATTCGGCGGTGGACTGCGCTTCGCGCACGACATCGGAGGTGCTCATGGCTGTGTTCAGGGGGCCAGCCGCACCGTGAGCTGTTTGCCCAGGACGCCAGCCACCTCTTCCCAAGTGGTTTGAACCCCGATTGTAGAAAGGTCGATGCTTTGCAAGCCTGCATAGCCGCAAGGGTTGATGCGCTGGTAGGGTTCCAGGTCCATGGCCACGTTGAGCGCCACGCCGTGGTAGGTGCAGTGGCGGCTCACCTTGATGCCCAGTGCGGCAATCTTGCCCAGGCCTGCGAAGTCGGGCGCCTGCCGCGCTCCGCCCATGCTTTTTTGCGGGCGCTGGGGCAGTTGGGCATGGCTCTGCGGGTCGTCCAGCCGCACGTAGATGCCGGGTGCCGAGGCCACGCGGTGGCCGGTCGCGCCAAAGTGCGCCAGCGTGCGGATCACGGCTTCCTCAAGGCGGTACACGTATTCCTTGACGTAGTAGCGCGCGCGCTGCAGGTCGATGAGCGGGTAGGCCACCACCTGGCCCGGACCGTGGTAGGTGACCTGCCCCCCGCGGTTGGTGGCCACCACGGGGATGCCGCCAGGCGCCAGCACGTGGTGCGGGGCGCCTGCCAGGCCGAGGGTGAACACGGGCGGATGCTCGCAAAGCCACAGCTCGTCGGGCGCGCCCTCGGTACGTTGGGCAGTGAAAGCCTGCATCGCCTCGTAGGTGGGCTGGTAGGGCACTGTACCCAGGGTGCGTATCAGCATGGGCGAGGTCACAGCACGATCTTGACCAGCGGGTGGCCTGTGAGGGCGCGGTACAGGTTGTCCAATTGCTCGCGGCTGGTGGCCGTGACTGTGAGTGTGACGCTCAGGTAGTTGCCGCCGCTGCTTTCACGCAACTCCAGGCGTGCTTCGTCAAAGTCCGGGTCAAAGTCGCGCGCCACGGACACCAGCGCTGCGGTGAACCCATCCACGCGGGTTCCCATCACCTTGATGGGGAACAGGCACGGGTAATCAATGAGGCTGTTCTGGGAGCGGCTGGCGGTGGGCGGAAGTTGGGAATCTGGCATGAAATGCTCTCAAATTGATAGCTGCTGGCGCCCGGCCATGATGCCCGGGTGCTTGTTTGATTATCGTGCTGAAAGCGGTGTGCAGCCGCATGCTGTGACAGTGCCATGTCAAGCGGGCGTACCGTCGCACAACGTTGGTGCGGCGCCACATTTTGACCACGACAAATGCATTGCGCCGCACCATGGCGGCACAAAACATTGCCGAAGTGCCCGGGTTTTTACTTATAATCAAGGGCTTTGTGAAAGTTTCAGCCTGTAACGCGGGGCACGAACGATGCAAAAAATCGCTCCCGATACGGAAGCTGAGGCCGAAGAACTCGACTTCAAGCCCCTGACTGCCCAAGAGGCACAGGAATGGCGCAAGCGGCACCCGGCACAGCCGGTGTGGCGCCTGGTGGCGGCGCAGGCCCTTATGGGGGTGTGCGTGGCGCTGCTGGCCTGGGGGGTGTCTGGCGAGCGGCATGTGGCCTGGTCTGCAGGCTACGGTGCTCTGGCGGTGGTCTTGCCTGCGGCAGTGTTTGCCCGGGGCATGGCGCGCCAGCGGCGTGCTGCTGGTACCGCCATGGTCGGGTTCATGGGATGGGAATTGGTCAAGATCATGCTGACCGTCGCCATGCTGGCTGCGGCCCACTTGTGGGTTCCGCAACTGAACTGGCTGGCGTTGGTGCTGGGCATGGTGGTAACGATGAAAACGTATTGGGTTGCACTGCTGGTGCGGCCTGGTGTCCGAAAAACCGATGGATTGAGAGAAGAGTAGTCCGATGGCCGCAGAAGCGCACGCTCCCACAGCAAGTGAATACATCGTTCACCACTTGCAGCATCTCCAGAACGTCAAGCAGACCAAGATCGTTGATTTTTCGGTCATCAACTACGACTCCATCGTGATCGCAGGCCTTCTGGGCTTGCTGGCGGTGTATGTCCTGTGGCTGGCGGCGCGCAAGGCAACCTCCGGGGTGCCGGGGCGCTTCCAGGCGGCTGTTGAAATCCTGGTCGAAATGGTGGACAACCAGGCCAAGGCCAACATCCACAACGCCGAAAGCCGCAAGTTCATCGCTCCGCTGGGCCTGACGGTGTTTGTCTGGATCTTCTTTATGAACTTCATGGACATGCTGCCGGTCGATTTGTTCCCTGCACTCTGGGGCAAGGCATACGAAGCTGCAGGGCATGATCCGCACCACGCTTTCCTGCGCGTGGTGCCGACGGCCGACCTCTCCACCACACTGGGGCTGGCGTTTGCTGTGCTGATGCTGCGTTTCTGGTACAGCGTCAAGATCAAGGGTGCTGGCGGCTGGGCGCATGAGCTGGTGTCTGCACCTTTCGGCACCAGCAAGAACCCGGTCTTCGCGCTCATCCTCGGCGTGATCAACGTGCTGATGCAAATCATTGAATATGTCGCCAACACCGTGTCCCATGGCATGCGGTTGTTCGGCAACATGTACGCTGGCGAGCTGGTCTTCATGCTGATCGCATTGATGGGCGGGGCTGCTGCGCTGTCGTTGTCTGGGGTACTGCTGCCTGTGGGCCACATCATTGCTGGCACCATCTGGACGCTGTTCCACATTCTGGTGATCACCCTGCAAGCGTTCATCTTCATGATGCTGGCATTGATCTACCTCGGTCAGGCGCACAACGCGCACTAAACCTTTTCCCTTTGTTTTTTTCCTTAACCTTTCTTTCTTAACTCAGGAGTCATCATGGAAAACATTCTCGGTCTCGTCGCTCTGGCTTGTGGTCTGATCGTGGGTCTCGGCGCTATTGGCGCTTCGATCGGTATCGCCCTGATGGGTGGCAAGTTCCTCGAATCGTCTGCACGTCAGCCTGAGCTGATCAACGAACTCCAGACCAAGATGTTCATCTTGGCCGGTCTGATCGACGCGGCCTTCCTGATCGGCGTGGCCATTGCCCTGCTGTTCGCCTTCGCCAACCCCTTCGCGCTGAAGTAATCCCCGCTCGCCCACCAACCCATAGAAAGGTGTTGCCGTGAGTATCAACGCGACCCTGTTCGTTCAGGCCATCGTCTTTCTGATCCTGGTGTGGTTCACGATGAAATTCGTGTGGCCCCCGATCGCAAAGGCGCTGGATGAACGAGCCCAGAAAATCGCCGATGGCCTCGCTGCCGCCGACCGCGCCAAATCCGAGCTCAGCGCTGCCAACCAGCGCGTCGAGAAGGAATTGACGCAAGCGCGCAACGATTCGGCCTCCCGTCTGGCCGATGCCGAACGCCGTGCACAGGCCATCGTTGACGAGGCCAAGGCCCGCGCTACGGACGAAGGCAACAAGATCGTTGCTGCAGCCCGTGCTGAAGCCGAGCAGCAGGCCATCCAGGCACGTGAAGCCCTGCGCGAGCAGGTGGCAGCGTTGGCCGTCAAGGGCGCTGAGCAGATTCTCCGCAAGGAAGTCAATGCCAGTGTCCATGCCGACCTGCTCAACCGCTTGAAGACGGAACTGTAAGGGGACGGACATGGCAGAACTCGCCACCATTGCACGTCCCTACGCTGAAGCTCTGTTCAAGGCCTGTTCGGCTTCGTCCGGTGTCGATCTGGCCGCTACGGCGTCCTGGCTTGATGAGTTGGCGTTGATCGCCGGCAACTCCCAGGTGCGTCAACTGGCCGACAACCCCAAGGTCACGGGTGAGCAGGTTTTCAGCCTGGTCACCTCTGTGGCCCGTTCTGCATTGCCCGAGATGGCGCGCAACTTCCTGCGCACCGTGATCGACAATGGCCGCATGGCCGCATTGCCGGAAGTGGCTGTGCAATTCAGGGCGTTGGTCAACAGCCGCAACGGCTCCTCGGACGCCATTGTCCACAGCGCATTCCCAATGGAGCCCTCGGCACTGGCGGAACTCTCTGTCGTGCTGGAAAAGCGCTTCGGTCGCAAGCTCAACCTGTCCGAGCAGCTGGATCCGTCGCTGATCGGGGGAGTCCGTGTGGTGGTGGGCGATGAGGTGCTGGACACCTCGGTCAAGGCCCGTCTGGAACAAATGAAAGCGGCCCTCATTGCGTAAGCGCACTTGAGGTCTCGGCTAAACAAAGAAAGAAGGAAAGAGTCATGCAACTCAATCCCGCAGAAATTTCTGAACTGATCAAGAGCCGCATCGAGGGTCTGGCAGCCAGCAGCGATATCCGCAACCAGGGTACGGTGGTTTCCGTGTCTGACGGTATCGTGCGCATCCATGGCCTGTCGGACGTGATGCAGGGCGAAATGCTGGAGTTTCCTGCCAACAAGGATGGCCAGCCTTCCTTTGGTCTGGCACTGAACCTTGAGCGCGACTCTGTCGGCGCCGTGATTCTGGGCGAATACGAGCACATCTCCGAAGGCGACACCGTCAAGTGCACGGGCCGCATTCTGGAAGTGCCCGTGGGCCCTGAACTCATTGGCCGCGTGGTCAACGCCCTGGGTCAGCCCATCGACGGCAAGGGTCCCATCAACGCCAAGATGACGGACGTGATCGAGAAGGTCGCTCCCGGTGTGATTGCCCGCCAGTCGGTCGACCAGCCCCTGCAGTCGGGCCTGAAGTGTATCGACTCCATGGTTCCCGTGGGCCGTGGCCAGCGCGAGCTGATCATCGGCGACCGCCAGACCGGCAAGACGGCTGTGGCCATCGACGCCATCATCGCCCAGAAGGGCCAGGGCGTGACGTGTATCTACGTTGCCATCGGCCAGAAGGCTTCGTCGATCAAGAACGTCGTGCGTGCACTGGAGCAGGCAGGTGCGATGGATTACACCATCATCGTGGCCGCCTCGGCTTCCGAATCTGCTGCCATGCAGTACGTGTCTGCCTATTCTGGCTGCACGATGGGAGAATACTTCCGCGACCGTGGCCAGGACGCCCTGATCGTCTATGACGACCTGTCCAAGCAGGCTGTGGCTTACCGCCAGGTTTCGTTGTTGCTGCGCCGCCCGCCAGGCCGCGAAGCCTATCCCGGCGACGTGTTCTATCTCCACAGCCGTCTGCTGGAGCGCGCAGCCCGCGTGAACGCCGATTATGTCGAAGCTTTCACCAAGGGTGAAGTCAAGGGCAAGACCGGTTCGCTGACGGCATTGCCGATCATCGAGACGCAGGCCGGCGACGTGTCCGCCTTCGTGCCGACCAACGTGATCTCGATCACCGACGGCCAGATCTTCCTGGAAACCAACCTGTTCAACGCCGGTATCCGCCCCGCCATCAACGCCGGTATCTCGGTGTCGCGCGTCGGTGGTGCAGCACAGACCAAGCTGGTGAAGAACCTGTCCGGCGGTATCCGTACCGACCTGGCCCAGTACCGTGAATTGGCTGCTTTTGCGCAATTCGCATCCGATCTGGACGAAGCCACCCGCAAGCAGCTCGACCGTGGTGCCCGCGTGACCGAACTGCTCAAGCAGGCCCAGTACAGCCCGCTGTCCATCTCGCTGATGGGCGCCTCGCTGTTCGCAGTGAACAAGGGCTTCATGGACGACATCGATGTCAAGAAAGTGCTCGACTTCGAACACGGACTGCACCAGTTCCTGAAGAGCAGCCACGCCGCTCTGCTGGCCAAGCTGGAACAGGCCAAGGCCATGGACAAGGACGCTGAAGCCGAATTGACCGCAGCGATCGCTGCGTTCAAGAAGTCGTTCGCTTAAACCGGACGAGGAGCCATCATGGCAGCAGGCAAGGAAATACGCGGCAAGATCAAATCGGTGGAAAACACCAAGAAGATCACCAAAGCCATGGAAATGGTGGCCGCATCCAAAATGCGCAAGGCGCAGGATCGGATGCGGGCTGCCCGTCCCTACAGCGAGAAGATCCGCAACATTGCAGCCAACCTTGGCCAGGCCCATCCTGATTACAGCCACCCGTTCATGAAAGTGAACGATGCAAGGGCGGCAGGCATCATTGTGGTCACCACGGACAAGGGCCTGTGCGGCGGTATGAACACCAACGTGCTGCGCGCTGTCACCACCAAGCTGCGTGAGCTGCAGGGTGCCGGCATGGCAACAGAAGCTGTAGCCGTGGGCAACAAGGGTCTGGGTTTCCTGAACCGTGTGGGTGCCAAGGTGGTTTCGCATGTGACGGGTTTGGGCGACACGCCACATCTGGACAAGCTGATCGGCCCTGTGAAAGTTCTGCTCGACGCATATGCTGAGGGCAAGATCAGCGCGGTGTACCTGAGCTATACCAAGTTCATCAACACCATGAAGCAGGAATCGGTGGTGGAGCAGCTGCTCCCCCTGTCCTCCGCGCAGATGCAGGCCGAGAAAACGGAGCATGGATGGGATTACATCTATGAGCCCGACGCGCAAAGCGTGATCGACGATCTGCTGGTTCGCTATGTCGAGTCCCTGATCTACCAGGCGGTTGCTGAAAACATGGCGTCCGAACAATCGGCGCGCATGGTGGCCATGAAGGCTGCCACCGACAACGCAGGCAGCGTTATTGGCGAGTTGAAGCTGGTCTACAACAAGACACGCCAGGCAGCGATCACGAAAGAGCTTTCGGAAATCGTCGCTGGCGCAGCCGCTGTGTAAGCAGCTCAACAGACAACATTATTGGAGCGAAAAATGGCTCAAGTGCAAGGCAAGATTGTTCAATGTATCGGCGCCGTGGTGGACGTGGAGTTTCCGCGCGACCAGATGCCCAAGATTTACGACGCCCTGAAGCTCGACGGTTCGGCGCTGACGCTGGAAGTCCAGCAGCAGCTGGGCGACGGCGTGGTGCGTACCATTGCCCTGGGTTCTTCCGACGGCCTGCGCCGCGGCTTGGTGGTGACCAACACCGCCGCGCCGATCACGGTGCCCGTGGGCAAAGCTACTCTGGGCCGCATCATGGACGTGCTGGGCACGCCCATTGACGAGCGTGGTCCCGTGGACCAGGCCCTGACGGCCTCCATCCACCGCAAGGCTCCTGCGTACGACGAGCTGTCGCCATCGCAAGAGCTGTTGGAAACCGGCATCAAGGTGATCGACCTGGTGTGCCCGTTCGCCAAGGGCGGTAAGGTGGGTCTGTTCGGTGGTGCTGGTGTGGGCAAGACCGTGAACATGATGGAACTCATCAACAACATCGCCAAGGCCCACTCGGGCCTGTCGGTGTTCGCTGGTGTGGGCGAGCGTACCCGTGAAGGCAACGACTTCTACCATGAAATGGCCGATTCCGGTGTGGTGAACCTGGAGAACCTCGGTGAGTCCAAGGTGGCCATGGTCTACGGCCAGATGAACGAGCCCCCGGGCAACCGTCTGCGCGTGGCCCTGACCGGCCTGACCATTGCCGAGTCGTTCCGCGACGAAGGCCGCGACGTGCTGTTCTTCGTGGACAACATCTACCGCTACACGTTGGCCGGTACCGAAGTGTCCGCGCTGCTGGGCCGTATGCCTTCCGCCGTGGGCTACCAGCCTACGCTGGCCGAGGAAATGGGCCGCCTGCAAGAGCGTATCACCTCGACCAAGGTGGGCTCGATCACCTCGATCCAGGCCGTGTACGTGCCTGCCGACGACTTGACCGACCCGTCGCCCGCTACCACGTTCGCCCACTTGGATTCCACTGTGGTGCTCTCGCGTGACATCGCCTCGCTGGGTATCTACCCCGCCGTGGATCCGCTGGACTCTACCAGCCGCCAGCTCGACCCCAACGTTGTGGGCGAAGACCACTACAGCACGGCCCGCGCCGTGCAGGGCACGCTGCAGCGCTACAAGGAACTGCGCGACATCATCGCCATTCTGGGCATGGACGAACTGGCCCCCGAAGACAAGCTGGCCGTGGCCCGCGCCCGGAAGATCCAGCGTTTCCTGTCGCAGCCGTTCCACGTGGCCGAAGTGTTCACGGGCTCGCCGGGCAAGTACGTGCCCCTGGCTGAAACCATCCGTGGCTTCAAGATGATCGTGAATGGTGAGTGCGATCACCTGCCTGAGCAAGCCTTCTACATGGTGGGTACCATCGACGAGGCCTTTGAGAAAGCCAAGAAGGTGGCTTAAGCCTCGGGATGCGAGGGGTTGCAATCATCCGATTCGCGACCCCCACCCAGCATAAGCACATTCGAAGAGTTCAAAGGAATCCAGATGGCCAACACCATTCATGTAGACGTTGTCAGCGCCGAGGAATCCGTCTTTTCCGGCGAGGCGCGTTTTGTCGCACTGCCTGGCGAGGCCGGTGAGCTGGGTGTCTATCCGCGCCATACCCCGCTGATTACAAGGATCAAACCAGGATCAGTGCGCATCGAGATGGCCGATGGTGGCGAAGAGTTCGTCTTCGTTGCGGGCGGCATTCTTGAGATTCAGCCAGACCGTGTAACGGTTCTGTCTGACACGGCTGTCCGGGGTAAAGATCTGGACGACGAAAAAGCCAGTGCGGCACGTGCGGCAGCAGAAGAGGCCGTCAAAAATGCCAGGAGCGATATCGATCTGGCACGCGCACAGTCTGAATTGGCTGTGATGGCTGCACAGATCGCCGCTCTGCGCAAGTACCGACAAAAGAAGTGAGAGTGCTTTGGCGCTATCCTCAAAGCCCCGCTCCGTGCGGGGCTTTTTGTTAGGCGCTGCACCAAGGCGCGATGCATCGTGCGCTTTGCCAGCATGCTTGTTCTCTATTTGATGGACACCTGCAATGGATGAGATTGTGATCAAGGCCATGGCAAAGTGGCCCAATGTTCCCGCCTGTTACGGTTGGCTGGGGTTGGACTCACGTGGCGATTGGCGCCTCAGGGATGCAGCGGTGCAGGCGGTGGGTCCGTTTGCGCAATCCAAAGGGGAGAAGATTACGCATGCCAAGTGGATTGCGTTCATTGGACGCAATTACGCTTCTGATGCCACAGGCTGTTGGTTCTTCCAGAACGGGCCCCAGCGGGTCTATGTTGAACTGGAGTCTGCGCCCTGGGTTTTTCGCCTCGATGCTGCGGGCAAAAACTTGACCACCCAGACGGGTGTGTGCACTGCGCCGGTACGCTTCGTGCAGGACGAAGCAGGGCGCCTCTTTGCAGAAACCCAGATCGGTCTAGGTCTGCTTCACTCGCAGGATGTACCGATGCTGGCGAACCAACTGGCCCATTGGCTTCCGCTCATTGGCGAGGTCAGTAGCCAGGAAATTGAACAAAGGTATGGCTTCGTAAAAAGCCCCCAGCAACTCCAAACGCATGTCACTGAGCGGGCTGCGGCGCCTTGGGTTCGCTAAACCCCGCGCCGGCCTTGTTGGCCATATAGACCACTGCGCGTCCGATCTCCAGATCACTGAAAGCCCCGCCGCCCTGCGCGCTCATGGCATTCTTGCCTCTCAATGCGGATTGCAAGAGGCCTTCGTACCCAGATTTGAGTCGTGGCTCCCATGCCTGGTTGTCGCCTAGTTTGGGGGCGCCCAATGCACCCGAGCCATGGCATGCGGCGCACTGGGCGCGGAAAACCTGTTCACCGCTGCTCAATGGGCGGTTTGCGTCCTTGAGCTCGACACGCCCGACTTTTTGGATCCGGGCGTTGACAGAGCGCTCCATATCGGACGAGCCAGGGGAGGTTTTGTGACCGGATGCCACATAGCTGGCCAGACCGATGATGGACAGTATGGGCAAGATGAACCCAAGCATGCCCGCAGAAAGCAGCTGCCGCGGATTCCGGATAGGGCCGTTCCCCGAATGGTTGGTCTGTTGTGAGGGCATGGGAAGGAATTTGAAGGTGCTTTGATGTGAGTCATGAAATTATAGAAAGATGGCCGATGCCTATGCGTTGAAGGTTTTCACCGGATCGTCATTGATCGTGCGATAATCTAAGGCTTGCGAAAGATGCAAGCGGATCGGTTCGCGCCGTGGCGGCTGTAGCTCAGTGGATAGAGTATTGGCCTCCGAAGCCAAGGGTCGTGGGTTCGATCCCCGCCAGCCGCGCCAGCGAGTTGTTGTCTTGTATCGAAGTGGGGTTGTGGACGCGGGAAATTTTCTGCTACAATCCAAAGTTCTCTGGAGGGGTGCCCGAGTGGCTAAAGGGGGCAGACTGTAAATCTGTTGGCTTACGCCTACGCTGGTTCGAATCCAGCCTCCTCCACCAGATGTAAGCAAGTCGTCGGCATGGCTGGCGGCGCGCAGTGGCAGGTATGCGCTGCGGGAGTAGTTCAATGGTAGAACCCTAGCCTTCCAAGCTAATGACGCGGGTTCGATTCCCGTCTCCCGCTCCAGTCTTGTCGTGTTGGTTTTTTTGCGGATGTAGTCCGTAATGCCCATGTGGCTCAGTGGTAGAGCACTCCCTTGGTAAGGGAGAGGTCGCGGGTCCGATTCCCGCCATGGGCACCATCTTTCGTGGTGCAGTCTTCTGGATGACTGTGTCGTAATCCTGTTGTTTGGCTATTGATTTTTTCGGAGTCGAAAAATGGCAAAAGAGAAATTTGAGCGGACCAAGCCGCACGTCAACGTGGGCACGATCGGCCACGTGGACCACGGCAAGACGACGCTGACGGCGGCGATTGCCACCGTGCTGTCAGCCAAGTTCGGCGGCGAAGCCAAGAAGTACGACGAAATCGACGCAGCGCCTGAAGAAAAGGCACGCGGCATCACCATCAACACCGCCCACGTCGAATACGAAACGGCCAACCGCCACTACGCCCACGTGGACTGCCCCGGCCACGCCGACTACGTCAAGAACATGATCACCGGTGCCGCCCAGATGGACGGCGCCATCCTGGTGTGCTCCGCCGCTGACGGCCCCATGCCCCAGACC
>JACPUE010000053.1 GCA_016192425.1 Burkholderiales bacterium
GGCCATCGTGCGCACCATACTTGCGCTGGCGCAAAGCCTGGACCTGGACGTGGTGGCCGAAGGGGTGGAGACGGCGGGGCAGCTGGGCTTTCTGCGGCTGCATGGCTGCGAGCAGTTCCAGGGCTATCTGTTCGGGCGGCCCGGCCCCATCGACATGGTCGAGTCACAGTTGCGCAGCAATCTCTGAGTCCACCCGGAACACACTGCCCACGCACCGCCCTCGCCCATGCTGATGCAGGAAACACCATCCCCGCGCACCCCCTGGGTGCGGGGCGTGCTGGTGGTGCTGGCCCTGGCCGTGCTGGCTGCGCTGGCGGCGGTGGAACTGCGCCACCGGCACCTGCTCGGTGAACGCGAGGCACAGCGCAGTGCGGTACTGGATGGCCTGGCCAAGTCACTGATTGAGCAGACCACGCAGAGCGAAGTCCTGGGAGCGGTGTCGGTCATGGGTCTGACGTCCCACCTGCTCAAGCAGGCGGTGCTGGGCCAGTTGGGGCGCGATGCGCCAGCGGTGCTGGCCTTGCTGGGTGCCGCACGCGACCGCTTTGGCGCGCACGGCGTGTACCTTATCGATGCCGACGGCACCATCGTTGCGCACGCCACGGCCGGGCCCTCGTCCACGGGCCAGAACGTGGGCTTCAGGCCCTACTTTCAGCAGGCGCTGGCGGGCCGCAGCAATGTGTATGCGGCCGTGGGCGCGTTCAGCCATGAACGGGGGCTGTACGTGGCAGCACCGCTGCATGCGGGTACCAGCAGCCCTTCAAGGGTGCTGGGGGTGGTCATGGTCAAGCTGCCCTTTGCGCCGGTGGACGCCTTGCTGGCGCGTGCGGGCATGCCCGCACTGTTGCTCTCGCCCCAGGGGGTTGCCATTGCCAGCACGCGTGCAGAGTGGCTGTACGCCATGACCCCGCCGCTGGAGCAGCAGCGCATCGACGGGATTGCTGCGCTGCGCCAGTTCGGGCGCCAGTTTGACAACGGTGTGGCGTCGGCGCTGCCCTTTGACGCTGCCCAGCCCGGGGTGCAGATCGACGGCGCAGCCCATGCGCTGGCGCAGCGCAGCATCGACTGGCACGACCCCGCAGGCCCCTGGTCGCTGGTGCTGCTGGACGATGTGTCGGCCCTGATGTCCTGGTCGGAGCGCGTGGGCCTGGGCGGTTCGGTGGGCTTGCTGGTGCTGTTGCTCGGTGTGCTGGTGCTGGAACTGCTGCGCAACCGCCAGCGCATGGCGGCCACCCAGCAGCGCCTGCAGGTGCTGGGCGCGGCGCTGCAAAGCAGCCCCATGGCGGTGGTGGTAACCAACGCGCAAGGCGTGATTGAATGGGTGAACCCCGGCTTTGAGGCCACCACCGGCTATGGCCTGGACGAGGTGCGCGGGGCCAAGCCGGGCCTGCTGGCCAGTGGCAAGACGGGTGTGGAAACCTACAGCGACATGTGGGGCCACCTGGTGTCCGGGCGCGCGTGGAAAGGGGCCTTCATCAACCGGCGCAAGGATGGCACCGAATACCACGCCGAGGCCACGCTCACGCCCGTGCTCGACTGCTATGGCATGCGCATCGGCATGGTGGGGGTGCACCAGGATGTGAGCGCGCGCATGCAGGAGCAGCAGGCCCTGCAGCGCAGCGAGCAGCGCCTGCGCGAACTGCTGGAGCAGCAGAAGGCGATTTTTGACAATGCGCCGCCGGTGCTGCTCACGGCCGATGGCCTGATGCGCCTGTTCAACCCCGCGTTCATGGCGCTGGTCGGTGGCGCAGAGCGGCAACTGCAGGACGAGCGTGTGAGCAGCCTGTTTGCCAGCATGGAAGAACACGCCGCCTTTGCAGCGCGCGTGGCCCCCCGCCTGGTGGCGGGCGAGCCGGTGCGCGAAGATTGGACGCTGCGCAGGTTAGACGGCACGCTGTTTGAGGCGCGCATTTCGGCCAGCCCGGTGCACATCGATGGCGCCTCGCTGGCTGCCATGTGGGTGATCGAGGACGTGACTGACATCCACCGTGCCGAAGTGGCCACGCAGGAAGCCAGGGAGCGCCTGGAACTGGCCCAGGAGGCGGGCAAGATCGGTGTGTTCGATGTGGACTTGCACACCGGAGGCAGTGTGTGGATCAGCAAGCAGGCGGGCCACCAGGGGCTGCGCGAGCGGGTGTTCGAAGACTGGCGCACCGCCTGGGCCCAGCGCCTGGACGCGCGCGACCGTGCCGCTGCGCTGGCGCGCATGGACGCCGCCCTGCAGGGCAGCGACACCAGCCTGCGTGACACCTGGCGCCTGGTGCGTCTGGATGGACCGTCGCGCTGGTTCGAATGCTCCGCCCGCATCCTGCGGGACGCCCAGGGGCGCGCCGAGCGCATGGTGGGCGTGAATGTGGACATCGACGCCTACAAGCAGCTGGAGGCGCGCGTGGCCACGCAGCTGCAGTTCCAGCAGGTGCTGATCGACACCATCTCCATCCCCATCGTGTACAAGGATGCGCAGGGCCGCTACCTGGGCTTCAACCGCGCCTACGAGGCCACGTTCGGCATCCGCCGGGAGGACTACCTGGGCAAGACCGTGCTGGACCGGGACTTCATCGAACCAGCCCAGCGCCAGTTGTTCCAGGACGATGTGCAGCTGGCGCTCCAGGGCGAAGGGGCCGTGCACCGCGAGGTGGACCTGCCCTATGCCGATGGCGTGGTCCACCGCACGCTGTACTGGCTGCAGCGTTTTGGCGAGCGGGGCAGCGAGATGGAGGGCGTGATCGGTACCTTCGTGGACATCAGCGACCGCCAGCGCATCGAGCATGACCTGCGCCGTGCCAAGGAACTGGCCGAGGAGGCCGCTGCGCTCAAGTCCAACTTCCTGGCCAACATGAGCCACGAGATCCGCACGCCCATGAACGCCATCATCGGCATGTCGCACCTTGCGCTCAAGTCGGGCCTCACGCCGCGCCAGCACGACTATGTGGCCAAGATCGAACAGGCGGGCCAGCACCTCATGGGGGTCATCAACGACATCCTCGACTTCTCGCGCATCGAAGCGGGCAAGCTGCGCATCGAGGCCCACTCGTTTGAATTGGATCAGGTGCTGGCAGGCGTGGTCGATGTGGTCAGCCACAAGGCCAGCGCCAAAGGGCTGGAGCTGATTTGCGATGTGGCCAGCAACGTGCCGCAAAACCTGGTGGGCGACGCGCTGCGCATCGGGCAAATCCTCATCAACTACGCCAACAATGCCGTCAAGTTCACCGAACGCGGCGAAGTCGGCATCGTGGTGCGCGTGGAGCACGAAGCCGGGGACGATGTGACGCTGCGCCTGGAAGTGCGCGACACCGGCATCGGCCTCACGCCGCAGCAGCAGGACAAGCTGTTCCAGAGCTTCCAGCAGGCCGATGCCTCCACCACGCGGCGCTACGGCGGCACCGGGCTGGGGCTGGCCATCTGCAAGAGCCTGGCCGAACTGATGCACGGCGCGGTGGGCGTGCACAGCACGCCGGGCGAGGGCTCCACCTTCTGGGTGCGGCTGCCGCTGCGCCGGGGCGCACCCGCCCGTGCGCTGCTGCCCGCCGCCGATCTGCAGGGCCTGCGCGTACTGGTGGTGGACGACAACGCCCACGCGGCCACGGTGCTTGCCGAAATGCTGCGCTCCATGCGCTTCACGGTCGAGTCCGTGCACAGCGGCGCACAGGCGCTGCAGGCCCTGAATGCCGCCGTGCAGCGCGGCCAGCCCTACGACCTGGTGGTGCTGGACTGGCAGATGCCCGGCATGGACGGCCTGGACCTGGGGAGGCGCATCGGCGAGCTGAACCTGCCGCAGCTGCCGCACCGCGTGATGGTCACCGCCTTTGGCCGCGAAGACGTGCTGCGCATGGCACAGCACCAGGGGATCGAGGAAGTGCTGATCAAGCCTGTGAGCGCGTCGGTCATGTTCGACACGCTGATGCAGGTGCTGGGCCGCCCGCAGATGGGTGGCTGTGCCGGCCTGGCGCCAGAGGGCGATCCGCAGGCCCGGTGCCCGGTACTGTCGGGCGTGCGCCTGCTGGTGGCTGAAGACAACGAGCTGAACCAGCAGGTGGCGCTGGAGCTGCTGCGCGAAACCGGGGCGCAGGTCGATCTGGCGCGCAACGGCGAGGAAGCCGTGGCCCTGGCCAGCCGCCAGCGCTACGACCTGGTGCTCATGGACATGCAGATGCCCGTGCTGGATGGGCTGGAAGCTACGCGCCAACTGCGAGCCCAGCCTGCGCTGGCGCACCTGCCCATCGTCGCCATGACGGCCAACGCCATGGACGCCGACCGCCAGCGTTGCCTGGATGCGGGCATGAACGACCACCTGGCCAAGCCCGTGGTGCCCGAACGCCTGTGGGCGGTGCTGCAGCGCTGGTGCGGTACGGGCGTCTCCGGTGTGGCGGGTGTTGCCCCAGAGGCGCGCAGCCAGGCTGCGCCGGCCGGGCAGGGCGCCGCGGCGGTGCTGCCTGCGCCGCTGCCCGGCCTGGACCAGAGCGCAGGCCTGCGCAATGCGCTGGGGCGCCCTGCCTTCTATGCCGAGGTGCTGCAGCGCTTTGCGGCGCACCATGCCGACAGCGCCCAGCGCATGGCCCAGGCCCTGGCCGAGGCGCGCCTGGACATCCTGCTGCGCGAGGCCCATACCCTGCGCGGCCTGGCGGGCACCATCGGCGCCACGGCCTTGCAGGATGCGGCGGCCCGGCTTGAAGAAGCCTTGCGCGGCCCCCCTGCGGCCAGCGCACCCACCACGCAGTTGCTGCAGGACCTGCGCCGGGCGCTGGAGCCGCTGGTGCAGCATTTGTTGCACTGGGCGGCAGCGCATCCTGTGCCTGCACAGGCCGCGACGGTGCCTGCGGATGCACCGGCAGCGGTGCCCCCTGCCCAAGGGGAGGCCTTGCAAACCGTGCAGGCCCTGCAAGCGCTGCTGCAGGCCGACGACCCTGCAGCCCGCACGCACCTGCTGCACAATGCCCTCTTGGTGCAAGAGGCGGTGGGGCCCCGCATGGCCGCGCTGCAGGCGCACATCGAGCAGTTTGACTACGAATCCGCGCTGGACATCCTGACCGGGTGCCTGGAGCGTTTCCCGCAGGCTCCCTCCCCACCGGGGGCGGCCTGCTCCACCGGGAGCCGCGATGCAACGAGACAGTCTTCCTGAAGGTGCCGCCCAGGGCGGCGGCCGCCAGATGCCCACCGTGCTGGTGGTGGACGACACGCCCGACAACCTGGCCATGATGGCCGAACTGCTGGGCGAGCGCTACCGCGTCAAGGTCGCCAACAGCGGCGAGCGCGCCCTCAAGGCCATGCAGGCCGAGGCCTTGCCCGACCTGGTGCTGCTGGACATCATGATGCCGGGCATGGACGGCTACGAGGTCTGCCGCCGCCTCAAGGCCAGCGCTTTGACGCGTGACGTACCGGTGATCTTTCTGACCGCGCGCAGCGACGTGCAGGACGAGCGCATGGGCCTGGAGTTGGGAGCGGTGGACTACATCACCAAGCCCATCAGCCCGCCCATCCTGCAGGCGCGCGTGCAGACCCACCTGGCCCTCAAGGCCACGGCCGACTTCCTGCGCAGCAAGAGCGACTACCTGGAGCGCGAGGTGGCCCTGCGCACGCTGGAGCTGCAGGCCATCCAGGACGTCACCATCATCGCCCTGGCATCGCTGGCTGAAACGCGCGACGCCGAAACCGGCAACCACATCCGGCGCACCCAGCTCTACGTGAAGGCGCTGGCCGAGCAGTTGCGCAGGCATCCCCGGTTCGAGCAGGTGCTCACGGTCTCGATGATCGACCTGCTCTACAAATCCGCCCCGCTGCACGACATTGGCAAGGTGGGCGTGCCCGACCACATCCTGCTCAAGCCGGGGCGGCTCACCGCCGAAGAATTCGAGGTGGCCAAGAAGCACGCCGCCCTGGGGCGCAAGGCCATCGAGAGCGCCGAGCGGCGCCTGGGCATGCGTGTGCGTTTTCTGGATGTGGCCAAGGACATGGCCTGCCACCACCACGAGCACTGGGACGGCACCGGCTACCCGGCGGGGCTCTCGGGCGAGGCCATCCCCGTGGCCGCACGCCTGATGGCCGTGGCCGATGTGTACGACGCCGTCATCAGCGCCCGCGTGTACAAGCCTGCCGGTACGCATGAACAGGCCTGCGACGCCATCACGCGCGGGCGAGGCACGCAGTTCGACCCGCTGGTGGTCGATGCCTTCATCGAGATTGCCGAAGACCTGCGCGAGATCGCGCTCAAGTTCCCCGACCCCGCGCCGCAGTGAGCGGTGCGCGGGCGTCAGAGGCAAAAGACTCTCAGTCTCTCAAAGCGGTGCGTCTTCGCCTTCGGCGCTGTCGCTGGCTGCGGCGGCATCAGGCGCCTGCTGCTGTGCCTGGTCTTGCGTGTCGGCGTCGATGCCGGCCTGGCGCAGCGCGGCCTTTTCGCCTGCGCTGGCAAACTTGCTGTACTTGCCCAGGATCTGCACCATCTGGCCGTAAATGCGCGGCGTGCCGGCCAGGCACTCCTTCTGATCCAGGAAATCCGCCTCGCCGGTGAAGTTGCCGATCAGGCCGCCGGCCTCGGTCACCAGCAGCGAGCCCGCGGCCACGTCCCAGCTCGACAGGCCGGTTTCAAAGAAGCCATCGGTGTAGCCTGCCGCCACATAGGCCAGGTCCAGTGCGGCGGCGCCGGGGCGGCGCAGGCCTGCGGTGCGCTGCATCACGTCGCCCATCATGGCCAGGTAGTTCTTGAAGTTGTCGCCCGGACGGAACGGGAAGCCTGTGGAGATCAGGCATTGCTTGAGCTGCGTGCGCTTGCTCACGCGGATGCGGCGCTCGTTCAGGAAGGCTCCCCGGCCCTTGGTGGCCGTGAACAGGTCGTTGCGCGAGGGGTCGTACACCACGGCCTGCTCGATCTTGCCCTTGAAGGCCAGCGCAATGCTCACGCAATAGACCGGAAAGCCGTGGATGAAGTTGGTCGTGCCGTCCAGCGGGTCGATGATCCAGACGAAGTCCGAATCCTTGGCGCCATGCTGGCTGCCCGACTCCTCGGCCAGGATGCCGTGGCCGGGGTAGGCGGTCAGCAGGGTTTCGATGATGGCCTGTTCGCTGGCATGGTCCACCTCGGTCACAAAGTCGTTGATCTGCTTTTGCGAGATGCGCACCGACTCCACGTCGAGCGCCGCGCGGTTGATGATGGCGCCAGCGGCGCGGGCGGCCTTGATGGCCACGTTGAGCATGGGGTGCAGATTGGACGACATAGATTGTGCGGGGTTGCGCGCCAGCATCGCTTGTGGCGGTGGCGCGGGGCCAGGAACGGGAAAACCGCTGCCGGGCGATGCAGGCAGCGACAATAAGGGCCCGATTTTACCCGCCCCGCCCGCACGGCGCACCTGCGCCGCCCTGCAGGTGCCGGGCCCGCGCCATCCATGAAGACCCGTTTCATCCTCATCCACACCAGCCATGCAGGCAATGTGGGCGCTTGCGCCCGCGCCATGAAGACCATGGGCTTTGACGACCTGGTGCTCGTCAAGCCGCGCTGGGCCAACGTGCTGCGGCGCGAGGAAACCATACAGCGCGCCAGCGGGGCACTGGACGTGCTGCACAACGCGCGCATCGTGGAAACGCTGGACGAAGCGCTGGACGGCATCAGCCACCTGTGCGCCACGGCCATGACGCCGCGCGACTTCGGCCCGCCCACACGTTCGCCGCGCGAGCATTTTGATTTGCTATTAAAACAGGAGCTGCCAGCGCTTGATGGACGGGCGCCAGAGGCCAAAAACGCTTTAAACCCAGAACCAGTGGTTGCCGAAAGCGGCATCGGCTTCCTGTTTGGCTCCGAACGCTTTGGCATGGCCAACGAGGACGTGTACCGCTGCCATGTGGCGCTCTCCATCCCCACCAACCCGCAGTTCGGCTCGCTCAACCTGGGTGCGGCCATCCAGGTCATCGCCTACGAGTGGCGCCAGGCCCTGGGCGGCTTTGGCGTGGAGCAGGCCACGCCCGAACGCCTGCTGGCCGATGCGGGCCAGGTGGCGGGCATGCTGGCGCACTGGGAGCAGGCGCTCACGGCCATCGGTTTTCTGGACCCGGCCGCGCCCAAGAAGCTCATGCCCCGGCTCAACCAACTCTTCAACCGCGCCCAACTGGGTGCCGAGGAAATCCACATCCTGCGCGGTGTTGCCAAGGCCATGATCGAGTCCGCCCAGCCAAAGCGCTAGTGTAGTGTTTCGCTCTCATGAGCACTTTCAGAGCCCCGAAAAAGCTGCCCGGCTAGACGCAGCGCGCAGGCAATGGCGGCGCCCTTGTCAAGCGCTGCAACGACGCTGGGCGGCTTTTTCGGGGCTCCCTTCGGGCCAGCGGCCAAGGGGCCATCTGCGTTGTTGCAGCGGCTTGACGTAACCCGTTATGCCTGCGCCCCTGCGCCTAGCAGCTGGCCCCTTGGCCGCTGGCTGAAAGTGCTCATGAGAGCGAAACACTACACTAAACTGCTGTTCCCCTTTTCAAGACCCAGCCCATGTTTGCCCGCCTGCGCTCCGACATCCAGTGCATCCTCGACCGCGACCCCGCGGCCCGCAGCACCTGGGAGGTCATCACCTGTTACCCCGGCCTGCACGCCATCTGGCTGCACCGCCCGGCGCACTGGTGCTGGACGCACGGCCTCAAGTGGCTCGGGCGTTTCATTTCCCACTTTGCCCGCTGGTTCACCGGCATCGAGATCCACCCCGGCGCCAAGATCGGCGAGCGCGTGTTCTTCGACCATGCCATGGGCGTGGTGGTGGGTGAGACCGCCGAGATCGGCGATGGCTGCACCATCTACCAGGGCGTTACGCTGGGCGGCACCTCGCTTTACAAAGGCACCAAACGCCACCCCACGCTGGGCCGTGACGTGGTGGTGAGCGCGGGCGCCAAGGTGCTGGGCGGCTTCGAGGTGGGCGACGGGGCAAAAATAGGCAGCAACGCCGTGGTCATCAAGCCCGTGCCCGCAGGTGCTACGGCGGTGGGCATTCCGGCGCGCATCATCCCATCCAAGGACGGCCACAGCGCCGACGTCACCGAGGACGCCAAGCCCAAGCCCCAGTTCACGGCCTACGGCATCACCCAGGAAGACGACCCGCTCTCGCTGGCCATGCGTGGGCTGATCGACAGCGCGGCCTCGCAGGAGCACCAGATTGCGCTGCTGTGGCAGGCGATCGAGAAGCTGTCGGACTGCGTGAAGACGGGGGATTGCGTGCCGGACGATGCTGCGCTGAAGGAGCAGTTCGAGGCGGGCAAGCTGAACGATCTGGTGGGTAAGTAGGTTTTGGTGTTTTGCTGAGGGTGGCTGGCCGGGTCTCGCCCCGGCGGGCGAGGTACTTTTCTTTGCTTCGCCAAAGAAAAGTACCCAAAAGAAAGGCGACCCTGCAGTCTGCGACCCCTTCGCGGTGCGAAGGGGCAAACCTGCGTCGGGGCGCTTGCGGGGTGCGCCGTGGAACTCACTGCGCTGCTACGCAGCTTCGTTCGGACAACCACGGCGAGTCAGTCTACGCAAGCATGCGCGCTGCGACGCGCATGCCCACCCCGCAAGCGCCCCGCCGCAGGCGCAGCCAGAAGGGGGTTGAAGTCCACACGGGCCATCGCTGCGCTCGGCCCCCGAGGGGCGCAGGCGCTGGGCGCCGCGCATGCCAGGCCAAGCGCAGCGATGGCCCGAAACCTGCCAAGCCCTTTTGCCCGTGCCGAGAAGCGCAGGGCGCGGGGCGGGCGTGTGCCGCAGGACATACGCCTTTGTGGTCTGACTTGCTGCGGTTGTCCGAACGGAGCGCCGCAGGCGCGCAGTGAGTTCCGCAGCACGCCCCGCGAACGGGCATCGCAGGCTGCCCCCGCGCGCAGCGTGGGGGTCACGGGCAGCAGGGTCGCCCTTTCTTTGCTTACTTTCTTTCGGCGAAGCGAAAGAAAGTGAGTCGCCCGCCGGGGCGAGACCCGGCCTCTGCCCTCAAGACAACAAAGCGGCCAGCGCCAACGCCACCAACAATCAGCCTTGCGGCCGCACCGCACTCTTGGGCCGGAAGGCCTTGCACACCGTGGCGTTTGTCTCCAGGTACGGCCCGCCGATCAGGTCGATGCAGTAAGGCACCGCCGCAAAGAGGCCGGGCACCAGCGGCTGGCCGTTCGCGTCCTTCAGGCCTTCCAGCGTTTCGGCAATGGCCTTGGGCTGGCCGGGCAGGTTGATGATGAGGCTTTGGTGCCGGATCACCGCCACCTGGCGTGAAAGGATGGCGGTGGGCAC
>JACPUE010000063.1 GCA_016192425.1 Burkholderiales bacterium
CTCGCGTTGCTTTTTCAGCAAATCCAAGCTCACTGCCTTTTGCAGTTTTTTCTTGTAGTCCTCGCGCAAGCTCAGTTCTTTGGCACGTTCGGCCTCCAGTTCCGCCTGGTAGTCCGTCAGCTTGACGTACCACAGCGCGACCGCGACCACTGCGGCGATGAACACGCACAGCAGGATGCGTGGCAGTATGGGCCACAGCGAGGGATCTTTGGTGTCCAGGTTGGTAAATTGGCGTTGCAACTGCTGCTGCAGTTGTGCCGTGTCAATCTTGGGCGTTTTGGTCTTGGCCATCGCTTACTTCCCTGCCGCGCTGGCGGTTTCCATGGCCTTCTTGGCTTCGCTGGAGCGAACCAATTGAAAGCGCAGGTTGAATTCGGAAGCCCGGCGCAGATCGCGCGGAGTCAATGCCACGTTCTTGGCAACAATTTCAACGAGCTCCGGCTTGGACAGCCAGGGAGTGTTGTTGGACAAATTGCGCAATAACTCCGACACACGCTCATTCGATTGGGCCATCCCTTTCATTTCGACCGTCTGGTTGGTTTGCTTGAGCGCGGTGATATACACCCCGTCTGGAAGCTGCTCAACCAACTCGCTCAGCAAGTGCACGGGCAGATTGCGGTCTGACTGTAAATCCTCCACCGCTTTCTGGCGCGCACGCAAGGCCGCAATTTCTTCTTCGATGGTGGCGATTTCCTTGATCTGTCCCTCCAGCACCTTGATTTCGCTTTGCAGGAAGTTGTTGTTGGCCTGCTGGTTCTCGATCATCATCTGGAACCACCAGTAGATACCACCTGCAATCAGCAGGCCCACCACGGCAGCACCCAGCATGGCCGCCTGGTAGGTTTCGCGCCGACGCTTGCGCGCGGCTTCCCGATGGGGAAGAAGGTTGATAAGTATCACTGCAGGAACCTCCGCATCGCCAAGCCGCAGGACGTCAGGTAGGAAGGCGCTTCACGCACCATTTTTTTCATACGGACGGAACTCCCCATCTCCATGCCATCAAATGGATTGACGACCGAGCAGGGGAACCCGGTGTGCTGGGTGACCGCTTCGGTAAGCCCTTGCAATGGAGCAGAGCCACCCGCAAGCATGATGTGATCGACACGGTTGTGCGGCGTGCTGGTGAAGAAGAACTGCAAGGCCCTGCCGATTTCCTGCGAAAGGCTCTCGACAAATGGACGCAGCACCGCGCTGGCGTAATCGTCAGGCAAATCGCCGTTGCGCTTTTTGCTCTCGGCCTCTTCAGGGGAGAATCCGTACTGCCGGACGATCAGTTGTGTCAGTTGCGCTCCTCCAAAGGCCTGATCCCGGTCGTATAGCACTTCTTCGTTACGGATGACCTGCATACTCGTGGTCAAGGCGCCCACCTCGAACAAGGCCACCATGGTGTCCACGCCCTTGTTAGGCAGCCCTTCGATCAAGCGACTGGTTGCAAGACGCGAAGCATAGGACTCCACATCGATGATGACCGCCTTGAGACCAGCGGCCTCCGCCAGTCCTTGCCGATCCTGCACCTTTTCCCGGCGCGAAGCAGCGATCAGCACATCCACATCCCCCGGGGAACTCTTGCAAGGCCCGATCACACAGAAATCCAAGCTGACCTCGTCCAGCGAAAACGGGATGTACTGGTTGGCCTCTGATTCGACCTGGACTTCGAGTTCCTGGTCATTCATACCGGCCGGCAGCACGATCTTCTTGGTGATGACTGCCGAGGGCGGCAAGGCCATGGCCACGTTCTTGGTCTTGGCACCACTTTTCTTGACCACACGGCGCACCGCCTCCGCAACCTCATCGAACTTCTCGATGTTGCCGTCGGTGATCCAGCCGCGCTCCAGCGGCTCAATGGCGCAACGCTCCAGCACCAGCGCACCGGAATTGTCACGCCCAAGTTCGACCAGTTTGACACTAGAGGAACTGATGTCGATACCCAGCAATGGCGCAGGCTGGCGACTGAACAGAGATCCCATGGAGATCAAGATTGCCCCCTGAAAATTGTCATCCTGACACAACAAAACTTAACATTTCACATGAATGCTATCAGTAAGATACTTCTCCAGCAAAGGCTTTTCCGGCTTTCGTCTGCCTTGAACGTTGTCAAAAGCAGACGTTTGCAAGGCCGCTCGGTCAGCAACGACATCCGTTCGTCGCTACTTCGGAGCGATTGATTACCCTCCCAAATCCCAGACTCTGATTTCTGTTCAGCGTCCATTTTTATAATGGGCAGCTTTGTCTTTCCGGAGCGTTATGCCGCCCCCAGCCCCCCCCAAGTCGTCTGCCCCTTCTCCTGCTGCTACGGTGCGCCCTCGCTGGCTTCGCTGGGTGTGGCGCCTGTTCGCATGGTCGGTCGGCTTGGCTGCTGCAGGCGTTGCGGCCGCAGCGCTAGGCATTGCTGTTGCGCTCGCCATGGCCTACCCCAACCTGCCGGACATCTCGGACCTGGCGGACTACCGTCCCAAGCTGCCCATGCGCGTGTACTCAGCCGAGGGCGCTCTGCTGGGTGAATTTGGAGAGGAGCGCCGCAACCTCACGCCCATCGCCGAGATCCCGAAGGTCATGAAGGATGCGGTTCTGGCCATCGAGGATGCCCGTTTCTTCCAACATGGCGGGGTGGACTACAAAGGCATGCTGCGCGCGGGGTTGGCCAATCTGGGCAAGATGAAAAGCCAGGGCGCCTCGACCATCACCATGCAGGTGGCACGCAATGTGTATCTTTCTTCGGAAAAAACAATTACACGCAAAATTTACGAAATATTACTAACTTTCAAGCTGGAGCATTTTCTGACCAAAGATCAGATTCTTGAGATTTACATGAATCAGATCTTCCTGGGTAATCGGGCCTACGGGTTTGCAGCAGCGTCGGAGGCCTATTTCGGCAAGCCACTTAAATCCATCACGATTGCAGAAGCTGCCATGCTCGCTGGCTTGCCCAAAGCACCTTCGGCTTACAACCCCATCAGCAACTACAAACGCGCACGCGTCAGGCAGCTGCACATCATCGACCGCATGGAGGAAAACGGCTTCATCACTGCGGAAGAAGCCCGGCAAGCCCGTGAAGAGAAGCTCAAAGTCCGCACCCACTCCGACAGCACCCGGGTCCATGCGGAATATGTGGCGGAAATGGCGCGCCAGCTCATCTTCGCGCAGTACGGCAACGAGGCGTACACGCGGGGGCTCAACGTGTACACCACGATCAATGCAGCAGACCAGGATGCGGCCTACCAAGCCTTGCGCCAAGGCATCATGACCTACGAGCGCAGGCAGCATTACCGCGGGCCGGAAAAGTTTGTCAACCTGCCGGCCAATGCCGCCGACCTGGAAGAGAGCATTGACGATATCCTGGCCGACCATCCCGACAATGGCGATGTGCTTGCCGCCTTGGTGCTGGAGGCCGGCGCCAAGAAAATCTCGGCCATGCGCCCCAATGGCGATGTCCTGGAAATCACTGGCGAAGGACTCAAGCCCGTGCAATCAGGGCTTAGCGACAAGGCCCCGCCCAACATCAAGATCCGGCGCGGCGCCATCATCCGTGTGGTTCAAACCCCCAAGGCAACCTGGGAGGCCACGCAGCTTCCCGAAGTGGAAGGCGCGCTGGTGGCGATCGATCCGCGCAATGGCGCCGTGCGCTCGCTGGTGGGTGGTTTTGACTTCGACAAGAACAAGTTCAACCACGCCACCCAGGCATGGCGGCAACCTGGGTCAAGCTTCAAGCCTTTCATCTATTCTGCGTCTTTGGAAAAGGGCTTCACGCCCGCCACGGTCATCAACGATGCGCCGCTGTTCTTTGACGCCGGCTTCACTGGCGGAAAGCCCTGGGAACCCAAAAACTACGACGGCAAATTCGATGGTCCGATGACCATGCGCTCTGCCCTGGCACGCTCCAAGAACATGGTCTCGATCCGGATCCTGCAGGCCGTGGGCGCACGCAATGGACAGGAATGGGCCACGCGCTTTGGCTTCGAAGCCGAAAAGCACCCCCCCTTTCTGACCATGGCCCTGGGCGCCGGCTCGGTCACCCCCATGCAGATGGCCGTGGCTTATTCCGTGTTTGCCAATGGCGGTTTCCGCGTCAACCCCTGGCTGGTGTCCCGTGTGACAGACCACAAGGGCAAGGTGCTGACGGAGTTCACCCCACCAGCAACTGATGAGCATGAGCGTGCCATCGACGCCCGCAACGCCTTCGTGATGGACAGCCTGCTGCAGGAAGTCACCCGTTCGGGCACAGCAGCCCGCGCGCAGGCCACCCTCAAGCGGCCCGACCTCTATGGCAAGACGGGCACCACCAACGATGCCTGGGATGCCTGGTTCGCCGGATTCCAGCCCACCCTGACGGCAGTGACCTGGATCGGATACGACACACCGCGCAACCTCGGAAGCCGTGAAACCGGTGGTGGCCTGAGTCTGCCGGTCTGGATCAGCTACATGGAAAAAGCGCTCAAAGGCGTGCCCGTGATGGAGCCCACCGTCCCCCCCGGCGTGGTGAATGTGGCTGGCGAGTGGTACTACGAAGAATACGCACGCAATGCGGGCGTTTCCAGCCTGGGACTGGACACAGGCCGGGCGGATCCCCCGGCGCAAGCCCCCGCCCCCGAGGAGCGCAAGCAGATTCTGGATCTGTTCCGCAATTGAAATGCTCAGCAGGCGCGGTCGTCAGGCACTGGTGAACGCCAGCGCCTGCCCGGCCTGGGCGCTGGCCTCGCGGCTCAGGCAGGCGAAGAACTCTCCGGCGCCCTTGGTGTCCAGCCACTGCTGCCCGTCGTGGCGGAAGTGGTAGCCTCCAGAGCGTGCAGCCATCCACACCTCGTGCAAAGGTTTTTGCAGGTTGACCACGATTTGGCTGCGGTTGGCAAACACCAGGGTGACCATTCCGCCAGTGCGCTGGTTGTCCACGTCGGCATCGGTGTCGTCGTTGATGCGGTCGCAGCTGCGCTCCACAGCCTTGAGCAACTGCTCGGCACGGTCCATGTATTCAAGGTCGGTCATTACAATTTCTGCATGTTGAAAGCTCCCCAAATTTTAGTGAGGGCCATTGGCCTTGTTGTCGGCATGGCAAGCCTTGCGGCCTGCGGACAGCGCGGCCCCTTGTACCTGCCCACGCAACCGCCCCAGGCCAGCGCTCCCGTGCAGCCTGCGCCCACCCCACCCGCATCTGCCGCTTCCCGACCCGCACCATGACGCAACCCACCTTGCCCGGACAACCCCATATCGCCTACCGGGACGGCGAACTGTACGTGGAGGGAGTGCGCGTACACGCGCTGGCGCAGCAATACGGCACGCCGCTGTTCGTGTATTCGCAAGCCTCCATGCACAACGCGCTGGCAGCCTACCAGCGCGGTTTTGCAGGCCGCAAGGTGCAGATCTGCTACGCCATGAAGGCCAATTCGTCGCTCGCGCTGCTGCAGTTTTTTGCACGCCAGGGCTGTGGCTTCGACATCGTCTCGGGCGGCGAGCTCGAACGTGTGCTGGCCGCTGGCGGCGACCCTGGCAAGGTGATTTTCTCGGGCGTGGGCAAGACCCGCGCAGAGATGCGCCAGGCCTTGCGCGCAGGCATCCGCTGCTTCAACGTGGAGAGCGAGGCCGAGCTGGAAGTGCTCAACACCGTGGCGCAGGCAGAGGGTACCCGTGCCCCGATCAGCATCCGCGTCAACCCCAACGTGGATCCCAAGACCCATCCCTACATCTCCACCGGCCTCAAGGGCAACAAGTTCGGGATAGCGCACGAGCGCACCGTAGCGGTGTACCGCCATGCGGCCTCGCTGCCGGGCTTGCGGGTGGTGGGTATCGACTGCCACATCGGCTCGCAGATCACCGAGGCCACCCCCTACCTCGACGCGACCGACCGGCTGCTCGACCTGGTGCAGGCCATCGAGGCCGAGGGCATCCCCATCCACCACATCGACTTTGGCGGCGGCCTGGGCATCGACTACAACGGCGACACGCCGCCCGCCGCCGACGCCCTGTGGCACCAGCTGCTGGCCAAGCTCGATGCCCGCGGCTTTGGCGGGCGCGAGTTCCTGATCGAACCTGGCCGCTCGCTGGTCGGCAACGCAGGGCTTTGCGTGACCGAGGTGCTCTACCTCAAACCCGGCGAAGCCAAGAACTTCTGCATCGTGGACGCCGCCATGAACGACCTGCCGCGCCCGGCGATGTACCAGGCCTACCACGCCATCGTGCCGGTGCAGGCACACGCTGGCACCGCTGCGCAGCGCTACGACGTGGTGGGCCCGGTGTGCGAAAGCGGCGACTGGATCGGGCGCGAGCGCAGCCTGGCGGTGCAGCCTGGCGACCATCTGGCCGTGCTGTCGGCCGGGGCCTACTGCATGTCCATGGCCAGCAACTACAACACCCGGGGCCGCGCGGCCGAGGTGCTGGTCGATGGCGAGCGCGCCCAGGCCATCCGCACACGTGAAACGGCGTCAGACACCTTCCGCTCAGAAATATTGCTCAAATAGGCCTTTGGCGCCCAAAAACAAGGCGCAAACAGCTATCATTTTGATAGCAATCAAGGGTATTCCAAGTGCTTGCCCTGCGGCCAGGCGCGCCACAAGCGCCAGGCCAGCAGGCCCCCCAGCACCGCTGCGTACACCAGCACCTCGGCATGGTCGTTCTTGCCTGAGCGCATCCAGTAGAAATGCAGCAGCGCCAGCAGCGCAACCACGTACACGCTGCGGTGCAGCGCCTGCCAGCGCCGCCCCCCGAGCCAGCGCATGGCCCGCTGGAGCGACGTGGCAGCCAGCACGGCCAGCAGTACCCAGGCCAGCATGCCCACCAGGATGAAGGGGCGCTTGGCGATGTCGCGCGCAATATCCTGCAGTTCCAGGCCCATGTCGAACCATGCATAGGCCAGCAGGTGCAGCAGGGCATAGAAGAACACAAACAAGCCCAGCATGCGCCGAAAGCGCGCCAGCGCTGGCCAGCCCGCCCACACGCGCAGCGGCGTGACCGCCAGCACCAGGCACAGGAAGCGCAGCGCCCAATCGCCCAGCGCGCGGATCAAGGCCTCCGCCGGGTTGGCTCCCAGACCGCCGCCCACGGCCCCCACCACCAGCCAGGCCAGGGGCAGCAGGGCCAGCACAAACACCACCGGCTTGGCCACCGGGTGCTGCAGCCAGGCCTGGACACCGGCGCTGCGTGGCATTAAATAATTTGCGGACAAGTTCTTATGCATCAGAAGTGCTTTTTCAGATCCATGCCCGCATACAAGGCGCTCACCTGCGCCTCGTAGCCATTGAACATGAGGGTCTTGCGCTTCTTGGCGAACAAGCCGTCCTCGCCAATGCGCCGCTCGGCGGCCTGGCTCCAGCGCGGGTGGTCCACCTGCGGGTTCACGTTGGAATAAAAGCCGTACTCCTGCGGCGCCGCCTTGACCCAGGCTGTGGCGGGTTCGTGCTCCACGAAGCGGATGCGCACGATGCTCTTGGCACTCTTGAATCCGTACTTCCACGGCACCACCAGGCGCACAGGCGCGCCGTTCTGGTTGGGAAGCACCTCGCCGTACATGCCAAAGGCCAGCAGCGTCAGCGGGTGCAGTGCCTCGTCCAGCCGCAGCCCTTCCACATAGGGCCAATCGAGTACCCGCGAGCCCAGGCCCGGCATCTGCGCCTTGTCCGCCAGGGTGGTGAACTCCACATACTTGGCACTGCCCAGGGGCTCCACGCGCCGGATCAGTTCGGCCAGTGAATAGCCCACCCACGGGATCACCATGGACCAGCCTTCCACGCAGCGCAGGCGGTAGATGCGCTCTTCCTGCGCCGAGAGCTTGAGCAAATCGTCCAGCGCCCAGGGTCCGGGTTTTTTCACCAGGCCAGAGACTTCCACCGTCCAGGGCCGGGGCTTGAGGGTGTGGGCGTTGCGCGCAGGGTCGGTCTTGTCGGTGCCGAACTCGTAGAAATTGTTGTAGCCGCTGGCGTCCTGGTAGGCCGTGGGCTTGTCCAGCGTGCTGGTGCCGGGCACGCTCGAGGGCACGGCGGCCAGGGGTGCCAGCTTGCCAGGGCGCATGGCGGCCTGCGCCAGCACATTGCGCCCGGCCCAGGCCGCAAGCGCCGCACCGGCACCGCCCAGCGCCATGGTCTGCAGAAGATGGCGGCGGCCCTCGTACACCGCGCGGGGCGTGATGTCCGAGGCCACGGGGTGCACAAACCCCTTGTCACGAGAGAAGTACATGTTGGGCTCCTACGGTGGGTGGCGAATGCATGGCGGCAGCGCCATGGCATGCCTTGCTATTCGTACCGCCAGCGCTGCAGGTTACAGCGCAGGAGCCTGGGCGTTGCACCGTGCGGTGCAAGACCCTACATCACAGATTGCCGTAGCTGTGCAGGCCGCTGAGGAACATGTTGACCCCCAGGAAGGCGAAGGTGGTCACCACCAGCCCCGCCAGCGCCCACCAGGCCGACACCGTGCCGCGCAGGCCCTTCATCAGGCGCATGTGCAGCCAGGCGGCATAGTTGAGCCAGACGATCAATGCCCAGGTTTCCTTGGGATCCCAGCTCCAGTAGCCGCCCCAGGCCTCGGCCGCCCACAGGGCGCCCAGCACCGTGGCGATGGTGAAGAAGGCAAAACCCACGGCGATGGACTTGTACATGACATCGTCCAGCACCTCCAGGGACGGCAGGCGCTCGCAGATGCGCTTGCGCCCCAGCAAAATGCCCGCAACCGCCAGGGCCGATACGCCGAAATACACCATCCAATAGGCACTGCCTGCCTGCGTGGAGCCCTGGCGGAATACCAGGGGCTCAAAGCACAGCACCACGCCCAGCATCCACAGCGGGGCCAGCTTGTACCAGCGGGTTTCCTGTGCCTGCTGCTTGATGAGGTAGGCAAACGCCACCATGGCAGCCAATGCAAAGGTGCCGTAGCCGATGAAGTTGGCCGGCACGTGCAGCTTCATCCACCAGCTTTGCAGCGCAGGCACCAGGGGCTGGATCTCGTGGGCATCGCGCGCCACGGTGTACCACAGCAAAAAGCCCACGGCGGCGCTGACCACCAGCATCACGAAACCGCCCAGGGCGCGGGTCTGGTACTGCTCTTCGTAGTACAGGTAGAACAGCGCCGTCATCCAGCAAAACAGCACGAACACTTCGTAGAGGTTGCTCACCGGAATGTGGCCCACGTCGGCCCCCAGCAGGTAGCTTTCGTACCAGCGCACCATGGTGCCGACGAGCGCCATGGTGACTGCCAGCCAGACCAGGCGCGAGCCCAGCAGCGACAGGGCCGTACCCTCGCCGCGCGAGAACATGGCGATCCAGTAGAACAGCGTGCTCATGAAGAACACCACGCTCATCCACAGGATGGCCGACTGGCTCGACAGGAAGTACTTGAGCCCGAACACCACCTCGGCGCGTGCCAGGCTGCCCGCCCCGTCCTGCTGGTACAAGGCAATGGCCGCAAGCGCCGCAGCCGCCACCACCAGCATCAGCACGCGCAAGGGACGCCAGAACCAGCCCAGCCACACCAGCGCCGGGACTGCGCACCACAGGATGCCTTTTTCGTAGACATCCATGGAACTGCCGTAGCGCTGCAGCGCAAACAGGCCACCCGCCAGCACCAGCGCGGCAAACAGCCAGTCAAACCAGTTGCGGCGGGACCAGAACCCTTCGTTGAGGGTGATGGTGGTGTGGGGGGATGCCGTGGTCATGCGGAGCCTCCGTGGCGGGGCGGCGTGGGGGCCGCACCGATGAGTTTTTCAGTCAGATGGGCGAATTCACGGTCGCCATCCATCGTTTTGCGGTTGGTGGACAAGGCCATCATGGCGTGCGTGGCACCGTCGCGCGGCGCCACCCAGACCCAGACCCTGCGCTCGCGAATGTAGAGCATGGCGAACACCCCCAGGATGAGCAGGGCGCAGCCCAGGTACACGATATTCTTGCCCGGTGCGCGCGCCACCTGGAACACGCTGGCCTGCACCTGCGTGAAGTCCTTCAGCCCCAGCAGCATGGGCGCGGGGTAGAACTGCACATCGCTCAGCGCCAGCACGGCCTGGGTCATGAAGCCCAGGGTCTGCTCGTTGTTGGGCAGCGGTGCCAGATGGGCGCGTTCGCGGGTGAGCTGCGCCAGCTCGAACAGTGCGCCATTGAGCACGCGCATCAGCACCTCTCCCGCACGTTCGCGCTCGGCCTCGGGCACGTTCGTCTCAAGGAATTGCGCAATGGCTGCCAGCCCACCCTCGCGCTGGCCCGAGGCTGCCACGCGCCCGGCAAACATCGTCAGCGCACGCGATGCCGAATCGGCCAACTGATCGGCCAGTTGCTGGCGCGAAGGACCGATGGCGCGCGCCGCATAGCGGCGCACCGCCTCGTCACGCAGTGCAGGGCTGCCCAGCGCCCGGTGCAGGCGCAGAAAACCCTCCATGCCACCCTGGTCGTCCACGGGAATGCGCAGGTAGCGCAAGGGTTCGGAGGGTTTCTCGCGCACGCCGTACAGGAACATGGGGGGCCCGCCTTCGCCCAGATCCACCGGCAGCATGTAGTTATGGAATTCGCGCGCCTGGCCTGCGGTGTCGCGCAGCTTGTAGCCAATGCTGGGGCCCACGTTGCGCAGGTCCTTGTTCGATTCCGTCTTGTTGGCCGCGCCCAGGCGCGCGTCGATCGAGGAACGCAGATCGACCGCGCGCACGTCGGCCCCCGAGCGCTCGGCGCCCGCGCCCATGTTCTCGACGTTGATGACGCGCAGCGAGGTGAATTCCAGCTGCAGGGAACCGGGCTCGCCTTGCGGGCCCAGGGGGGCGCTGCTGCCAATCACGCCCTGCACCTCGAAGGGCTGGGCGTCCTCGGTGCCCAGCGGCATGCCGCGCAGCACCACGGACGAGCCCCCGTCATCAAAGCTCGACTGGTAGATCTCTATGCCCTTGTAGCGCGCAGGCTTGTTGACCTCGATGCGCGTGGCCGTGGCCTCGCCCGTGGCCTTGTCATGGATCACCACCTCGCTGGCAAACAGCTTGGGCATGCCCGAGGGGTAGTGCTCGATGATGAACTTCTTGAGCTCCACGGAAAACGGCAGCTCCTGCAGCAACACGCCGTCGGACTGGCTCAGGATGGCCGTGCTGGCTTGCTTGCCCTCGGTCACCACCAGATTGCCGCGGAAGGTGGGGTTGCGCTCGCTGAGCCGGTGCTGGGGGCCCACATCGGCAATCATGCCGCCACCGGGAAAAGCGGTCTTGCCGCCCCACCACATCTGGGCACGCACGATCAGGTCGCCGTCCAGCAGCCCGCCCACGCACACCAGCACGATGGCGCTGTGCGCGGCGATGTAGCCGATCTTGTTGGCCGCGCCTTTCTTGGCTGCAACCATCCAGCCGGTGCCCGGGCCTGCCGCCGTGTCGCGTTGCTGCAGCCGGACCTTCCAGCCGCCCCCCGCCAGCATCTGGCCGATGCGCCGCGCCTCGGTGGCGGCGTCCTGCACCAAGGTGGACTCGGCCTTGTGGTGGAAGGAGCGCAGGTTCTGCTCGCGGATGTTTTCTTTGTAGGTGCGCAGATCCACCAGAATTTTGGGGGTATTGCGCGCAATGCACAGCGAGGTGCTGATGACCAGGAACGCCAGGATGAGCAGGAACCACCAGGCGCTGTACACCGCGTGCAGTTGCAGCCGTGCAAACAGTTCGGCCCAGAACGGGCCGAACTGGTTGACGTAGTTGATGGTGGGTTCGTTTTGCTTGATTACCGTGCCGATGACCGAAGCAATGCAGATCACCGTGAGCAAGGCGATGGCAAAGCGCATCGACGACAGCAGTTCAGCGCCGGTGCGCAGCGCCTGGGAGCCTTTGCGGATACGCACGCCTTGGATGGTCTCGGACATGGGGGTGAAGTATGCAGCGCCGAAGAAAAAGGGGCGGGGCCATCCTCGGATGGCCCCGCCCGCACTAGAGTTTATTGACCAGCCATTGGTTCCCTCCAGCCCTTGCGGGGCCGGACGGGGAGGGATCAGCGCAGGCCGGCGATGTAGTCAGACACCGCCTTGATCTCGCGGTCGTTGAGCTTGGCGGCCACGCCCGTCATCTGCAGGCTGTTCTTGCGCACGCCGTCGCGGAAGGCCTTGAGCTGCGCTTCGGTATAACCGGCATGCTGGCCCGACAGACGCGGGTACTGTGCAGGAATGCCTGCGCCATTGGGGCTGTGGCAACCGGCGCAGGCAGCGATGTTGCGGTCGGCAATGCCGCCACGGTAGATTTTTTCGCCCAAGGCAACCAGGGCCTTGTCAGCGGCTTCACCGGGCTTGGCAGGCTTGGAGGCCAGCCAGGCGGCTACGTTCTTCATGTCCTGCTCTTCGAGCATGGCGGCCATGCCCTGCATGATGGCGCTCTCGCGCTTGCCGCTCTTGAATTCCTCCAACTGCTTGACCAGGTATTGCGGGTGCTGCTGGGCCAGCTTGGGGTTTTCGGCAATGGCGGAGTTGCCGTCTTCAGCGTGACAGGCCACGCAAACCGTGCCATAGCTGGCTGCGCCTTTTTCCAGGTCGGGCTTGGCTGCAGGGGCCGGACCGTTGGCATGGGCTGCGGTGGCGGACGCTGCCAGCGCGGCAGCCATGAGCAGAGGGGCGAGCAACTTCATATCGAGGGTCTTGTTAATGGTGGCGCAAAACCCCGCGATTCTACAATGCAGCTTCGCCCCCTTCATTTGATCCATGACACGCTTCGTTACTGCGCCCGATGCTGGCGCCCCTGCTCCAGGCGCCGACGCCCGCTCCGCCCTGGGGTGGATGCACACGGCGCGCTTCCTCACCACAGCCGCACAGTTGAACCAGCTGCCCGCCGTCGAAGTGCCTGAAATCGCCTTCGTGGGCCGCTCCAATGCGGGCAAATCCACCTGCATCAACACGCTGACGCAGCAAAAGCAGCTCGCCTTCGCCTCCAAGAAGCCAGGGCGCACGCAGCACATCAACCTGTTTTCGCTCGGCCGCCAGGGCCAGACGGACGCCGTGCTGGCCGACCTGCCCGGCTACGGCTACGCAGCGGTCTCGCGCTCGGACAAGGTGCGCTGGCAGCAGGTGATGGTGAACTACCTGGTCAGCCGCCCCAGCCTCACCGGCATCGTGCTGCTGTGCGACCCGCGCCTGGGCCTGACCGAGCTGGACGAGGCGCTGCTCGAAGTGGTGCGCCCGCGCGTCGAAGAGGGTCTCAAGTTCCTGGTACTGCTGACCAAGGCCGACAAGCTCACGCGCGCTGAGCAGGCCAAGGCACTGTCGATTGCGCGACTGCAAGCGGGCGGCGGCGAGGTCAAGATGTTCTCCGCGCTCAAGAAACAGGGCGTGGAAGAAGTCGCACAGCTCCTGTGGCAGTGGGCCCACCCGGCCCCTGCCCCCAGCGCCGACGCTGATACAGCCCCCGCGCCCAGCCCCGCACCCGAGGCAGGCCCCGGCTGAGCCAGTGCACGGGCAGGCGCAGCGGTTAAGAGTCAAATTGGCCGCTAGCGCCCATCAATCAAGCGCTAACAGCTATTATTTTCATAGCATCATGAGCGCTCATACCGACATCACCCTGCCCCACGGCACCCGCCTGCACTGCCACACGGCTGGTGAGCGGGGCCAGCCTGTGCTGCTGTTCCTGCACGGCTTTCCCGAAGGCGCCTTCATCTGGGACGGGCTGCTGGAGCATTTCTCGCAGCCCGCACACGGCGGCTACCGCTGCGTGGCGCCCTACCTGCGGGGCTTTGGCGCATCCAGCAGCCCGGCAGACGTGGCGGCCTACCGCCCCAAGTTCCTGGTGCAGGACCTGGCCGCCCTGATTGCCGCCGAATGCGGCGAGGGCGCACCCCTGGAATGCCTGGTCGCGCACGACTGGGGCGGCGCCGTGGCCTGGAACCTGGCCAACCAGCACCCGCAGCTGCTGCGCCGCCTGGCCATCGTCAACTCGCCCCACCCTGGCGCCTTTGTGCGCGAGCTGCAACACAACACCGCGCAGCAGGCCGCCAGCCAGTACATGCACTTCCTGTGCCGCCCGGACGCCGAGGCGCTGCTGGCAGAAGATGATTTCCGCCGCCTGTTCGCCTTCTTCAACGCCCCCGACGGCACGCCCCCTGCCTGGCTGACCCCTGCAGTGCGCCAGCAGTACCGTGCCCTGTGGCAGCAAGGATTGGCAGGCGCCTGCAACTACTACCGCGCCAGCCCCCTGCGCCCGCCGCGCGAGGGCGACCCCGGCGCTGCTGCCGTGAACCTGCCCGAATCCATGCTTCAGGTGACGGTGCCTACGCTGGTGCTGTGGGGCATGGACGATCCTGCGCTGTTGCCGGGTTTGCTCGATGGCCTGCCGGGCTGGGTGCCGCAACTGCAATTGCAGCAGGTGCCGGGGGCATCGCACTGGCTGGTGCACGAGCAGCCTGAGCGGCTGGTGCGGGCGCTGGGTGAGTTCTTGCTGGCCAGTTGATGGCTTCTGGCTTTTGATTGGTAGGCACTGGGGCTGAGACGGCTGGTTTTTTGAAGTTGGCTGGCCGGGTCTCGCCCCGGCGGGCGACTCACTTTCTTTCGCTTCGCCGAAAGAAAGTGAGCAAAGAAAGGGCGACCCTGCTGCCCGTGACCCCCACGCTGCGCGCGGGGGCAACCTGCGATGCTCGTTCGCGGGGCGTGCTGCGGAACTCACTGCGCTGCTATGCAGCTCCGTTCGGACAACCGCAGCAAGTCAGACCACGAAGGCGTGTGTCCTGCGGCACACGCCCGCCCCGCGCTCTGCGCTTCTCGGCACGGGCAGAAGGGCTTGGTAGGTTTCGGGCCAGCGCGGCGCTCGGCCTGGCATGCGCGTCGCAGGCGCGCAGTGAGTTATGCGGCGCACCCCGCAAGCGCCCCGACGCAGGTTTGCCCCTTCGCACCGCGAAGGGGTCGCAGACTGCAGGATCGCCCTTTCTTTTGCTTACTTTTCTTTGGCGAAGCAAAGAAAAGTACCTCGCCCGCCGGGGCGAGACCCGGCCAGCCTCCCCAAGCCAAGACACAAACACTATCAAAAATATAGCTACCAGCGCTTACCCAATAAGCGCCAGAAGCCAATCTCACCGATAAACCGAAGGCTCCCCCTCAGGCCGCGTCTTGAACCGCTTGTGCACCCAGTAGTACTGCCCCGGCATGGTGGCGATGGCCGCCTCCAGCTCGCGGTTCATGCGTGCGGTATCGGCTTCCACATCCTCGGTGGGGAAATCCGCCCAGGCGGGAGTGAGTTCGGCCACATAGCCGGTGGGCGTCATGCGCGTGTACATGCCCAGCACCTTGGCACGGCCCAGGCGTGCAAAGCGCGAGAGGGAAGGCACAGTAGCGGTGGGCACACCAAAAAAGGGCGCAAAGATCGACTCCCCAGGGCCAAAATCCATGTCGGGCAACAGGTACAGCAAGCCCCCCTTGCGCAGGTTGGAGAGGATGGGCTTGACCCCATCGGCCCGGTTGAGCATGCGCACGTCGCCAAAACGCTGGCGCCCGGCCATGAACCAGGCGTCCACGGCCGGGTCAGGGTGGGTGGAGAAGATCGAGGTGAACGCGCGCGCAGTGCGCAGCGGCAGCGCCAGGCCGCCTGCGTCCATGCCGTAGAAATGCGGCGCAAAGATGATGGTGGGCGTGTCGCCATCCAGCTCGTGCAGCGCACCCGCCAGTTGCACGCGCTGCTCGACCACCGCACGCGGCGCGGCCCACAGCCAGCTGCGGTCCAGCCAGGTCTGGCAGAACACCACGAAGGTCTCGCGCGCCCAGGCCTTGCGCTGCGCCGCCGTAGCCTGCGGAAAGCACAGTTCCAGGTTGCGCAGCGCCACGCGCCTGCGTGGCCCTGCCAGCACAAACAGCGCCCTTCCAATCGCCCAGCCCAAGGCGCGCAGCACGGGCAGCGGCAGGCGGGCCAGCACCCGCTGCATGAACCAGACCCCCACGCGCGCGGTCATTGGATAACCTCCGTGCTGCGCACTGCGGTGCGAGCTTGCTGGGGAGCGGCCCGGCGCGCGCTCATGCTGCCCCTCCGGCCTGTGGCATGGGGCGCGGCTGTTTGTAGCGCGCATAGCCCCACAGGTACTGCTGCGGGCACTGGCGAATGGTTTGTTCCATGGCCTGGTTGATTTGTTGCACGGCCAGCTCCAACACGTCGGACAGGGGGGTGGCCAGTTCCTCCAGGTACAGGTGGTAGCCCCGGCCCCAGGGCTCACGCTCGCAGCGCGCCAGCACCACGGCAGCGCCTGTCTGCTGCGCCAGGCGCGCTGCCAGCGTCATGGTGTAGGCGCTGCGCCCGAAGAACGGCGCCCACAGACCCTGCCCGTCGGGCGGCACCTGGTCTGGCAGCAGACCCACGGCCTCGCCCCGGCGCAAGGCCTTGATCATCTGGCGCACCCCCATCAGCTCGGTGGGTACGGCCTGCACGCCAGGGCGGTTGCGCGCGGTGCGCATCACCTCGGCCAGCCAGGGCTGGCGCGCCGGGCGGTACAGGATGGTGATGGGGCCGTGCTCGCGCCCCCAGCGCTGCGCTGCGGCCTGCACCGACATCTCGAAGCAGCCCAGGTGCGGCGTGAGGAACACGATGCCCTTGCCTGCTGCCCAGGCGCGCTCAGCGCACTCGGCGTTCTCAAAACGGCATTCCGGCAAAGTCCCCTGCCAGAGCCGGGGCAGCTCGGCTGCCATGCGTCCGGCATGGGCCACGGCCGCACGCACCTGTGCAAAACGGTAGCCCGCAAGCTGGGCGTTGTCCAGAAAGCGCCGCCGGTAAGTGGGCGACGCGCAGAACGCCACCCAACCCATGGCAGCGCCCAGACCGTGCAGCAGCCACAGAGGCCAAAGGGACAAAAATCGAAAGAGGAAAGACATTAAAATGCAATGACAGTCGCTGAGTTAACCGAGCAACTTGCAGGGCGACGATAAACAAATCTGCTAAAGCGTTCGCCAAGGCTCCAGCGGCCAGGGCAACGCCCAAGACAACGCAACACTGGAGTTTATTCAAATGGCGAACGACTTTCTCTTTACCTCCGAATCCGTTTCCGAAGGCCACCCCGACAAGGTAGCCGACCAGATCTCGGACGCAATCCTCGACGCAATCTTCACGCAAGACCCTCGCTCGCGCGTTGCCGCCGAAACGCTGTGCAACACCGGCCTCGTGGTGCTGGCCGGTGAAATCACCACCAACGCCCATGTGGACTACATCCAGGTGGCGCGCGACACCATCAAGCGCATCGGCTACGACAACACCGAATACGGCATCGACTACAAAGGCTGCGCCGTGCTCGTGGCCTACGACAAGCAGAGCAACGACATCGCCCAAGGCGTGGACCACGCCTCTGACGACCACCTCAACACCGGCGCAGGCGACCAGGGCCTGATGTTCGGCTACGCCTGCGACGAAACGCCCGAGCTCATGCCCGCGCCCATCTACTACGCGCACCGCCTGGTGGAGCGCCAGGCCCAGTTGCGCAAGGACGGCCGCATGCCCTTCCTGCGCCCCGACGCCAAGAGCCAGGTGACCATGCGCTATGTGGACGGCAAGCCCCACAGCATCGACACCGTGGTGCTCTCCAGCCAGCACAGCCCCGAAATGAGCGACGGCGCGCACATGAAGCCCGCCTTCATCGAGGCGGTCATCGAAGACATCATCAAACCCGTGCTGCCCAAGGATTGGATCACGGCCGATACAAAGTACCTCATCAACCCCACGGGGCGCTTTGTCATCGGCGGCCCGCAGGGCGACTGCGGCCTCACCGGCCGCAAGATCATCGTGGACACCTACGGCGGTGCCTGCCCCCACGGCGGCGGTGCCTTCAGCGGCAAGGATCCGACCAAGGTGGACCGCAGCGCCGCCTACGCCGCCCGCTACGTGGCCAAGAACATCGTCGCCGCCGGCCTGGCGCGCCAGTGCCAGATCCAGGTGGCCTACGCCATCGGCGTGGCCCGGCCCATGAACGTGACGGTCTACACCGAAGGCACGGGCGTGGTTCCCGACCACGAAATCGCCAAGCTGGTGCAGGAACACTTCGACCTGCGTCCCAAGGGCATCATCCAGATGCTCGACCTGCTGCGCCCCATCTACAGCAAGACCGCTGCCTACGGCCACTTCGGCCGCGAGGAGCCCGAGTTCACCTGGGAGCGCACCGACAAAGCCCACGCGCTGCGCGCAGCGGCCGGACTGTAAGCCCGGCGTTTGCCGCAAGGCACCCGAGCATGCACGACACCGCCATCCTCATCGGCCGCTTCGAGCCCGTGCACCAAGGGCATATGGCGCTGCTGCGGCACGGCCTGGCCCAGGCGCGCGAGGCCATCGTAGTGCTGGGCTCGGCCTGGCAGGCACGCTCGCCCAAGAACCCCTTCACCTGGCAGGAACGCGCCGAGATGGTGCTTGGCGCCCTGCCCGAGGCCGACCGCCCCCGGGTGCGCTTCCTGCCCGTGCGCGACTACTACAACGAAGCCGTGTGGGTGCAGGCCGTGCGCCAGGGCGTGGCGGCACTGCTGGCACCGGCCTGGCCCGGTGGTGCGGCGCCACGCATCGGCCTGGTGGGCCACTTCAAGGACGCCACCAGCAGCTACCTGAGCCGCTTCCCAGGCTGGGACCTGATGGACCTGGAGCGCCAAGGCAGCATCGATGCCACGGCCATCCGCGACACCCTCTTCGGCGCCGCGCCCGCCACGGTGGACAGCGCGCTGGCCCCGCTGGCGGACGACATCCCGCCCAGCACGCTCGATTTCCTGCGCCGTTTCGCACGCCAACCCAGTTTCCTGGCCCTGCAGGAAGAGTGGCGCATGCTGCGCGGCTACCGGGCCGCATGGAGCACAGCCCCCTACCCCCCCGTTTTCGTGACCGTGGACGCCGTGCTGCGCTGCCAGGGCCACGTGCTGCTGATCCGCCGCGCCCACGCCCCGGGCAAAGACCTGTGGGCCGTGCCCGGCGGCTTCATCGAGCCGCGCGAGACCCTGTGGCAATCCTGTCTGCGCGAACTGGCCGAGGAAACCCACTGTCCCCTGCCCGAGGCCACATTGCGTGCCGCCCTGCGCCAGGTGGCTGTTTTCGACCACCCGGACCGCAGCCAGCGCGGCCGCACCATCACGCACGCGCACTTCTTCGACCTGCAAGACATCCCCCTGCCCGCCGTCCTGGGTGGCGATGACGCACTGCAGGCCCAATGGGTGCCCCTGGACCGCCTGGCCGCGATGGAAGACCAGTTCTTCGAAGACCACTTCCACATGCTGGATCAGTTCCTCCAGCTCACCGACAAAGCCGCGCTAGCGCGTTGCTTGCCGCCCTAGGCGCCCAGCTGCACCGACTGGCCTTGAACTTCCAGGCCACGCCCAATGGCGGCACTGGCTTGTATTTATGAGCCAATCGGTCTAATATCCGCCCATGGATCCGCAAGTGCAAGCCCCCCGCCGCCGTGGCAGGCCGCCGCGCCAGCGCGCCGACCTGATCGACACGCGCGAGCTGCTCTTGCGCGCCGGCTTGGAGGTGCTCACCGAAAAGGGCTTCTCGGCCACCGGCATCGACGAAGTCCTGGGGCGCGTGGGCGTTCCCAAGGGCTCGTTCTATCACTACTTCGACAGCAAGGAAGCCTTCGGCCTGGAACTCATCCAGCGCTACGGCGACTTCTTTGCCCGCAAGATCGAGCGCCACTTGCGCAACCCCGCGCTCCCCCCCTTGGGTCGTCTGCGCGCCTTTGTCGACGACGCCAAGGCCGGCATGGCGCGCTTTGGCTACCGCCGTGGCTGCCTGATCGGCAACCTGGGCCAGGAAATGGGCGCATTGCCGGAGAGCTTCCGTGCCCGCCTCCAGGACACCTTCGAGGACTGGCAGCGCCGTTTCGCCGAGTGCCTCACCGAAGCGCAAGAGGCGGGAGAACTGTCGCGCGACGTGGACACGCGGCAGGTGGCGGCCTTCTTCTGGATCGGCTGGGAGGGCGCGGTGCTGCGCGCCAAGCTCGAACAATCCCCAGCGCCGCTGGACTTGTTCACGGGTTTTTTCTTCGCTGGCTTCGACTCCCCATAGCTTTTTTTGCACTTTAATAGACGAACGGTCTAAATTCACAGGAGAGAACCATATGTTCAAAGGCATCTTGATCGAGAAAGACGACGCGGGCTACCGGGCCGCCGTGCGGGACATCGACGACGCGCAGCTGCCCACCGGGGATGTGACCGTGCGCGTGAGCCACTCCACGCTGAACTACAAGGACGCTCTGGCCATCACCGGCAAGGGCCCGGTGGTGCGCAAGTTCCCCATGGTCCCGGGCATCGACCTGGTGGGCACGGTGGAGAGCAGCACCCACCCGGACCATCGCCCCGGCGACGCCGTGCTGCTCAACGGCTGGGGCGTGGGCGAGGTGCACTGGGGCGGTCTGGCGCAGAAAGCGCGCCTCCACGGCGACTGGCTGATCCCCCTGCCCGCCGCCATCGCGCCGCTGCAGGCCATGGCCATCGGCACCGCTGGCTACACCGCCATGCTGTGCGTGCTGGCGCTGGAAAAGCATGGCGTGAAGCCGGCCAACGGCGAGATCCTGGTCACCGGCGCGGCGGGCGGGGTGGGCAGCGTGGCCATCGCGATCCTGGCCAAGCTGGGGTACACCGTGGTCGCGGCCACGGGGCGCCCCCAGGACGCGGACTACCTGCGCCAGCTCGGCGCGGCAGAAGTGCTGGACCGCGCCCAGTTCACCTCCCCCGGCAAGCCCCTCGGCAAGGAACGCTGGGCGGGCGCCGTGGACGTGGTCGGCAGCCATGTGCTGGCCAACGTGTGCGCCACGACCCAATACCGGGGCGTGGTGACCGCCTGCGGCCTGGCTGGGGGCATGGACCTGCCCGCCACCGTGGCGCCGTTCATCCTGCGCGGCGTCACCCTGGCCGGTATCGACAGCGTGATGTGCCCGCGCGCCGAACGCCTGCAGGCATGGCAGCGCCTGGGCACCGACCTGGACATGGACAAGCTCGGCACGATCGGCCACGAGGTCGGGCTGGCCGAGGCCATCCCGCTGGCCAGCCGCTTGCTGAACGGCGAAGTGCGCGGCCGCGTCGTCGTGGACGTTCACCGCTGACCCCTGGGCCGAACGGCCCTGCACCCCATCTCACCCCAAAGGAAAAACCATGACACAGCCCCAACACGCGCCCGCGAGCCGCTTCCCCGTCCCTGCACTGCAGGACATGCCCGAAGACATCCGCCAGCGGATTCTGGCCGTGCAGGAGAAATCCGGCTTCATCCCGAACGTCTTCCTGGCCCTGGCCCACCGGCCGGACGAGTTCCGCGCCTTCTTCGCCTACCACGACGCCTTGATGGAAAAGCCGGGCAACCTCACCAAGGCCGAGCGGGAAATGATCGTCGTGGCCACGAGCAGCGTGAACCAGTGCCAGTACTGCGTGGTCGCGCACGGCGCGATCTTGCGCATCCGCGCCAAGAACCCGCTGATCGCCGACCAGGTCGCCACGAACTACCGCAAGGCCGACATCACCCCGCGCCAAAAGGCCATGATCGACTTCGCCATGAAGGTCTCGCAAACCGCGCAGCTGGTGGGCGAAGCCGATTTCGACGCGCTCAAGGCCCATGGTTTCGATGAAGAAGACATCTGGGACATGGCCGCCATCTCGGCGTTCTTCGGCCTGTCCAACCGGATGGCCAACGTGACGAGCATGCGCCCCAACACGGAGTTCTATTCGCTGGGCCGTTGAGGCTCTGGGGGGGCACCGCACGCGCAGGGTCAAGCGGTGTCCACCGGCACCGTGCTCCCGGTTTTGACACGGTTCATGGCCACCAGCGTGTTGAACGACTTCACGTTGCCCGATGCGAAGAACAGCTCGCGCGTGAGCTCCACATACTGGTCCATCGACCGGACCAGGAAGATGAGCACGAAATCCCACTCGCCCGCGACGTAGTAGCACTGCTGCACCTGCGGGCAGGCGGCGAACCGGCGCTGCATGTCGTCCAGGAGATCGGCGCGCTCGTTCTCTGCCTTGACCTCGACGATGACGGTCAGGCCATAGCCCAGCAACCCGGGGTTGAGGCGCGCCGAGAACTTCTCGATGACGCCCGCACCCTCCAGCAGCTTGAGCCGGCGGTTGACCGCCGCCGTCGACAAATGGGCGCGCTGCCCCAGCTCGCTCTGCGGCACGCGGCCGTCGTCCTGCAGGGCCGCCAGGAGCACGCGGTCGTAGTTGTCCAGCTTCATTGCCATCGGGACTCAGCCCAGAGAAATGTGAATAACGTTCAGTTTATCCAGCGGAATTTCGAAAATTCCAGCGAGGCGGCAGAAATATTATTCACCCACCCGCTCTCCTGGAGACCCCGCATGACACCCGCCGGACTTTCACTGGACGCCCCCTTGCTGCTACGGCAGATCCACGCGCTGGGCGCCATCGGACACGATGCCGCGCAAGGCGGGCGCACGCGCATCGCCCTCACGGATGCCGACAAGGCGGGGCGCGACCAGCTGGTGCGCTGGATGCGCGAACTCGATCTCGACGTCCGGATCGATCGCGTGGGCAACATCTTCGGCATCCTGCCAGCGGCCTCGGGTGACGGGCGGCCGCTCATGGTGGGCTCGCACATCGACACGGTGCGCAACGCTGGCGCGCTCGACGGCTGCTACGGCGTGCTGGCGGGTCTGGCGGTGGCGCGGGCATACCGCCAGGCGGGCATCCTGCCCCGGCGCGCCATCGCCGTGGGCGCGTTCACCAACGAGGAAGGCGTGCGCTACCAGCCGGACATGATGGGCTCCCTGGTGCATGCCGGTGGCATGGCGGCGCAGGCCGCGCTGGACGCCATCGGCATCGATGGCACGCGCCTGGGCGACGAACTGGCGCGCATTGGCTACGCGGGCGACATGGAGCCGGGCACGCTGGTGCCGCGTGAATACATCGAACTCCACATCGAGCAGGGGCCGCTGCTCGAAGCCGAAGACCGGCTCATTGGCGTGGTGGAGAACCTGCAGGGCATTTCGTGGCAGAGGGTCACGGTCACCGGCGTGGCCAACCACGCCGGAACAACGCCCACGCGGCTGCGCCATGACGCGGGCTACGCAGCGGCCGCCTGCATCGCCTACCTGCGGGAGCAGGTGGTTGGCGCCGCCCCCGCCACCACGCTGGCCACCACCGGTTCCCTGCGGTTCGAGCCCGACGTCATCAATGTCATTCCCCGCAAGGCCACTTTCACGGTGGACCTGAGAGACCCGGACGAAGGCCGTCTGCAAGCGGCCGAGCAGCGCTTCGCGGACTTTCTCGTGGCGCTCGCCGCGCACGAAGGCGTGGCGATCGACACCGAACGGCTGGTCCGCTTCCAGCCCGTGGCGTTCGACCCGGGCCTGGCCGATCGCATCGAGGCGGCGGCCCGGCGGCGCGGCCTGCCGCACATGCGCATGACCTCCGGCGCGGGGCACGACGCGCAGATGATGGCGCGGATCGCCCCGTCCGCGATGATCTTCGTTCCCAGCCGCGAAGGCATCAGCCACAACCCGCGCGAGCACACGGACGATGCGCAGCTCATCCTGGGCGCCCAGGTGTTGCTGGATGTCGTGCAGGACTGTCTGGCGGCGCACTGACGTCTCCTCGTCCAGCCCACCGCTCACCGCGTTACCTCCCAACTTCCCAAAGGCCCCCATGCTGATCCTCAACCCGCGCGCCGCGCGCACACCCTACCCCGACGACTTGGCCGCGATCATGAACATCGCCCGCGCGCATGAAAGCCGCCAGTGGCTGTCCGCCTGGCCCGGCATCGCCCGTGGCGCCACGCCGCTGTACGACCTGCCCGACGCTGCGGCGCGCCTGAAGCTTGGCCGCCTGAGCATCAAGGACGAGTCCGTGCGCTCGCCGCTGGGCAGCTTCAAGGCCCTGGGCGCGCCCATCGCGCTGGTACGGCTGATCCTGCGGTTGCACCCGGCATTCGAGCCCGCCGCCGTGCTGACCGGCCGCCATGCCGACCAGCTCCGGGACTACACCGTGATCAGCGCGACCGACGGCAACCATGGCCGTGGCCTGGCCGCCGCCGCGCGGGATGCCGGCTGCCGCTGCGTCATCGTGCTGCACGCCCAGGTGAGCGACGAGCGCGAGCAGGCCATTGCCGCCCATGGCGCACGCATCGTGCGCATCGCGGGCAACTACGACGAGTCCGTCCAGGAGGCCGCGCGCCTGGCGGCCGCCAACGGCTGGCAGGTGGTGTCCGACACGTCGTATGACGGCTACGAGGAGATTCCGCGCGACGTGATGCAGGGCTACGGCACGATCGCGGAAGAGATCGTCGAGCAGACCGGGGCGCGCGCGGGCGAGCCGGGCGCATTCACCCACGTCTTCCTGCAAGGCGGCGTCGGCGGCATGGCGGCCGGGCTGGCCAGCTATTTCTGGGAATTCCATGGCCCACGGCGGCCTCGCTTCATCGTCGTGGAGCCTGCGCAGGCCGACTGCCTGCTGCAAAGCGCCATTCAGGGCCGCGCCGCCCGGGCCACGGGCTCGGTCGATTCGGTGATGGCCGGCCTGGCCTGCGGCGAGACCTCGCCCCTGGCCTGGCGCTTCCTGCAGCCGTGCGTGGACGCCTTCATGACCGTGGAGGACGACCAGGCGGTGGCCGCCATGCGCCTGCTGGCCCAGGGCGGCGCGAACGACATTCCCGTGGTCGCGGGAGAATCGGGCGTGGCCGGCCTGGCCGCGCTGGAGGCCTTGCGCACCGATGCCCGCCTGTCGGCCCAGGTGGGGCTGGACGAGCGTTCCAGCGCGCTCATCATCGGCACGGAAGGCGCGACCGCGCCCTCCGTCTACCAGCAACTCGTGGGCCAGGGCGCCGAGGCCGTGCTCCAGCGCCAGGCGGCCTGGCGGGCCGCGCGGTGAATGGAACACCCCCCTGAGTCGCCTTCGGCGCCTTCCCCCCGCTCTCGCAGCGCTGCGCGCTGCGGGCAGGGGGACGCTCCCGGCGCGGCGGGGCGGCCCTTGCGCGGGAGCCCTGGCCTGAGCCGCGCCCGTTTCATCCGCTGTGGGTAGCGGGGCGGCCCTTGCGCGGCGGCCGCTGGCCTGGGGCGCGCCGGTTTCATGCGCCGTGGGTGCCGCGTTCGCGGAATGGATAACTGACAGGAGACACGCCATGTATGTCGACAGCGATGTGGGAACCCAGATGGTGGCCTGGCGGCACCAGTTGCACCAGTTTCCGGAAACCGGCTTCAATGAACACCGGACGGCGGGCTTTGTCGCCCAGGCGCTGGAGCTGATGGGGCTGGAGGTGCACCGGGGCATCGGGGGCACGGGGCTGGTGGCCAGCCTCGCGGTGGGCGACGGCAAGGGCGTGATCGGCCTGCGGGCCGACATGGATGCCCTGGCGATGACGGAAACCGCCGAGGGGCGGCCCCACATCTCCCGCAACACCGGCTGCATGCACGGCTGCGGGCACGACGGGCACATGGCCATGCTGCTGGGAGCGGCGCAGACCCTCGCGCGCAGCCGGGACTTCAGCGGCACGGTGCGCTTCATCTTCCAGCCCGCCGAGGAGCATGGCCGGGGCGCCAGCGCGATGATCCAGGACGGCCTGTTCGAGCGCTTCCCGGTCGATGAGATCTACGGCGCGCACAACATCCCCGGCATGCCGGCGGGGCACATCGCTACCCGCGCCGGGGGCATCATGGCCAGCGAGGACAACTTCACCATCCGCATCCAGGGCCGGGGCGGCCACGCCGCGCGCCCCCACATGGCCGTCGACCCGCTGGTGGTGGCGGCGCAGATCATCCTCGCACTGCAAACCATCGTCGGCCGCTCCGTCGATCCGGCGGATTCCGCCGTGGTCTCGTGCACCGAGATCCACAGCGACGGCATCCGCAACGCCATCCCCACCCATGTGGAGATCAAGGGCGACACGCGCAGCTACTCACCCCAGGTGCAGGCGCTGCTGGAGCGCCGCATGCGCGACATCTGCAGCGGCATCGCCCTGGCCCATGGCGCAAGCTGCGAGGTGGAATACACGCATGAATTCGTGCCCACGGTCAACTGGCCCCAGTGCACGCCGGTGGCCATCCGCGCGGCGCAAGCCGTGGTGGGCGCGGACAAGGTGGAGGGCGATACCGCGCCCATGATGATCTCGGAGGACTTCGGCGCATTCCTGCAGGTGGTGCCGGGCGCATTCGTCTTCATCGGCAACGGCGCCACCGATTCACCCGGCGGCGTGCCGCTGCACAACGCCCGCTACGACTTCAACGACGCCATCCTGCCGGTCGGGGCGCGCTATTTCGCGGAGCTGGTTCGGCAACGGCTTCCCGTCGGGCCCTGAGGCAAGAGCGTACCGCTCCAGTAGCGTTTCGCAGCATTCCCGCAGCCCCGGCCCGGGAAACCCCACGCCCCTTGAAAGACCGGCAAATGCCCTTATCATTAGCACTCGCCCAGGATGAGTGCTAACAGCCCATCCCAAGGCTGAATTCCATGGCGTCTGGCCGCCAAGCGCCTGAGATGCCAACGTCTTTTTTTGAACCCAGGAGATTTGCACATGAAACTTCGCCCCCTGCACGACCGCGTGATCGTCAAGCGCATCGAGAGCGAGACCAAGACCGCTTCGGGCATCTTCATCCCCGACAACGCCGCCGAGAAGCCCGACCAGGGTGAAGTGCTGGCCGTGGGCCCGGGCAAGAAGAACGACAAGGGCGAGCTGGGCGCGATGAGCGTCAAGGTTGGCGACCGCGTCCTGTTCGGCAAGTACAGCGGCCAGACCGTCAAGGTCGATGGCGACGAGCTGCTGGTCATGAAGGAAGACGACCTGTTCGCGGTTGTCGAGAAATAAATCCCTCCAATTCACTCACTTTTTCATAGCTGCTAGCGCTTGATATACCTGCGTTAGCGGCCTATTTGATTCAAATTCCGTAGGAGCCAAACATGGCAGCAAAAGACGTAGTTTTCGGCGGCGAAGCCCGCGCACGCATGGTTGAAGGCGTGAACATCCTGGCCAACGCGGTCAAGACCACCCTGGGCCCCAAGGGCCGCAACGTGGTGCTGGAGCGCTCGTTCGGTGCCCCCACCGTGACCAAGGACGGCGTGTCCGTGGCCAAGGAAATCGAACTCAAGGACAAGCTGCAGAACATGGGCGCGCAGATGGTCAAGGAAGTCGCTTCCAAGACCTCTGACAACGCTGGCGACGGCACCACCACCGCCACCGTGCTGGCCCAGGCCATCGTGCGCGAAGGCATGAAGTACGTGGCCGCCGGCATGAACCCCATGGATCTGAAGCGCGGCATCGACAAGGCCGTCGCGGCCCTGATCGAAGAGCTGAAGAAGGCTTCCAAGGCCACCACCACGTCCAAGGAAATCGCCCAGGTCGGCGCCATTTCCGCCAACAGCGACCACAGCATTGGCGACATCATCGCCAGCGCCATGGACAAGGTCGGCAAGGAAGGCGTGATCACCGTGGAAGACGGCAAGAGCCTGCAGAACGAGCTGGATGTCGTGGAAGGCATGCAGTTCGACCGTGGCTACCTCTCGCCCTACTTCATCAACAACCCCGAGAAGCAAGCCGCGATCCTGGACAACCCCTTCGTGCTGCTGTTCGACAAGAAGATCAGCAACATCCGTGACCTGCTGCCCACGCTGGAGCAAGTTGCCAAGGCCGGCCGGCCGCTGCTGATCATCGCCGAGGAAGTCGAAGGCGAAGCCCTGGCGACCCTGGTGGTCAACACCATCCGCGGCATCCTGAAGGTCGTGGCCGTCAAGGCCCCTGGCTTCGGCGACCGCCGCAAGGCCATGCTGGAAGACATCGCCATCCTGACGGGCGGCAAGGTCATTGCTGAAGAAGTAGGCCTGACGCTGGAGAAGGTCACGCTGGCCGACCTGGGCCAGGCCAAGCGCGTGGAAGTGGGCAAGGAAAACACCATCATCATCGACGGCGAAGGCCAGGCTGCCGACATCGAGGCGCGCGTCAAGCAGATCCGCATCCAGATCGAAGAAGCCACCTCCGACTACGACCGCGAGAAGCTGCAAGAGCGCGTGGCCAAGCTGGCTGGCGGCGTGGCCGTGATCAAGGTCGGCGCTGCCACCGAAGTCGAAATGAAGGAAAAGAAGGCCCGCGTGGAAGACGCCCTGCACGCCACCCGCGCTGCGGTGGAAGAAGGCATTGTGGCCGGTGGCGGCGTGGCCCTGCTGCGCGCCCGCCAGGCTGCTGGCGAGATCAAGGGTGACAACGCCGACCAGGACGCCGGTATCAAGCTGGTGCTCAAGGCCATCGAAGCCCCCCTGCGCGAAATCGTGGCCAACGCCGGTGGCGAGCCCAGCGTGGTGGTCAACGCCGTGCTGGCTGGCAAGGGCAACTACGGCTTCAACGCTGCCAACGACACCTATGGCGACATGATCGAGATGGGTATTCTGGACCCCACCAAGGTGACCCGCACCGCACTGCAGAACGCCGCTTCGGTGTCCGCACTGATGCTGACCACCGAGTGCATGGTGGCAGAAGCCCCGAAGGACGACGCTCCCGCCGGTGGCATGCCCGACATGGGCGGCATGGGTGGCATGGGCGGCATGGGCATGTAAGCTCTGCCTGAGAGCCACTTCTCTCTCGCACCAAGGGCCGCGCAAGCGGCCCTTTTTCATGCATCGTGGGTGCCGCTTACGCGGAATGGATCACTGAAGTGTGGTTAACGCAGGCGCTGCAGCAGCCCGGCGGTCGAGGCATCCAGCCCCGCCACGTTGCCACTGGCCAGGCGCTGCTGCAGTTCGCTGGCCAGCACCTTGCCCAGTTCCACGCCCCACTGGTCAAAGCTGTTGATGCCCCACAGGCTGCCGCTGGCAAAGACGCGGTGCTCCTGCAGCGCGATCAGCGCGCCCAGCGATGCGGGCGTGAGCGCATCCAGCAGCAGGAAGGTGCTGGGCCGGTTGCCAGGGAAATGGCGGTGCCCGTCCTCACAGGCACGCCCCACCATGAGCGCCTGGGCCTGGGCCAGGGCGTTGGCCAGCAGCATGCTGTGGTGCCCCGGCAAGGGGTGGGCGCATTCGCGCACGGCCACGATTTCGAGCGGCAGCACGTCGGTGCCCTGGTGCAGCATCTGGAAGAAGGCATGCTGGCCGTTGCTGCCCGGCTCGCCCCAGAGCACTGGCGAAGTGGCAAACGGCAGGGCACGCCCGGCCTGGTCCACACGCTTGCCGTTGCTCTCCATCTCCAGTTGCTGCCAATGCGCTGCCAGGCGGCGCAGGCCCGCGTGGTAAGGGGCAATGCAGCGGCTGGTAAAGCCCAGGAAGTTGCGGTACCACACATCCAGCAGCGCCAGGCGCACCGGCAGGTTGGCCGCCAGCGGAGCGGTGCGGAAATGCTCGTCCATGGCATGGGCGCCCGCCAGCAGCGCGCGAAAGCCCTCGGCGCCGATGGCGATGGCAATGGGCAGGCCGATGACCGACCAGAGCGAATAGCGCCCACCCACCCAGTCCCAGAACCCGAAGGTCGTGGTGATGCCCCAGGTGCGCGCCGCTGCCACATTGCTGGTCAGGGCGATGAAGTGCTGCGCGACATCCTGCCCGCCCTGGGCCACAAACCAGTCAAGCGCCGAGCGCGCGTTGGTCATGGTCTCCGGGGTGGTGAAGGTTTTGGACGCCACCAGGAAGACCGTGCTTTCGGGCCGCACCGCGCGCAACACGCGCTGCAGCTCGTGTCCATCAATGTTGGAGACGAAATGGAAGCGCTTGCCCGGAACGCGGAACGTCTCCAGCGCCAGCACCGCCATTTGCGGGCCCAGGTCCGACCCGCCGATGCCGATGTTCACCACATCGGTGATGGCGGGGTCATTGCGCAGCGCTTCGGCGCAATCGAGCATGGCCTGCAATGTGGCATGCACCTCTTGCAGCGCCTGGGCCAGCCAGGGCTCGTCGCCCGGCAGGTGCAGCCCGGCAGGACGGCGCAGCAGGGTGTGCAGCGCAGGCCGGTCTTCGGTGTGGTTGATGCGCTGGCCCGCCAGCATGGCGTCACGCTGCGGCTCCAGGCCGCAGGTGCGTGCCATGTCCAGCAGCAGGGATTCGGTCTCGCGGCTCCACAGGTTCTTGGACAGGTCGGCAAACACCTGCGGCGCCTGCTGGCTGAAATGCGCAAAGCGCTGCGCGTCTTCGGCAAAGGCGCTGCGCAGATCCAGGTGGCAGCCCTGCGCTGCATGGTGTGCGCGCAGTTGCGCCCACTGCGGCGTTTCGTCGCAACGTGGAAAGGCGGCGGCCATGGAGCCTGCGGGGCTAGCGTTTGCGGACAACCACGCTGCCCACGGAGTAGCCTGCGCCAAAGGAGCAGATCACGCCCACATCGCCCGCGGCCAGGTCGGCGCGGTGCTTGTGGAAGGCGATGATGGAACCGGCCGAGGCGGTGTTGGCAAATTCATCCAGGATCAAGGGCGCCAGGTCAGCACTGGCATCGCCCGCCAGCTTTTTGATGACGAGCTGGTTCATGCCCTGGTTGGCCTGGTGCAGCCAGTAGCGGCGCACGGCCGTGGGTGCGTGGCCCAGGTCGGCCAGGTGGCCTTCGATGTGGGCGGCGGCGATGGGCACCACCTCCTTGAACACCTTGCGGCCCTCCTGGCGGAAAGTTTTGTCGCGCGCGTTGGGGTCGCTGTCCTCGCTACGGTTGAGAAAGCCGAAGTTGTTGCGGATGTTGCTGGAGAACTGCGTTGCCAGGCGCGTGCCCAGCACCTCCCAGGCGTTGGCAGTGGCGGCCGTGTCGGCGCGCTCGACGATGACGGCCGTGCAGACGTCGCCAAAGATGAAGTGGCAGTCACGGTCGTTCCAGGCCTGGTGGCCCGAGGTGATTTCGGGGCTGACCACAAGCACGCATGTGGCACTGCCGGTGCGTACGGCGTTGACGGCCTGTTCGATGGCGAAGGTGGCCGACGAGCAGGCCACGTTCATGTCGAAACCATAGCCGCCCGCGCCCAGCGCCTGCTGGATCTCCACCGCCATGGCGGGGTAGGCGCGCTGCATGTTGGAGGCCGCGCACAGCACGGCGTCGATGTCTGCGCCGGTCTTGCCCGCCTGCTGCAGCGCCTGCTGGGCAGCAGCCACGGCCAGCTCGCCCATCAGCGAGAGCCGGTCGTCGGATCGCTCCTGCAAGCGCGGGTACATGCGCGTGGGGTCGAGGATGCCGGACTTCTCCAGCACATAGCGCTGCTTGATGCCCGATGCCTTCTCGATGAACTCCACGCTGGAGTGCTGCAGCGGCTCGCGTGCGCCTGCAGCAATCTCGGTGGCATGGCGGGCGTTATCCAGGTCCACGTAGCGGTTGAAGGACTCCACCAGCTCGGCGTTGGTGATGGTGTGGGGCGGCTGGTAAAGACCCGTGCCGCTGATGACGACTGAATGCATGAATCGGTATCCTGTGGCCCGCCGCGCGGGCACGATGCGCAAGTGTAACTAGGGCGCGTGCGTCCTACCCGGGTATCTTTGGCGTCAGTGCTCCATTCCGCGAACGCGGCACCTGCGACGCATGAAACTGGCGTGCCCCAAGCCAGGGCCGCCGCGCAAGGGCCGCCCCGCCGCGCTGGCGGCGTTCCCCTGCCCGCAGCGCGCAGCGCTGCGAGAGCGGGGGGAAGGCGCCGAAGGCGACACAGGGGGGCGTTGCACTTCAAGCTGCCAGGATGATCTGTTCGAGCTTGACCGTGTCCACCGCAAATGCGCGGATGCCTTCGGCCAGTTTCTCGGTGGCCATGGCGTCTTCGTTGAGTGCGTAGCGAAAGCCCGCCTCGTCGTACTGCACGGCGGGCAGGTCCATGCCGCGCGCGGCCTGCGCATCCAGGGCGCGGGCCACGGGTGCGTCGGACTGGGCCAGCTGCGCCAGCAGTTCGGGCGCAATGGTCAGCAGGTCGCAGCCCGCCAGCGCAATGATCTGGCCCACGTTGCGGAAGCTTGCGCCCATGACCTCGGTGGCCACGCCGAAGCGCTTGTAGTGGTTGAAGATGCGGCGCACCGACTGCACGCCGGGGTCGTTGGCACCGGCCATGGCGGCCTCATCCCAGCTTGCGCCCGCCTGCTTCTTGTACCAGTCGTAGATGCGGCCGACAAAGGGCGAAATGAGCTGCACCTTGGCCTGGCCGCAGGCCACCGCCTGCACGAAGGAGAACAGCAGCGTGAGGTTGGTGTGGATGCCCGTGCTCTCGAGCTTGCGTGCGGCCTCGATGCCTTCCCAGGTGGCGGCGATCTTGATGAGCACGCGGTCGATGTGGATGCCCTCGGCCTGGTACAGCTCAATGATGCGCTCGGCGCGCGAGACCGTGGCGCTGGTGTCGAAGCTCAGCCGCGCATCGACCTCGGTGGACACGCGGCCCGGAATGGTGGAGAGGATCTCGGCGCCGAAGCGCACCAGCAGGCGGTCGATGACCTCGTCCATCGGGCGGCCCTTCCAGCGCGCCACGGTGGACTGCAGGAGCGGCGCATATTCGGGCTTTTGCACCGCCTTGAGGATCAGCGAAGGGTTGGTGGTGGCGTCGCGCGGCTGGAACTGGGCCAGTTGGCGGAAGTCGCCGGTGTCGGCCACCACGGTGGTGAACTGTTTGAGTGCTTCGAGCTGGTTCATGCAAATCCTCGAGGGTTTGTGTGGCGCCGCTGCGGGCGCTGCGCAACCCTCAAGTGTATGCGTCCGCCCTGCAACCCAATGCCATGAAACCGCGTTACATTCTCGGTTTCACCCCTGCCACTCGCCATGCTGGATCGAATCACCGCCTCCCTGCCCTCCCTGGCCCCGGCCGAGCAGCGCGTGGCCAAACTGGTGCTGCAAGACCCGCGCGCCTTTGCCCGCCTGCCCGTGCGCGAACTGGCCGAGCGCGCCCATGTCAGCAAGCCCACCGTGGTGCGCTTTTGCCGCAGCATGGGCTACGACGGGCTGGCCGATTTCAAGCTCAAGCTCGCGGGCAGCGTGAGCGAGGGCGTGCCCTTCATCCACCGCAGTGTGGACGCCGACGACAAGACCGGCGACGTGCTGGTGAAGGTGGTGGACAACGCCGTGGCCGCCTTCCTGCAGTACCGCAACGCCGCCAGCACCGTGGCCATAGAGCGCGCGGCCAGCGCCATTGCCGACACCTGGAAGATGGGCAAGCGCATCGAGTTCTACGGCGCGGGCAACTCCGGCATCGTGGCGCAGGACGCACAGCACAAGTTCTTCCGCCTGGGCGTGACCTGCAACGCCACCAGCGACGGCCACATGCAGGTGATGAGCGCCACGCTGCTGGGGCCGGGCGACTGCCTGGTGATCATCTCCAACTCGGGCCGCACGCGCGACCTGATGGACGCCGCCGACATTGCGCGCAAGAACGGCGCCACCACCATCGCCCTGACCGCCAGCGGCTCGCCGCTGGCCAGCGCCTGCGCCATCCACCTGGCAGCCGACCACCCCGAGGGCTACGACCGCTACAGCCCCATGGTCTCGCGCCTGCTGCACCTGCTCATCATCGACGTGCTGGTGACCTGTGTTGCTTTACGCATCGGCAGCTCGCTGCAGCCCATCCTGCAGCAGATGAAAGAGAACCTGCGCAACAAGCGCTATACATGAAATATGCCTCCAGCGCTTATCTGACAAGCGCTAGGAGCTATCATATTTATAGCGATCAAGCCCTGCCGTAGGTGGCCGTGAAGCTGGCCTTGGCCAGGCTGTGGGCGTTGACCATGAAGCCCGCGAGCGCTGCGGTGGCGTCGTCGGGAATGTCCAGGTGCGGCACCGAAAGGGCATGCACGGTGAAGACGTAGCGGTGCGGCTTGTCCCCCGGCGGCGGGCACATGCCGCCCCAGGCCATGGCGCCGTAGTCGTTGCGGACCTGGCGCGCGCCCTGGGGCAGATGGGCGCCGCCCTGGGCTCCGGCGTTGGGGACCAGGGCAGTGGTGCTGGCGGGCAGATCGACCACAAACCAGTGCCACCAGCCCGAGCCCGTGGGCGCGTCGGGGTCGTACACGGTGACGGCAAAGCCCTGGGTCTGCGGCGGTGCGCCGCTCCAGTGCAGCGCGGGCGATTCGTTGCGGCCCGAGCAGCCGAAGCCGTTGAACTCGAAATGCTGCGGCACCGTGCCGCCGCTGGGAATGTCGGGACTGGTCAGGGTGAAAGTGCTCATGCATGCCTCCTGTGCGTTGACCCGGTAAGTATGCCGCCTTGCGTCCCTTGCAACCAAGCCCACGTGCGGGCAGGGGGAAGGCGCCGAAGGCAGCCCAGGGGGGGGTATTCCGCTTTAGTTCGGGGCCTTGAAACTGCGCGTGCTGTAGAGCGACGGATCCAGCGGCTTGAGCAGCGGCAGGCCGCTGGCTGCGTCCTTGGGCTGGGACTCGATGTAGCTGAAGAACACGTCGGCATCGAGCACGCCGATGTCCATCCGCCGCGCGGCGGGCACGGCGGCCAGGGTCTTGTAGCCGTCGCCGCCTCGGGCGTTGAAGCTCAGCACAAACAGCCGGTAGGTTCTGGCCTTGTCCAGAGGCACCCAGGCAGCCGTGCGGGCATCGCGCACTTCGATGTGGCTGACGCGCTGGCCCTGGGCTGCGGTGGCATCCACGTCAAAGCGCAGCCCTGCGGCGTAGGGATAGGGGCCGGTGGAGCCACGCGGGCCATAGACGGCCTCCATGCCGTCTTCGAGCATGGATTGCACTTCGCCGCCCGTGATGTCCAGGCGGTGCAGCATGTTGCCAAAAGGCAGTACCTGCATCACATCGGCCGCCGTCACCTGGCCTTGCAGGGCCACGCGCACACCGCCCGCGCTTTGCAGCGCAATGTCGGCACCGCCGTACCGGGCCTGGGCGATCTCCAGATAGGCCTGCGCCACCATTTGCTGGATGTCGCCACCATGCTCCCTGACCCTGGGCAGTGCATTGCACGCCACGCTGGACTGGCTGTGGTCGCCCGACCTCGCCGTGGTTCCAGGCACACGGCGCATGCACAGCTCGGCAGGCACCGTGGCCACCAAGGCCTGGTTGAACCGCGCCACCCGCTCCTGGTACGGCTGGAGCGCCGCTGCCGCCGCCGCATGCGGTGCCGTGGCGTGCAGCACGCCGCTGGCCGCCACACTGGCCTGCAGCGCCCTGCTCTCGGCGTCCGACGGGGCCTTGCCTCCAATGGTGAAGTGCTCGCCGATCAGCACATGGGGCCGCCCCTCGCACGCCAGCACATCGCCCTGCGCATCGAACTGCACCTGGAGCTCACCCACCACCTGCGCATACTCCCATGCCTGGACGATGCAGACGGTCTTGCCATCCCTGTCGGTGCTGCGGGTGGGATACGGCCCCGCCGGCGAGCCCACGCCCAGGGCCTGGAGCTGCTGCGGCCCCAGCAGTGTGTGCGAGTCGCCGCCCACGATCACATCCACCCCGCTGAGCCTGCCCGCCAGCCGCTGGTCGTTGCCGTAGCCAATGTGGCTCATCAGCACGATCTTGTTCACGCCCTGTGCCCGCAAGCGGTCGATCTCGCGCTGCGCAGCGGTGGCCTCGTCTTCGAACGTGGTATCCGGGTCGGGGCTGGAGGAGGCCTTGGTCTTCTGCGCCACCGTCAGGCCCACCAGGCCGATGGGCTGCCCTCCGCGCTCCAGCACGATGGACGGCCGCACCACGCCCGGCGCCCTGGACGGATGCAGCGCAGAGCCCGCGCCAAAGTGCACATTGGCACTCAGCGCAGGGGTCTTGCACGGCCCTTGGCTCAGCGCATCCAGAAACCCCTTGAGCCCCGCATCCCCTTTGTCGAATTCGTGGTTTCCCAGGGTGAACGCATCAAAGCACACCGTGTTCATCAGCGCTGCATCCGCCTCGCCCGCAGCGCCTGCACGGTTGAAATACAGGGTGCCGGTGAGCGCATCCCCCGCATGGAGCTTGAGCACCTGGGGGCCTGCTGCCCGGGCCAGCGCCTCGAAGGCGGCCGCCACACGCGCAAAACCTGCGGAATCCACCGCAACAGCCACCGGGGCGCCAGCACCCGCATCCAGCTGCAGTGTCCTGGACTGGGGCTCCAGGTGCGAATGGTGGTCGTTGATGTGCAGCAGCGTCAGCGTGTAGGGCCGCGCGCCCTCCCCCGGCCCGGCACAGGACGACAGCAGGCCCGCGGCAAGCAGCGCCCATGCAACGGTACGAACATGGCTTTTCCAGAACCCAGACATCGGCACCCTCCCCACCACCGCCCATGCAACACCCGTATGCCGGTGCGGTGGATGAATGCCTGCGATGTTAAGCCGGGAGACGCCCTTCCTCCACCGCATGGCAGGCAATGCGGATGCCGCCCAGGGTGAGGAGCTGCGGGCGCTCGGTGCGGCAGCGCTCGTTGGCGTGCGGGCAGCGCGGGTTGAAGGCGCAGCCCGGTGGCGGGCTCAAAGGGTTGGGCACCTCGCCCTGCACGGGGGTGCGCGCCTTGCCGGTGTCGTGCATCTTGGGGATGGCGTCCAGCAGCATGCGCGTGTAGGGGTGGCGCGGGTTGGCGAACAAGGCGTGCTTGTCGGCCAGCTCCACCAGGCGGCCCAGGTACATCACGCCCACCTGGTCGCTCACGTGGCGCACCACGGCCAGGTTGTGGCTGATGAACAGGTAGGTGAGCTGTTGCTCGCGCTGCAGGTCCTTCATGATGTTGAGCACCTGCGCCTGCACCGACACGTCCAGCGCGCTGGTGGGCTCGTCGCACACCAGAAACTCGGGCTTGGTGGCCAATGCGCGCGCAATGGAAATGCGCTGGCGCTGCCCGCCCGAGAACTGGTGCGGGTACTTGGCCATGTCCAGCGGCGACAGGCCCACGGATTGCAGCAGCTCGCCCACACGCTGTTTCAGCGCGGCCTTGTCGGTGATGAGGCCGTGCTCCTGGAGCGGCTCGCCAATGATGTCTTCGACCAGCCAGCGCGGATTGAGGCTAGCGTAGGGATCCTGGAAGATCATCTGGATGCGCCGACGCATGGCCTTGGCGTTGTTGCCCTTGAAGGCGGCATGTGCATCCTGCCCGTCGAACGTGAGGCCGCCGCGCGTAGGCTCGTACAGGCCCACCAGCAGGCGCGCCACGGTGCTCTTGCCGCAGCCCGACTCGCCCACCAGGGCCAGGGTCTTGCCCTTTTCGATCTCGAAGCTCACGCCGTCCACGGCATGCAAGAGCGTGCGCGGCTTGCCTTCGAGCACGCGGTTGAGCCAGGGTGCGGACACGTCGAAGGTGCGCGCCAGGTCGTGCGCCTGCACCAGGGGCTGGGGGGCGGTGTTCAGGGTGGCGGTGTTCACTGGACGGCCCTCCGCGCTACGCGCTGCGGGATTCGCGCTTGGGAACGGCCCGGCGCGCTCATGCGGCCACCCCGCTGTTGGCGGCGTGCAGCCAGCAGGCGGCGCGGGTGGCGCCAGCGGCCATCAGCTCGGGGCGCTCCTGCAGGCAGCGGTCGAAGGTGCGGGTGCAGCGCGGGTTGAAGGCACAGCCCTTGGGAATGGCGTTGAGGCGGGGCATGGCTCCGTCGATCTGGTTGAGGCGCTCGCGGTCTTGCTCCATGTCGGGGATGGAGGCCATGAGGCCCGCGGTGTAGGGATGTGCGGGGTGGTTGATGACTTCGTGCACGGGGCCGATTTCGGCAATGCGGCCTGCGTAGAGCACGGCCACGCGGTCGCAGGTTTCGGCGATCACGCCCATGTCGTGCGTGATGAGCATGACCGCAGCACCGCGCGATTTGCAGATGTTCTTGAGCAACTGGATGATCTGCGCCTGGATGGATACGTCCAGCGCCGTGGTGGGTTCGTCGGCGACGATGAGCTTGGGCTCGGCCGCCAGGGCCAGCGCAATCACCACGCGCTGGCGCATGCCGCCGGAAAACTGGTGCGGGTAGTGGTCGATGCGCTGCTCGGCCGCCGGGATGCCGGTGTCACGCAGCAACTGGATGGCCCGCTCGCGCGCCTCGGCAGGGGTGACGGGCAGGTGCGTGAGGATGGTTTCGGTGAGCTGCCGCCCCACGGTATACAACGGGTTGAGCGAGGTCAGCGGGTCCTGGAAGATGGCGCCGATATGCCGCCCGCGGATGTGGCGCATCTGCTCATGGCCAAGGTGGTCGATGCGCTGGCCTTCGAGCACGATCTGGCCCGAGGCCACGCGGCCCGGCGGCTCCAGCAGGCCGATGATGGCCGCGCCGGTGAGCGATTTGCCCGCGCCCGATTCGCCCACCACACCCAGGATCTCGCCGGGTGCGATGGAGAAGGAGATGTCGTCCAGAGCCCGCAGGGTGCCGCGGCGGCCTGGAAATTCGACGACGAGGTTTTTGACTTCAAGCAATGACATATCAGTGATTCACAGTGCTGTGCGCTGCACGCAGTCAATAGAAAGGGCATGGCCCAGGCCAGCGGCCACCGTGCAAGGGCCGCCCCGCCGCACGGGTGGCGTCCCCCTTCCGCATCGCGCAGCGATGCCAGAGAAGGGGGAAGCGGCGCAGCCGCTCAGGGGGTTGTTCTCCATGTCTTCAGCGCAGGCGTGGATTCAAGGCGTCGCGCAGCCAGTCGCCGAGCAAATTCACCGACAAGGCAATCAGCACCAGCATGGCTCCGGGGAACACGGTGATCCACCATTCGCCCGAGAACAGGTAGTCGTTGCCGATGCGGATCAGGGTGCCCAGCGAGGGCGAGGTGGGCGGTGCGCCCACGCCCAGGAAGGACAGCGTGGCCTCGGTGATGATGGCCGTGGCCACCTGGATGGTGGCCAGCACCAGCACCGGGCCCATCACGTTGGGCAGCACATGCTTGCGCATGATGCGCAGCGGCACCACGCCCGTGACGCGCGCAGCCTGCACGTATTCCTTGTTGCGTTCCACCAGCGTGGAGCCGCGCACCGTGCGCGCGTACTGCACCCAGCCGGTGAGCGAAATGGACAGGATCAGCACGCCGAAGGCCAGCGACTCGTGCGCATTGGGAAACAGCGCCCGGCCCACGCCCGCAATCAGCAGCGCCACCAGAATGGCCGGGAACGAGAGCATCACATCGCACAGGCGCATGAGCACGGCGTCGATCCAGCCGCCCTTGAAGCCCGCCAGCAGCCCCAGCGTGACGCCGACCAGCACCGACAGCACGACCGAGGCCAGCCCCACCACGAGCGAGATGCGCGCGCCGTAGATCAGCGCCGAGAGAATGTCGCGCCCCTGGTCGTCGGTGCCCAGGGGGTAGGTGCCGCGCCCCTCGGCCATCCAGGCAGGAGGCAGGCGTGCGTCGCCCAGGTTGAGGGTGGCCAGGTCGAACGGGTTGTGCGGCGCAATCCAGCCAGCAAATGCCGCGCAGCATAGGCACACAAAGGCGATCAGGGCCGCAACGATCGCCATGGGCGAGGTGCGGAAGCTGTGGCCGACATCGCTGTCAAGCCAGCGGACAAGGGTGGTTTTCATTGTGGGAAATCAATGTCCGGGAACCGCGCAGCGCCGGGATGGTGGCGCTGCGCTGCCGCCAGTCTTGGGTCAGGCAGAAAAATACACAGGCCGTGCGCTTACTGCACGCTCATCCACTTGAAGGGCATGAAGTTGTCGGCCAGTTGCACCAGCTTGACCTTGTTGCTCACGCCCCAGGCCAGGGCCTGCTGGTGCAGGGGCAGGTGGCCGATGTCGGCGGCGTGCAGGTCGAAGGCTTCGCGGATCATGGCGTTGCGCTTGCCCTTGTCGGTTTCGGACTGGATCTTGAGCGTGAGCTCGTCCACCTTGGGGTTGCAGTACGCGCCCAGGTTGAACTGGCCCGATCCCTTGTCGTCCACGCAGCGCATCAGCGCATTGAGGGCGTTGTGCGCGTCATAGGTGCCGGGGGTCCAGCCCAGCATGTAGAAGCTGGTGTCGCGGCGCAGCACCTTGGGAAAGTAGGTGCCCTTGGTCTCGGCCTGCAGGTTGATCTTGACGCCGATGCGCGAGAGGTTGGCGGCCACGGTCTCGCAGATGAGGCGGTCGTTCACGTAGCGGTCGTTGGGGCAGTTCATGCCCACTTCGAAGCCGCTGGGGTAGCCCGCCTCGGCCATCAGCTTCTTGGCGGCGTCCACGTCATACGGCAGGCGCTTGTTCTGGTCGGCGTTGAAGCCATTGATGCCTGGCCCCACCATCAGCGCCGTGGGGTTGGAGGCGCCGCGCATCACCACGCGTTTGATGCCTTCGATGTCCAGGGCCTGGTAGAAGGCCTGGCGCACGCGCTTGTCCTTGAAGGGGTTCTTGCCTTTGACGTTGGAATACAGCAGTTCGTCGCGCTTTTGGTCCATGCCCAGGAAGATGGTGCGCAGCTCGGGGCCGGTGACGGCGCGCACGCTGCCGCTGGCGTTGACGCGGGCAATGTCCTGCACCGGCACGGGCTCCATCACATCCACCTCGCCCGACAGCAGCGCGGCCACGCGCGTGGCGTCGTTGCCGATGGGGGTGAAAACGATTTCAGCCGCGTTGCCCTCGATCTTGTCCCAGTAGCCACCATGGCGCGTGAACACGGTGCGCACGCCGGGCTGGCGCTCGCGCACGCGGAACGGGCCCGTGCCGTTGGCCTTGAACGAAGCGGTGTTCTCGATGCCCTTGCGCCGGTCCACCGGGCGCTCGGCCTTGTTGTCCACGCACCATTTCTTGCTCATGATGTACACAAGCGAAATCACATCGGGCAGGATGGGGAACGGTGCCTTGGTCTCGATCTCCACCACATGGTCGCCCACCTTGCGCACTTCCTTGATGTCGTTGGTGTAGCTGCGCATGTCCGAGCCCTCGCCCGCAGCGCGCGCGAACGAGAACACCACGTCGTCGGCGGTAAAGGGCGTACCGTCGTGGAACCGCACGCCCTTGCGCAGTTCGAAGCGCCAGACCGTGGGCGCAGCCTGCTTCCAACTGGTGGCCAGGGCGGGCGCCAGGCCCAGGTCCTTGCCGCGGCCCACCAGGGGTTCGTACACATTGCCCGTCACGCTCAGTTGCAGCGACTCGTTGAGCGAATGCGGGTCCATGGACAGCGCATCGCCCTGGTTGGCAACGCGGACAGTTTGCGCATTTGCTACAAAATTTATAGCGCATAGCGCCGTGAATACGGCGCTGTAAGCCATTTTCTTATTAAACTTCATGGCATGTCTCCTGGTGGTGGATGAAAGCGTTGGATAGGGTCGCCATTGCGCACAACCATTCAAGGCGCAGGCAGGGGCATGGACTGCTCGATCAGGCTGGCGTGCAAGGCCGAGCCCAGCGGCAGGATGTCGTCGTTGAAGTCGTAGCGGCTGTTGTGCAGCGCGCTGCCGCTGGCGCCCGTGCCCTGGCCGATGCGCAGGTAGGCGCCAGGCTTGGTCTGCAGCATGAAGGAAAAGTCCTCTGCGCCCATGCTGGGCTCCAGGTCGCGCACCACATGGTCGGCGCCCACCAGCATCTCGGCCACGTCGCCCGCAAACTGCGCCTCGGCCTCGGAGTTGATGGTGGCCGGGTAGATGCGCTCGTAATGCACCGTGGCCGTGGCGCCAAAGCCCAGTGCAATGGCGTTGCACATTTCCTTGAGGCGCTTTTCCACCAACTCCTGCACCTGGGGATCAAAGGTGCGCACCGTACCCACGATGCGCGCCGTGCCGGGCAGCACGCTGAAGGCGCCCATGTCGCCCGCCTGCACGGCGCACAGGCTGAGCACGGCGCTTTCGATGGGGCGCACGTTGCGCGAGACGATGCTCTGTGCCGCCGTGATGATGTGCGCCGCCACCAGCACCACATCCACCGTCTGGTAGGCGTGCGCGCCGTGGCCGCCCCGGCCGGTGATCTCGATGGTGATGCGATCGGCCGCCGCCATCATGGGGCCGGAGTTGATGCCCACCATGCCAGGACGCAGTTGCGGCCAGTTGTGCATGGCGTAGATGGATTGCACCGGAAAGCGCTCGAACAGGCCGTCTTCCATCATCACGCGCGCACCGCCAAAGCCCTCTTCGCCGGGCTGGAACACCAGCACGGCCGTGCCGTCGAAGCGGCGGGTTTCGGCCAGGTAGCGCGCCGCACCCACCAGCATGGCCGTGTGGCCGTCGTGGCCGCAGCCGTGCATCAGCCCGCTCTTGCAGGACTTCCAGGAAAACTCGTTGTCTTCGGTGATGGGCAGCGCGTCCATGTCGGCGCGCAGGCCCACCATGGATCCGCTGGCGCGTGTCTGCCCATGGATCACGCCGACCACACCGGTGCGGCCCAGGCCTTCGTGGATTTCATCGACGCCGCACAGGTGCAGCGCCTCCTTGACGCGCGCACTGGTGTAGCGCTCCTCGAATCCCAGTTCGGGGTGGGCGTGCAGGTCGCGGCGCAGCACCGTGAGCTCGGGGTGGAACTGCGCGATGTGCGCAAACGCCCTGCCGCCAATCTTCATGCGGGATACAGCCTGCATCTCAATGGCCTCCGGCCTTGCCCACGCGCAGGCGCGGATCGACGGCAAAGTACAGCAGATCCACGACCAGGTTGATGGCCACAAAGATCAAGGCAATCAGGCACAGGTACGCAGCCATCACCGGGATGTCGGCAAAGGTGACCGCCTGGATGAAGAGCAATCCCATGCCCGGCCACTGGAACACCGTCTCGGTGATGATGGCAAAGGCGATGAGGCCGCCCAATTGCAGGCCGGTGATGGTCATCACCGGCACCAGCGTGTTCTTCAGCGCATGGCCGAAGTGGATGGCACGGTCGCTCAGGCCACGGGCACGCGCGAACTTGATGTAGTCGGTACGCAGCACCTCCAGCATTTCGGCGCGCACCAGCCGCATGATGAGCGTGAGCTGAAAGATCGCCAGGGTGATGGCGGGCAGCGTGATGTGGTGCCAGCCCTTGGCACTGAGCAAGCCCGTGCTCCACCAGCCCATCTGCACCACCGGCCCCCGGCCAAAGCTGGGGAACCAGCCCAGGGTGACCGAGAACACCAGGATCAGCAATATGCCGATCAGAAAGGTCGGCAGCGACACCCCCAGCAGGGAAAAGGTCATGAACACCTGGCTGGTGAAGGTGCCGCGCTTGAGGGCCGCATACACCCCCATGGGCACGCCCACCAGCAGGGCCAGGAAGGCTGCCACCAGGGCCAGCTCCAGCGTGGCCGGGAAGCGCTCGGCAATCAGGCGCGAGACCTTGGCGCCCTGGCGCAGCGACAGGCCGAATTCGCCCTGTGCGGCATTCACCAGAAAGTGCCAGAACTGCACGAAGAAAGGCTGGTCCAGCCCCAACTGCGCGCGCAGCTCCCGGATCTGCGCAGGCGTGGCGTCCTGCCCCAGCAGGAAGACCACCGGATCCCCCACATACTGGAACAGCATGAAGGAAATAAAGGCCACCGTAACCATGACGATCACCGCCTGGATCAGGCGGCGCAGGATGAAGGCAAGCATCGGATAGAAGTCGAGTGGGTTTCGGTCGGCCTGCCCCGGCGGCTTGTGGCTGCCAAGACAGGAAGCAGAGCAGCGCCAGCGGTGCCGGAGAAGGCGCCGCTGGGGTCAAGATGAGTGAACCCCTCTTATTCAAAAAAATAAGACTATGCAATAAGGCATAAGCTCATGCCAATGGGTTATCCCTTATTACCGAAGACACCCAGGGGGTATGAAAAAGCCCTTGCTTGACGGGCTTTGGAATTGACGTCTGCGTCAACCAGACAATCCATTGAAAGACATTGCAGCAACACTGAATCCACGCAGGATTGGTGCAGCGCATGGAGGATGGCATTGACGAACCATGCGCCCATGAAAAAAGCCAGCCCGAAGGCTGGCTTTTTTGCTTCTGTTGGCAAACTGGCTCAGGCCAGCGCACCATTAGAAGTTGTGGCGAAGGCCCAGGCCGAGGTGGTTCTTGGCGCCGGTTGCGTAGCCGCCGGCAGCAGCGCCGTTGGCATCGCCGTCCTTGTAGTAGGCAGCGTAAGCAAAGGTGCGCTTGGACAGAGCGTACTTGCCTTCCAGCACGAAGTCGGTGTTCTTCATGCCGTCGCCGTTTTCACGAGCGATGTCCAGGGTCACAGAGAAAGCACCCAGGGGAACGGTTGCGCCGATCGAGAAGCCCTTGGAAGGACCGCCGTTGTTCTGGATAGAACCAGCAACTTTGGCCATGCCGAAGTCATACGATGCGCCCAGGGCCATGTTGCCCTTCATCGTGTTGGTCTTGTTGTACGACAGAGCAACTGCCAGAGGGCCGTTTGCGTAAATGCCGTTCAGGTCATACTGGGCATTGCCACCGTTGTCGGGCTTCATGATGTAGCCCAGGGTGCCGCTGAAACCGCCCAGGTTGGGGGTGGTGTACTGGAACAGGCTGTTGGTACGGGGGCCTTCGCCGGTGAAGTTGAATTGGTTACCCACGGCAGAGTAGTTGGCCGTGCCGGTCAGTTCCCAGGCAGCGACGCCGTAGAAGCTGGGGTTCAGGGTGCGACCCATTTGGAAGCGGCCGAAACCACCTTGCAGAGCCAGCCATGCTGCACGGCTCCACATCTGGCCGCCGCTCTTGTTACCCGAACCATCTTCCAGGCTCAGGCCGTGTTCGAAGTTGAACGAAGCCTTCAGGCCACCGCCGAGGTCTTCCACACCACGCACGCCCAGACGGCTGGTACCGTTGTTCATAACGCCAGCGCTGGTCATTTGAGCAGAGATGCCGCTGGACTTGACCAGGCCAGCATCAGCCACGCCGTACAGGGTGACGGAAGATTGAGCCATGGCGGCGCCGGAAGCAGCCAGCACGGCCAGGGCGATCAGGGATTTTTTCATTGCGAGTTACTCCAAGGTTAAACATAGGGCGCCGGTACGGGGGGTCTGGGGGTGGTTTGCACCTTGGCAATCCCGCCGGTTCCCCGGGCCAACCTCCTGGTGGGGAAGTTGTTGCTATTGCACCAGACGTCGGCAGGTTTCGCAAAGGAAATCACCTACAAGGCGCCCCAAAAAGGGATTTCGTTGTCCTGTTGCAACACCACCGCTTCGGCCTGCACAATAGGCTGCACGGGCTGAAAGCAGCTTCGCCCAGCAGCTTTCAGTCTGTTGTTTTTTTGTATCAAAATGCAAGATGTGTTGTAAAAAGCTCAGGAATTCCATTCCATGGACCGCTTGTTGACTGCCCTGGACACCGCCTTGCGCACCTTGTGGGCGCCCGCAAGGGCCGTACAGCCCTCCCCTGCGCACGATGTGGCAGACAGTCCTCTTGCTGCGGCAGACCGGCAGCTCTCGGCCGCGCTGATGCGTGTGAACCATGTGGGCGAGGTCTGTGCACAGGCGCTGTACACCGGCCAGGCCGCAGTGACGCACGACAAAGCCCTGCGCCAGCAGATGCTGGAAGCCGCCCGCGAGGAAACCGACCACCTGGCCTGGACGCAGGAGCGCATCCGCGCCCTGGGCGGGCGCGAGAGCCTGCTCAACCCTTTGTGGTTTGCTGGCGCCTTTGGCCTGGGGGTGCTGGCCGCCAGCGTCAGCGACAAGGTGAGCCTGGGCTTTGTGGCCGAAACGGAGGATCAGGTGGCCGCTCACCTGGACAGCCACCTGCAGCGGCTGCCTGCCCAGGACACCCGTTCACGCACCATTGTGGCGCGCATGAAGTCCGACGAGGAGCGCCACGCAGCCTGGGCACGCCGCTCCGGTGCGGTGGAACTGCCCGCCCCGGCGCGCTGGCTGATGCGCGCGGCGGCCAAGGTGATGACCACCACGGCGCACCATATTTGACTCAAGCTTCAATCAAATCGAAGCTGGTGACGATCTCGGCAGTTTTCCCCAGCATGACGCTGGCGGAGCAGTATTTGTCGTGGCTCAGGGCAATGGCGCGCTCCACGGCAGTGGCCGGGATGCCCTTGCCGGTCACCGTAAAGTGCATGTGGATGTGGGTGAAAACCTTGGGGTCGGTACTGGCGCGCTCGGCAGAGAGCTTGACGCTGCAGCCGCGCACGTCGTGGCGCCCGCGGCGCAGGATCAGCACCACATCGTAGGCGGTGCAGCCGCCGGTGCCGGCCAGCAGGGCCTCCATGGGCCGGGGGGCCAGGTTTTGCCCGCCCATCGCAGGCTGGGCCTCGTCGGGTGCGCCATCCATGGCCAGTACATGGCCGCTGCCGGTCTCAGCCACGAAACCCATGCCGGAGCGGGTGCCTGCGGCACCGGTCCAGCTCACTGTGCATTCCATCGTTCCTCCTGCGTGGTGTTCTTGCCACAAATGTAACAGGCGCCGAAATCCGGCGGCGCCCATGTTGCAATGCAACAGACTTGCGCTACACTTACGCCATGCACTGCGTTTGGGCGGTGCGCCAATTGTCTCCTCCACCTCCCTGGTGGATTCCACCCCGGGCCTTACCGCCTGGGGTTTTTTTTGTTCTCCGTGTCTTGCCGGGGTAAGCGCCTATGATGTGTGCCCCGCCCTGCCCCCGTCCTGGCGGATCTGTCTTTTTCTGCCATGAACCAGCCCCTGACCCCCCTGGATTACCTCAAGAAGATCCTGACTGCGCGCGTCTATGACGTAGCGGTCGAATCCGGCCTGGAGCCCGCCCGCAACCTGAGCCGCCGCCTGCACAACAAGGTGCTGCTCAAGCGCGAGGACCAGCAGCCCGTGTTCAGCTTCAAGCTACGCGGCGCGTACAACAAGATGGCGCAGTTGGCGCCCGAGCAGTTGCAGCGCGGCGTGATCTGCGCCTCGGCGGGCAACCACGCCCAGGGCGTGGCCATGAGCGCGCACAGGCTGGGCACGCGCGCCGTGATCGTGATGCCCACGACCACGCCAGCCGTCAAGATCGACGCCGTGCGCGCCCTGGGCGGCGAGGTGGTGCTGCACGGCGACAGCTATTCGGATGCCTACGGCCACGCCGTGGAGTTGCAGCAGGCCCAGGGCCTGACCTTTGTGCACCCCTTTGACGACCCGGACGTGATTGCAGGCCAGGGCACGATTGCCATGGAAATCCTGCGCCAGTTGCAGCCCCTGGGCAGCACACGCCTGGATGCGGTGTTCGTGGCCATCGGCGGGGGCGGGCTCATCAGCGGCGTGGCCAACTACATCAAGGCCGTGCGGCCCGAGGTGAAGGTCATCGGCGTGCAGATGAACGACTCCGACGCCATGATGCAGTCGGTGCAGGCGGGCGGGCGCGTTACGCTGCCCGATGTAGGCCTGTTCTCCGACGGCACGGCCGTCAAGCTGGTGGGCGAGGAGACCTTCCGCATCGCCAGCGGCCTGGTGGACGAGTTCATGGCCGTGGACACCGACGCGGTGTGCGCGGCCATCAAGGACATCTTCGTGGACACGCGCAGCATCGTCGAGCCTGCGGGCGCACTGGCCGTGGCCGCCATCAAGCAGTACGTGGCCACGCACAAGACCAAGGGCGAGACCTACGCCGCCATCCTGTGCGGCGCCAACATGAACTTCGACCGCCTGCGCTTCGTGGCCGAGCGCGCCGAGGTCGGCGAGGAGCGCGAGGCGCTGCTGGCCGTCACCATTCCCGAGGAGCGCGGGAGCTTTCGCCGCTTTTGCGAAGTGATCGGCAGCCTGCCCGGCGGGCCGCGCAACGTGACCGAGTTCAACTACCGCATCAGCGACAGCGCACGCGCCCACGTGTTCGTAGGCCTCACGGCGCACGGCAAGGGCGAATCCGACAAGATCGCCAAGAACTTTGCGCGCCATGGTTTCGAGGCGCTGGACCTCACCCACGACGAGCTGGCCAAGGAGCATTTGCGCCACTTGGTGGGTGGGCGCTCGGCGCTGGCACAGGACGAGCGGCTGCTGCGCTTCGTCTTTCCAGAGCGGCCCGGCGCGCTGCTCAAGTTCCTGAGCCTGATGCAGCCGAGCTGGAACATCTCGCTGTTCCATTACCGCAACCAGGGTGCAGACTACGGCCGCATCCTCGTGGGCCTGCAGGTGCCTGCGGGCGACGCGCAGGCGTTCGAGGCGTTTCTGGCCACCCTGGGCTACCCCTATGTGGAAGAAACCCAGAACCCAGCCTACCGCCTGTTCCTGCAGGCCCATTCTTGATTCTTGATGGAATAGGCCTCTGGCGCCCGTCCATCAAGCGCAAGCAGCTATTGTTTTTATAGCATGACCCAAACCCTGCGCCACTACCTGCTGGCCGTGCAGTTCTTTACCCGTATACCGGTCACCGGGCGGCTGGCGCAATGGGTGGGGTACAGCCCGGCCATGCTGCGCGCCAGCAGCGCGCATTTTCCGGGCGTGGGCTGGCTGGTGGCGGCGGTGGCGGTGGCCTGCCATGCCGCCCTGATGGCCGGGCTGGGTACCGGCCCCCTGGTGCCCTGGGTGGCTGCGGTGTTCAGCACCGTGGCCACGGTGCTGGTCACCGGCGGCTTCCACGAAGACGGCCTGGCCGACGTGGCCGACGGCCTGGGCGGCGCTGCCGAGCGCGAGCGCGCGCTGGACATCATGAAGGATTCGCGCATCGGCGCCTACGGTGCCATGGCCCTGGTGCTGGTCCTGCTGGCCAAAACCAGCCTGCTGGCGCACCTGGGCACGCAGGGCGCAGTGCCGGTGCTCGCGGCGCTGGCGGGCGGGCATGTGCTCTCGCGCTGGTGGCCGCTGCTCATCATCCGCAGCCTGCCCCATGTGGGCGATGCAGCACGCTCCAAAAGCAAGCCATTGGCCGACCAGATCACACTCCCGGCGTTGGGCATTGGTTTTTTATGGTCCATTGGACCGCTAGCACTTGTCTGGCAAGCGCAAGGCGCTACATTTTTAATAGCATCCATAGTCCTGAGCGCGCTGGCCGCCGGCCTGATGGCACGCTGGTTTGCACGGCGGCTGCAGGGCTTTACCGGCGACTGCCTGGGCGCCACACAGCAAATCAGCGAGATCGGCTTCTACCTGGGCGCGGCACTCGCACTAAAGTGAAACACCCCCCTGTGGCACTTCGCGCCTTCCCCCCGCTCTCGCAGCGCTGCGCGCTGCGGGCAGGGGGACGCTCCCAGCGCGGCGGGGCGGCCCTTGCGCGGGAGCCCTGGCCTGGGGCGTGCCGGTTTCATGCGTCGCGGGTGGCTGCGCGAGCCGCCATGGATAACTGACATGGACTTCCGGCTCTGGCTCGTGCGCCACGCGCCCCCGCTGGTCGCGCCAGGGCTGTGCTACGGGCGGCTGGACCTGCCTGCCGACGCACAGGCCACGCAGGACTGCGCCCGTGCGCTGGCGGGCACCCTGCCCACCCGTGTGCTCGCCTGGCACTCACCGCTACAAAGATGCGAGCAGCTCGCGCAGGCCCTGCAAGCGCTGCGGCCTGATCTGGCACCTAAACCCGATGCCCGCCTGCAGGAGCTGGACTTTGGCACCTGGGAAGGCCAGGCCTGGAGCGCCCTGCCCCGCGCCGACATCGACGCCTGGACCGCCGACTTTGCCTGCCACCCTCCCGGCGGCGGCGAGAACCTGGCCACCATGGTGCAGCGCGTACAAGCAGCCCTGCAGGCTGCCCGCCAGCAGGCGCGGCAGGATCAAAGTGACGTGCTCTGGGTCAGCCACGCAGGCGTGGCCCGCTGCGTGCAGTGGCTGCTGCAGCACCCCACCGGCCCGTTGCCCCAGGCCCGCGAGTGGCCCCAAGAAGCGCCGACTTTTGGGCGCTGGGTGTGCTACGGTCTCTGACCGGCCTCGTCCTGCAGCAGATCCAGCAAGGCCGGTGCAAAACGCACACGCCAGTGGGCGTTGTCATGGCCTGCGGCATGTTCCCGGTACAGCACGCTGTAGCCCTTGGCCCGCAGCACATCGCGCAAATGGCGGTTGGTTTCCAGAATGCCTGCCTGGCCTGCACGCCCGGACTCGAACAGGCCCGCCTCCAGCAGCATGCGCACCGGGCGCACGGGCTGCTGCGCCAACTGGCGGGTCAGCCATTCAGGTTCCTCGCCCGCCATGGCGGGGGCCCACCAGAAGGAGCCGGACTGGCTCAGCACCCGCCCAAACCATTCAGGATGCTGCAGTGCCACCCAGGCCGCTGCCAGCCCGCCGTAGCTGGCGCCTGCAATCACCGTGCGCCGGGGGGCGGCGCTCAGGCCCTGGCGCGCAGCCCAGGGCATGAGTTCCTGCGCCACAAACGCGGCCATGGCGGGGTTGGGCGGCAGCTCGGCCGAGCGCGTGCGGCCGCTGGGGTTGGCGATGAACACCGCCGCTACAGGGGCGAGCTTGCCGTCGGCCACCAGGTTGTCCAGCAGGGTGGGCACAGGCACTTCGTCCAGGTAGCGGTCGGCGTCGAACAGCACCAGCAGCACGCGCTGCGGGTTATCGCTGCGGTAGCCCGCGCTGCGGTACAGGTGGATGTCGCGCTCGTTGCACAGGTGCTGGCTGGCAAGGCGGTGCGCTTGCAGCGCGCCACGCGGCACACCAGAGCGCACGGCCAGCCAGGGCGATGCGGGCGCCTGGGGCAGTTCCAGCAGCGAGGCGGCGTTGAAGCGGTCCAGCGGCTGCGCAGGAAAGCTGCGCGGGTTGAGCGGATCGCGCTGCGCCGTGGCCAGAATCGCGCGGCGGCGCTCAGTGGGTGACAGCGTGGGCAGCTCGGGTACATCGGGCGCCAGTTGGTAGGACAGGCGGGTGCTCGTGGGCACCCGGTAGCTGCGGTACCAGATGTCCGTCTGCCCCAGGCGCTGCAGTGCGTCGTGGTCGTTGGAAGGGCCGCCCATCAGGCGCACATTGCGCTGCGCGCCGCGCCATACAAAGGTGACCAGGCATTCGCCCGCTGCCAGTGCGGGCTGCAGGCCCTCGCACTCCACCAGCGGGGCGCCCTCGGCCTGCACGGCCTGCCAGAAGGGGGCGCTGTGCTCTGGCTGCGGCCCGGCCATCCAGGCACGCAGACGCGGGCTCTCTGGCGCAGGGGCTTGTGCCTGCGGTACAGCAGCTTGCGCGGGGATGGGCGCATCCACCTGCAGGCGGTAGCTGCCCGCCTGGGCTGCACGCACCTGCAGGGTGTAGGCCCCGCTGCGCTCGGCTGCAAACATGAAGCCCTGCTCTTCATGCACACCGCGCGCCAGAACCCGCTGGCGCTGGCCCGAGGCATCGAGCAACACCAGGCGCATGCCGCGCCCCTGCAGGGTGCCGCGCACGTAGTCGCCCGCCTGCAGGGGCAGTGCATGCCCACGGGCCTGCTGTGCAGGCAGCCTGTCTTGCGCATCCAGCCCTTGCGCCCATGCCGCATGCTCCCCCACCAAGGTCAGCAACAACACGCCCATCGCCCGCCGCAAGAATGCCTTTACCGTGGGCATTGGCTGCACGCCCTCAGAAGTCGAACTGGGCGGCCAGGCTCACCGCACGCGGTGCGCCCAGGTTCACACGGCCTGCGCCCCACACGCCCTCGAAGTAGGCCTTGTTGGCCAGGTTGGTGACCATGGCCTTGAGCACCACGGGCTGGCTACCCCAGCGCATGCTGTAGCGTGCACCCACATCCAGCGTGGTGGCCGCAGGCAGCTTGACCTTGTTGTCCCCCGTGAGCCACTGGGAGCCGGTATGGTTGACGCGGCCGGTCAGCATCAGGGCAGGCATGCCAGGCACCGTCCAGTCGGCGCCGAGGTTCAGGGCCAGGCGCGGCACACCCAGTTGGTTGAGCCCTTGGTTCACCCCCTTGACTGTGCGGGTCTGCACGGCCTCGGTGAAGGCAGCACCGCCCCATACCGACAGCGCATCGGTCATCTGGCCTGCCAGCGTCCATTCCACGCCCCGGTTGCGCTGCTCACCATCAGGCAACTGGTACTTGCCCACTTCGATCAATGCGGGCTTGGTGATCTGGAACAGCGCCACAGTCTGGGTCAGCGCGCCCTGCTGCCACTTCACCCCCAACTCTGCCTGCTTGCTCTTGTACGGCGCAAAGGACTGCCCTGCGTTCGCGTAGGTCGGCCCCACGGTGGTGCCGGGGCTCAACCCCTCCACATAGTTGCCGTAGAGCGACACCGATTCGCCCCAGGGCTTGTACACCACGCCAAGCATGGGCGTGACGGCGGTTTCCTTATACCCCGCGAGCTTTTGCTCCACCTGCTGTGCACGCAGGCCCAGCGTGAGCTGCAAGCGGCCCTGCAGCAGGGTCATGGTGTCGATGGCGCTCAGTGCGCTGAGCACATCGTCGTTGTAGTAGGTGAAGGTCGATGCCGCCGCGCCCGCTGGCATGGTGATGGGCGTGGGGTTGTAGATGTTGCTGCGAATGGGTGCCGTGCCATTGCCCCGGCTTCCGCCCTTGTACTGCAGCAGGTTGGCCGCCAGTGTGAGGCGGTGCGCGACCGCGCCCGTGTTCCACTGCCCGCGCAGGCCCGCTTCCAGCGTGCGCGTGCTGTATTCGCCCCAGGAGTTGTAGGCCGTGCCCGTGGCATTGCCGGTGGCTGCGTCGGCAGCGGCCCAGACTGGGCGCGTGCCGTACAAGAAGCCGTCGTAGCTGTTGTCCGATGCACCCAGGGCTGCATAGCCCGTCCAGCCAGCAGCCAGCCGGGTTTCGCCACGCAGGATCAGGCCTTGGTCGTTGGTGTTGCTGAAGACATTTTCGCCATAGAAGAAGTTGGTCGATCCATCGGGCGCACGCGGCACGGTCTGCCAGCCATTGAGAATGACCTGCATGGGCGAGCCCTTGCGCACGCGGTTGGACATCGAATAGACATCCAGCTCCAACTTGCCGTCGTCGCCCCGGTAGTCCAGTGCAAGGTGGCCGATGCGCTTGGATTTGGTCTGGCCTTCCAGCCAGGTCTCGCCGCCGGAGAGCACGCCGTTGAAGCGCACGCCCACACGCTGCTCCTCACCCAGGCGGCGCGCCACGTCCACATGCGCCTGCACGTTCGATTGGGAGGCCAGGGTGGTAGTCAGGCGGGTCAGGGGCTTGTCGCCCGCCCGCTTGGGCACCAGGTTGATGGCACCGCCCACATCGCCCGAGGGCGGCAGGCCCATGAGCATGGCGCTGGGGCCCTTGATGAGCTCGACCCGTTCAAAAATCTCCACCGGCGTGCTTTGCCGGGACGCCAGCCCATACATGCCATTGATGGCCAGCGCGCCAGCATCGACCGAGAAGCCGCGCACGATGAAGTTCTCCACAATGTGGCCCTCATTGGTCGTGGTGCGCACCGAGGGGTCATGGCGCAACACGGCGCCCACGGTGGTGGCCTGCGTGTCGGCAATACCCTCAGCGGTGTAGGACACGGTGCTCATGGGCGCGTCCATCACGTCCACATTGCCCAGCATGCCCAGGCGCGAGCCCCGTGCCATGCGCCCGCCGGGCGCTGCCTCGGGCAAAGTGTCCACGCTGGACGCCTGTGCCTTGACAGTCACTTCTTGCAACGCCTGGGCACCGGCTGCAGCCTGTGCTGCGGCGTGACCGGCCGCGGCCCCCAGGCACACGCACAGGCAGGCACGCGCCACCTGGCCCACGGTGAACACGGAAAAGGGATGGGCGACGCGCCCGCTGGGTTGGATTTGCATGGTGCGGTGTTGAAACGGTGAATCGGCGCGGCCACCGGCTGATCCATCAGCCTATTGAATGAAAGTGGTTCGCATTCACTGATCTTGGCACAGGCATGACGCCCTGGTGTTTGCACCGCCGACAAAGATGTTTGCGCCAGCACCGGCGCAGGGGCCTAAACCCGGCCGCGCGCCAGCTTCGGAGGCATGCCAAAGCGCCTGCGGTACGCCGTGGCAAAGTTGGCGGCACTGGTGTAGCCCGCCAGGTGCGCGGCCTGGGCAACGCTCAATCCATCGCGTTCCAGTGCGCCACGCGCGCGCTGCAAGCGCTGCTCGCGCAAAAAATCAAAAATCGTGGTGCCATAGACAGCACGAAAGTGCTTTTGCAGCGTGTTGGCATTGGCCCCGGCCTGGCGCGCCAGGGCGTCCAGCGACGTGTCCACTGCCTGCTCGGTCTGCAGAAAATCGTGCAGCGCGCGGATGCGCCGATGCTCGTGCGGCAGCAGGCGGGCGCCCTGGGCAGGCACAGCACCGTCTGCCTGGCCCAGTTGCAACAGGCCTTCGCTGACCAGTTCCAACACCCGGCTTTCCATGTACAGGTGCAGGAAAGGCGCATTCAGGGCCGGTGCACGGACAATCTGCTCGGCCAGGGCAGCAAAGCGCGCCGTGGGCTGCCAGTGGCGCATGGCCAGGTGGCTGTGCACAAAATCGTCCACACTGCGCATGGGCTGTCCCGCCATCACTGGTTCCAGCCACTGCGCGCCCACGCACAGGCTCAGCCGCCGCGCATAGGTACCGCGGCGCGCATGGCGCTCGAACCGCTCGGCCTGCGCCAGCGACAGCAGCACGGCCTGCGGCCAGTGGCTGGCGCGCACCGCGCGGCTGCGGTCGGATGCAGCGCTGCTCAATTGCAGCTTGCGCTCACCGTAGCGCAGGTTCACCGAACCTTCCAGCAGCACGATCATGCGCAGGTTTTTCCCGATCTCACCCTGGGCCACATAGTCCTGCGTGTCGATGGCATCGTCGGCATGCAGGTGCAGGCCAGGACGCAGCGCATAGGTGCGCCGCCGGTGCTGCTCCAGGCCCGAAGCAGCATCCGTGGCGACACCTGCGGCACGAGTGGCAGATTCTGGGTGCACGGCAGCGGTGGGATTCGGGATGGTCATCGTCCAAACGGGCCAGGAACCGCGCAGGCGGTGCAGCGCGGCCAAACAAAAAATGTGCTGCACCAAACACGCCCAGGGACGGAATGTGCGATGCTACGGCCCGTATCATAAATGACAATTATTCTCACCAACAATGCGCACTGTTTCAACGCGGATACTCTTGGCGCGCCTGCCGCTGCAAGCGCGCGCCTGGCTTTGGGGCCTGGGGCTCTGGCTGCTGTGCGCCGTCCACGCCATGGCACAGGGCCAACACACCGTCACCGACCTGGCGGGCCGCTCGGTCACCTTGCCAGTCCGGATTGACCGCATCCTGCTCGGCGAAGGTCGCCTGCTGCCTGTGCTGGGCATGCTGGATTCCCGCAACCCCACCCAGCGCCTGGTGGCCATGATGGGCGACTATGAGACGCTGGACCCCGCGGGCTATGCACAGTGGCAACAGAAGTTTCCCCAGCTCGGCAAAGTGGCCCGTGTAGGCCGGGCGAGCAACAACAGTTTCAGCGACGAACTGGCCATTGCACAGCGCCCCCAATTGGCAGTGTTTAGCCTGTCGGGGGGGCATGGCCCCAGCAAGGGCGACCGCGAAATCGTTGCGCGGCTGGAGGCCGCAGGCATTGCCGTGGTCTTTGTCGATTTCCGGCAGGATCCGCTCAGGAACACCCCGCTGAGCATGGAATTGCTAGGCCAAGTGCTGAACCGGCGCGAGCGCGCGCAAGCCTTTGCAGCGCAATGGCGCAGCGAGCTTGATCGCGTGCGCAGCGTGCTGGAGCGCATGCCCGCGTCGGCGCGCAAACCCAGTGTCTTTCTGGAAAACCGCGTCGGCCTGGCAGACGATTGCTGCGCCACCATGGTGGGGCTGGTGGGCCTGCTGCTGGATGCCGCCGGTGGCTCCAACATGGCGCGCGGCCTGATCCCCGGCGAACACGGAACGCTGAACCCCGAACTGCTGCTGGGCCAGCAGCCACAGATCTACATCGGCACCGGCATTGGCCAGATGGCCACCCAGGCGCAGACGCCGCTGCGCATCGTGCTGGGTGCCGACGCCACCCCCGAGGCCGCCCGCAGTTCGCTGGCCCGCGCCTTGCAGCGCCCCTTCATCCGCCAGTTGCAGGCCGTACAGAAGGGGCAGGCATACGCGGTCTGGCACCACTTCTACAACTCGCCCTTCAACGTGGCGGCAGTGCAGGCCATGGCCAAATGGCTGTATCCCCAGCAGTTTGCACAGCTCGATCCGCAGGCCACCCTGCAGTCGCTCTACCAAAACTTCATGCCGATTCCCTTGCGCGGCGTGTACTGGACCAGCCTGTGAGCCACGCATCCACACGCCGCCGCCTGCTCGCGGCCGGTGGCAGCCTGGCGCTGGGTGCCTGCGCGGCCCCCTTGGCTGCACCACCGCACGCACCGGCCCCACTGCCCGGCGCCTGGCAGAGAGACGTTTTCGACCCAGCCAGCGGCCACACCTGGCGGGTATGGCTGCAGCAGCCCGTCCTGCCCGCCCCGGCGGGTGGCTACCCACTGCTGTGCTTGCTGGACGGCAACGCCACCTTTGCCATGGCCGCGCAGTTGGCGCGCAACGCCGAGGCACGCCCCGACGCCCTGCGCCCTGACCCCCTGGTAGTGCTGGCCGTGGGCCACCCCGGCGACGCCCCCTACCACCCGCCCTTGCGCCAGCGCGACTACACCCCGCTTTCTCCTGGCCAACAGCCCACGGCTGAGCGGGGCGGTTCCGATGCCTTGCGGAATTTCATTGCCCGAACGGTGTTGCCCATGGTCGGCAACACGACGCCCCTCCACCCCAGGCGGCAAACGCTATACGGCCATTCCCTGGGCGGTCTGTTCACCTTGCATGTGCTGGGCACAGAACCCGGCCTGTTCAGCCGCTACGCGGCCACCAGCCCCTCACTCTGGTGGCCGCCTGCCACCTGGCCTGATGGCTGGATCCCCCGTTTGCAGCAGCATTTGGCGCAACGCCCGCAGCCCACCCCCATCACCGTGCAACTGCGCGTGGGCGGGCTGGAGACCCCCGAGGCCGCAGCCGTACCCCAACGGGCTGCAATCCAGAACGAGCGCCGCATGCTGTGGCATGTGCAAGCACTGGCACAGCGGCTGCAAGCGCTGAACGAACACTGCCCGCACAGCCTGCGCGTGGACCATGCGGTGCTGCCCGGACTGGACCACGGCGCCGTGATGGTGCACGGCCTGCTGGACGCCTTGGCCCTGGCGCAGCAAGCCTGAACCCGCTCCATGCACACCCTGCCCCCTGTTTCCGAAACGGCACCCGCCCCCTCACTGGCAGAAGGCTACCGCAGCCTGGCCCGCCAACGCTGGGCGGTGCTGGCGGGCATGGCCTTGCTGCTGGCCTGCAGCCTGCTGATCGATATGGCCACTGGCCCTTCCGTACTGGGCTTGGCCGATGTGCTGCAAGGCCTGTGGAATCTGCAAGCGCTGCCCCCGGCCCAGCAGGTCATCATCTGGCAGGTGCGCCTGCCCTACGCACTGATGGCGGTGATCGTAGGCGCAAGCCTGGGGCTGGCGGGCGCCGAGATGCAGACCGTGCTAAACAACCCGCTGGCCAGCCCCTTCACGCTGGGTGTTTCGGCAGCTGCGGCCGTGGGGGCGTCCATTGCAGTGGTTTCAGGGCTGACCTGGGTGGTGTGGTCGGAGAACCTGGCCGTGCCCCTGCTGGCCTTTGCCGGTGCCGCCGCCGCCACGGGCCTGATCCAATGGCTTGCCTGGCGCAAGGGCGCGTCGGCGGACACCGTGGTGCTGTTCGGCATTGCCCTGTTGTTCACTTTCGAGGCCTTGCTGTGGCTGTTGCAGTACGTGGCAGACAGCAATGCCTTGCAGCAGATCGTCTTCTGGATCATGGGCAGCCTGGGCCGTGCCACCTGGGTGAAGATCGGCATCGTTTGCGCCGTTCTCGCTGTGTGCACGCTGTGGTCGGCACGCAGCGCATGGCCGCTGACGGCGCTGCGCAGCGGCGAAGACCAGGCGCGCAGCTTTGGCATCGCCGTGGAGCGCCTGCGCATGCTGACCCTGCTGCGCGTGAGCCTGCTGGCCGCCACGGCACTGTCGTTTGTCGGCACCATCGGCTTTGTGGGGCTGGTGGGGCCGCACATGGCCCGGCTGCTGCTGGGCGAGGACCACCGCTACCTGCTGCCCGGCGCCGCACTGGCGGGCGCACTCATGCTCTCGGCCGCTTCGATCCTGAGCAAATCCCTGGTTCCCGGCGTGGTGCTGCCCATAGGCATCGTCACCGCACTGGTGGGCGTTCCGCTGTTTCTGGCGCTGGTACTGCGCCAGCGCAAATGATGCACAAGGGTTTCTCTCTGCACCAGCTCAGCGCGGGCTACCGGGGGCGCATTGTGCTGCGCAATGTCGACCTGGCCCCGGTACCACCCGGCTCCCTGGTAGCGCTGGTAGGGCCCAATGCCGTGGGCAAGTCCACCCTCATCAAGGCAGTTGCAGGCCTGTGCGCCGCACAGGGACAGGTATGGCTGGATGGCATCAATCTGGCCACGCTGCCCGCGGCTGTGCGCCTGCGCCACATCGGATACCTGCCCCAGGCGCTGCCGCAGGCGTCCTCACTGCTGGCCTACGAAAGCTGGCAAAGCGCTCTGCGCAGCAGCCGCAGCACCTGGACTGCGGCACAACGGGAAGCTGCCATTGAAAACGCCGTGGCCCGCATGGGACTGCAAGCCCTGGCACTGCGCCACATGAATGAGCTCTCAGGAGGCCAACGCCAGATGGTGGGGCTGGCGCAGGTCATCATCCGCGCCCCCCAGCTCCTGCTGCTTGACGAGCCGACCAGCGCCCTGGACTTGCGCTGGCAGTTGCAGGCGCTGCAAACGCTGCGCGAATCCGTGGCCAGCCGTGGCACCACCTGCATCGTCGCCGTGCACGACCTGAACCTCGCCCTGCGCCTGTGCGACCACATGCTGGTGCTGGGTGCTGGCGGCCTGCAGGCCAGCGGCAACCCCGTGGACATTCTCAGTCCCGCACTGTTGCGTGAGGTCTACGGCATCGAGGCGCGCATCGAAGCCTGCTCGCTCGGCAAACCCCTGGTGATTGCCGACGCGGTGGCACAGAATGCCGCTGCCACCCCATTCCCCCACATTCCATAACCCACCACCCATGATCCGCCAACAGGGCCATGTCCTCGTGGAAGATGCCAGCCGCCACCTGCAGCGCTTGTGCTACCACTTCAGCCGCAAGATCACCGTGCACTATGACAGCCAGCAGGGGCAGGCCCGGTTTCCCTGGGGACTGTGCATCCTGCAGGCCCAGAACAATGTGCTGCGCTTTGACTGCAGCGCCGACAGCTCCGAGCTGCTGGCGCGCGTGCGGTTCGCCATCGACTCCCATGTGGAGCTGTTCTCGCGCAAGAACCCTGTGCATGTGCAGTGGCAGGCCGCTTCACTGGAGGATCTGCCGCCTACTTGAGCCGCAAGGCCCCCCTGGCGCGCGCCAGCGGCGCGGGTCTGGGGCTTGGGGGTTGGGGCGCGGCCCCGGGGGCTGGCTGGTGGCCCATGCCAACGCCCCCATGCAGCTTGAACTGGCTGGCTGCACGCAGCAGGCCGCTGGCCTGTTCGCGCAGGGACTCCGAGGCGGCGGCCGACTCCTCCACCAAGGCGGCGTTCTGCTGGGTCATCTGGTCCAGCTGGTGCACGGCCTGGCTGATCTGCTCGATGTTGTCACGCTGCTCACTGGACGATGCGGTGATCTCGCCAATGATGTCCGACACGCGGCGCACGCTGTCCACGATTTCGGTCATGGTTTGCCCTGCCTGCCCCACCAGCGCAGAACCGGCCTCGACCCGCTCCACGCTGGAGCCGATCAGCGCCTTGATTTCCTTGGCGGCCTCGGCCGAGCGCTGGGCCAGGCTGCGCACCTCACTGGCCACCACGGCAAAGCCCCGGCCCTGCTCGCCCGCGCGCGCGGCCTCCACAGCCGCGTTCAGCGCCAGGATGTTGGTCTGGAAGGCGATGCCGTCGATCACGCCAGTGATGTCGGCAATCTTGCGCGAGCTGGTGGTGATCTGGTCCATGGTGCTGACGACCTGTGCCACCACTTGGCCTCCCCGCCCGGCAACCTGTGCAGCCGAGGCGGCAAAGTCGCTGGCGTGGCGCGACGATTCGGCGCTGTGCTGCACGGTGCTGGTGAGCGTCTCCATGGACGAGGAGGTTTCTTCCAGGTTGGCCGCCGTCTGCTCGGTGCGAAGGCTCAGGTCCTGGTTGCCATTGGCGATTTCGCTGCTGGCGGTGGAGATATTGCCCGCTGCCTCCTGCACCTGGCGCACCAGGTCGCGCAGCGAATCCTGCATGCGTGCCATGGCCGCCACCAGTTGGCCCACCTCGTCCTGCTGCTGCGTGTGCACGTCTTCGGTGAGGTCGCCGGCAGCAATGCGCTCGGCCAGGCGGCTCGCTTCGCCCAGCGACTGGGTGATGGAACGCACGCTGAAGTAGGTGAGCGGGATCAGCACCGCCAGCCCCAGCACCAGCCCCACGCCGATGAGCACGGCCATGGATGCGGTGCGCGTCTCGACACCGACACGGGCCTCGTCCATCTGGCTGCGCGCGCTGGCGGCCAGGTCACCCAGCAGCTTGTCGGCATCGTCGGTGTGCTTGCGCAGGCGGTTGGCATAGGCGCCGCCGCCGGCTCCATCGAGCTGCGCGTTTTCGATCTGCTGGAAGATGGGGTTGATCCCCGCATCGTACTGCTGCAGTTCCTCCAGAACCTTGTCGATGGTGCCGGTGAACTGCGCATCCTGCGCCTGGCGCTGGCGCACCTCGCCCAGATCCTTGCGCAGCTTGACCAGGATGGCAGCCCAGTCCTCGCGCAGCTTGGATACCTCGACGGTGTTGTTGAAGTTGATGATGATGTCTTTTTCAACCCGGCGCACATCGCCCAGGCGGGTGCGCAGGTCGGACATGTCGGTGAGCGTCTGCACCCGCAGCGAGAATAGCTCCTGCAAGGTGCCGCGCGTGCGATCCAGCGCCACATAGCCCATGGCGCCAATCACCACCAGCAGCACCAGTGCAAACCCCGTGCCGAAGTACAAGCGCGCACGGATCGAGAGTCGGCCAAGCAGATTCATGGCACCCTTTCCATCAAAACCATCAAGCACGGCAGGCGCCGTATGCAGCGCTCTGCCCCTCCCGCAGCTTTGTGGGCTGCCTTTGCTTGCAATATAGCCCAGCCCCCCTGTGCAGCATCACAGGGTTATCACGGCTGGCGGTGGGTCAATCCTGCGGGTGCAAAGGCACGTAGAAGCGCCCCCCGGCGCGCTGGAACTCCTCGGCCTTGGTGGCCATTCCCTGCTGCAACGCAGCATCTTCGGCCAGCCCCTTTTGCGCGGCGAAGTCACGCACTTCCTGCGTGATCTTCATCGAACAGAACTTGGGCCCGCACATGGAGCAGAAATGCGCCACCTTGGCGCTGTCCTTGGGCAGGGTTTCGTCGTGGTATTCCTGCGCCGTCTCCGGGTCCAGGCCCAGGTTGAACTGGTCCTGCCAGCGGAAGTCGAAGCGCGCCTGGCTCAGTGCATCGTCGCGTGCACGGGCACCGGGGTGGCCCTTGGCCACGTCGGCGGCGTGCGCGGCGATCTTGTAGGCGATGATGCCCTGCTTCACGTCGTCGCGGTCGGGCAGGCCCAGGTGTTCCTTGGGCGTGACGTAGCACAGCATGGCCGTGCCCATCCAGCCGATCATGGCCGCGCCGATGGCAGACGCAATGTGGTCGTAGCCGGGGGCAATGTCGATGGTCAAGGGCCCGAGCGTGTAGAACGGCGCCTCGTGGCAGGTCTTGAGCTGCTCGATCATGTTGGCCTGGATCATGTGCGTGGGCACGTGGCCGGGGCCTACGATCATGGTCTGCACGTCGTGCTTCCGGGTGATCTGGGTCAGTTCGCCCAGCGTGTGCAGCTCAGCGAACTGGGCTTCATCGTTGGCGTCCGACGCGCAGCCGGGCCGCAGGCCGTCGCCCAGGCTGAAGGCCACGTCGTACTGCTTCATGATGTCGCAGATGTCCTCGAAGTGCTCGTACAGGAAGCTCTCGCGGTGGTGCGCCATGCACCACTTGGCCATGATGGAGCCGCCGCGCGAGACGATGCCCGTGCGCCGCGCCGCCGTGAGGTGGATGTAGGCCAGGCGCACACCCGCGTGGATGGTGAAGTAGTCCACGCCCTGCTCGGCCTGCTCGACCAGGGTGTCGCGGAAGATTTCCCAGGTCAGGTCCTCGGCGATGCCACCCACCTTCTCCAGCGCCTGGTAGATCGGCACGGTGCCGATGGGCACGGGTGAGTTGCGCACGATCCAGTCGCGCGTTGTGTGGATGTTCTTGCCGGTGGACAGGTCCATCACGTTGTCGGCGCCCCAGCGGATCGCCCAGACCAGCTTCTCCACCTCTTCCTCGATGCTCGACGTAACGGCCGAATTGCCGATGTTGGCGTTGATCTTGACCAGGAAGTTGCGGCCAATCGCCATCGGTTCCACCTCGGGGTGGTTGATGTTGGCCGGGATGATGGCGCGGCCGCGCGCCACCTCGTCGCGCACGAATTCGGGCGTGATGATCTTGGGAATGCTCGCGCCCAGCGGGTTGCCCATCAGGCGCTGCTCGCGCGCTGCGTCCTGCTGGTACTGCGCCATCCACTCGCGCTTGCCGTTTTCGCGGATGGCCACGTACTCCATCTCGGGCGTGATGATGCCTTTGCGGGCATAGTGCATTTGCGTGACATTGGCACCGCTCTTGGCGCGCAGGGGCTGGCGCTGCAGCGCGGCGGCCTCGGCGCGCAGCTGCGCCAGACGCGCGGCGTCCTCGCTCTTCTGTCCATCGTCCAGCGCCAACGGTGGGCGCCCAGCGTAGCTTTCGGTGTCGCCGCGCGCAGCAATCCAGGCGCCACGCACGCTGGGCAGGCCGCTGCGCACGTCGATCACGGCACCGGGATCGGTGTACGGGCCGGAGGTGTCGTACACGCTGACCACCTCGCCGCTGGTGAGCTGGATGTCGCGCACCGGCACCCGCAGGTCTGGATGCAACTGGCCGGGCAGGTAGGCCTTGCGCGATGCAGGGAAGGGCTCGCGGGCACGCGCCAGTTGGGCGGCAAAGGACTCACGGGTGGGGAGGTCGGGGGCGTTCATGGTCAGGTCTCCAAGGTCCGGATGGTGGGGTGCTCCGGACTGGACCTGCGCCCTCCACAAACACGGTTGACGTCTGTGGTGCGGCGTGCCTGCCGGATGGGCAGCCACGCATACGGGGAGGTTCGGCTCTTCTTCCGCCGGTATGAACCGGATCAAGTTCGTCGGGTTCACAGCAGGCCTGGCAACAGGCCCTTTGCATCTCAGCGCATCAGCACACCCCGGAGCAAGGGCAAGTATAGGGCAGCTTGGCGACGCGCGTCAGATGCCGCGTTCAAGGATCAGAACGGCGAAGAACACGCCTGCGGCGATCAGGGTCCATTTGAGAACCACAAACCCCAGCCGCTTGTAGCGCACCTGCCCCGTGCCCGCGTAGAAAGCAAAGCACAGCGCCGCCACGAACAGCAGCAGCATGACGAGCCAGCGGAACAGCAGCATGGCGTTGGGCTACCAAGCTCGCGCTGGTTGCGCGAAGCCGGTGGGCGCGAGGCGCTCGTTGTCGAAGGTGACGATCTCCCAGGCCTCTGGGCGCGCCTCCAGTTCCCGCAGCAGCAGGTTGTTGAGTGCGTGGCCCGAGCGGAAGGCGCTGTAGGCGGCCAGCAAGGGCTTGCCGACGAGGTACAGGTCGCCCATGGCGTCAAGGATCTTGTGCTTGACGAATTCATCGTCGTAGCGCAGGCCATCGGCGTTGAGCACCTTGTAGTCGTCCATGACGATGGCATTGTCCAGCCCGCCGCCCAGCGCGAGGCCGCTGGAGCGCATCATCTCCACATCCTTGGTGAAGCCGAAGGTGCGCGCGCGTGCAATATCGCGGCTGTAGTTGCCCGTGCCGAGGTCGAACTCGAAGCACTGCCCGGTGGAATCCACCGCGGGGTGTGCAAAGTCGATTTCGAAGCGCAGCTTGAAGCCATGGCAGGGATCCAGGCGCGCCCATTTGGCTTGCGCGCCCTCGCCCTGGCGCACTTCCACCGGCTGCTTGACACGGATGAAGCGCCGGGGCGCGTTCTGCAGCGCAATGCCCGCGCTTTGCAGCAGGAACACGAACGAGGCCGAGGAGCCATCGAGGATGGGCACTTCCTCGGCGGTGATGTCCACATAGAGGTTGTCCACCCCCAGGCCCGCGCAGGCCGACATGAGGTGTTCCACCGTATGCACCCGCGCATCCCCCACCGAAATGGTCGAGGCCATGCGGGTATCGGTCACCGCCTGGGAAGATACCGGAATATCCACCGGCTCCGGCAGATCAATGCGCCGAAACACAATGCCCGTATCGGGCTGCGCCGGGCGCAGGGTCAGCTCCACGCGCTGCCCACTGTGCAGGCCCACGCCCACCGCGCGGGTGAGGGACTTGAGGGTACGTTGCGCAAGCATCCGTTGATTTTAGTGCGGCAAGCCCACGGCCGCAGCACTGTTCAGCTATGGCCTTGATAGAAACAGAAACGCCCGCGCGACCCAGGCCAGCGACCACCGCGCAAGGGCCGCCCCGCCGCGCTGGCGGTGCCCCCCTTCCCGCGCTGCGCAGCAGCGTGAGAGAAGGGGGGAGCGGCGCAGCCGCTCGGGGGGGATGTTCCGAATCAATCTGCCTGCTTGCGCAGGAACGCCGGAATTTCCAGATCATCCATGCCGCCGGACACCAGCGCATCGACCCGCGCCGCAGCCTGGGTGCGGTTGGTGCGCCACACGCTGGGCACGGCCATGTTGCCATAGTCAGCCCCACCTGCCGGTGCGGCCAGGCCCGACACCACGCCGCCAGCGGCCATGCCGTTGCCCGCCATGGGGTAAGCCATGTTGTCGGTGCCGGTACGCAGCCCGCCCTGCACCACCGAGATGGGCTGGCGCCGTGCGTTGGCACGCGACAGGCCCGTGGCCACCACCGTGACGCGCAGCTCGTCGCCCAGGCTGTCGTCATAGGCAGCGCCGTAGATGACATGCGCGTCGGGCGATGCATAGGCGTTGATGGTGCTCATGGCCAGGCGCGACTCGGACAGCTTGAGGCTGCCGCGCGCTGCCGTCACCAGCACCAGCACGCCCTTGGCGCCCGAGAGGTCGATGCCTTCGAGCAGCGGGCAGGCCACGGCCTGCTCGGCGGCGATGCGCGCACGGTCCGGGCCGCTGGCGGTGGCCGTGCCCATCATGGCCTTGCCGGGTTCGCCCATCACGGTGCGCACGTCTTCAAAGTCGACGTTCACATGGCCGTACTCGTTGATGATTTCGGCAATGCCGCCCACGGCGTTCTTGAGCACGTCGTTGGCATGGGCAAAGGCTTCGTCCTGGGTGATGTCGTCGCCCAGCACTTCGAGCAGCTTCTCGTTGAGCACCACGATCAGCGAATCGACATTGGCCTCCAGTTCGGACAGGCCGTTGTCGGCGTTCTGCATGCGGCGGCCGCCTTCCCATTCGAAGGGCTTGGTCACCACGCCCACGGTCAGAATGCCCATTTCCTTGGCCACGCGCGCAATCACCGGTGCTGCGCCCGTGCCCGTGCCGCCGCCCATGCCTGCTGTGATGAACAGCATGTGTGCGCCTTCAATGGCGCTGCGGATGTCGGCCTCGGCGGCCTCGGCGGCCTCGCGCGCCTTTTCGGGCTTGCTGCCTGCACCCAGGCCGGTGTTGCCGAGCTGGACCACGCGGTGCGCCGTGCTGCGGGCCAGGGCCTGCGCGTCGGTGTTGGCGCTGATGAACTCCACGCCCTGCACGCTGCGCGCGATCATGTGCTCAACGGCATTGCCGCCGCCGCCGCCCACGCCAATCACCTTGATCTGGGTGCCCTGGTTGAAGTCTTCGGCTTCGATCATTTCAATGGACATCTGGGAGCTCCTCTTTCATCAATTCTCAATGGGGTTCAGGTCTTTGCCTGGGAATGGGGTCACGCTGGGGGTTCGGGCGGGCGGTGGCGGGCCTGCGCTGCGCCACCGGCCACCCAGTCTTCGGTGCGGGCTTGCCCGCGAAAGCCATAGGAGGAAATCCATGGTCAGAAATTCCCCACGATGAAGTCCTTGAGCCGGCCAAAGACCGACTGCACGGCCCCGCCCTTGTGCGCCACCTTGAAACCGCGCAGGCGCGCCAGGCGGGCCTCTTCGAGCAGACCCATGACGGTGGCAGCGCGCGGCTGGGCCACCATGTCGGCCAGCGCGCTGGAATACTTGGGGATGCCCCGGCGCACGGGCTTGAGGAAGATGTCCTCGCCCAACTCCACCATGCCCGGCATGACCACGCTGCCGCCGGTGAGCACGATGCCCGAGGACAGCACCTCCTCATAGCCCGACTCGCGGATGACCTGCTGCACGAGCGAGAAGATTTCCTCCACGCGCGGCTCGATCACGCCCGCCAGGGCCTGCTTGCTGAGCATGCGCGGCCCCCGGTCGCCCAGGCCCGGCACTTCGACCTGCGCCTCGGGGTCGGCCAGCAGTTGCTTGGCAAAGCCGCTTTCAACCTTGATGTCCTCGGCGTCCTTGGTGGGGGTGCGCAGCGCCATGGCAATGTCGCTGGTGATGAGGTCGCCCGCAATGGGGATGACCGCCGTGTGCCGGATCGCGCCGCCGGTGAAGATGGCCACGTCCGTGGTGCCTGCGCCAATGTCCACCAGCGCCACGCCCAGCTCGCGCTCGTCGTCGGTCAGCACGGCCTGGCTGCTGGCCAGCGGGTTGAGCAGCAATTGCTCCACCTCCAGGCCGCAGCGGCGCACGCATTTGATGATGTTTTCTGCCGCGCTCTGCGCGCCGGTCACGATGTGCACCTTGGCTTCGAGGCGGATGCCGCTCATGCCGATGGGCTCTTTCACGTCCTGCCCGTCGATGACGAATTCCTGCGGCTCCACCAGCAGCAGGCGCTGGTCGCTGGAGATGTTGATGGCCTTGGCCGTCTCGACCACGCGCGCCACATCGGCGGCGGTGACTTCCTTGTCCTTGACGGCCACCATGCCGCTGGAATTGATGCCCCGGATATGGCTGCCCGTGATGCCGGTGAACACACGCTGGATCTTGCAGTCGGCCATCAGCTCGGCCTCTTTCAGTGCCTGCTGGATGCTCTGCACCGTGGCGTCGATGTTGACCACCACGCCGCGCTTGAGGCCGTTGCTGGGCGCCACGCCCAGGCCTGCGAGCTTGAGCTCGCCGCCGGGCAGCACCTCGGCCACCACGGCCATGATCTTGGCCGTGCCGATGTCCAGTCCCACCACCACGTCTTTGTATTCTCTTGCCATATGCGTCTTGTGCCTCTTGTTCTGAGCGTGCCTGTCAGCGGCGCACGCTGGCGTTGTGCTGTCCGTCCTGCACCGTGGTCACCCCGCGCAGGCGCAGGGCGTAGCCGCTGCTGTGGCGCAGGTCTGCCGATTCCAGCGCATCCGCGTGGCGCCCGTATTTGCCGGCCACCTGGGTGAGCGTGCGCACGAAGCGCTGCAGGCGCAGTGCCAGCTCTTCGTCGCTGCCTGCGCCCAGTTCGATCTCGGCCCCGCTGTCCAGCACCATGCGCCAACTGCCCCGGCGGTTGAATTCCAGCACCCGCACGTCCCAGTCCAGGGGGTCGACGATGTTCTGCAGCCGGGCATGCATCTGCAGCATCTGCGCAGAGGCCCCCTCGGGCCCGGCCAGGCGCGGCAACAGGTCGTACTCGGGGTCATCGGCGCTGGCGTCGAAGACCTCGCCCACATCGTTGACCATGGTGGTGCTGGATTCCGCGCCCCAGTGGGCCACAGGGCGGTGCTCCTCCAGCAGCACGCGCAGCGTGCCGGGGAACTGGCGCTGCACCTGGGCCTTGCGCACCCAGGGCACCTGCTCGAAGGTCGCACGCGCAACCTGCAGGTTGAGCGTGAAGAAGTTGCCCGCCAGGCGCGGCGCCACGTTGGCGCGCAGGGTCACGGCGCTGTGGTGCGATACATCGCCCTCCACCACCAGCCGTGTGATGGCAAAGGCGGGCAGGCGCATGAGCCAGCCCGCCAAGGCTGCCAGCACCAGGGCGGCGCAGCCCATGAACAGGGCCGTGGCGGTCCAGTTCATGAGGCGCACGTCCAGCGGTGCGGGCAGGGCCTGGTTCATGCCTGAACCTCCTGCGAGGGAGTATCGAGCGCCGCGCCGCCCAGCAGGCGCAGGCACAGGTCTTCATAGCTGATGCCTGCGGCACGCGCAGACATGGGCACCAGCGAGTGGCCGGTCATGCCGGGGGAGGTGTTCATCTCCAGCAGGAAGGGCTTGCGGTCGCTGGCACGAATCATCAGGTCGGCGCGCCCCCAGCCACGGCAGCCCAGCGCGCGGTAGGCGGCCAGCACGATGCGCTGGATCTCGCGCTCCTCGGCCTCGGGCAGGCCGCTGGGGCACTGGTACTTCACGTCGTCGGTGAAGTATTTGTTCTGGTAGTCGTAGGCGCCGCCTGGGGCCACGATACGGATCACGGGCAGCGCCACGGCATCCATCCCCTGGCCCAGCACCGGGCAGGTGACTTCCTCGCCTTCGATGAATTCTTCGCACAGCACGTCGGGGTCGTAGCGCGCCGAAAGCTGCACGGCCTCCTGCATGTCCGAATACCCCTGCACCTTGGTCACACCGATGGACGAGCCCTCGCGCGGCGGCTTGACGATCAGCGGCAGGCCCAGTTCGTCAGGCACGGTGCGCACGGTTTCCCGGTTCTGGCGCTCGGGTGCCAGCCACACGTAGCGCGGCGTGGGCAGGCCCTCGGCCAGCCACACACGCTTGGTCATCACCTTGTCCATGGCGATGCTGGACGCCATGACGCCCGAGCCGGTGTAGGGAATGCCCAGCAGCTCCAGCGCGCCTTGCACCGAGCCGTCTTCCCCGTGCCGCCCATGCAGCGCGATGAAGCAGCGTGCATAGCCTGCGCGCTTGAGTTCGCACAGCTCCGTGTGCGCGGGATCGAAGGCATGGGCGTCCACCCCGCGTGCGCGCAGCGCCTGCAGCACGCCCGCACCGGACATGAGCGAAACCTCGCGTTCAGCCGAGGTGCCGCCCATGAGCACGGCCACCTTGCCCAGCGCAGCCGGGTTGGGCAGGATCTGCCCGGTGGTCTTGGCATCCATTGCGGTCATTGCGCTTTCTCCTCCTGCTCTGTCTGCTCTGTATTTGATAGCATTTCAACCAGCCTGCCCGGCATGTTGCCGATGGAGCCTGCGCCCATGCACAACACCACGTCGCCGTCCTGCGCCATGGCGGCAATGGTCTGGGGCAGATCGGCCACGTCTTCCACAAACACCGGCTCGACGCGCCCCGCCACGCGCAGCGCGCGCGCCAGGGACCGGCCATCGGCCGCGACCACGGGCGCCTCGCCTGCGGCATAGACCTCGGTGAGCAGCACGGCATCGGCGCTGCCGATGACCTTGACGAAGTCCTCGAAGCAGTCGCGTGTGCGCGTGTAGCGGTGCGGCTGGAAGGCCAGCACCAGGCGCCGCCCGGCAAAGGCACCGCGTGCAGCCGCCAGCGTGGCGGCCATTTCCACGGGGTGGTGGCCGTAGTCGTCGATCACGGTGAAGCGCCCGCCATCCTTGGCGGGCAGGTCGCCATAGCCCTGGAAGCGCCGCCCCACGCCGCGGAAGCTGGCCAGCGCGCGCAGCACGGCCTCGTCGGGGATGTTCAGCTCCACCGCCACGGCAATGGCCGACAGGGCGTTGAGCACGTTGTGCTCGCCCGCCAGGTTGAGCACAACGTCCAGGTCGGGCAGGGTCACGCCGTTGCGCCGCTGCACGGTGAAGCGCATCTGCGCGCCGTCGGCACGGACGTTGACGGCGCGCACCTGCGCATCCTCGGAAAAGCCGTAGCTGGTGATGGGGCAGGACACCTCGGGCACGATCTCGCGCACGGCCGGGTTGTCGATGCACAGGATGGCCGTGCCGTAGAACGGCATGCGGTGCAGGAAATCGACGAAGGCCTTTTTGAGCCGGGCGAAGTCGTGGCCGTAGGTCTCCATGTGGTCGGCGTCGATGTTGGTGACGACGGCCATCACGGGCAGCAGGTTGAGGAAGGAGGCATCGGACTCGTCGGCCTCGACCACGATGTAGTCGCCGCTGCCCAGCTTGGCGTTGGCTCCGGCACTGTTCAGGCGCCCGCCGATGACGAACGTGGGGTCCAGTTCTCCCTCGGCCAACACACTGGTGACCAGGCTGGTGGTGGTGGTCTTGCCATGCGTGCCCGCAATGGCGATGCCGCGCTTGAGGCGCATGAGCTCCGCCAGCATGAGCGCGCGCGGCACCACGGGGATTTTTTTCTCGCGGGCGGCCAGCACCTCCGGGTTGTCGCTTTTGACGGCGGTGGAGGTGACCACCGCATCGGCCCCGGCAATGTGCTCTGCCGCATGGCCCACGAAGGTCTGGATGCCCAGGCCCTGCAGGCGGTGCAGGGTCGGGCTGTCGGACAGGTCCGAGCCCGAGATTCCGTAGCCCAGGTTGAACAGCACCTCGGCAATGCCGCTCATGCCCGCTCCCCCCAGGCCGACGAAATGGATGTGGCGGATAGCGTGTTTCATGCTGCGACTTCCTCACACGCAGTCACCACCTCGCGGGTGGCGTTGATCTTTTGCATTGTCTTGGCCTTGAGCGCCCGTTCCATCAGCGCTGCACGCTCTGTATTTTGTAGCATTTCGGCCAGGTTTTGGGGAGAAAGATCGCGTTGTTGCACCAACCATCCACCCCCGGCCTGTACCAGGAACTGCGCGTTGGTGGTCTGGTGGTCGTCCACTGCTGCCGGAAACGGCACAAACACGGCGGCAGCGCCCACGGCGGCAATCTCGGTGACCGTGCTGGCGCCCGCACGGCACACGATGAGGTCAGCCTGCGCAAAGGCGCTGGCGGTGTCGTCGATGAAGGGCGTGAGCTCGGCCTGCACCCCGGCGGCTTCGTAGTTGGCACGCAACTGGTCGATCTGCGCAGCGCCGCTCTGGTGCGTGACCAGGGGGCGCCGCTCGGGCGGCACCAGGGCCAGGGCCTGCGGCACGATCTCGTTGAGCGCACGCGCGCCCAGGCTGCCGCCCACCACCAGCAGCCGCAGCGGCCCGCTGCGCCCTGCAAAACGCACAGCGGGGCCGGCCTGCTCGGTAAAGGGCTTGCGCAGGGGGTTGCCCACCCACTGGCCCTGGGCCAGCGCATGGGGGAAGGCGGTGAACACACGGTCGGCCACGCGGGCCAGCACCTTGTTGGCCATGCCCGCCACGGAGTTCTGCTCATGCAGCACCAGCGGCTTGCCTGCCAGCACGGCCATCATGCCGCCCGGAAAGCTGATGTAGCCGCCCAGGCCCACCACCACGTCCGGCTGCACCCTGCGCACCACACGCCAGGCCTGCCAGAAGGCGCGCAGCAGGCGCAAGGGCAGCAGTGCCAGCGTGGCCAGGCCCTTGCCGCGCACGCCCGAAAAGTCGATGGTCTCCAGCGCAAAGCCGTGTGCGGGCACGATGCGCGCCTCCATGCTGGCGGGCGCACCCAGCCAGTGCACGCGCCAGCCGCGCGCGCGCAGCTCCTCGGCCACGGCCAGGCCGGGGAAGATGTGGCCGCCGGTGCCGCCTGCCATGATGAGGGCGGTCTTGGCACTCATACGCGGCCTCCTCTCATCAGGCGCTCCGCGCCTGGCATTGCTGACGCAATGCGCAGTTTGTTTTGGTGAAGCAAACTGCTCATACGCGGCCTCCGCGCATCGAATGCTGCGCATTCGGCAGCGCTGGCGCGCTGCTGCAGCCCGTTTTGGTGAAGCAAACTGCTCATACGCGGCCTCCGCGCATCGAATGCTGCGCATTCGGCAGCGCTGGCGCGCTGCTGCAGCCCGTTTTGGTGAAGCAAACTGCTCATACGCGGCCTCC
>JACPUE010000060.1 GCA_016192425.1 Burkholderiales bacterium
ACGGAGTTGCATGTGCGGGTGGCTTTGCTCAACCGCTTCACGCAACTGGGGCGCCCGGCAACGGTGGCGGTGCCTGTCATGGCATAGCTGCGTCTGGGGCTGGGGTTATCTCGGCCTGATTCTGGTTTGTGCAACAAAGCCTCTTGGTTCCCTCCGCGCTTCGCGCTCCGGCTGCCCCTCACTTCTACGTTAGAGTTCACTGAAGGAACCGACATGAGAAGTACAGTGCGGAGCATAGTATTTGCAGCAGCAATCACGTTGCTGACAGCAACTGTCGGCAATGCACAACCGGTAGAAATAGGAACTACCAAATGGGGAAGATATTTAGTCAACAAAGAATTATCAAAACAGGATGGCACCTCGGTAGTTAACACCGTGACTCTGATAGTATCAGCGCAGGGGAAGGCAACCATCGGCGCCGATGCAGTTCTTATTCAAGTTCGTGCCGACTGCGCCGCGGACTCTGTGTATCTCATGAATTGGAAAGCTGTCTTTCGCACTGGAGAAACAGTGGCCACCGGTGGCCCCGCATCAAACGTTCCAGCATTTGCAGATTTAACCCCCTTGATCAAACCAGTCTTGCGCAAGCTCTGTTGATTCGAATTGCGGTGGTGGATGAAACGCACGCCAGCACGGGGAACGTCCGGGATTTTTTTGGTTGGCCTCAATAATGCTTGGAGCACACGCTATTGCTGAGCGCTTGTGGAATTTTTTCCACCTGCCTACCGTAATAGCGGCGCCGCATAAACCTAGTTTATGTTGTTAAATAAACCATGAAAGAAACATGCATGTCAATTACCTGCTCTCTTCGTTATTTCGGTTCTGACTCTCTCATCCAAGAGGTAACTCTTCAATGCATCCCAGTTGTCGGAGACACGCTTTTCCTCGATGGCAACGTTGAGGTGGTTGTCAAGAACATTCAGCACGAAATATCGGCAACGGAGAAAATTCACAAAATTGTTGTTCACTATAGCCCGAGCTGAAGAAGGCCCGTCGTGGCGCATGGCTACGAAGCCATGCGTGGCTGAGCGGGGATGCACAATGTGCGCTCGTTCCATGCCTTTTGAAAGCGATTGCCATGCCCGCCATCGAAACCCTTGTCACCTTCTTCGGTGTTGCCGTCGTCCTGGCCCTGACGCCGGGGCCGGACAACCTCTTTGTGCTGGTCCAGTCGGCGCAGCGCGGCTGGCGGGCCGGGCTGGCCGTGGTGCTGGGGCTGTGCCTGGGCATTGTGGGGCACACGGCTGCCGTGGCGCTGGGGCTGGCAGCAGTGTTTGCGGCGTCGGCCATGGCGTTCACGGTGCTCAAGTTCTGCGGCGCGGCCTATCTGGCGTGGCTGGCCTGGCAGGCACTGCGTGCTCCGGCGGCCACTGCCGCTGCGTCTGATGAGAGCGCCTCCGCGCAGCCTGCGTCGGGCTGGTGGAAGATGGTGGGCCGTGGCGTGGTGATGAACCTCACCAACCCCAAGGTGCTGATTTTCTTCCTGGCCTTTTTGCCCCAGTTTGCCGACCCCGCGCGTGGCAGCGTCGCGCTGCAACTGATGGTGCTGGGCCTGGTGTTCATGCTGGCCACCATGCTGGTGTTTGGCGCCATTGCCTGCTTCTCGGGCGTGTTTGGCACGCTGCTGATGCGTTCGGTGCGGGCGCAAACGGTGCTCAACCGCGTGGCGGGCTTGGTGTTTCTGGGGCTTGCGGTGCGGCTGGCGACGGCGCAACGTACCTGAGTTGCTATCAAAAACATAGCTTCTGGCGCTTGCTGATAGGGCGCTGAGGCGTTATCCGGCATTGAATTTTTCGTGCTGCAACAATTGCTTGCACATTGGGCGCCCTGGCGCAGGGGCAAAAGGCCGACTCGCTGGTACGCTCGCCGGTTCTTCGGGGCCGAGGGGGTTCCGGGTCTGATCTGGGAGGAATCCATCCATGAACAAGAAACTTGCCTGGGGCTCGGCCATCGTGGTCTTGGGGGGCGTGTATGCCGGGGCCACGTGGTACGCGGGCGAGCGGGCGCAGCAGCGTTACCAGGAAGCACTGGAAGAAGTGCGCAAGGTGCTGGGGGCCGAAGGCGTGGTCTCGCAGCAGTACCAGCGTGGCTTCTGGGTATCGCAGGCCCAGACTGTGCTGCAGTGGACGCCGCCCGCCGAACCCGCCGAAGAGGGCGCCACGCCTGTGCCCGCAACCCCGCTGCGCTTGCGCCTGGACAGCACGGTGCGCCATGGACCGCTGGCGGGCTTCAAGCTGGCCGCCGCAGTGGTCGAGACGCGCATGGCCCTGGATGGCCTGGACGAGCAGGCGCGCAAGCTGCTGGAGCGCACCAGCGCCCCCACCCTGACCGTGGTGCACCACTGGACGGGCAGCAATGACATGCTGCTGGAAGTGCCCGCCGGTGAAGTGGCCGAGGGCGACAACCTCATCCGCTGGAAGGCGTTGCGCTACGACATGGCGCTCAGCGCCGACCGCACGCGCTTGCGTGGCGCCATGCAGTGGCCCGAGCTGACGCTGCGCGTCCATGACGCTCCTTCCGATGCGCAGGACGACGAAGAACAAGAGGGCCAGGAGGCCAAGGTGCCCTCCACCCTGTCCATGGCATTTTCGGGGCTGCGCGGCGATTTCGACGTGCGCATCGAAGACGGCCTGTGGCTGCTGACACCCGGCACCTCCCAGGGCCGCATCGACAAGCTGACGCTGGAGCTGGAGGAGCAGGGTGCCAAATCCAAGGCCCTGGCGGCCTTGCAGGACATGGACTTCAAGGCCACCATCGAACGCAAGGACGCCGTGTTCGGCTGGAACGTGACCATGCAGTCCAAGGGCAACATCGGCCCCATGGCGCTGGACCGCCTGAGCTTGCGCGAGGACGTGAGCCGCATCGATGTGGAAGCGGTGCGCTTGTTCCAGCAGGCCCTGGTGGGTGCCTACCGCACAGGCACTGCAGCCGATGCCAAGAACGCACTCGCTCCTTCCGAGGCGCCGTGGCTGGCCACCCTGGCCCAGGCCGCTCCGCGCCTGCTGGCGGCGCTGCCTGCCTATGCCGTTGAAATCAAGGCGACGGCGGCTGGCAAAGAGGGCAGCCTGAGCTATGGTGCGCAGATCAAGAGCGCGCCAGACCAGGCGCTGGTCGAGGAAAAAGGCTGGGGCGCAGCACTGCTGCAGCACAGCGTGCTGGATGCCAGCGTGCGCCTGCCCAAGGCCTGGATCCCCCTCATCGCCGAGGCTGCGGGCAAGCCCGTGCCTGCGCCGGACGAAGTCAATGCCCTGCTGGGCATGGCGCAGGCCCAGGGCTTTCTGAGCCAGGAGACCGATCACATCGTCAGCAGCGTGCAGGTGGAAGCGGGGAAGGTGCGCCTCAACGGCAAGGCCATCCAGATGCCGCAGCTGGGCGCGGCGCAGTAAGCCTGTTGCTTCTGCCTGGCACCCTACTGCCAGGCAGGGTATCGGCGGCGCGCGATAATGGCGCCCCGGGCCGCTGCGGGCATGACGGACATGCGCAGGCCCGGTCTTGCGGAGCGCTCCATGGCATTGATGATCACCGACGAATGCATCAACTGTGATGTCTGCGAACCCGAATGTCCCAACCAGGCCATTTACCTGGGCGAGAAGATCTACGAAATCGACCCCAGCAAATGCACCGAATGCGTGGGGCATTTTGACGAGCCCCAGTGCATGCAGGTCTGCCCCGTGTCCTGCATTCCTGTAGATCCCCAGCACGTCGAAAGCCGCGAAACCTTGTGGCAAAAATTCCACCGCCTGCAGGCGGCAGTGCGCATTGGTGCTTGATTTGGGCTGCAGCGCCCGTCCATCAAGCGCAATACGCTATTAAAACTATAGCGTCATGCACTGGTTTCGGGGGTGGCCGCAGCGGGGCGTGGCGGCTTGGGGCGCGGAGCCTTGGTGGTGTGCACCAGCAGCGTAGCCTTGTCCATGTCGCCAGCCAGCAGGGCGGGCCAGGCCTTCAGGCTGTGGGCAATGCTGTCTTCGATGAGCGTGCGTTGGTCTGGCGCGGGTTTCTTGAGCACCCAGTTCGCCACCTCAGCCCTGTCGCCCGGGTGCCCAATGCCGATGCGCAGGCGCCAGTAGTCGGGTGAGCACAGTTGTGCGTGGATGTCGCGCAGGCCGTTGTGCCCTGCATGGCCGCCACCGCGCTTGAGTTTGGCTTGGCCGGGGGCTATGTCCAGTTCGTCGTGCGCCACCAGGATCTCCTCGGGTGCGATCTTGAAGAAGCGCGCCAGCGCGGCCACCGACTTGCCCGAGAGGTTCATGTAGGTCTGCGGCTCCAGCAGCCATACATGCTGGCCATGCACCGTCGCGCGCGCTGCCAGGCCCCAGTAGCTGCGCTCGGGTTGCAGGTGCACCTTGAGTTCGCGCGCCAGCGCGTCGATCCACCAGAACCCGGCGTTGTGGCGGGTGGCTTCGTATTCCGGCCCGGGGTTGCCCAGGCCTACAAACAGCTTGATCATGGGTGCGATTATCGGATGGCACAAAAACCAACGGCCCACGCAAAGGTGGGCCGTTGTGCGCAAGGCAGCCAGTACAGCGGCTGCCGGGCAGGCGGGAATTACTTCTTGCCCTTGCCCTTGCCCTTGGCGGGGGCTGCAGCGGCGTCGGCGGCAGGGGCCTCGACTTCCACGGCAGGCGCCACCACGGACACCAGCACCGGGTTGTTCTTCGCGCCACGGGTCACCGCGCTCACGCCCTTGGGCAGCTTGACGTCCTTGAGGTGCAGCGAAACATTCTTCTGCAGGTTGGACAGATCCACGGCGATGAATTCGGGCAGATCCGAAGGCATGCAGGACACGTCCAGTTCGGTCACCACGGGGGTCACCAGGCACTTGTCCACCTTGACGGCGGGCGACTCTTCAGCGCCGCTGTAGTGCAGGGGCACCTTCATGTGCAGCTTGGTCTTCTCGTCCACGCGCTGGAAGTCGATGTGCAGCACCAGTTGCTTGAAGGGGTGGTATTGCACGTCGCGCAGCAGCACCTTGCTGGGCTGGCCGTTCAGTTCCATGTCCAGCACGCTGGAGTGGAAGGCCTCTTTCTTCAGGGCGTGCCACAGGGCGTTGTGGTCCACTTCAATGGCCACGGGCTGGGCGCCGGCGCCGTAGACGATACCGGGCGTGCGGCCCGAGTTGCGCAGGCGGCGGCTCGCACCCGTGCCTTGCTTGGCGCGCTCAAAAGCGACGAATTGCATGACGATTCTCCGTTCGAGGTGCACCGCGACCAGTGCCACCTCCGTTTGACAAAAAGGGCGTCCCAGAGGACGCCCGGCATGTTGTCCGCCCGGTCAGAACAGGTTGTCCTGGTCGGCGAACAGACTCATCACCGAGTCTCCCTTGGCGATGCGCTGGATCGTTTCGCCGATCAGCGGGGCCACGGAGAGCTGGCGGATCTTGGCGCAGCCGCGTGCGGCGTCGCTCAAGGGAATGGTGTTGGTGACCACGACTTCGTCGAGGGCTGCGCCCTGGGCGATGCGCTCGATGGCCGGGCCCGAGAAAATGGGGTGCGTGCAGTAGGCGTAGACCTTCTTGGCGCCGCGCTCCTTGAGCACCTCGGCGGCCTTGACCAGCGTGCCAGCGGTGTCGATCATGTCGTCCATGATCACGCAGTTGCGGCCGTCGATGTCGCCGATCACGTGCATCACTTCGGATACATTGGCCTTGGGGCGGCGCTTGTCGATGATGGCCAGGTCGCAGCCCAGCTGCTTGGCCAGCGCGCGTGCGCGCACCACGCCACCCACGTCGGGCGAAACGACGATCAGGTCGTCATAGTTCTTTTGCCGCAGGTCGCCCAGCAGTACGGGCGATGCGTAGATGTTGTCCACGGGGATGTCGAAGAAGCCCTGGATCTGGTCGGCGTGCAGGTCCATGGTCAGCACGCGGGCCACGCCCACGGCCTGCAGCATGTTGGCCACCACCTTGGCCGAGATGGGCACGCGTGTCGAGCGCGGACGGCGGTCCTGGCGGGCGTAGCCGAAATAGGGGATCACGGCGCTGATGCGTTCGGCCGAGGCGCGCTTGAGCGCATCGACCATGATCAGCAGTTCCATGAGGTTTTCGTTGGTGGGCGCACAGGTGGACTGCACCACGAACACGTCGCGGGCGCGCACGTTCTGATTGATTTCTACCGTCACCTCGCCATCGGAAAAGCGGCCTACGTGGGCTGCACCGAGGGAAATATGGAGGTGTTGGGCAATCTCAGCCGCCAATGCGGGATTGGCATTGCCGGTGAAAACCATGAAGTCGGGTTGGTTGGCCTGCATGAGCGTCCCAGCGGTCTGAAATGAATTGCCTGTGCGCGATGAGGATTTGGCAGGGGAGGAAGGACTCGAACCCTCGCATGCCGGAATCAAAATCCGGTGCCTTTACCAACTTGGCGACTCCCCTACACGGGTGGCCTGCCGAAGCGGCAAACCACCGAAACTTCAATCCTCTGCCCATCCTGCCAGAGGATGCTGCGTCAGATTCTCGCATGCCTTGACCTGCCAGGCGCCAGGAGCGCCGCCGAGATCCACTGCATGTGGCATTTGTGCAAACACTGCACTTCCAGAGCCCGTCATTCTACCATGCAATCCGCGTGCTTGGAGCCAACTAAGGGCCTGTTGCACGTCGGGGCACAGTGCCTGCGCGACGCTTTGCAAGTCATTGCGACCGAAGTCGTAGTGTGCTGCAGCAAAGCCTGAGATTGTAGCACTGTCTGAATCGCGTTTCAAAGCGGGCGATGCAAAAATTTTTGCGGTCTCGATACCTGCCGCTGGCTTGACCACGGCAAAGCGTGCGCTGGGCAGTGCGCTGGCGCCGGTCAGGGGCGTGATGCGCTCGCCAATGCCCTCGACCCAGGCATGGTGGCCGCAGAGGAAAAAGGGCACATCGGCTCCCAGGCGCACGGCAATGGCCTGTAGTTGTGGCGTGCACAGGCCCAGCTTCCACAGGCGGTTGAGTGCCAGCAGCGTGCTGGCGGCGTCCGAGGAGCCTCCGCCCATGCCGGCCTGCGCTGGAACCCGCTTGAGCACACCGATGTGGGCGCCCAGCGGGCAAGCCGTGGCCTGCTGCAGGGCCCGCGCTGCGCGCAGCGTCAGATCGTCGGCGGGCAGCGTGGGGCCCAGGTCTTCGCGTGTGAGCTGGCCGTCGCTGCGCAGCGAGAAGTGCAGGGTGTCGCACCAGTCGATCAGCATGAAAACCGACTGCAGCAGGTGGTAGCCATCGGCCCTGCGCCCGGTGATGTGCAGAAAAAGGTTGAGTTTGGCGGGGGCCGGAACGTCGTAAAGGGACTGCATTGCAGGGGGGGCAGGCTCTCAGGGATTCAACAGAATGCGCAGCGTGGCCGGCGGGTGTGGCTGGGTGCGTGTGGCATTCAGGCGTCCTTGCTCCAGTTGCTGCAGATCCGCTTGCCAGCCGCTGGCGATGGTGGGCACGCCCATGAGCCAGTCGAACAGTGCATCGACCGGCAAGGCTTCGCCGGTCACGTCGCGCAGCAAGGATTCGAGCGATGGTGCGTTGCGGCGTTCCTGGGCTGTTTCGATGGAGGCTTCGCCCGCAGACCATTGCAGGCGCGCCAGCAGCGTGCCCAGGGGTGTGGACAGTTCCAGGCTGCCGCTGCGGGCTGTGCCCTGCAGTTCGAAATGGGCGGTGAAAGAACGGGGTGCATCGGAATCGTCCACGCGCAAGTGGATGCGCCCGCTCCAGGGGCCTGTGGCTGCAGCAGGGGTGCTGCGCTGCTGCGGTGGTGCACAGCCTGCCAGCAGAGCAAGTGCTGCAGCGCACAGCGCACTCTGGCAGGCAGAGCGACGGGATACGGTGGACACGAGGAGCGCCTTCACACCCGGTCAGAGCCTGACGCCCAGGCGCTTGAGGGTTTCGCGCAGCACTTCGTTGTCGGCATTGAGCCTGGCGCTTTCTTTCCAGACGGTCCGCGCGGCTTCTTTTTCGTCCAAGACCCAGAGCACTTCGCCGAGATGCGCCGCAATTTCGACGTCGGGGCGCAGGTGGTAGGCGCGTTCCAGCAACTGGCGCGCTTGTGCCAGATTGCCCATGCGGTATTCGACCCAGCCCAGGCTGTCGGTGATGAAGGGATCGCTGGGTGCCAGGCTCAACGCACGCTCGATCAGGAGCTTGGCTTCTTCGAGCTGCAGGCGCCGGTCGGCCAGCGAATAACCCAGGGCGTTGAGCGCATGGTGGTAGTTGGGGTTGCGTGCAATGACCTTGCGCAGCAGGCGCTCCATCTGGCTATACCGCTCCAGCCTGTCGGCCAGCATGGCCAGTTCGTATTCCAGGTCGTCGTCGTCGGGGTTGGCGGCAACCAGTTTTTCCTGCAGTGCGTAGGCTTCGCGGTAGGCGCGTGCATCGCGCAGCAACTGCACCTCGGCCTGCTGGTTCATGCGCCGTGCTTCATCGGTTTCGGCGGGCAGGGCTTGCAGCAAGGCGCGGGCTTCCTTGAGCTTGCCCTGGCGAGCCAGCAGCGAAGCGCGGCGGGTCTGGGCGCTGAACAGTTCTTTGCCGCCTTCGATGCGCTGCAGCCATTGCTCTGCCGCTGCATAGTCCCCGCGCTTTTCCGCCATCTGGGCATACAGCAGGTACGCCTGCGTCAGGCTGGCGCGCAGCGCTTCGTTGTCGGGCGAAGACTTGGACAGGCGCAGCAGTTCGCCGAGCGACGCCTCGGCGGCGTCGTATTGCTGATCCTGCACCTGCAGCGCAGCCTGGGCCAGCCAGGCCTGGGGCAGATCGGGCTTGTCGGCGGTGACGGCCTTCAGTTGGGCGCGGGCCTCGGGGTAGCGCTGTTGCTCAAGCAGCAGCCGGGCATAGGCCATGCGCAGTTCGGGGCTTGGCTGCTGCTGCAGGTAGGTTGCCAGCAGTTCTTCGGCGCTGGCGGTGCCGTTTTCCATCAGCTCCAGTGCCAGCACGGCGGGGCCGTCGGCTTGCACTTGTGCAGCCTGGCCGCGCCGCGCCGCGTCAAGCGCCCCTGTGCTGTCTTGTGCCAGCAGGCGCATGCGCCCGATGGCTGTCCATGCCGCGGCAGCGGTGGCGTCTTCGGCGTGCAGATCGGGTGCCAGTGCCTTTTCGAGCATGCGGGCGGCCTGCGCCTTGTCTGGTGCTCTGTGCAGCAACTGGGGCAGTGCCAGCAGCATGCCGGGTTTTTCGGCGGCGGGCATCTGGTCCAGCATCTCGCGCAGCGGTGCGGGAATGTCGTCGATGCGGTTGAGGGCAATCAGGATTTGCAGCACATAGCGGTTGGCGTCCAGGGATTGGGGCCATGCCTGCTTCCAGGCCTGCGCTGCGGCCAGCGCCTGGTCCCCGGCGCGGGCTTGCAGTGCAATGTCTGTGCTGCGTTGGAATACCCGTTCGTCGTTGCTGTGGCGTGCAGCTTCGAGCAGGAGCGCGTACCCGGTAGCCGGGTCACCTTCGCGTGTGGCGATCTCCCCCAGCAGAATTTCGTAGAACAAAGTGGCATCAAGCAGCGCAGGCGGCAGTGTGGCTGGTGCCGTTGCGCCGTTGGCGTGGGCCGGGGGCTGCGCTGGCGTCTGGGGGGCTGCAAGGAGGGAGCCAGCGGCGAATGTGCCCGACAGGCCTATTGCCAGAATGCGAAAGAGGTGGAGCATCAAACCATAATAGCCCATGCCCGCCGAGGCGCATGGGAGTGAGTGCATGCCAGAGTTGCCAGAAGTGGAAGTCACCCGAAGGGGCATTGCAGCGGCTTTGGTCGGTGCGCAGTTGCGCACGGTGGTGCTGGGCAAACCTCTGCGTTGGCCCCTGGGGTGCGATCCGGCACAGTTGGCGGGGCGCATGGTCACTGGGGTGGGGCGGCGCGGGAAATACCTGCTGTTCCATCTCGATCAGGGCTGCCTGATCGTGCACCTGGGCATGTCGGGCAGCCTGCGCTGGCTGGTGCAGCCCACAGAGCCTGGCCCCCATGACCATTTCGATTGCCGCACCGACCGTGGGATCCTGCGCTTGCACGATCCTCGGCGCTTTGGCGCGGTGGTGTATGTAGCCAGCCTGCACGATCCGGTGGCCTGCAAACTGCTGGGAGGCCTGGGGGTGGAGCCGCTGTCAGACGACTTCCGGGTGGAGGGCTGGCTTCTTGCGTTGCGCCAAAGTCGGCAGGCCATCAAGCCGCTCCTGCTGTCGGGCCGCGTAGTGGTCGGGGTGGGCAACATCTATGCCTGCGAGGCCTTGTTCCGCGCGGGTATCCGGCCCAGTACTCTGGCTTCGCGCATCGGCCCGGTGCGGGCGCGTCGGCTTCACGCAGCCATCCGCGAGGTGTTGGCGCAGGCGGTGGAGCTGGGTGGAAGCACCTTGCGGGATTTTTCCAGCGTCCAGGGCCATGCTGGGGCATTCCAGTTGCATGCACAGGTGTATGGGCGGGAGGGTTTGCCCTGCAGGGTGTGCGGCACCCCCGTGCGCATGGAGCGGCAGGGGCAGCGCAGCAGCTTTTTCTGCCCACGCTGCCAGCGGCCATGATTTGAGGCGCTGAAACCACGTTTCAGCGGGATGCAGGGCGCGATGGCTGCATCCGGTGCTATATTTTGTGCCTATTTGTGGCCGCGTATCCATAGACCATTGGGAGCAAAGTGGGACCCTCCTTCAACGAGCAGTTTGAGCAGCATGGCGCCTGGCGGCGCGAATTCGCCCGGCAACTCAAGCAACTGGGCGAGTGGATGTCTGCGCACGAACTCATGGATGCCGCCGTCCAGGAGCGTTTGCAAAGGCTCGAAGGGCAACTGCGTTCCGACCGCATCATGGTGGCCTTTGTGGCCGAGTTTTCGCGCGGCAAGTCCGAGCTGATCAACGCCATCTTCTTTGCCGACTACGGCAGGCGCATCATGCCGGCCAGTGCGGGGCGCACCACCATGTGCCCCACCGAGCTGGGCTACGACCCGCAGGTGCCGCATTGCCTGCGCCTTCTGCCCATTGAAACGCGCCTGCAGATGCAGGGCCTGGCCGAATGGCGGCTCAAGCCCGAGCGCTGGGTCGAGGTGCCCTTGCAGGTAGGCGATGCCGACCAGATTTCGCACGCGCTTGAAAAAGTGGCGCAGGTGCGCAAGGTCAGCGTGGACGACGCACGGGCCATGGGCTTCTGGCATGACGACATGCCCGATGACAACCCGTCGCTGGATGCGCAGGGCATGGTCGAGGTGCCCCTGTGGCGCCATGCCATCATCAACCTGCCCCATCCGCTGCTCAAGCAGGGCCTGGTCATTCTGGACACGCCGGGCCTCAACGCCGTGGGTGCCGAGCCCGAACTGACCGTCAACCTGATTCCGCAGGCCCATGCGGTGGTGTTCATCCTGGCGGCAGACACCGGCGTCACGCGCTCGGACCTGAGCATCTGGCGCGAGCATCTGGCGGCAGCATCGCAAGGGGCCGACGCACGGCTGGTGGTGCTCAACAAGATCGACACCCTCTGGGATACGCTCAACTCGGCCCAGCAGATCCAGGACCAATTGGAGCGCCAGCGCCAGACCTCGGCAGAGATGCTGGGCGTGCGGCTGGACCAGGTGCTGCCCGTGTCGGCGCAAAAGGGGCTGGTGGCCAAGATCCAGTGCGACGACGTGATGCTGGAGGCCAGCGGCCTGCCGGTGCTGGAAGAAGCACTGGCGCGCGGCATCATGGGCCAGCGCCAGGCTATCCTGCGTTCCGCCATTGGCGCAGGCATTGCCAGCCTGCGCACGGAAACGGCGCGGGTGCTCAACATCCGCCGACGTGACCTGGACGAGCAGATGCTGGAGCTGCGCAGCCTGCGCGGCAAGAACGCTTCCGTCATCCTGGCCATGCGCAACCGCATCGAGCAGGAGCAGCGCGAATTCGACCTGAGCACCACGCGCATCCATGCTGTGCGGGCCGTGCACCTCAAGCTCTTGCGCGATGTGTTCCACAAGCTGGGCAGCAAGGCCCTGAAGGAGCAACTGGCGCCGCTGATAGCCAGCCTGCAGCAAAAGGGCATCAAGCTGGGTGTGCGCAAGCAGTACGAAGAGGTGTTCCACACGTTGCAGGACACGCTCGATGGCGTGCAGTCTGCCGCCACCGAAATCCAGGCCATGCTGGAAGGCACCTTCCGCCAGCTCAATGCCGAGTTTGGCTTTTCGCTCCAGGTTCCGCCTGCGCCCCAGCTCGAAGAGTTTGGCAACGAAATTGCGCGCATCGAGCAAGGGCACCTGCAGTACCTGGGCGTGGGCAACACGCTCAAGCTGCTGCAACCCGAGTTTGCCGAGCGGCTGGGGCGTGCGCTGTCCATCCGCTTGCGCTCGGTGTACGAGTCGGTGGCCAACGATCTGGAACTGTGGAGCAAATCGGCTACGGCCCAACTTGACGCCCAACTGCGCGAGCGCAAGCGCAGCTTCGCACGCCGTATCGAGGCGGTCGACCGCATCCAGCAGGCCGCCACCGGCCTGGAGGAGCGCATCACCGAGATCGAGGACGGCGAGGCCGAACTCCAGCGCCTGGACAACCACCTGCTGCAACTGACCGAACAGCTCATGGTCCTGGCCGAAGATCCGGCCGAGGTCGAGCACCACGACATCTTTGCACCGGCATGAGCGGCGCCCTCCCGCCGGTAGCATCCCTGGTGGTGCGCTGGCAGGCCGAACATGGCCGCTCCAGCCTGCCCTGGCAGGGCACGCGCGACCCCTATCGCGTCTGGCTGTCCGAAATCATGCTGCAGCAGACGCAGGTGGCCACGGTGCTGGACTACTACGCACGGTTCCTGGCGCGGTTTCCTGATGTGCATGCGCTGGCAGCGGCGCCGCAGGACGATGTGTTGGCCTTGTGGAGCGGGCTGGGCTACTACAGCCGTGCCCGCAACCTGCACCGTTGTGCGCAGCAGGTGGTGCAGGTGCACGGGGGGCGCTTTCCCGCCACGGCTGCGGAACTGGCGGCCTTGCCCGGCATAGGCCGCTCCACCGCGGGCGCGATTGCCGCCTTCTGTTTCGGCCAGCGCGCCCCCATTCTGGACGCCAACGTGCGGCGCGTACTGACGCGCCTGCTGGGCTTTGGCGGCGACCTGGCGCAGGGCGCGCAGGAGCGCGCGCTCTGGCAGCATGCCCAGGACTTGCTGCCGACCGAGCAGCTTCATGACTCCATGCCGCGCTACACCCAGGGCCTCATGGATCTGGGCGCCATGGTGTGCCTGCCCCGCCAGCCGCGCTGCGAGGCATGTCCCTTGCAGGCGCACTGCGTGGCCCGGGCCGAAGGCACACCCGAGCAGTACCCCGTGCGCACGCGCAAGCTGGTGCGCAAGGCACAGGCCTGGTGGCTGTTGCAATTGCAGGATGCGCAAGGCCGGGTGTGGCTGGAGCGCCGCCCCGAACGCGGTATCTGGGCGGGCTTGTACAGCCTGCCGGTGTTCGAGACGCGCGATGCGCTGATGGCATGGCTGCAAGGTGCACAGGCCCGGTGGCAGCAGGAACACCCTGCCATGCTGCATGTGCTGACCCACCGCGACCTGTACCTGCACCGCGTGGTGGCCACGGTGGCGCAGCCGCCTGCCATGCCTGTGTCGGGCGCCTGGTGCGCCTTGGCCGAAATGGCAGCGCTGGGCCTGGCCGCACCGGTGCGCAAGCTGTTGCAGCAGGGAGCGGCGTAGCGGGCAGGCGTCAGCGTCCGTCCAGCTCGCGGTGGCGGCGCAGTGTGGGCCACTGGCTGGCAAAGTGCCCGGCCAGTCGCTCCACCAGATAGACCGAACGGTGCTGGCCGCCCGTGCAGCCAATGGCCACGGTCACATAGCTGCGGTGGTTGCGTGCCATGGCGGGCAGCCAGTGCTCCAGGAAGGCGGCAATGTGCTGCTCCATGACCGTCACTTCGGGCTGCTGCTCCAGAAAATCGGCTACCGGCGCATCCAGCCCGGTGAGGTCGCGCAGGTCGTTTTCGTAGTGCGGGTTGGGCAGCATGCGCACGTCGAACACGTAGTCGGCATCCACCGGCACGCCGCGCTTGAAGGCGAAGGACTGGAACACCAGCGACAGCGCCCCCTTGTCGGTGCCGATCAAGTCCTTGATGTAAGCCTGCAACTGCGATCCACGCAGGTTGCTGGTGTCGATGACCTGGGCCTGTTCGCGCAGCTCGGCCAGCAGCTCGCGTTCCAGCTCGATGACCTGCACCAATGCCAGCCGCCCGTCGTCCTGCCCGCCGCCAGACAGCGGATGGCGGCGGCGGGTTTCTGAAAAGCGTCTCACCAGGGTGCCGGTGGTGGCGTCAAGAAAGATCGAATGCACCGCGCAGCCCTGTCGGCGCAGCTCCTGCAGCTTGGAGGGCACCAGCGGCAGCGAGGTGGCGCTGCGCACATCCATGGCAATGGCCAGGCGGTTGCCGTGGTGCGTGTGTTCCAGCGCCACGAAGGACAGCAGCAGCTCGGGCGGCAGGTTGTCCACGCAGTAGTAGCCCGCGTCTTCCAGCGCCCGCAGGGCAATGGATTTGCCCGAACCCGACATGCCGGTGATGAGCACGATTTCCATGGTCCAGTGTTCTTTCAGGCCTGCCTGCGGCGGGGGGCCGTGGTGTCCAGCATTTCGCGGGCATGGGCCAGGGAGCGGGCGGTGGGCTTCTCGCCCCCGAGCATGCGGGCAATTTCGTTCACCCGGTCTTCACCCTCGGCGGCAGCCACCGCGCTGGTGGTGGGCTCTCCTCGAAGCTTGGTCACCACCAGGTGGTGGTGCGCACTGGCAGCCACCTGCGGCAGGTGGGTCACCGCCAGCACCTGCCGGTCCTGCCCGATCTGGCGCATCAACCGGCCCACGCTGGCCGCCACGGCGCCGCCCACCCCGGCGTCCACTTCGTCGAAGATCAAGGTGTCTGCGCTGCCCAGCGTGCTGGTGGCCACGGCGATGGCCAGCGAAATGCGCGAGAGTTCGCCGCCCGAGGCAATTTTGCCAATGGGCCGTGGCGTTGCGCCTGGGTGGCCTGCCACCAAAAAATCGATGCCGTCCACCCCGTGGGCCGCAGGTTCGGGCGCTTTGCGCACCTGCACCACGAACTGGCCCCCGGCCATACCCAGTTCCTGCATGGCGGCGGTGATTTCTGCCGACAGCCGGGGCGCTGCCTTGGCGCGCTGGCGCGACAGCGTCTGGGCTGCTGCCTGGTAGGCCTTGGAGTGCTGCTGCACGGCCTGCTCCAGCGCGGCCAGGTCGCTGGCGGCGTCCAGCTGCTGCAGGGCCTGCTCCCAGGACTGGCGCAGTGCGGGCAGATCCTGTGGGGGGCGCTTGTGGCGGCGTGCCAGCGCCAGCCACTGGGCTACGCGGGCGTCAAGCTGTGCGAGCCGGTCGGGGTCGAGCTCGGTGTGGTCCAGGTAGCTGTGCAGGCCGTGCAAGGCATCATCGGCCAGCGCCAGGGCAGAAGCCAGCGTGCCAGCCAGTTCCTTGAACGTGGGCTCCAGGTGTTCCTGCCGTTGCAAGGTGTCCAGGGCGCGCGAGAGCCCCGCGCGTGCGCCGCCTTCTTCGGCATCGAGCAGGTTCACGGTGGACTGGGCCGACTCCAGCAGCGATTGGGCGTGCGTGAGCCGGGTGTGCTGGGCGTTCAGGCTGTCCCACTCGCCCTCGGCGGGCGCGAGCTTGTCCATTTCGGCCAGTTGCCATTGCAGCCGCTCGCGCTCTTGCTGCAACTGGTCCTGGGCGCTGCGGGCCTGCTCGCTGGCGCGCAGGGCGTCGCGCCAGCGCGCCCAGCAGGCGGCCACTTCGTGCGGCGAGGCGCCTGCGTAGGCGTCCAGCAGGTCGCGCACCGCGTCGGCACGGGTCAGGCTCTGCCAGGCGTGCTGGCCGTGGATGTCGATGAGCCGCTCACCCAGGTGGCGCAACTGCGCCGCGGTGGCGGGCAGGCCGTTGATCCATGCGCGGCTCTTGCCGCTGGCGTCGATGGTGCGCCGCAGCAGCAGTTCGGGCGGGGCGTCGAACCCGGCTTCTTCCAGCCAGGGTGCGAGGTCCTGCGCACCGTCGAACTCGGCACACAGGTCGGCGCGCTGCGCGCCTTCGCGCACCACGGCGGCATCGGAGCGCCCGCCCAGGATGAGTTGCAAGGCCTCGATGAGGATGGACTTGCCTGCGCCCGTTTCGCCGGTCAGTGCGGTAAAGCCCTCGCGCAGATCCAGCTCCAGCGCCTGGACGATGACGAAATCACGCAAGACAATGCGCTTGAGCGCCATGCTCAGGATCCTCCCTCATTCCAGCGCAGCTTCTTGCGCAAGGTGTCGAAGTAGTTCCACCCCCGGGGGTGCAAGAAGCGCACGCTGAACTCCGAGCGGCGCACGATGATGCGGTCGCCATGCAGCAGGGATGCCAGCGACTGCATGTCGAAGTTGGCGCTGGCATCGCGCCCGCTGACCAGCTCGATGGCCACCTCGGCCACGTCGGCCAGCACAATGGGCCGGTTGGACAGCGTGTGTGGCGCAATCGGCACCAGCACCCAGCCTGGAATCGACGGGTGCAGCATGGGCCCCCCCGCCGACAGCGCATACGCCGTGGACCCCGTGGGCGAGGCCACGATCAGGCCGTCGGCCCGCTGGTTGGCCACGAAATGGCCGTCCACCTCCACGCGCACCTCCACCATGCCCGAGGTGGCGCCCCGGTTGAGCACCACATCGTTCATGGCCAGCGCGTCGAACACCACACGCCCCTCGCGCAGCACCTGGGCGTGCATCAGCGGGCGGTGGTCTTCCTCGTATTCGCCGCGCAGCATGGGCGTGAGCGTGGTGCGGTAGTTCTCCAGCGGAATGTCGGTGACAAAGCCCAGCCGCCCCTGATTGATGCCGATGAGCGGCGTGCCAAAGCGGGCCAGCTGGCGCCCGATGCTGAGCATGGTGCCGTCGCCCCCCACCACCAAGCACAGGTCGCACTGCTTGCCAATGGCTTCGGCGTCCAGCGTGTCGTACTGCGCCAGGCCCGAGGTGGCCGCGGTTTGCGCCTCCAGCGCCACCTCGCAGCCCTGGGCGTGCAGGAAGTGGGCAATGTCGTCCAGCACCTTGCGGGCGCCGCAGGCAGCCGTGCTGGAGGCAGGGTACTGGTACTTGCCGACCAAGGCCACATGGCGAAAGTGGAGTTTCATGCCGAAATTACATCATTAAACCTTTGTGAGGTTGTTGCAGTCTTTTCAGCATTCTTGTTTTGCATGCGCTGTCGCGTTCGCTTTCTAGTGCTGCAATCACTATCCACTTGCTTGGGTCTTCGCCGAGTTCTTCGGCGAGTGCGCCAGCTATGGCCGGGCTGATGTGCCCTCGTTGCTGTGCGTTGTGTAGTGCGTTTCGGTTGAGGTTTAGTTTTTTGTGCCAGTACTGCGGCGGGTTTAGTTGCAGTGCTTGTTCAAGTAGGTTCATCGTTGATTGCATGCTGCTCTCCTTTTTTCGTGGTGCTCGGTTGCGGGTCGATGTCGCGTTGTACTTGGGTGATGTCTGGAATGTTGTTGTATCGGATTACGCGGTATCCGGCCTGGATTAGTAGTTGATCTCGTTGCGCGTCGGAGTCTTCTTTTGTTCGATGTGAGGCGTCGTCTAGTTCTATGACTGCGATGGGTTGCAAGGATGCGTTGCAAATTACGTAGTCGGCAATTTTTCTGTCAAATGTGTTGCGTGTTGATCGTGAGCGGGCTTGCAGTAGTGCGCCAAATGAAACTTGTGCGAGGACGTGTAGTTCTGGTAGGGCGCTTGTGAGTCTGTTGAACATGGCTTCTTCGCGTTGAGTCAGTAGGCGTCTTTTCTTTGGGTGCTCGTTTGTGTTTTTGGTTTTTTTGCTGACCTCGATTGCGATTGCTAGTAGTGCTGCAAGGACGATGAAGGCGACTAGGGTTTTCATTGCTTGTGTTGTATTTTTGCAATCAATGTGATTGCATGTTGCACTCAACTTGATGGCAGTGTATCCTCTGTTTTGCAATCAATGTGATTGCAAACGTGGAGCCACCCATGCCAGCCTTTCAACTTCAATTACCCGAACTTGCCGCATCGGATGCGGCCAACGATTGCAGCCCCGCCGTTGTGCCATTGGCCGCTGTGGTGGTGGCTCACCCGGTGATGGATGGCGAGGGCTGCACCGGGAACGAAAAGCGCAAGGGTCGTCCTGCTGTCCATGCCACTGGCGCTGCCCGCAAGGCTGCATACCGCGCTGCAAAGGCTCGCGTCGATTACACCGATGCGCCGTACATCATCGACAAGCTGCGCGAGACAGCCGCCCAGCTTGATTGCAGCGTGAATGAGTTGCTGCAGTCGATGGTTCGTTTCGCTGAAACAAACCGCAACTGGAAGCAAGTTGGTTTGTACGGTAAGCGCTCTGGTGGGGTGCTTCAATGATTCTCGACGCTGCTGCTCGTCAACGCCTGCGCGAACGTGCGCAATGTGCCTTGCTGCGTCCAATCCCTGAACGCATCCAGCAAGGGTCAGCAGATCAGGCGCGCGACTACAAAGAGTGTGCCGCAAAGGCTGCTTCTTTCATCCGCACCGGCCATGACGCGAAACGTGCCGCGACAAGTGTCGCTCGCCTGGAGTCTATGCAGGGGGTGCAGCGATGACTTGGCTATTTGCGAATCCCGTCATTGCGGCTTGCGCTGGGCGTCGTGGTCCTTATCGCCTTGCTTCTGTTGGTTCGTTTATTCGGACACGTCGTGTTGCTCTTGGGTTGACCCAGCCTGAGGCGGCGAAGCACTGTGGTGTTTCCTTGCGCACATTTCAGCGGGCTGAATCTGGCGATGTCGTTGATATGGCGACGCGGCGTGCGATCGAGCGCGCGTTGGGGGCGCCATGGTGAAACCTGCCATCCAGGCCTGCGGCGTGTGCGCATTGGGGCGTCATGGTGAAACCCGCCATCCAGGCCTGCGGCGTGTGCGCATTGGGGGCGCCATGGTGAAACCTGCCATCCAGGCCTGCGGCGTGTGCGCATTGGGGGCGCCATGGTGAAACCCGCCATCCAGGCCTGCGGCGTGTCGCCGTTCCGTCCTGTCGCTCACTGCCTCCCCGCTGCGCTCCTGCCCCCCGTCATGTCAAACCTGGGGGACCCGCAAGCGGCGAATAGCCGCGCCCCGAAGGGTGCGGGGGCGGGTATGGGCGGCAAGCCCATGTCAGCCGACGTGCTCCACGTGCCCGATGAAGTTGCTCACGCTTTACGCGCCACCGCGCAAGGGATCGTCACCCGAATGGGCCAAGACCCGCATGCGGGGCTTGGTGGCGAAGCCATAGAGCCCGGTTCCGAAGGAATGCGCCCGGCTGCTCTCCCTGTCTGCTGGGGTGCCTGCGGTGTGTGTGATTGCGCGTCTGCGCCCGGCGCACGCATGCGCAGCGCGGCGACGGGCGCGGGCGCGCTTGATACCCCCCCCCCGAGTAACACGGGGGTAAACAAAATTTCAGAGGTGGGGCAGGGGGTCAACCATGGCGACAACTGAAGAAAAATTGGTTCTTGAAGGTGGCAAGGTGAAGGTGCTTTGCGCAAAGCGACAGCTTGATGCCAAGGCCCAAAACGGCATCATCGTCGACTACTTCCGCTTCACCATCAAGCGCGAATGCATCCCCACAGACAAGCGCATGCCGCGCGATACCTGCGACCAAGACTTAGCCCGTTGGTACGCCCATGTTTTCGCGCAACTGCTCGGCTTCACGGTCGGCGTCGATCGTCCTGGTCGTGACTACTACGAGCACACGACAACCATCGATAACGAGTTTGGCCACGAGGTCGCAAGCGTAAGCGCTGGCGGCGAATCACAACGCGGAACAATCTGTTTCACGCTCAAGGGTGAGGGCTGCACAAATGCCCGGCGCGGCTGGGAAGCTCGCGTCTATCGCTACTTCCTGGACATGCAGCCCACTATCACGCGCGTTGACTTGGCAAAGGATTTTTTCGAGGGTGAATGCACCATTGAAGAAGTCGTGCACCTCTACAAGTGCGACGAATTCAGCTACCGCAACCGCAAGCCCAAATACACCACCCATGGCGTGTGGGCCATCGGCGAAACAGACGAAAACGGCGTGCCGAAGCCCGGCCACAGTCGAACCTTCCAAGTAGGCAAACGCGAATCCGGCAAGCTCGCCCGCTGCTACGAGAAGGGCCACCAGTTCGCCATGATGGAAAGCCCATGGCTGCGTTGTGAAGTCGAAATACGCAACGTAAACCGCGTCATTCCCTGGGATGTGCTTACCTCTCCGGCTGAGTACTACGCGGGCGCGTACAACGCAATGCAAATGCTATGCAACCGCGAAACATCAACACGCATCAGCACTGCAACAAAAGTCGCTGAGGCTAGCGCGGAACGCGCCATCAAATGGCTGGAACGAGTCGTAGCCCCTACGCTCGTGCAAATCGCCAGCGTCATGCCAAATGAAGATTGGCTTGTCGGCCTCGTCGTCGAAAACGCAAACCGTCGCGTGCCTCGTTCGCTGCGCGGCCTCAATCACGCCACCCTGGCCAGCGGCCTGGAACGCGCACTTAGCAAATTTCTACCCCATCCCTGTGCACCGGCCACAGCGGGTCTTTGACAACGCCGGACATTGAAAGAAAACACCATGCGATTCAACCAACGTATCCAAGTAGTCGGCATGAAAGCCAGCAAAGGCACGCTCGAAAACGGCACCGCCTACGACTCCACAAAGGTCTATGCGCTGATCGATCTGGATGCATCCAAGGGTACCGCAAAGGGCATGAGCACCAGCGAATTCAACCTGGGTACCGCTGCTGAATTCGACGCCTACAAGCATCTTCCCTTCCCGTTTGAGGCCGACGTTGAAATGGAAATGATCACCAACGGCAAGACCATGAAAACGGTTATGCACAAGCTTACGCCAGTTGCCCGTGCAACGGCGAAAGCCGCGTAACGGTACCACCCCGCAGGCACGGCAAAAACGCAAAACGTGACCGGGAACGCTATGCACATCGCCCCCCGTTACTACGTGCAAAGCACTGAGGATTATTGCTTTCTTCGTGCTGATGGTGATGGCGGCGTGGACTACACGCCATTGGTCACTAACGCTACTCCGTTCACCTCTCCCGAAGCCGCCAGCGATGCGGTGCAAGACCACTGCGGCGGTGAAGGTGTGGTGTTCCGGTGCTACCAATTCGAGCGGGATTTGTGATGGCTGAGGCTCTTACCTCCCTCGCCCTGGCCTCGGCCTTGCTCCAGCTGAGGGGGGCGTTTGGCGCTCTGTCGATTCGGCCATTTCGGGGGGTCTACCCCGTGGCTGAGGCCCTCGCTTCGACGCTGGTCTCTTTGATGTGGGCTACCGTTTTCGTGGGGTCGGCCATGGATGACGTTTTGGTGTCTCTCTTATCCGGCGTGTGGCTGGGCTTGTGCTTGCTCGCGCTTGTGGTCTGGATCGATCGTGGCTGACCCCGTAACCATCAACTGCCCCAGTGCCTGCACGGTCACTGTGGTGCATGAATTAAGTCTTCCGCCGCTCCAGCTGAGTGCGGTTGAGGGCGCAGAAATCGCCGTTGCCATCCTGGCGATATGGGCCATTGGCTGGGGCTTCCGTGTCCTGGTTCAGTCGGTCAAAAAAACGGATGGCGAAACTCTTAGTGAAAGTGACTGATATGAAAAAAAACCTGATTCGCGGCACTGTCGCCGTTGGTGCTCTTGCTCTGGCTGGGGCTTCGCAAGCGGCTGCAATTGATGTGTCTGCCGTTGTGACTGAGATTGGTGCCCAGGCTGCGCCGATTTCAGCGATTGGCGGGGCTGTTCTTGTGCTTGTGGTGGGTATCAAGGCCTTCCAGTGGGTTCGCCGCGCTCTGAGCTAAGCGGCCCTTGTGCTCCTGTCCGGCCGGCAGGGGCCTTTCCAATTTTCCAGATTTGAAAAATTGCAAAGGCTGAGAATGGGGATATTCGTAATTATCGCAATCCTGGGGGCGGCATGGCTCATTTTTACCGCCTGATATTGACTATTCTTTTTGTCGTCAAATCGTGCGTTGTGTGTGCTGCTATCGCGCCGGATAATAAGTGGCACGGGAGCCATACTGGTGGTGAGGCGTTCTCTAGTTCGTCGTCATGTGTACAAGCCAATCGAGCGGCATGGGATTCAGCATACGCGGCTTATGTGTCGTGTCGTATTTTTACTGATCGTCCTGAAGTTGTTGAGTCTGGTTATAGGCGGGTTTATTCTGATTTATCCGGGTGTGCGGGTGGCTATGTACAGTGTTTTGCGGAAATAGCTGCGGAAACCTGTCCTGCTAATTCTTCAATGCAAGACGGCGCTTGTAAATGTGATTCGGGCTTTGAAGATCGTGACGGTGTTTGCAAAAAGAAAAATCCTTGTGCTTCCGGTCAGCATGAAGAGGGTGGGGCATGTGTGCCTGATAATTGTAAGGCTGGCGAGATTAGGGTAAATGGATTTTGCGTTAAGGAACCTGAATGTCCATTTGGTCAAGAACGCGTTAATGGGGAGTGCAAGCCAGCAAAATGCAGGGCGGGGGCCTCCGCTGGGGATGTTGGCGTTCCTGATGGGCAGACTATTTATTATTGTGCCTACGATTTTGAATCAAAGTTAAGTTGTGCCGCAAAGGCTACTGCGTCAATTTGTGTTTCATGGGATGGGAAGAAAGAATGTACTGGCACGGGGCATTTCACGGGTTCCGAGTGTACGGGCCAGGAAGGGAGTCCAGGTAACGGCGGTACGAAACCTGATGGCGATGGTGGCAATGGCGGTAATAATAACGGTGGTGATAACAATGGCGGCAACAATAATGGCGGGAATAACAGTGGGGGAAGCAACGGTGGGGGTAGCGGAAATCCCGGAAGTGGAAATCCCGGAAGTGGAAATCCGGGGACTGGAAACCCTGGCACTGGTAACCCTGGTACTGGTAACCCTGGTACTGGTAACCCTGGTAATGGCGGTCCTGGTTCTGGTTCGGGGAGTGGCACATTGCCGCCACCCAAACCTAAGCCCCCAGGTGAAGATGGTCATTGTCCGGATGGGTACCACCAAAATGGAAACCTCTGTTTTCAGGACCCTACGTCGCCCGATGGGAACGGAAGATGCCCCGATGGGCAGGTGAGGGTGGGTGTTCGTTGTATTTCTACTGAGCCTGCCGGTGGTGGCGGTGATGGCAACGGTGATGGTGATAAAGATGGGAAATTTGCCGGTAGTTGTTTAAGTGGGTTTTTTTGTGAGGGTGATGTTATTCAGTGTGCAATTGCGAAAGAGCAGCATATAAAAAACTGTCGGTTGTTTGATACTCGGTCTGCTGAGTCTGATCTTTATAATCAAGAAAAAACGAAAACGGGTAACAGGACTACTGATTTGCCTGGGAACGATAATAAAGATATTAATGGCTTATTAAAGAGCGATGATGTGTTGGGTGGTGGTTCTGGTATTCGTGACCTTAACATCACGGTTTGGGGTAGTAGTGTAAATCTTCCGTTTTCGCAGTTAAATTCAGTTTTTGCGTATCTTGGGCAGTTGCTTGTTGCTGTGTCGTTTTTGATTGCGGTTCGAATCATTGGGGGTAGATGATGCCTATTTTTATCGCTGCCATAGGTGGCATGCTTATAAATGTTGTGGGTACATTGGCGGGGCGGGTATTAATTGCGTTGGGTATATCGGTTGTTACTTATACGGGTATTAATGCTTCGTTGGATACTCTTAAGATGCAGGCTATTTCCAATTTTAGTGGTTTGCCCTCAGAGTTGTTTTCTTTGGTCGCTTATCTTAAGGTGGGTCAGTGTATTAGCATCGTGAGTAGCGCTATCGCCGCTAGAATGCTTCTTGATGGTATTACGTCTGATACTTTTAAGCGCTGGGTGCTCAAGTAATGTTGTACCTTGTCACGGGCGCAAATGGCGCAGGTAAAACGTTGAATGCGCTCAAATGGGTGCGTGAGCGTCAGATTAAAGAGGGTCGCCCCGTTTGCCATAATGGCCGGTTTGAGCCTGTCGAGGGCGGTGAGCTTTCGGCTTGGAAGAAAATCGATATTCAAAAGTGGCAGAATGAGCCGGACGGCACGATTTTTTTAGTCGATGAATGCCACAACGATTTCCCGTTACGCGCTCCGAGTGCAAAGCCGCCTGATTATGTCCAAATGCTTGCAGAGCATCGGCGGCGCGGTTTTGACTTCTACTTGATAACCCAGCATCCACAAAACATTGACGCCTTTGTTCGGCGTTTGATTGGCTCTCCTGGTTGGCACCGTCATTTGAAGCGTCCTTTCGGTGGCGATCTTGTGAGTGTTCAGGAATATCCGGCTGTTAATGCGCAGTGCGAAAAGCAGGGGGCGGGCAAAAATGGTTCTGTAACCATGGTTCCATTTCCTCGTGACGTGTTTTCGTGGTATCGCTCGGCGAGTTTGCATACGGCGAAAAAGCGCATTCCACGTATGATGTGGCTGTTGCTTGCCTGTGTTGTGCTCGTGCCGCTGTTGTTTGTGGTGGCGTTTAAAACGGCGGGTTCGTCTGGTTCTAAAGCGCAGCCGTCGGTGGTTGTGGCGTCTGCGTCCGAGTCGTCAAAGGCTGGGGTTTCTGCGCAGCATGTGAGCGTTGATGACTACATTGCGTCGCGCAAGCCGCGACTTCAGGATTTTCCTCACACGGCCCCTGCGTATGATGAAGTTACGAAGCCGGTGACGGCTCCGTATCCTGCCGCGTGCGTTATGTTTCGTGGGGCGTGCACTTGCTACACCCAGCAAGGTACTCGTATGCCTGTTTCGGGTGACGTTTGCCAGCAGATTGTCAAGGTTGGTTTTTTTGTTGACTGGGATGTGTCTGGCAGAAAAAAAACGGATGCGCAGGATTCATTAGGGCGTGTTGATCGGCGTGATGATCGATTGCACGATGATCGTCGGCATGACGTTCAGGAAGCGGTTGTTCGCGTGTTGCCCATGCCATCGTTTGATCGCAATCTTCCTGGTCAGGTTACGCAGGCTGATATTAAGCATCTTGGTTTGACGTCTCGTAACCCCGCCATGGCGGCTGTTGTCGCGGGGCAGTCGGGCGTGTCTGAAAACCCGCGTTAGTGCGATGGTTTGAAAACGCCGTTTTTTTAGGGGATAGCGGGGAGTGTATCGGCGTTAGATTTTCGCGTTTCGTGACCGGGAACGGGAGTGTGTTTGTATGTCGCTTGTGGGTTATGCGCGTGTGTCGACTCAAGATCAGGATACGGCGTTGCAGCGTGATGCTTTGCATCGGGCTGGTGTGTCTAGATTGTTCACTGAGGCGGGTTCCGGTGTTGGGCCTCGCCCACAGTTGCAGTGTGCTCTTCAGTCGTTGCGGCCTGGGGATACGCTGGTTGTTTGGAAGCTTGACCGTGTGGCGCGTAGCTTGTCAGATTTGCTTGCGATACAAGCCCGTTTGCGTCGGTGTGGCGCATGCATTAGGTCGCTGACTGAGCCGCTCGATACGTCAAGCCCTTTCGGGGAATTTACGTTTCAGGTGTTGGGCGCTGTGGCCCAGCTCGAACGCTCAATGATTCGTGAGCGTGTGATGGCTGGTCAGGCTGCGGCGCGAGCTCGTGGCAAGACATGGGGCCGGATTCGGTCTATACCTGATGGGGATATGCCTGCCATTGTTGACATGTGGCGCGGTGGCGTTGTCACGCAATCTGAGCTTGCCGACATGTGGGGCGTTAAGGTTGCATGTCTGCGCGATCACATCCATCGTTTCGAGTCTCGCGGTCGTTGGCGGGCATGAAAAAGCCCGGCGGGCCGGGCTTCGTATGGGTCCAGGGCGAAGCCCTGGATTTTTATTTTTCTGAGGGCGTACATCATTAAAATCGTGACATGCTCGATGACCGTGCCAAGTTGTTGCTCAAGACGCTGGTGGAGCGCTATATCGACGAGGGCCAGCCCGTGGGCTCGCGCACGCTGTCGCGGGCCTCGGGCCTGGATCTGTCGCCTGCCACCATCCGCAACGTGATGTCCGACCTGGAGGAGCTGGGCCTGATTGTCAGCCCCCACACCTCGGCCGGGCGCATCCCCACCGCCAAGGGCTACCGCCTGTTTGTGGACACCATGCTCACCGTGCAGCGCGAGCACATCGCCTCGCCCCAGCTGGCGCCCGAGCCCCCGCAAAAAGTCATTGCCAACGCAGCGCAAATGCTGTCCAACCTGTCGCAGTTTGTCGGCGTGGTCATGGCGCCGCGGCGCACCTCGGTGTTTCGGCAGATCGAATTCCTGCGCCTGTCGCAGCAGCGCTACCTGGTCATCATCGTGTCGCCCGACGGCGACGTGCAGAACCGCGTCATCGTCTCGGAAACCGACTTCACCCAGTCGCAACTGACCGAGGCGGCCAACTACCTCAACGCCCACTATGCGGGCATGGCGATGGAAATGGTGCGCGAGCGCCTGCGTACCGAGGTCGAGTCGCTCCAGGGCGAAATCGCCGCCCTGATGCGGGCCGCCGTCAACGTCAGCTCCGAGGCGCTGAACGAGGCCCAGGAAGAGGTGGTCTTCGCGGGCGAAAGCAAGCTGCTGGCCGTCAGCGAGTTCTCGCGCGACATGGGCAACCTGCGCCGCGCCTTCGAGCTGTTCGAGCAAAAAACCCAGATCCTGCGCCTGCTCGACGTCTCCAGCCAGGCGCAGGGCGTGCGCATCTTCATCGGGGGCGAGAGCCAGGTCGTTCCGTTCGAAGACCTCTCGGTCGTCAGCGCCCCGTACGAGGTGGACGGCCAGGTGGTCGGCACCCTGGGCGTGATCGGCCCCACGCGCATGCCTTACGACAAGATGATCCAGATCGTGGACATCACCTCGCGCCTGGTTTCCAACGCCCTGAGCCGCCAGCGCTGAGGAGCGCGGTGCGGAGGGTAGAATCCACGCCTGTTTTTCCGCGCCGCGCCGGGCCTGCCCCGGGGCGGACGCTGGGGGCCTCTAGCTCATGCTTGGTTAGAGCAGCGGACTCATAATCCGTTGGTGCGGGGTTCGACTCCCCGGGGGCCCACCAAAATTTCCAGATTCCATGCGGGCCTTGCCGTGGCCAACCCCGGATGCCTCATGTGTCCGCGCGGCCTTGCCCCTGCGGGCACCAGTGCACTTCGATGGTGGCATGCACGATCTCTTCATGCACTGACAGGCGCTGGCGCACCACGTCCGGGGTAAGCGCGCGGTCGTGGGTGACCATGGTCAGGGCGCAGGCATAGGCCTGCTGGCCCACGCGCCAGACGTGCAGGTCGGCGATCCGGGGGGCGCCGTCCTGGGGGCCGGTTTCCACCACCTCCCGGATTTCGTCGACCACGGGGTGGTCCATCTCGCGGTCCAGCAGTACCTTGGCGGTGTCGGCCAGCAGCCCTTTGGCCCAGAGGGCGACCAGCGCTGCGCCCACGATGCCCATGAGCGGGTCCATCCATTGCCAGCCCAGCATCCAGCCGCCCAGCAGCGCCGCAATGGCCAGCACCGAGGTGGCTGCGTCGGCCAGCACGTGCAGGTAGGCGGATTTCAGGTTGAGGTCGTGGTGTTCGTGTGCGTGGTGGTGCGTGCCGTGGTCGTGGTTGTGGCCATGGCCATGTGTGTGCCCGTGGTGGTGTGCCTTGCCCAGGATTAGTGCGCACGCCACGTTGACCGCCAGCCCGAGGACGGCCACCACGATGGCTTCCTGGTACTGGATGGCTTGTGGCGAGAGGATGCGTTCGGCCGAGCCGACCACCATCATCAGCGCCACGCACAGCAGGAAGATGGCGCTGGCAAAGCCGCCCAGGACTTCGATTTTCCAGGTGCCAAAGGCAAAACGCGGGTCGCTGGCATAGCGGCGCGCGGCGGCGTAGGCCATGGCCGACAAGCCAATGGCAAAAGCGTGGGAGCTCATGTGCCATCCGTCGGCCAGCAGGGCCATGGAGTTGAACCACCAGCCCGCTGCGATCTCGACCACCATCATGGCGGCGGTGATCCACATCACCACGCGTGTGCTGCGTTCTGCGGCTTCCTGGCGGGTATGGAAGATGTGCTCGTGTATCCAGTGGGACAGGTCTTCGGTGTGCATGGCGAAACCTATTTGAGGTAGGAGCGCAGGACCTCGATCAGTTCGTTGGCGCCCTGGGTGCGTTCGGCGGCGCTGGTGATGGCGGGGTCTGCGATGTGTGCGCGCACGTGCTCTTCCAGCACCACGGCCATCAGGCCGCCGGTGGCGCCGCGTACCGCTGCGATCTGGTGCAGGATTTCGGCGCAGCCCTTCTCGGCTTCGAGTGCGCGCTCCAGAGCCTGCACCTGGCCCTGGATGCGGCGCACGCGGGCCAGCAGCCTGGCTTTGTCACGGATGGTGTGGCTCATGGCGTGGCATTCTATATGGCATAGGGGGGTAGGGTATGTTTTGCAATGTTCTGTTGGCGGTGTGCAGGCAGTCGCTGGTATGGGCAGGCCCTATTCCTGCGCGCCTTCCACCACAAACTGCACCTTGCGTTCGCCGCGCCATTCGTTGACGTCCAGGCGCCAGGCGAGCAGGGCGCGTGCGGGCAGGGGCTCGGTGCGGCCGAACCAGATGCCGTCCACCGGCTCGCCCCGGTGGCGCAGCTTGAGCGAGAGGTGGCGCTCGCCCACCAGGCGTTGGCTGAGGATGTCCACTTCTTCGCTGAACACGGGCGGCGCAAAGCCCTGGCCCCAGACCTCGCGCTGCAGCGTGTCGGCCAGGTCGGCGCGGCGCCACTCGGGGGCCAGGGGGCCGTCGGTCTCCAGGCGGCGCGTGAGGGTGGCGGCGTCCAGCCATTCGCGGGCGACCTGGGCCAGGGCCTGCTCGAAGTCGGCAAAGCGCTCGGCGGGCACGGTGCAGCCCGCGGCCATGGCGTGGCCGCCAAAGCGCAGCAGCACGCCAGGGTGGCGCTTGGCCACGAGGTCCAGGGCGTCGCGCAAATGGAAGCCCGGGATGGAGCGGCCCGAGCCCTTGAGCTCATGTTCCTTGCCCGGCGCACCGCTGGCGGCAAAGACGAAGGTAGGGCGGTGCAGCTTGTCCTTGATGCGTGAGGCGACGATGCCGACCACGCCTTCGTGGAAGTCGGGGTCGAACACGCTGACGGCGGGCGGGGGTTCGTCCTGCGCGCCAAACAGGTCTTCGGCCAGCAGCAGGGCCTGCTCGCGCATGCCGCCCTCGATCTCGCGGCGTTCGCGGTTGATGGCGTCGAGCTGCTGCGCCAGGTGGTCGGCGCGCGCGGCATCATCGGTGAGCAGGCATTCGATGCCCAGCGTCATGTCGGCCAGGCGCCCGGCGGCGTTGATGCGCGGGCCCAGCGCGAAGCCGAAGTCGAAGGTGGTGGCCAGCGGTGCCTGGCGCCCGGCCACGCGCAGCAGCGCGGCGATGCCCGGCGGCATCTGCCCGGCGCGGATGCGCTTGAGGCCTTGCGCCACCAGGCGGCGGTTGTTGGTGTCCAGCCGCACCACGTCGGCCACGGTGCCCAGGGCGACCAGGGGCAGCAGGGGCTCCAGCCGCGGCTGCTGGGCGGCGTCGAACACGCCGCGCTGGCGCAGCTCGGCGCGCAGTTGCATGAGCACGTAGAACATCACGCCCACCCCGGCGATGGATTTGCTCGGGAACGTGCAGCCCGGCTGGTTGGGGTTGACGATGGCGTCGGCCTGCGGCAGTTCGGTACCGGGCAGGTGGTGGTCTGTGACCAGCACTGCCAGGCCCAGCGCCTTGGCCTGGGCTATGCCCTCCACGCTGGCGATGCCGTTGTCCACGGTGATGAGCAGGTCGGCGCCGCGCTCCTTCACGCGCCGGGCGATGGGCGGGGTCAGGCCGTAGCCATCGACCACGCGGTTGGGCACCAGGTAGTCCACATGGCGGGCGCCCAGCAGGCGCAGGCCGCGCACGGCCACGGTGCAGGCGGTGGCACCGTCGCAGTCGTAGTCGGCCACGATGCACAGGCGCTGGCCGCTGGCGATGGCGTCGGCCAGCAATTGGGCCGCCTGCTGAACGCCTTGCAGGCCGCCGGGCGGCAACAGGCGGGCCAGGCTGTCGTCCAGCTCGTCGCTGGTGTGCACGCCGCGCGCGGCATACAGGCGCGCCAGCAGTGGGTGCAGGCCGGCCTGCTCCAGCGCCCAGGCGGCGCGGGGGGGGATGTCTCTTGCTATTATTTTCATAGCTGCTCACGCACGTCAGTAAAGCGCTGGGGCCTGAAAATGCTTTGAATTTTTTGCCCCAGGCTGCGCGGCGCCTGCTGCCAGGTGAGTGCGCCGCGCTCGCCGCACAGCGTCAGCCGCACGTTGCGGCCTTGCGCGGCCTGCTGGTGCAGGGCGGCCAGGGCGCTGGCGTCCAGCGTCTGCCAGGCGGCGGCCCAGGCGGGCCAGTCGCCGCGCAGGGCGGCGTCCTGCAGGCGGGCATCGACCTGGGGCACCGTGCCAGTGGGTGCGGGTGGTGCGTCCAGGCGGCCCGCGCCATGCACCCAGAAGGCGTTGACCGGCGGCAGGCCTTGGGCTTCGCGTGCGTCGTTCCAGGGGTGGGTGTAGAGCAGCATCTGCATCTCGCTGTGCAGGCGGCGCAGCGGGTGGGCCTTGTGCTCGCCCGGCAGCCAGTGCGACACGTCGCGGTGCAGCACGCGCTCGACCGATGCGGTGGCCAGGTCGGCCAGCGTGTCGCCCTGGGCCAGCCAGCGCGTGGGGCGGTCGTAGTGCAGGGTGACGCCGTCCTGCGCGAACCAGGGCGCCAGCACCTCCAGCAGCGCGCGCGAGGCCGCCTCGTCCAGGCGCAGCGCGGCCGGGTCGGACAGCGTGACGTGGTCGGTGCGCACCTGCCAGTGGCAGGGCGTGACAAAGGCCCAGGCGCTGCGCTGGGCGTCCTGCGTGCGCCCGCGCTGGTGCAGCTCCCAGGCGGCCCAGGGTGTGCGCCCGTCGCCATCGGGCAGGCCCAGGGCGCGGGCCAGCGCGCGCTCGTGCGGGGCGCTCAGGGCGTCGTCGGGGCTTTGGGTGTTGTCCTGCAAGCTCAGGCGCTTGAGCAGCGCGTCCAGTTGCGGCAGGCGCAGGCTCTGCAAGGCCTGGCGGCAGGCTTCGTCGGCGTGCGCCGCGTGGGGAATGATGAGGTGCGGGGTGTCCGGCATGGCGGGTATTTTGCGGGATGCCACAATGCACGGTTGATTGCATACCTTACTCGGGAACAGCCCTTCATGCGTTTGCTGCACTATCTTGAGATTGAGAACTTCAAGCGCTTTGGCGACAGACAGCGCATTGAGTTGGATCATCCAGCGGTGTTGATCGGTCCCAACAATTGCGGCAAGACCAGCGCCATTCAGGCGTTGGCATTGTGGTCGCAGGCAGTACGCACATGGTTTGATGTACGCAAGGATTCATCAGCCAAGGAGCGTACGGCCACGGCACTCAACCGATTGAACATCGTGGCCGTACCGGTGCAGCGCACGCGGTTTTTTTGGCACAACACGCAGGTACGCACAGGCAACAAGGACGTTGCGCTGGTCATATCGGTGGGGGTGCAGTATCAGGGCAAGGTGCGAGCCTTGCCCATGCGTTTTCGCAATCAGGGCGATGAACTGGTGTATTGCAATCCTGACTCGGAGGCTGCTGGTGATCTCGAATTCATGAAGCACGCAGCCGCGCTGCGGGTTGAGTTGCTGTATCCCATGTCGGGATTGGAGACTGAAGAACCACTGCTCCAGCCCGGACGCATAGACGTGCTGTTGGGCCAGGGCCAGACAGCGCAGGTGCTGCGCAACCTTTGCTTGATGGTGCATCGTGCCTCGCCGGACGATTGGCGCAGGGTGACGGCGTTGATGCAGCGCCTGTTCCATGTGGCCTTGTCGGAACCACGGGAAACAACCAGGGGAAGTGTCGAGCTTCAGTATCGGCAACCTGGGGTAAAGGAGGCGTTGGACGTCTCATCTGCGGGACGGGGGTTTCAGCAGATGTTGCTGATCTTTGCCTACCTCTATTCCCACAAGGGCAGTGTGCTGTTGGTGGACGAACCCGACGCGCACCTTGAAATCCTGAGGCAGAAACAGGTGTACGTGTTGTTGCGCGATATTGCCAGCGAGAACGGTTCGCAGGTGGTGCTGGTAACGCACTCGGAAGTCATTCTTGATGAGGCACTCGACATCAACCTGACCCTGTTGCTGGAAGGCCGCACCGACGACCTGGCCCGCAAGCAGGACATTCGCAACAGTCTCAAACATTTTGGTGCTGAGCATTACGTGAAGGCGCGGGAACGAGGTTACGTGTTGTATGTGGAAGGCGGCACCGATGTGGACATGTTGCGCGCCTTGGCAGAGCGGATGGATCATCCCGTCGCGCGTCGCTGGGATGAGCGCATCAACTCTTTCTATGTGCAGAACAACTACCCCGACCAGAATTTGGACGCGGAGCTCGATCGGGTGGAAGGGGGCTTTGGTGTCACGCCTCAGCAGCATTTCAACGGACTTCGCAACCTCTTGCCGGAGCTACGCGGGCTGGCCATACTGGACAACGATGGCCGCAACCGCCAAAGCCTGTTGGAAGGCCCTTTGAAAATCGCTTACTGGAAACGCTACGAGGCGGAGAACTACTTCATCACGCCGGACTTGCTGCGGCGGTACGCTGCGAGCCAGTTTCCTGCTGATGATCTTTTTGCGCAGCAGACGCAGACGGCCATTGATGAAGTGCTGGACGCTCTGGTGCTGGAGCAGGTTTTCGATGGCGCGCAGGCCGATTTTGCCGCTTGGAAAGATGCAGGCTCGGAGTTGTCTCGCGTGCTGTGGGAAGCCAAGACCGAGCGGCGCAAACTCAGCGCATTTGCCGAAGAGTTTTTTCGGCGACTGGCGGAGCGCATGGCTGGAAGCCTTTTGCTGCGCAAAGGCGAATTGCATCGTCTGGTGGCTTTGGTGCTGCCCGATGCGATCGTGGCTGAAGTCAAAGAAAAGCTCGATCTTCTGGCTTCTGTATTTCCCAACCCTGGGGATGAGGCGAGTGAGGTGGCGAAAGCGGTGGTGGAGTGATGACCCCTGCCAGCGGAACACTCTTCGATATGTCCTTGCGATACCCGGTAGCCTTCGACCGCTTTCATTGCTGCCCTGCTTTGCCCTGACCCATGCAAATCCCCTACGAACTGGCCCTGGGCTGGCGCTACACGCGCGCGGGCCGCGCCACACGGCGCAATGGCTTTATTTCCTTCATCTCGGGCGTGTCCATGCTGGGCATCGCGCTCGGGGTGGCGGCGCTCATCATCGTGCTGTCGGTGATGAACGGTTTTCAGAAAGAAGTGCGCGACCGCATGCTCAGCGTGGTCTCGCACATCGAGATTTTTGCGCCCGGCGGTGCGGCCATGCCTGACGTGCAGCGCACGCTGCAGGAGGCACGCCAGCACCCGCAGGTGGTGGGCGCGGCGCCGTTTGTGGCTGCGCAGGCGCTGCTGGCGCGTGGCGAGGACATGAAAGGCGCCCTGGTGCGCGGCATCGACCCGGTGCGCGAGCCCGAGGTCACTGACCTGGTGGCAGGCAGCCAGGGCGAGGCGCTGGCGCAACTGGTGCCGGGCGAGTTCCGCGTGGTGCTGGGCGGCGAGCTGGCGCGCATGCTGGGCGTGCGCCGGGGCGATGTGGTCACGCTGATCGCGCCCACCGGCCAGGTCACGCCCGCGGGCGTGGTGCCGCGCATCAAGCAGATGCTGGTGGCGGGCACCTTCGACTCGGGCCACTACGAATACGACTCCACCCTGGTGCTGCTGCACCACGAGGACGCGCAGCGCATCTTCCGCCTCGAAGGGCCCACGGGCATCCGCCTCAAGCTGCGCGACCTGCACCAGGCGCGCAGCGTGGCGCTGGACCTGGCGGGCAGCCTGAGCGGCGACCTGCGCATCCGCGACTGGACGCAGCAGAACCGCACCTGGTTCGCCGCTGTGCAGCTCGAAAAACGCATGATGTTCATCATCCTCACGCTGATCGTGGCCGTGGCGGCATTCAACCTGGTGTCCACGCTGGTGATGACGGTGCAGGACAAGCGCGCCGACATCGCCATCCTGCGCACCCTGGGCGCCAGCCCGCGCAGCATCATGGGCATTTTCGTGGTGCAGGGCGCGATGGTGGGTGTCATCGGCACGCTGGCCGGGCTGCTGCTGGGCCTCTCTATCGCCTTCAACATCGACGTGATCGTGCCCGCCATCGAGCAGATGCTCAGCGCCAGCTTCCTGCCCAAGGACATCTACCTCATCAGCCGCATGCCCAGCGACCCGCAGCCTGCCGATATCGTGCCCGTGGGCGTGATCTCGCTGGTGCTGGCTTTCGTGGCCACGCTGTACCCGAGCTGGCGCGCCAGCCGCGTCAACCCTGCCGAGGCCTTGCGCTATGAATAATGTAGCTAATAGCGCTTATCCAGCAAGCGATGGAGGCCAAAATGGCTTCAAGAACCAAGTCGTGCTGCAGGCCCGGGGCCTGACCAAGCGCTTCACCGAGGGGCGCCTGGACGTGACCGTGCTGCAGGGTGTGGACCTGGAAGTGCACGCCGGCGAGACGCTGGCCATCGTCGGCGCCTCGGGCTCGGGCAAGAGCACGCTTTTGCACCTGCTGGGCGCCCTGGACGCGCCCACGTCGGGCAGCGTGCACCTGCACGGCCAGCACCTGGCACAGCTCTCGGCGGCGCAGCAGGGCGATTTGCGCAACCAGCACCTGGGTTTTGTGTACCAGTTCCACCACCTGCTGCCCGAGTTCAGCGCGCTGGACAACGTGGCCATGCCGCTGCGTATCCGGCGCCTGCCCTACGAGGAATGCACCCGCCAGGCCGCGCAGATGCTGGAGCATGTGGGCCTGGCTGGGCGCATGCAGCACCGCCCGGCGGAGCTGTCGGGCGGCGAGCGCCAGCGCGTGGCCATCGCCCGCGCCCTGGTCACCCAGCCGGCCTGCGTGCTGGCCGACGAGCCCACAGGCAACCTCGACCGCGTGACGGCCGAGAACGTGTTCCAGCTCATGCTGCAACTGGCGCGGGAGCAGGGGACGGCATTTGTTATGGTGACGCACGACGAGACCTTGGCAGCGCGGTGTGACCGGGTGCTGCGGTTGGTGGCGGGGCGGTTGGCATAGGGCTGCTTCAGGGGCTTTGCTGAGGGCGGAGGCTGGGCTCGCCCCGGCCTCCGCCCTCAGCAAAACGCGCAGCCACCACAAGGCCCCTCTGTGGGATCATCCGATCCATGCCCCCCACCTGGATCGACACCCACTGCCACCTCGATGCCCCCGAGTTCGCGCACGACGTGGACACGGTCCGCGCCCAGGCCCGCGCCGCAGGCGTGCAGCACCTCGTCCTCCCTGCCGTGCAGGTCGTACATGCCGATGCCGTGCGCACACTGGCCCACCGCCATGGCGACAGCTATGCCCTGGGCATCCACCCGCTCTACACCCCGCAGGCGGCGGATGACGACCTGGTGCGCCTGGCGCAGCGGCTGGATCAGCACCGCGACGACCCGCACCTCGTTGCCGTGGGCGAAATCGGGCTGGACTTCTTTGTGCCGGGGCTGGACGCAGAGCGCCAAGCGTATTTCTACCGCCAGCAACTGCAGTTGGCACGCCGTTTCGACCTGCCGGTGATCCTGCACGTGCGCCGCTCGGCGGATGCGCTGCTCAAGGGCCTGCGCGAGGTGCCGGTGCAGGGCGGCATCGCCCATGCCTTCAATGGCAGCCTGCAGCAGGCGCGCGCCTTCATCGCACTGGGCTTCAAGCTGGGCTTTGGCGGTGCGTTGAGCTACGAGCGCGCGCTGCAACTGCGCCGCCTCGCCACCGAACTGCCCATCGAGGCCCTGGTGCTGGAGACCGATGCGCCCGACATGCCGCCGCACTGGCTCTACCGCACCGCCGCCGAGCGCAGCGCAGGCCAGCCGCAGGGGCGCAACACGCCCGCCGAACTGCCGCGCATTGCGCAGGTGCTGGCCGATCTGCGCGGCCTGCCGCTGGAAGCACTGGCAAGCCATACCCGTGCCAATGCCCTGCAGGCGCTGCCGCGCTTGCAGGGGCGCGTGGGGTGATGTGTAAAAATGGCCTCCAGCGCTTGTAGGTATTGCGCTACAAGCTATTATTTTGATAGTGACTGACCCAACATCCACGCACTGCACCATGGAGCCCACGCCACCTGCCACCCGCCTTTCCGGTCTGGCGCCGGTGGTGGGCGAGGGCACGGTGGTGCTGGTGCTGGGCAGTTTTCCCGGCGCGGCCTCGCTGCGCGCGCAGCAGTACTACGCGCACCCGCAAAACCACTTCTGGCGCATCCTGCAGGCGCTGTGGCCGCAGCATCCCCTGCCGGGGCCGCAGGACTACGCCGGGCGCTGTGCCTGGCTGCTGGCGCGCGGCCTGGGGCTGTGGGATGTGTACGCCGCCTGCGAGCGCGAGGGCAGCCTCGACACCCACATCCGCAACGCCGAGGTGAACGATTTCGCCCGCCTGCGCACGTGCTGTCCGCTGCTCTCGGCCATCGTCCACAATGGCGGGGAGAGCTTTCGCCACGCACGCGCCAGCGCGCAGTTGGGCGTGCCGGTGCTCAGGCTCCCGTCCACCAGCCCGGCCAATGCCTCGTGGAGCTTTGAGCGCAAGCGCGCGGCATGGGGTGAGGCACTGGCTGCGCACGGACTTCTTTGAAGAATATTGAATGGCACGCAAGAAAACCAACACAGCCGAACTGCCCGAGGTCAGCGTCTCCGACGATGGCGAGGTGCGCCACCTGCACCTGGGTACGCCCTGGATCCAGGGTTCCATGCGCATTGATGCGCCCTTTGACCTGGAGCTCGAATACATCCAGCGCATGATGGCCTGGCTGCTGTTCATGGAGCCCGAGTCCGTGGGCAAAGGCCACGCCATGCAACTGGGCCTGGGCGCGGGCGCCATCACCAAGTTCTGCCACAAGAAGCTGCGCATGTGCGCCACCGCCATCGAGCTGAACCCGCAGGTTTTGGCCGTGTGCCGCGCCTGGTTCAAGCTGCCGCCCGACGGCCCCAAGCTGCGCGTGGTGCTGGCCGATGCGGCGCAGGAGATCAAGAACCCCATGTGGCAGGGTACGGTGGACGGGCTGTGCGTGGATCTGTACGACCACGAGGCCGCAGCGCCCGTGCTCGACAGCGCTGCGTTCTATGCCGACTGCCGCGCCCTGCTGAGCGAACAGGGCTGCATGACGGTCAACCTGTTTGGCCGCGCCGCCAGCTTTACACGCAGTGTGACGGAAATGGCCGCTGCTTTCGGCGAAGATGCGCTCTGGAGCTTCAAGCCCACGCGCGAGGGCAACACCGTGGTGCTGGCCCAGCGCACGCCCAGCCGCTTCAAGCGGGGTGAACTGGCCGCACGCTGCGCCGACCTTCAGCAGCGCTGGGGCCTGCCCACTGCCAAATGGGTGCGCGGCTTCAAGTCCCTGGCCGACTGATTCTTCATTTTTTCTGCCCACACACCATGCCTTCCCATTCCCACCGCCCCACGCTTGTGCATGACAGTGTCCACACCAAGCCCCAGGGGCCGCTGGATTGGCGCCGCGTTGTCGAGTGGCTCAGCGCCGATGGCGTGATCTCGCCCGACGAGGCGCAGCGCACCATTGCGCGCTGCTCGCAGGCCGAAAGCCGCCAGAACCCCTTGGTGCGCCTGGCCAACGTGGCCATGGAGCGCGCCAGCGACGGCAAGCCGCTGGACGTGGACATGCTGACCGAGTACCTGGCGCAGCGCAGCGGGCTGGAGTACCTGCGCATCGACCCGCTCAAGGTCGATGTGGGCAAGGTGGCCGACACCATGAGCGCCACCTACGCCGAGCGCCACAAGGTGCTGCCGGTGCAGGTGACGGCCAAGGAGGTCGTGGTGGCCACGGCCGAACCCTTCATCACCGACTGGGTGAGCGAGGTCGAGCGCCAGTCCAAGCGCACGGTGCGCCGCGTCATCGCCAACCCGCAGGACATCCAGCGCTACACGGCGGAGTTCTTTGCGCTGGCCAAATCCGTGCGGGCCGCGCAAAAGGCCGGCGGCACCACGGTGTCCAACAGTTTCGAGCAGCTTGTCGAGCTGGGCAAGACCAACAAGCAGCTTGATGCCAACGACCAGGGCGTGATCCGCGTGGTGGACTGGCTCTGGCAATACGCCTTCGACCAGCGCGCCAGCGACATCCACCTGGAGCCCCGGCGCGAGCAGGGCGTGATCCGCTTCCGCATCGATGGCGTGCTGCACCCCGTATACCAGATGCCGCTGGGCGTGATGGCCGCCATGGTGGCGCGCGTCAAGCTGCTGGGCCGCATGGACGTGGTGGAAAAACGCCGCCCGCAGGACGGCCGCATCAAGACGCGCAACCAGCGCGGCGACGAGGTGGAAATGCGCCTGGCCACGCTGCCCACGGCCTTTGGCGAGAAGATGGTGATGCGGATCTTCGACCCCGACAACGCCGTCAAGAGCCTGGACGCGCTGGGCTTTGGCACGCACGATGCGCGCCGCTGGGAGTCGCTCATCAAGCGGCCCTACGGCATCATCCTGGTGACCGGGCCCACGGGCTCGGGCAAGACCACCACGCTGTATTCCACACTCAAGCGCGTGGCCACCGAAGAGGTCAACGTCTGCACGGTGGAAGACCCGATCGAAATGATCGAGCCCAGCTTCAACCAGACCCAGGTGCAGCCGCAACTGGACTTCAGCTTTGCCGAAGGCGTGCGCGCCCTCATGCGCCAGGACCCCGACGTCATCATGGTGGGCGAAATCCGCGACCTGGAAACCGCCGAGATGGCCGTGCAGGCTGCGCTCACCGGCCACCTGGTGTTCAGCACCCTGCACACCAACGACGCCCCTAGCGCCATCACCCGCCTGCTGGAGCTGGGCGTGCCGGCCTACCTCATCAGCGCCACGCTGCTGGGCGTTCTGGCCCAGCGCCTGGTGCGCACGCTGTGCAAGGAGTGCAAGGAGCCGGACGACCAGCTCTCGCCCGAGGTGTTGGCCGAAGCGGTCAAGCCCTGGAAGTTCAGCGGCACCTTCCAGCCCTACCGCCCGGTGGGCTGCATCGACTGCCGCATGACCGGTTTTCGCGGGCGCATGGGCCTGTACGAGCTGCTGACCGTGACCGAAACCCTCAAGCAAGGCGTCACCGCCGAACCCTCCATCGACGGCCTGCGCCGCCAGGCCATGCAGGACGGCATGCGCCCGCTGCGCATGGCCGGTGCCCTGCGCGCGGCGCAGGGCATCACCACGCTGGAAGAGGTGATTGCCGCCACCCCCAACCCGGTCAGCCACTGACCGGCCACCGAGCTGCCGCCGAGACATGAGTGCCCCCCTCCTGCCCACCCCCCTGCCGCCACAGCATGCGCAGCGCGCTCTCCTGCACAACGAGGTGCACGCCCGCCCGCCCGAAGCCATCGAGGCGCCGGTGGCCAGCACCCACATCGTCATGTGGGCCGATGCCGCCGCACGCGAGGCCAGCCGTGCCCACCTGGGCGCGCTGCTGCGCAACCACCACCAGCCCCAGCCCGATGCAGACACCACCCATTTGCGCGTGGACCTGGGGCCGGTGCGCATCCGCTGGGAGATGCACACCGAGTTTGTGACCTGGACCTTCACCGTGCCGCTGCACACCGAGGGCTTTGGCGACAGCGAACCGCTGGGCGCCGCCCACAGCGTGCCGCGCGACTGGCTGGCCCAGTTGCCGGGCCAATGCCTGTGCGGCCTGAACCTGTGGGTGCTGCCCACGCGCGAGTTCGGCTCGGGCTCGCTGGTGCGGCATGTGCTGAACGAAGACGCGTTGGTCGCCTCCACCGTAGCCGACGGGCATGGCGAGGTCTATACCGACTTTGCCATCCACCCCGACGGCTATTCGCGCATGGTGCTGCTGACCGGTGGCATGACGCCCCGGCGCCTGGGGCGCCTGGTGCAGCGCCTGCAAGAGATCGAAACCTACCGCATGGCAGCGCTGCTGGGCTTGCCCGCTGCGCGCGATGCCGCCCATGTGCTGGCCGGGGCAGAGCGCGAACTCTCGGAGCTGGCCGACGCCATCCGCTCGGCAGACCGCGACGACGAGCCCGCGCTGCTGGACCGCCTCACGCGCCTGGCCGGGCAGGTGGAGAGCGAGTATGCCGCCACGCACTCGCGCTTTTCCGCCAGCAGCGCCTACTTCGAGCTGGTGGACAGGCGCATTGCCGAAATCGCCGAATCGCGCCTGGCAGGCCTGCAGACCATCCGCGAATTCATGGACCGGCGCCTCACCCCCGCACGCGGCACCTGCGAATGGGCCGCACGGCGCCAGGAGGCGCTGTCACGCCGCGTCTCGCGCATCAGCCAGTTGCTGCGCACGCGCGTGGAGATCGAGCAGCAGCAAAGCAGCCAGGCGCTGCTGGCCAGCATGAACCAGCGCCAGGACCTGCAACTCCAACTCCAGTCCACGGTGGAGGGGCTGTCCGTGGCGGCCATCACCTACTACATCGTCGGCCTGGTGAGCTACCTGGCCAAGGGTGCGCAAAAGCTTGGCTGGCCGCTGTCGGCAGAGAGCACGGCTGCCATTGCCATTCCGGTGGTGGGGCTCAGCGTGTGGTGGTCGCTGCGGCAGTTGCACCACCGCATGTTCAAGCATTGAGGGGGCCTTATTTCTTTCCCTTGCCGGCGTTGCCCAGCCGCTGCGCTACCGTCACGCCGGGCGCGCCTGCGTAGGGGTCGAGCCTGCGGCCCATGGCCTGCTCCAGTTGATCCAGGCGGGTCTGGGCTGGGGGGTGGGTGGCCAGTGCCAGGGCGAACATGGGGTTGTCGGGCGTGGCGGTGCGCAGGTTCTGCAGTACCGACACCAGGCCGTAGGGGTCGAACCCGGCACGGGCTGCCAGTGCCACGCCTTCGCGGTCCGAGTGGAATTCGTCCGACTGATCCAGCCCACGGGCATACAGGTTGCGCCCCAGCGCGAACAATTGCGAGGCCACGAGGTTGCCTACCGCGTTGGTCTTGATCTGCGAGGCCACCAGCTGTGTCACCACGCCGGACTGCGCGGTCTTGCGCATGGCGTGCAGGTGGTGCTTGGCGGTGACGTGGGTGATTTCGTGGGCCAGGATGCCCGCCAGTTCGGCCTCGTCGGCGCAGCTGTCGATCAGGCCCTTGGTCACGAACACGTAGCCGCCGGGCGCGGCAAAGGCGTTGTAGCCCTTGTCGTCCAGCACGATGAAGGTCCAGGGCAGGCCGGGGCGCTCGGACTGCAGGCTGATCCAGCGGCCCAACTGGTTCACATAGCGCTGCAGGCGCATGTCGGGGTACAGCGGCTTGCTGCCCAGCAGCACCGAGGCCAGTTGGCGCCCGATTTCGATTTCGCGCGCCTCGTCGATGTTCTCGACCGAGCGCGACAGCAGGCTGATGAGATCCTCGCCCTGGGGCTGGGCGCTCTGGCCCGTCACGGCACCCAGCAGGCCGCCGCCCGAGGAGCCGCCGCCCAGCGAGTTGAGCAGGTTCATCACCCCGCCCTGGGCCAGGCCCAGGGCGGGCGCCAGAGACAGTGCCGCGCACAGGGCGATGGTGCGCAGGCGCAGTTGTATGGAGGAGGGGGCGGTCATGGTGGGCTCCTCAGTTGGCATAGGTGGAATTGGCAGAGGGTGCCGTGGTGCCGGTGGCAGGGCGCGGCGGCTCAGGCAGCGGATCCACTGCACGCGGCGTCAGCGGCGCTGCATTGGCAAACTGGCGTGCCTGGTCGGCGCTCAGGCGCATTTTTTCGGCCTGTGCCACGGCGGCGGGGTTGGGTTGGGCGTTGGCGAGGTCTTCGGCGCTGAGCCCGCGGATGCCCACGGTGGCCGTGGCCGTGGTGGTGCTGCCCCCGCCAAACAGCCCGCCCACGCTGCGCAGGCCGCTGGCGGTGCTGTTGCTGCTGGCTGTGGCGGGCTGTGCGCCCAGGTCAAACATGTGCACCCAGCCTGTGGCGCCCTGGGGTGTGCGCACCTTGACCCAGGAGCCTTTGCGTTCCCCGGTGCGGGCCACGCTGCTGTCAGCGGCCAGGGGGGCCAGGCTGGCGGACTGGTCGCCAGGCGCCTGGCGCAGCTCGGTGGCGCGCTTGATGGTGGCCTCCTGGGCCTGGGCGTTGCCCCACAGCAGCCCGAAAACCACGAACACGCGGCACAGGGCTTGCCAACTCGACGGTTTCATTGAAATCTCCACTTATGATCGCTTGCGCCCTGCACCCAAGGCTATCGGTCGGGGCAATCCGTTGTGACGGGAGATTGTTATGGATTTGGGCATCGCAGGCAAATGGGCTTTGGTGTGCGGCGCCAGCAAGGGGCTGGGGCGGGGCTGCGCGCAGGCACTGGTGTGCGAAGGGGTGAACCTGGTCATCAACGCCCGCAATGCCGATGTTCTGCAGCAGGCTGCTATAGATTTGATAGCTGCTGGCGCTGATTCAGAGGGCGCCAGAGCCCAAAAACACCCCAAACCCCAGGTGCTGTGCGTGGCGGCAGACATCACCACGCCCCAGGGCCGCGAGGCCGTGTTTGCGGCGCCCGGCGGGCCGGGCAAGGCCTTTGACATCGTGGTCACCAACGCGGCAGGGCCTGCGCCGGGGGATTTTCGGGACTGGGAGCGCGACGCCTGGCTGCAGGCGCTGGATGCCAACATGCTCACGCCCATCGAGTTGATCCGCGCCACCGTGGACGGTATGGCCGAGCGCGGGTTTGGGCGCATCGTCAACATCACCTCCAGTGCGGTCAAGGCGCCCATCGACATCCTGGGCCTGTCCAACGGTGCGCGCAGCGGGCTGACGGGTTTTGTCGCCGGTGTGGCGCGCAGCCCGCTGGCGGCGCGCGGGGTCACGATCAACAACCTCTTGCCGGGCAAGTTCGACACCGACCGCCTGGCCTCCACCTTTGCCGCGCAGGCCGCCCGCACCGGCCGCAGCCTGCAGGAGGTGCGCGCGGCGCACACGGCGGCCATTCCGGCTGGGCGCCTGGGGGTGGCGCAGGAATTTGGCGCCATCTGCGCCTTTTTGTGCAGTGTGCACGCGGGCTACATCACCGGCCAGAACTGGCTGGCCGATGGGGGCGCCTATCCGGGTGTGCACTGACCAGCAAGGGGTATCAGGATGCGTATCCAACAGCAGACGGCTGCAGGGTGGCCAGGGCGGTGGGTGGCAGCGTGCGGGGCGATGGCCCTGGCGTTGGGCCTGTGCGTCTCAGCGGCGGCCGCGCAGCCGGAATACCAGTTCCGCGTAGTGGGCGGGCTGGCCGGCGTCAGCCAGTACACGCAGTGGGAAGAGCCGTTCTGGCGCCGTGAGCTGCCCCGCATGAGCGGCGGGCGTTTCAAGGCCGACATTGTCCCTTTTGACCGTGCAGGCGTGCCGCGCGACGACATGCTGCGTCTGCTGCAACTGGGCGTGGTGCCCTTTGGCACGGTGCTGATGGGCTCCATGACGGCCAACTACCCCCAGTACACCGCACCCGACCTGGCCGGGCTGAACCCCGACGCCGCCAGCCTCAAGGCCAGCGTTGCGGCTTTCCGGCCGTTTCTGGAGAAAAGCCTGCGCGAACAGCATGGCGTGCAGTTGCTGGCGCTTTACGTCTATCCCGCTCAGGTGGTGTTCTGCAAGAAGCCGTTTGCGGCCCTGGCCGACCTGACGGGGCGCCGCGTGCGTGTGTCCTCGGCGGCGCAGGCCGACTTTGTGGGCGCCCTGGGTGCCACGCCGGTGCACACGGCGTTCGCGCAGATTGTCTCCAGTGTGCAGGTGGGCAGCATCGACTGCGCCATCACCGGCACGCTCTCGGGCAATGGGCTGGGGCTGCAGGCGGCTACCTCGCACATGCATGCCATGCCGCTGAACTGGGGGGTGGCGCTGTTTGCCGCCAACCTCAGTGCCTGGCAGGCCTTGCCCGCCGACCTGCGCACCCTGCTGCGCAAGGAACTGCCCTTGCTGGAAGCAGCCATCTGGGAAGAGTCCGAGCGCGACACCGCCCAGGGCATTGCCTGCAATACCGGGCAGGGCTCGTGCACCAAGGGAACCAAGGGCAACATGGTGCTGGTGCCCATATCAGCGCAGGATGAGCGCAAGCGCCAGGACATTTTTGTGTCCACCGTGCTGCCGCGCTGGCTGCAGCGCTGCGGGCCGCGCTGCGCCGAGATCTGGAGCAGCACCATCGGCCCCGCGCGGGGCATTCCTGCGCCCGACAGGCCATGATTGTCAGCAAGATGCGCATCACCCCCGAACGTATCAAGCCCGCCATCTGGCTGTTGGTCGCCTTTTTCATGGCGGTGCTGGTGGGGGCGGCGGTGTGGCAGATCTGGTCCTTGCGCGAGACGGCCGTGCGCACCAGCGAGGAAAAAGTCGAGCGCTTTGTCTCCGGCGCCGAGGTGGCGCTCAACCACAACATGCTGTCCATCGACCTGCTGCTGTCGGGCGCGCAGGACATGCTGCAACTGCAGCCTGCTGCAGATGCGCAGGCCGAGAGCCGCATGCTGGCAGTGGTGGCGCGGAGCAACCTGCTGGTCTCGCGCGTGGCCCTGGTCGATGCGCAGGGGCGCGTGCGGGCGTCGTCCGAGCCCTCGGGGGCGCTGCAGGAGCTGTCGCTGCCCACGGCGTTTCTGGCCAGTGTGGTGTCGTCGGCTGCGCAGCGCCTGTACATCAGCACGCCGGTGCTCAGCTTTGCCACCACCCAGCAAGTGCTTTATTTCGCACGCCCGCTGGCTGGGCGCAACGGCCAGCGGCTGGCGGCCGTGGCCGAGGTGCCGCTGGCCAAACTGGCCAACGTGCTGACGCAGGGGCACGAGGTGTCGGGTCTGGAAATCGTGTTCGAGCAGAACGACGGGCGCCGCATGCTCGCCTTGCCTGACCTGCCCGAGGCAGACTCGCCCCTGGCGCTGCGCAACGATGCCCCGCTGCCAGACCATGCCTGGAATACGCCCGCACGCATCAGCGGCGTGCCTGCGCTGGTGGCCTCGCGCCAGCTGGTGTACCCCAACCTGCGGGTATCGGTCAGCTTGCCGGAGGACGAGGCCCTGGATGACTGGGAGCTCGAACGCACTGCAGTGGTCGTTGCCGCACTGGTGTTTTGCGCCATGGTGGTGCTGGCCGGTACCGTCGCCGTGGCCGTGTTCGACCGCATGGCGCAGGCACGCCAGAACATTGCCGATGCCAAGGCATTGCTGGATCAGGCGCTGGAGTCCATGGTCAGTGGGCTTATCCTGCTCGACGCGCGGCAGCGCGTGGTGCACTGGAACCGCCGCTTTGTCGAACTGTTCCCCTGGATACGCGGTGCCATCGCGCCTGCCATGCCTTTTCGGAAAATCCTGGAGCAATCGGTGGTGCACCTTCTTCCCTCTGGCAGTGATGCCGAGCGGCAGCAGTGGGTCGCGCTGCGCCTGGCCCAGAAGCAAGATGACAGCGGGATACGTGAGCAGGTATTGCCCGATGGGCGCTGCATCCACGTGATGGAGCGCCCCACGCCGGAGGGCGGCTGGGTCATCACCTACCACGACGTCACCGACCTGCGCCGCGCCAATGAGGAGATCGAGCACCTGGCTTTCTACGACCCGCTGACGGGCCTGCCCAACCGGCGCCTGCTGCTCGACCGGCTGGGCCAGGCGCTGGTGCTGGCGCAGCGCTCGGGCAAGGTGGGCGCCTTGCTGTTCCTGGATCTGGACCATTTCAAGGCCCTCAACGACACCCTGGGCCATGAGGTCGGCGATGAACTGCTGCAGGAAGTGGCGCATCGCCTGCTGGCCAATGTGCGCGTGGCCGATACGGTAGCGCGCCTGGGGGGGGACGAATTCGTGGTCATGCTCAGCGACCTGTCCACCAGCAGCCAGGAAGCGGCTGCCCTGGTACAGCGCATTGGCGAGAAGGTCCTGCGCAGCCTCTCGGAACCTTATGACCTGCGTGGCCATGCCCACCAGGGAACGGCCAGCATTGGCGCCACGCTGTTTGGCGCCAGCGCACAGGCGGCCATCGAACTGCTGCGCCAGGCCGACATTGCCATGTACCAGGTCAAGGCGCGCCGGGGCAATGCGCTGTGCTTCTTCGACCCCAAGATGCAGACGGCCCTCAACGACCGGGCACAGCTCGAAGCCGATTTGCACCAGGCCCTGGTAGCACGGCAGCTGGTGCTGTACTTCCAACCCCAGGCCGCCTTGCAGGGCGAGGTGATGGGCGCCGAATGCCTGTTGCGCTGGCAGCACCCGCAGCGCGGCATGGTGTCGCCGGGGCAGTTCATTGCCGTGGCCGAAGAAAGCGACCTGATCCTGCACATCGGCCAATGGGTGCTGTACAGCGCCTGCACGCAACTGGCCCGCTGGCAGGATCAGCCGCAGTTCGCGCATTTGCAGTTGTCGGTGAACGTGAGCGCGCGCCAGTTCCGCCAGAACGACTTCGTGCACCAGGTGATCGAGACCCTGCAGGTCACGGGCGCGCGTGCGCATTTGCTCACGCTGGAGCTGACCGAATCCCTGGTGCTGGACAACGTGGAAGATGCCATCGACAAGATGCACCAATTGCGCACCAAGGGCGTGCGCTTCTCGGTGGACGACTTTGGCACCGGCTACTCGTCGCTGGCCTACCTCACGCGCCTGCCGCTGCACCAGCTCAAGATCGACCAGTCCTTTGTGCGCAACCTGGGCTCCAGGCCGTCGGACGACGTGATCGTGCAGACCATCATCGGCATGGGCCGCAACCTTGATCTGGAGGTCATTGCCGAAGGCGTGGAAACCGAGGCGCAAAAAGCCCTGCTCATCGCCCACGGCTGCGATCTGTACCAGGGCTACCTGCTGGCGCGGCCCATGCCGGTGGAGGACTTCGAGCGTACCTTCGCCAGCCCTGCGGCCCAGACGCTGTGAGTCAGCGCCGCGAGGAAACGACGATCCCGCCCACGATCAGGGCAAACGCCAGCGCGTGGTAGGCGCGCGGCGCCTCGCCCAGAAAGGCCGCTGACAGCAGTGCGGCAAACAGCGGCGTGAGGTTGGAGAAGAACCCCGCCATCGCCGGCCCGGCGCGCTGCACGCCCACACCCCAGCAGCGGTAGGCCACCACCGCAGGCCCGATGGCGATGAACGCCAGCGCTGCCACCAGCGGCCAGCCCCAGGTGATGTGGGCGGGGGCCAGCGCCCATTCGGCACCGGCAAAGCCCCCCGACCAGAGCAGGCCGAACACCAACTGCGCCATCAGAAAGGCGGCCCAGTCGCCACGGATGCTGGCAGGCTCGCTGGTGCGTACCAGCAGCCAGCTGTAAAAGGCCCAGGACACCGTGGCCAGCAGCATGAACAGATCGCCCGGCACCAGCCGCAGCGCCAGGAGCTGGGCCCACTCCCCCCGGCTCAGCACCAGCAGCACCCCGGCCATGGACAGCGCTGCGCCCGCCAGTTGCTGGCGCGTGACCGCAGCGCCAAAGCACAGTGCGCCCACGGCCAGCATCCATACCGGCATGCTCGACCCCACCAGCGTCACGTTGATGGGCGTGGAGGTCTGCAGCGCCAGGTACTGCAGTGCGTTGTAGGTGCCAATGCCCAGCAGCCCCAGCAAGGCAAAGCGCCGCCAATGGGGCCATGCCGGGCTGCCAGGGCGCAGTACCCCATGGGCCAGCGGCAGCAGCAGCACAAAGGCCAGCAGCCAGCGAAGAAAGTTCAGCGTGATGGGCGGCACCAGTTCATGCACCAGCCGCCCGACCACGGCATTGCCCGCCCACAGCAGCGGCGCAATCACCAGCAGCACGGCGGTGCCTGGGGTCAGTGTGTGTCTCATACCGCCACTGTAGCGGCCCAGGCTGGGCAAGGCTTGCAGAAACATGGCACGATGCCGGGGCTTGGAACCAGAGAACCATTGCAGGAGAAACGCCACCATGAGCCTAGCCGTCCAGATCCGCCAGCCCGGCGGCCCCGAGGAACTGCAAATCGTCGATGTGCCCGTGGGCGAGCCTGGCCCCGGCGAGATCCGCATCCGCCACCACGCCATCGGGCTCAATTTCATCGACGTGTACCACCGCACCGGCCTGTACCCCCTGGCCATGCCCGCAGGCATCGGCATGGAGGGGGCGGGCGTGGTCGAGGCCGTGGGCGAGGGCGTGACCCACCTGCGGCCCGGTGACCGCGCTGCCTACGCCAGCCAGCCGCCCGGCAGCTATTGCGAGGTGCGCGTGATGCCCGCCAAATGCGTCTGCCGCCTGCCCGATGCCATCGGCTTCGAGACCGCCGCAGGCATGATGCTCAAGGGCCTGACGGCGCAGTACCTGCTCAAGAAAACCCTGCCGGTCGAGGGCCTGCACGCAGGCGACTACGTGCTGTTCCACGCCGCAGCGGGCGGCGTGGGCCTGATCGCCTGCCAATGGGCCAAGGCCCTGGGCCTGCGCCTGATCGCCACCGCGGGCACAGACGCCAAATGCCAGCTCGCGCTGGAGCACGGCGCCACCCATGCCATCAACTACCACACCGAGGACTTTGCCGCGCGGGTCAAGGACATCACCGGCGGCCAGGGCGTCAAGGTGGTGTACGACTCGGTGGGCAAGGACACCTGGGACAAATCGCTGGACTGCCTGCGCCCCTTTGGCTTGATGGCCAGCTTTGGCAATGCCTCGGGCCCGGTGCCGCCTTTTGCCCCTGGTGCGCTGGGCGCCAAGGGCTCGCTCTACGTCACGCGCCAGACGCTGTTCTCCCACATCGCCACGCGCGAATCCACCCAGGCCATGGCCGACGAATTGTTTGCGGTGGTGGCCAGCGGGCAGGTGCAGATCCGCATCGACCAGCGCTACCCGCTGGCCCAGGTGCAACAGGCCCACCGCGACCTGGAGGCGCGCAAGACCACGGGATCGACGATCCTGCTGCCCTGAACAAAAGGCCCTGCCCGCCGCTCAGCGGCGGGCAGGCGGCGCAGGCAGTAGGCCGCGCACCAGCGCCTGTACGGCTGCGCTTTCAGCTTGCGGCGCAAACAAGGGCGCGCGCGCCGCGCACTGGCGCTGGAGCAGGGCGTACAAGCCCTCGGGCCGGGCCCGTTCGTCGCGGCAGCGCAGCAGCAGTTGCGCCAGCGCTGGCGCATCGTCCAGCGCGAAATAGCCGCCATAGTCCGCCCCCAGCATACCCACATTGCCAGGAATGCGTGAGGCCAGCACGGGCGTGCTGCTGCACACCGCCTCCAGAATGGCATGCGCGCCGCCCTCCATGCGGCTGGTGTGCACCAGCACATGGGCCTGGGCGATGGCGCGCAAGGTGCCGCCATGCGCCATGGCGCCGCGCCAGTGGTACTGCGGGCACTGCGCCATGCATGCGCGCGCCTGCTCGCCCAGCGCTGCATCCAGCGCGCCGCCGATGTGGTCGATGGTGATGCCGCCGTGCCCGCGCAGAAGCCGCGCTGCTTCCCACAGGGTCTGCGGCGCTTTTTCATCGCGCAGGTGGCCCACCATGACCACGCGCAGCGGCGTGGGCGGTTTGGGCAACGGTGCATGGGATGCGGCGGACTGAAAGATGACCCGGGCCTTGGAGCGCAGTGCTGCGGGCAATGCGTCGGGGCCGCATTCCTGCAGCACCACCAGCGAGCGCGCCAGAAGCAGCGAGGCTTGTGCCTGGGCGTCGGTCTGGATGTCGCGGTACAGGTCGGTGCCGGTGAGTACCACGGCCAGCCCTGGGGCGTCGTGCTGGGCGCCGTGGGCCTGCGCCCAGCGCGCAATCGCGGGTGCCGAGCGGCGCGCATGCAGGGCCAGCAGCACGTCATACGGTGTGCCGTCCCAGTCCTGGGCGATGGCTACTTCGCAATCAGGTTGCAGCATCTGCGCCCAACGCGCGGCCGTGTGCCAGTTGCCGTTGTTGGCGGCGGCGGTCGCCGGGCTGATGATGAGTACGCTTGGCGCTGTCATGGTGGGTGGGTGCGCGGCAGGGGGCAAGGGCTCGGGTGCAGCAGGGCTGTGCGGTTTCGAGTCTAATTCGCTCTTTCGTTTTTGTGGACAGGAGATCTGAATGGCTTTGAGAACCAAAGGCTGGGGCGCACGCGCATTGGTGTTGGTGGCATTGGCCTTGACCAGTTGGGTGGCGCAGGCGCAAACCACGCTGCGCGTGACGGCCATTCCCGATGAGTCGCCCACGGAGCTGGCACGCAAGGCCGCACCGCTGGTCAGGTACCTGGAAAAGGTGCTCGGCCAGCCGGTGGTGTTCACCCCGGTGTCGGATTACGCCGCCGCGGTGGAAGGCCTGGCCAACAAGCAGATCGATCTGGCTTGGTACGGGGGCTTCACCTTTGTGCAGGCCAACATCCGCTCGGGCGGCAAAGCCGTGCCCCTGGTGCAGCGCGCTGAGGACGCCGCGTTTCGCTCGGTGTTCATCACCAGCAACCCCGCCATCCAGAACCTGGCCGACCTCAAGGGCAAGAGCGTGAGCTTTGGCGCGCCGTCCAGCACTTCGGGCCACCTCATGCCGCGCAGCTTCTTGCTGCAAGCGCAGATCGAGCCCGAGCGCGACTTCAAGCGCGTGGCCTTCTCGGGCGCGCACGACGCCACCATCGCCGCCGTGGCGGCGGGCAAGGTCGATGCCGGGGCGCTCAACATCTCGGTGTGGGAGAAATTCGTGGCCGAGGGCAAGGTGGACAGCACCAAGCTGCGCGTGTTCTACACCACCCCCAGCTACTTCGACTACAACTGGACCGTGCATGCCGACATGCCCGCCATCCAGCGCGAGAAGCTGGCCCAGGCCTTTCTCAAGCTCGACGCCAGCACGCCCGAAGGCAAGGAAATCCTGGCCCTGCAGCGCGCCACGCGCTTCATCCCTACCAAGCCAGAGAACTACCAGGGCATCGAGCAGGCGGCGCGCAGTGCGGGTTTGCTGAAGTAAAGCTGGTGCGTGATTTGCTACTATTTTGATAGCTGCTTACGCATGTTTTATGAGGGCTAAGGCCATATTTTTTATATGAAAATTGCCCTAGGCTCCCTCCAGGCCCGCCACCCCGCCGCCGCGCCAGGCACCGCCCCCGTGCTGCGTGTGGAGCAGCTGCACGTCCAGGCAGGCGAGCTGCTGGCGGTGATCGGCCCTTCGGGGGCGGGCAAGACCACGCTGCTGCAGGTGCTGGCCTGTGCGTTGCCGCCCAGCGCGGGCACGCTGCGCCTCGACGGGGTGGATCCGTGGGCCGCCCGCCCTGCCGAGCTGCAAGCGCTGCGCCGCGCGCTTTTTCTGGCGCCGCAGGTGCCGCCGCTGCCGCCGCGCCAGCGCGTGGTCACCGCCGTGCTGGCGGGGCGGCTGCCGCACGAATCGCTGTGGGCCAGCCTGCGCAGCCTGTTCTACCCGCAAGACATCCCGCTGGCGCACCGCGCGCTGGCCGCGTTTGACCTGGGCGACAAGCTGTTTGAGCGCGTGGACCGCATTTCGGGCGGCGAGCGCCAGCGTGTGGGCCTGGCGCGGCTGCTGGTGGCGCAGGCGCGCCTGTGGCTGGTGGACGAGCCTTTGTCTGCCCTCGACCCCACGCGTGCGCGCCAGGCGCTGCACACCTTGACACGCATGGCGCAAGAACGCGGCGCCACGCTGGTGGCCACGCTGCACCAGGTGGACATGGCGCTGGCGTACTTCCCGCGCATCGTCGGCCTGCGCGACGGGGCGGTGGCGTTTGACCTGCCCGCTGCCGAGGTTACCCCGGCGCTGCTGCACGCGCTGTACGCCCAGCACCTGGACGAACTCTCCACCGCTGCCCCAGCGTCCTGGATGGATGCACCCGCCGCCGCCCCGGCCCCGGTGGTCATGCACTGCCGCTGACGCGCTGAACGCCTGCCCGCCCATGCCCGCGCTGCACCCGGCACCCATGCCATCCACCGCCGCCGCCGTCCCCCAGCGCGACCCGGCCTGGCGCACGCGCCTCTTTTGGATGCTGGCCGCGCTGGCACTGCTGTGGCCCTTGGGGGTGTGGACGGAGTTCCGCCCCTGGTTGCTGGATGGCGAAGCGCTGGCGCCAGCGGGGCGCTTTGTGGCGGGCTTTTTCCCGCCGCGCAGCGACACCGAATTCCTGCAGTTGCTGCTGCGCGAAACCTGGCGCACCGTGGCCATGGCCACCGCCGGGCTCACGCTGGCGCTGCTGCTGGCGGTGCCGCTGGCGCTGCTGTCGGTGCGCGTGCTGTCGGTATCAAGCCTGCGCGGGCGCATGGCACCGCTGCCCGCGGCGCTGCGCCAGGGCGTGCGCTGGGTGGCGCTCATCCTGCGCAGCGTGCCCGAACTGGTGTGGGCGCTGGTGTGGGTGCGCGTGGTGGGCCTGGGGCCTGCGGCCGGGGTGCTGGCCATTGCGCTCACCTACAGCGGCATGCTGGGCAAGGTGTATGCCGACATTTTGGAAAGCGGCGACACCCATGCCACCACCAGCCTGCTGCGCAACGGCAGCGGGCGCATGCAGGCTTTCTTCTACGGGCTGCTGCCGCACAACGCGGGCGAGCTCACCAGCTACACCGTGTATCGCTGGGAATGCGCCATCCGCTCCAGCGCGGTGCTGGGCTTTGTGGGTGCGGGCGGTCTGGGCCAGCTGATGGATGGCTCCATGAAGATGTTCAACGGCTCCGAGGTCGCCAGCATCCTGCTCGTCTTCATGCTGCTGGTGGCCCTGGCCGACCGCATGAGCGCCGCACTGCGGCGCAACCTGGCGTGATACGCATGAGCGATTCCCCACCAACACCTGTGCAGGCACCGTCCCCGTACATGCCGCCACCGCAGCAACTGCCGCCGCCGCTGTTTGATGCGCGCTGCAAGGCCTGCTGGCTCACGCTGGGCATCCTGCTCTTGGTGCTGGCCAGCTTTGCCACGCTGGACCTGCGCCTGGCGCAATGGGCCTCGTGGGACGCATGGGTGCGCATGGGCCGCTTTGTGGGCGAGCTGCTGCACCCGGTGACCACGCCCGCGTTCCTGGCGCGCGTGGGCCAGGCCACACTGGAAACCCTGGCCATGTCGGCCCTGGGCACGCTCATCGCCGCCGTGCTGGGCCTGCTGCTGGCACTGCCCGCTGCCCGCACCCACGCGCAAGACCCGGCCCGCGCACGTGGCGTGGCGCGCCTGCTGCTCAACGCGCTGCGCAGCGTGCCCGAACTGGTCTGGGCGGCCCTGCTGCTCATCGCCGTGGGCCTGGGGCCGTTTGCGGGCACGCTGGCGCTGGGCGTGCACACGGCGGGCGTGCTGGGCCGCCTGTTTGCCGAAAGCCTGGAGAACGCCGCCCCCGAACCGGCCCAGGCCCTGCGCCTGCGCGGCGTGGGTGGGGTGCGCGTGTTCCTGTACGCCACCTTGCCGCAGGTGCTGCCGCAGCTCATCAGCTACACCCTGTACCGCTGGGAAAACAACATCCGCGCTGCCACCGTGCTGGGCGTGGTCGGCGCAGGCGGCCTGGGCCAGATGCTGGCCTTTCACATGGGCCTGTTCCAGATGGGCGAGACCAGCACCGTGCTGCTGGCCATGCTGGTGTTGGTGGCGCTGGTGGATGGGGCGAGCTACGGTATGCGCAAGGTGCTGGCGTAACTTAATGATCGGCTGCGAGCTTTCCACCAAGGCCAATCAAGACCGTGCCCATGACGGCGTCAATGGGTTTGCGCAGTTGGGTGTAACCACGCTGAACCTTTGGTGTGGAAAAGAGAACCGCCATGGCGCTGAACCAACTGACCGAAACCCCTGCGACTACGCCAATCGTCGCTGCATGAATCCAGATCGGTGCATGGGCAGGGAGCACCGCCACAAACAGACTTCCAAAGAAGGCCGCGGCCTTCGGGTTGGTCAGCCCAACGATCAAACCCCGTTGGTATGCTTGTGCGTCGCTGCGAACGGAAACAGCTTGCGCATCTGAAGCGCTTGTGGGCTTGCGAAGCCCCATCAGGGTCTTGATGCCCAGGTAGATCAAATACAAGGCGCCTGCGATCCGAATCCCCTCGTAGAGCCATGCAACCTGAGCGAGGATCAGTCCCAAACCGAAAACGGCAAGCAAGGCCCACAGTGCGTGTGCGCTGGCAATGCCAAATGCTGTCAGCAAGCCTGCACGGCGCTTTGCAAGGGCGTGCGAAGTGACTGCAATCAAGTCAGGCCCCGGGCTGACACAGCCCAGCAACATGACCCCAGCGATAGCTGCAAGTTGGGGGAGATAGCTCATGAGATGCCTTTCAGAAAATCGGTGATTTGATTTTGCATCCGTCTTGTCGATGGAATCGGAATACTGTTGGCGTCCAATTGTTGACCATGCTGATGCTGGTGGCAACAATCCTTCACAATGCCACCGTCCTGAACCCCGCAAACACATCGCTGCGGTGCGGCTGGAAGAAGTTGCGGTAGCGCCGGTGGTGCATGCGCGCGTGGGTGGCGAAGGCGCCGCCGCGCAGTTCGCGGTGGGTGCCGAACCAGGGCTGGGAGTAGGCGTGGTAGGGGCCGGGGGTGAAGCCGGGGTAGGGCGCAAAGTCGCTGGCCGTCCATTCCCACACGCTGTGGCCCCAGTGGAATGCAGCGCCTTGCGTGGCGGCGGTATGCTCCCATTCGGCGGCGGTGGGCAGGCGCCGCCCGGCCCACAGGCAGTAGGCCTGGGCTTCAAAAGCGTTGACGTGCAGGGCGGGCAGGGCATCGGTCAACGCCACCCATTGGTCGAACCAGCGCATCTGCCAACTGCCTTGCGCCGTGCGGCGCCAGCGCTGGGGGTGGTTGACGGGCGACTGGGCGCGCCAGGTGCCTGCCGTGCCCGGCCAGTAGCGCGCTTCAAGGTAACCGCCCGCATCCACAAAGCGCGCAAAGTCCAGGGCGCGCACCGGGGCGCTGTCGATTGCAAAGGCGTTCAGCGCCACGGGCAGCGCGGGGCTCTCGTTGTCAAAGGCAAAGCCCGCCTCGCCCGCAGGCCAGCCGATGGTGGTGGTGGCGGCTTGCACGGCCAGCGTCTGGGCGTGCGGCACCTGGGGCATCGCCACGCCCGCAGGCGCGGGGTAGGCCAGTGCCGCGCGCATCCAGCAATAGGCCTCGGCATGCATGTCCTCGTGGAACAGGGCCAGGCGGTGGAAGTAGAGCGCGGCGTCGCTGCCTTGCGCGGGCAGTGCGGCGATGCAAGCCTGCAGCTGCCCGTCCAGCATGGCGCGCAGTTGCTCGCGCGTAGGCAGCTCCGCAGTCCAGCGCTGGGCGTGCGCCAGGCGGGCCGAGTCCAGCATCGCATCCGGCCCCGCGTGGCGCGCAGGCTGTGCCGCATGTACAAAACCCTGTGCATCGCACCGGTGCGGGCCGCGCAGTATCCAGAACTCGGCAAACCAGGCGGTATGCGCCAGCTCCCAGGCCACGGGGTTCACACCCAGCTGGCAGGGCGGCAGCCACTGCGCGGGGCTCAGGTCGCTCACCAGCGCCCAGGTGCGCGCGCGGCTTTCGCGCAAGGCATCGGCCAGGTAGGCTCCGTGGAGATGGCGAGCTTGTGGCATGGCGGGCCTTTCACACTGTGGGTGGCCATTATGGTGTGCCAGCCCGGTTGCTTTGACCTTGTTGATGGCACGGCTACCGTAGCGATCATTGCGCCGCCTCCAAATAGTCCACCAGAACCCGTACACGTGCACTCAAATGCCGGTTGTGCGGATACAGCAAATAAAAGGGCCGCGTGCAACCGTTGAGTTCGGGTACCACAGGCTGCAGTTCCCCGCTGCATGAGGCGGCAATCCAGTCAAAGGTTTGCACCAGCCCCATGCCATGGCGTGCGAGCACCACGCAGCCCAGCGGCCCTTCGCTGACGCGTACGCGGCTTTGGGGCAGCCATTCTGTTGCCTTGCCGTCAATATTCAATAGCCAGGGCATCACACGTCCCGTGCTTGGCCGTACAAAGGGCAGCAGTGTGTGTGAACCGCTTGCGAGATCCTGCACCGACCGGGGGGCATCCTGCGCACGCAGGTATGCCGGGCTCGCATACACACCCAAAGGTGCGTCCTCAAGCTTGCGTGCCACCAGACGCGAGTCGCGCGGTTCGCCCAGGCGGATGGCGATGTCGTAGCCTTCATCGATGAAGTCGATGTTGCGATTGGCGACATTGATTTCCAGCTCGATTTCGGGGTATCGCGCATGAAACGCAGGTAATTGCGGCAATAGCCGGTAATGGGCGTACGTACTTGGTGCGCTGATGCGCAAGAGGCCCCGTGGCTGGCCGTGCTGGCCGGTGATGGATTTTTCAGCATCGTCAATCTGCGTCAGTGCAGCCTTGCACTGCTCGTAGTACACGCGGCCATCGTCCGTGAGTTGCACGCGGCGTGTGGTGCGCCGAAACAGCTTGACGCCCAGGCGCTCTTCAAGCCGGCCAACCCCACGGCTCACAGCCGCAGGGGTGAGGCCGAGTGCTTGTGCTGCAGCGGTGAATCCACCCAATTCCGCGGCCTTGCAGAACAGCGCAACGGTGCCGAGTTTGAGGTCAAGCGATTGGCTTGAAGGGAAGCTGTGGTGCATACCGCTTCATTATCAACTTCATGTATCAATTGATTCAAGCGCGAGCCACTTTATTGCATTTGAAGGCGTCAATAAAGTATCGGCCATGCAATTTGCAATCGTGCTTTGCATGACCTCCTGGAACGAATTTGCCATGAACCCCTTATTGATGATCGTTACGTCCCATGCCCAGTTGGGCAGCACCGGCAAGCCCACCGGCATTTGGGCGGAAGAACTGACCACCCCCTACTACACGCTGGTTGATGCGGGCTACGAGGTTACGCTGGCCTCCCCCTTGGGCGGCAAGCCGCCGTTTGCCGAGGGCTCGGTCAAAGAGACCGTTGAAGCCAACGAAGGCAGTGTGAAGCGCTTCCTGCAAGACCCTGCGGCGATGGCGAAATTCAACACTACGCACAAGGCATCTGCTTTGGATGCCGCAAATTTCTGTGCAGTGTTTTTGCCGGGCGGCCACGGCACGATGTGGGACATTGCGTTGGATGATGCAACGGCACGTATCGTGAGCGATGCTTTCAATGCGAACTTGCCGGTTGCCGCCGTCTGCCACGGTGTTGCCGGATTTGTGAAAGCCACACGCAGCGACGGCAAAAGCATTGTCCATGGCAAGCGCGTCAATGCCTTTACCAACGAGGAAGAAGCAGGCGTTGGCCTGATGGACGTGGTGCCATTCCATTTGGAGACCCGCCTGCGGGAGCTCGGCGGACGCTTTGAAAATGGCCCAATGTGGCAGCCCTACGCAGTGCGTGATGGTCATTTGATCACCGGACAAAACCCCGCATCAAGTGCGCTGGTTGCACAACAGGTCGTCGCGGCGCTGCGCGGTGAATGAGTGCTGCTGCCCCGCTGGAACACTGTCCTTGACGATCGCCCCGGTGGGCGCACCCGCTGGCCACGCTTTTGGTCTTTTGGTATACCCTGTACCCAGCCACCATGACGCAGCCCCTCCCACCCGAGTTCCTGGACATCGCTACCGGCCTGCTGCAAACCCCGGCCACCATCGCGCCCAAGTATTTCTACGACGCGCGTGGCTCCGCGCTGTTTGAGGAAATCACCCGCCTGCCCGAGTACTACCCCACGCGCACGGAAAACGCCATCATGGCCACCCACGCGCAAGCGATGGCGCAGGCCATCGGGCCGGGCGGCACGGTGATCGAACTGGGCGCGGGCAACTGCCAGAAGGCGCGCGCATTGTGCGAGTGCATCCAGGCCCGGCATTACGTGGCGGTGGATATTTCCGAGGCCTTCATGCGCGAGGCCGTGGCGGGCATGCGTGCGGCCTTCCCCGCGCTGCCCATCGACGCCGTGGTGGCCGACATCACCACCGGCTGGGCCTTGCCCGCGCACGTGCCCAAGGGCCAACGCCTGGTGTTCTATCCCGGCTCGTCCATCGGCAACTTCGACCCGCCCCAGGCCCAGGCGCTGCTCTCAAGCATGCGCGGCGTGTTGGGCATGGAGGGCGCGCTGCTGATCGGCGTGGACCTGGTCAAGGACACGGCCGTGCTCAATGCCGCCTACGACGACGCAGCGGGTGTGACGGCAGCCTTCAACCGCAACATGCTCGACCACGTCAGCCGCTTGATCGGCGCCGACTTTGATGCGCGCCAGTGGCTGCACCGTGCATTCTTCAACGCCGCGCAGTCGCGCATCGAAATGCACCTGGAGGCCGCGCAGGATGTGGACGTGACCTGGCTCGGCGGTGCGCGGCACTTTGCCCAGGGCGAGCGCATCCATACCGAGAACAGCTACAAATACCGGGTGAACGACTTCGTGGCGCTGCTGCGCCAGGCCGGCTTTGCGCAGACCCAGGTGTGGATGGACGCACAGCAGTGGTTTGCGGTGGTGCTCGCACGGCCCTGATTCCAGCCGCCTCCTTGATGCGGCAGTTGCGCCCGGCCTCGGGTACCGGATGCGGATCCATGCGCTAATATTACTGTGTTATAAATCAAGGCATTATTCACACCTCTTCAAGTGAAGGGTGAACCTTGATGGACGAGCTGCAAGAGTTTGATCGATACATGGCGCATCTAAACGAATGTCTGGGCCATGCAGACCGGCGCGCGGGGTTGCG
>JACPUE010000001.1 GCA_016192425.1 Burkholderiales bacterium
AACAGGACAGTGAAACGACTTTGCGCCAATGATAGTGCGGATCCCCGTGTGAAAGTAGGTCATCGTCAGGCTCCTATTCCAGCCCAGCTGCGCCCCGCACCTCATCCGTGCGGGGCGCTTCTGCTTGGGGAAACAGAAATCGTGCGTGGTGCCGTCCATCGGATACGATTGCTTGGTTCCAACCTCTACTGATACCAGACCACGCCATGGCGATCACCTACAGCATCCGGGATCTGGCCAAAGAATTCGATCTCACCACACGTGCCATTCGTTTTTATGAAGACGTAGGCTTGCTGTCCCCGACCCGCACAGGGCCTGGGGGGCGTACGCGCAGCTATACCGCAAGAGACCGCACGCGCCTCAAGCTCACCCTGCGTGCGAAACGCCTGGGTTTGTCGCTGACAGAGGCCAAAGAGATCATTGACCTGTACGACAGCCCCAGGGACACAGGGGTGCAATTGCAGAAGTTTCTGACCGTCCTGGAGCAGCACAGGCACCAGTTAGAAGGGCAAATGGCCGACCTCCAGGCCAATCTGGACGAAGTCAAAGAACACGAGAAAGAGGCCAGGGCATTGCTGGCCAAGATGGCAAAAAATCCTGCATAATTGACGTTTACGTAAACGTCAATTTTGGAGGTGCCATGCGAGACGCTGGCTGGGTTCCCAAAGACCCTCTGTATCGTCAGCGGGTACAGGACAGCTTTGCCCTCCAAGGCGTCATGCGCACCTTGGGCGCGCAACTCGAAAAGCTGGAGCCTGGGGCGGTGGATATCGGGCTGGATTGGGACAGCAGTCTGACACAGCAGCATGGATTTCTGCATGCAGGGGTTGTGTCCACTGCGTTGGATTCCGCCTGCGGCTATGCGGCGTTTTCCCTGATGCCAGAAGATGCTGCGGTACTCACCATCGAATTCAAGATCAACCTGCTGGCCCCTGCCAAGGGTGAGCGCTTCCGCATGGAGGGGCGTGTGCTCAAGCCGGGCCGCACCATCACTGTGTGCGAGGGGCGCGCATTTGCACACCAAGACCAGAAGGAAACCCTCATCGCCACCATGAACTGCACCCTCATGGCCGTGATGGGACGCGAAGGTATCCGGGGCTGATGGCCCCACCCCACCCGAAAGACCAAGGAGCACGATATGGGCAACATTGCCAACCTTCCAGGACTCAATTTCCAGCTCGGCGAGGACATCGATGCGCTGCGCGACGCAGTACGCGATTTTGCCCAGGCCGAAATTGCACCCCGCGCAGCAGAAATCGACCACACCGACCAGTTCCCCATGGACCTGTGGCGCAAGATGGGCGAACTCGGTGTGCTGGGCATCACGGTGCCAGAGGAATACGGCGGTGCCAACATGGGCTACGTTGCCCATATGGTGGCGATGGAGGAGATTTCCCGTGCATCGGCATCGGTGGGCTTGAGCTACGGCGCACATTCCAACCTGTGCGTGAACCAGATCAAACGCAATGGCAACGCAGCGCAAAAGCAGAAATACCTGCCCAAGCTCATCAGCGGTGAGCATGTGGGTGCACTGGCCATGAGCGAGCCCGGCGCGGGCTCGGACGTCATCAGCATGAAGCTCAAGGCCGAGGACAAGGGGGGCTATTACCTGCTCAACGGCAACAAGATGTGGATCACCAACGGTCCGGACGCAGACACCCTGGTGGTGTACGCCAAGACCGAGCCGGAGCTGGGTGCGCGCGGCGTCACGGCATTCCTCATTGAAAAGGGCATGAAGGGCTTTTCCATTGCGCAAAAGCTGGACAAGCTGGGCATGCGCGGCAGCCATACGGGCGAGCTGGTGTTCGAAGACGTCGAGGTGCCCGCAGAGAACATCCTGGGTGGCCTGAACAATGGCGCCAAGGTGTTGATGAGCGGCCTGGACTATGAGCGTGCCGTGCTGGCGGCTGGCCCCATCGGCATCATGCAGGCCGTGATGGACAACGTGGTGCCCTACATCCATGACCGCAAGCAGTTCGGCCAGAGTATCGGGGAATTCCAGCTCATCCAGGGCAAGGTCGCGGACATGTACACCGTGCTGCAGGCTGGCCGGGCCTTTTGCTACACCATTGGCAAGAACCTGGACATGCTCGGCGCCGAACATGTGCGCCAGGTGCGCAAGGACTGTGCATCCGTCATTCTGTGGTGTGCCGAGAAGGCCACCTGGATGGCGGGAGAGGGCATCCAGATTTTTGGGGGCAACGGCTACATCAACGAATACCCGCTGGGCCGCCTGTGGCGCGACGCCAAGCTGTATGAGATTGGTGCGGGCACCAGCGAAATCCGTCGTATGCTGATTGGCCGCGAGCTGTTCGCGGAAACCTGCTGACGGCCTTGTTGCCAGCATTGCACCACCCCCTCTGAAAGAGCGCCGCATGGGCACTACCACCATCGAAGAGCTGTTCGTTCACAACCGTGCCTGGGCTGCGCAAATGCAGCGCGAGCGGCCAGGGTTTTTTACCCGCCTGCTGGAGCAGCAGAACCCCAAGTTCATGTGGGTGGGATGTTCGGACAGCCGTGTTCCGGCAAACCAGATCACGGGCCTGGAACCCGGCGAGGTGTTCGTGCACCGCAACGTCGCCAACGTGGTGGTGCCTACGGACCTGAACTGCCTCTCCACCATCCAGTACGCCGTGGATCAGCTCCACGTCGAGCATTTGATGGTGGTTGGGCACTACGGCTGCGGTGGTGTGCTGGCGGCCTTGCAGGACATGCGGGTGGGGCTGGCGGACAACTGGATCCGCCATGTCAAAGACGTGCGCGACCGGCACCGTGAACTGATTGCAGCGATTAACCCCGCACAACGCCAGGACGTGCTGTGCGAACTCAACGTCATAGAACAGGTGATGAATGTCGCGCAGACCACCGTCATGCAGGATGCCTGGGCGCGCGGCCAGCGCGTGCAACTGCATGGCTGGTGCTATGGCTTGTGCGATGGCTTGATCCACGACCTGCACATCACGCTCAATGGCAACCAGGGCATGGAGTCCCTGTACCGGGCAGCGGTCGAAGGCGTGATCGCCGCACGGCGCTAAAGTGGGGGGGATGCCCGAGCGGCTTCTTTTACAGGACGCTTTCTTCCATGTTTCCCCAACGCCTAGACGCCCCCCAAGCCTATGACATCGCCAAGGCGATGATGGACGGTTTCAACCGCCACTACCGCCTGTTCCGCGCTGAGTCTGCCCGCGCCAAGCACCGCTTTGAAACTGCCGACTGGCATGGCCAGCAGCGCGCGCAGCGCGAACGCATCGAGTTCTACGACCTGCGCGTCAAGGAATGCACGATGCGGCTGGAGAAGGAATTCAAGGCCGGGCAGCAGCCCATGGAGGTGTGGCACCAGGTCAAGCTGCACTACATCGGCCTGCTGGTGGACCACCACCAGCCCGAACTGGCCGAGACCTTTTTCAACTCCGTCACCACCAAGATCCTGCACCGCACGCATTTTCACAACAGCTTCATCTTTGTGCGCCCGGCGGTCAGCACCGAGTACATCGAGAACGAAGAGCCTGCGGCCCGCCCTACCTACCGTGCCTACTACCCGCAGCGCGAGAACCTGCTGGAGACGCTGCAAAAAATCATTGAGCACTTCGATTTGCAGCGGGACTTTGCGGATCTTCAGCAAGACCTGCGCCATGTGCTGGGCGCCATGCAGGGCAAACTCGACAAGGTGCGCCTGCGGGCCAACTTCCAGATCCAGGTGCTCTCCAGCCTGTTCTTCCGCAACAAGGGCGCCTACGTGGTGGGCAAGATCATCAATGGCTTCAACGAGGTGCCGTTTGCACTGCCGATACTGCACGACGAACAGGGGCGCCTCTACATCGACGCCGCTTTGTTCGGCGAAGACGACCTGCAGATGCTGTTCTCCTTTGCCCGCGCCTACTTCATGGTGGACATGGAGATCCCCAGCGCCTATGTGCAGTTCCTGCGCAGCCTCATGCCACGCAAGCCCCGCGCCGAGATTTACAACGCCCTGGGCCTGGCCAAGCAGGGAAAGACGCTGTTCTACCGCGACTTCCTCTACCACCTGAAGCACTCCACCGACAAGTTCCGCATCGCGCCCGGTATCAAGGGCATGGTCATGCTGGTGTTCGACCTGCCGAGCTTTCCCTTTGTGTTCAAGCTCATCAAGGACTACTACCCGCCGCAAAAGGACACCACGCGCGAGCAGATCAAGGGCAAGTACCAGCTTGTCAAGCACCACGACCGCGTGGGCCGCATGGCCGACACGCTGGAATACAGCGAAGTCGCCTTTCCGCGTGTGCGCTTTGATGACGAACTGATCGCCGAAATCCAGAAGTTCGCGCCCAGCCAGCTCGAAATCAGCGACCGCGACGGCGACGGCCAGCAAGAAGTCATCATCAAGCACCTCTACATCGAGCGGCGCATGATCCCGCTCAACATCTACTTGCAAGAGTCTTTTGACACCGGCCTGTCCGACCCGCGCGCCCAGCAGCAAATGGAGCGCAGCGTCATCGAATACGGCAACGCCATCAAGGATCTCGTGGCTGCCAACATTTTCCCTGGCGACATGCTCTGGAAGAACTTTGGCGTCACGCGCAACGGCAAGGTCGTGTTCTACGACTACGACGAGATCGAATACATCACCGACTGCAACTTCCGCCGCGTGCCTGCGCCGCGCAACGAGGAAGACGAGATGAGCGGCGAGATCTGGTACTCGGTGGGCAAGAACGACGTCTTCCCCGAGACCTTCGGCCCCTTCCTGCTGGGCAACAACGCCGTGCGCGAAGTATTCATGAAGCACCACGCCGACCTGCTGGACGTGGAGTTCTGGCAGACGCACAAGGAGCGCATCCTCGCAGGCCATGTGTACGACGTGTTCCCTTACGACGTCAGCCGCCGCTTTTCTCATACCCACGAAGCGGAAGGCATCTGATCCCTTTTTTGTTCAACCAGCCCCATTCACCCAGGAGAATTTCCATGTCCGCATCCCAAGACCCCATTGTCATCGTCGGCGCAGCGCGCACCCCCATGGGCGCGTTCCAGGGCGATTTTTCCGACCTTGCCGCACACGACCTGGGCGGCGCCGCCATCAAGGCCGCCGTGGAGCGTGCGGGCGTCGCGCCCGCCAAGGTCGATGAAGTGCTGTTCGGCAACTGCCTGATGGCGGGCCAGGGCCAGGCGCCCGCGCGCCAGGCGGGCTTCAAGGGCGGCCTGCCGCGCAGCACCGGCGCGGTGACGCTGTCCAAGATGTGCGGCGCGGGTATGGAGGCGACCCTTCTTGCGCACGACCAGCTCGTCGCAGGCAGCCGCGACGTGATGGTCTCCGGCGGCATGGAGAGCATGACCAACGCCCCCTACCTGCTCAAGAAGGGCCGCGGCGGCTACCGCATGGGCCACGACAAGATCTTCGACCACATGATGCTCGACGGCCTGGAAGACGCCTACGAGGCCGGCCGCTCCATGGGCACCTTCGGCGAGGACTGCGCCGCCAAGTACCAGTTCACGCGCGAACAGCAAGACGCCTTCGCCATGGCCAGCGTGCAGCGTGCGCAGGACGCCATCAACTCGGGGGCGTTCAAGGCCGAGATCACCCCCGTCACCTTCAGCACCCGCAAGGGCGAGGTCACGGTGGCCCAGGACGAAGGCCCGCTGAAGATCCGCCTGGACAAGATCCCCACGCTCAAGCCCGCGTTCAAGAAGGACGGCACCATCACCGCCGCCGCCAGCTCCAGCATCAACGACGGCGCCGCCGCCCTGGTGCTGATGCGCCAGTCCACGGCACTGGAACTCGGCTGCAAGCCCCTGGCGAAGATCGTCGCCCACGCCACGCACGCGCAGGAGCCCGAGTGGTTCACCACCGCCCCGGTGGGCGCGAGCGAGAAAGCCCTGAAGAAGGCTGGCTGGAAGGTGGAGGACGTGGACCTGTGGGAAATCAACGAAGCCTTCGCCGTGGTGCCCATGGCGCTGATGCATGAGCTGAAGGTGCCGCACGACAAGGTCAACGTCAACGGCGGCGCCTGCGCGCTGGGCCACCCCATCGGCGCCAGCGGTGCGCGCATCCTGGTCACGCTGCTGTACGCGCTGCAGGCGCGCGGCAAGAAAAAGGGCCTGGCCACGCTGTGCATCGGCGGCGGCGAGGCCACGGCCATGGCGATTGAACTGATGTAAAAAGCTATTGCTATAAAAAGGATAGCTGCTAGCGCTTGATTGACGGGCGCTAGCGGCTCATTTTGTTTGAATGGAGACACCATGCTGCTGAGCCAAGACCAGCAAATGATCCGCGACGCCGTGCGCGCCTTTGCCCAGGAGCAACTGTGGCCCCACGCTGCGCGCTGGGACAAGGAACACCACTTCCCGCGCGACGCCCACCAGGGCCTGGCCGCATTGGGTGCCTATGGCATTTGCGTACCCGAAGACCTGGGCGGTGCAGGGCTGGACTACCTTACGCTCGCGCTGGTGCTCGAAGAAATCGCCGCGGGCGACGGCGGTACCAGCACCGCCATCTCGGTGACCAACTGCCCCGTCAACGCCATCCTCATGCGCTACGGCAACGCGCAGCAACAGCGCGACTGGCTCGCGCCCCTGGCGCGCGGCGAAATGCTCGGCGCGTTTTGCCTGACCGAGCCGCATGTGGGCTCGGACGCATCGGCGCTGCGCACCACGGCGGTCAAGGACGGTGATGAATACGTCATCAACGGCGTCAAGCAGTTCATCACCAGCGGCAAGAACGGCCACGTGGCCATCGTCATCGCCGTCACCGACAAGGGCGCGGGCAAGAAGGGCATGAGCGCCTTCCTTGTTCCCACCAGCAACCCCGGCTATGTGGTGGCGCGCCTGGAAGACAAGCTGGGGCAACATTCCAGCGATACGGCGCAGATCAATTTCGACAACTGCCGCATCCCGGCCGAAAACTTGATCGGCACCGAGGGCGAGGGCTACAAGATCGCGCTGGGCGCGCTCGAAGGCGGCCGCATCGGCATCGCCGCGCAGAGCGTGGGCATGGCGCGCAGCGCCTTCGAGGCGGCGCTGGCGTATTCCAAGGAGCGCGAGAGCTTCGGCACGCCCATCTTCAACCACCAGGCCGTGGGCTTCCGCCTGGCCGACTGCGCCACGCAGATCGAGGCCGCGCGCCAGCTTATCTGGCACGCCGCCGCGCTGCGCGACGCGGGCCAGCCCTGCCTGAAGGAAGCCGCCATGGCCAAGCTGTTTGCCAGCGAGATGGCCGAGCGCGTGTGCAGCGCCGCCATCCAGACGCTGGGCGGCTACGGCGTGGTGAGCGACTTCCCGGTTGAGCGCATCTACCGCGACGTGCGCGTGTGCCAGATCTACGAAGGCACGAGCGACGTGCAGAAGATCATCATCCAGCGCGCCTTGGCTTGATTGCTATAAAAATAGTAGCTATTCACGCTTGCTGCATAAGCGCCAAAGGCCTAAAACATCTATAAATCCATGAACTACGACGCCCTGCTGTTCGACTGTGACGGCGTGCTGGTGGACAGCGAAGCCATCACCAACGGCGTGCTGTGCGCCATGCTCAACGAAGCGGGCTGGGCGCTGGCGCCCGACGAGTGCATGCGCCTCTTTATCGGCAAGACCGTGCGCAGCGAGGCTGCGCGCATCGCTGCGCACACCGGCAAGCCGCTGACCGATGCCTGGATGGCAGAGTTTTACGAGCGCCGCAATGTGCGGCTGGAGGCCGAGCTGCAAGCCATTGACGGCGCGCTCGACGCCGTGGCAGCTGTGCACGCACGCCTGGGCGGGCGCATTGCCTGCGCTTCGGGGGCGGACCGCTACAAGGTCGAGATGCAGCTCCAGAAAGTCGGCCTGGCGCCGTACTTTGCCGGGCGGGTATTCAGCGGCCACGAGATGCCCGCCACCAAACCTGCGCCAGATGTCTACCTGGCCGCCGCCGCCGCACTGGGCGTGCCGCCGCAGCGCTGCCTGGTGGTAGAGGACACGGTGACCGGTGTGGCCGCAGGCGTGGCTGCGGGCGCTACCGTGGTGGGCTTGTGCCCCTCGCCCGTGGGCCATGGTTCGCCCGAGGCCTTGCGCGGCGCCGGTGCAGTGCAGGTCATGGCGCACCTGCGCGAACTGCCTGCGCTGCTCGGCTGATCTTCTTCAGGCGATCCTCTTCGGCGGCCCCTGCGCGGGGGGCCTGCGTCAGGTCAGAAGGATTCCCAATCGTCGTTGTTGGAAGGGGCGGCGGCAGCACGCGCAGCAGGCTTGGCGGCGGGCGCCTGCAGGGCCGCCTTGGCGGGGGCTGCGGGTCGGCTGGCAAGACCCGTGCGGAGGGTTGCAGCCACGCGGGCCGGGGCGGGCGCTGCAGGGCGCACTGCAGGCCGTGGTGCCGGGGCACTGTAGCCACCGGCGCTGGCAAGGCTGGTGTCCAGCCTGAACACCGCCACCGCCTGCACCAGCTCCTGCGCCTGGCTGCTGAGGCTGCCTGCTGCAGCGGCCATTTCCTCCACCAGCGCGGCGTTCTGTTGCGTGGCCTGGTCCATCTGCGTCACGGCCTCGCCCACCTGGGCTACGCCGCTGGCCTGCTCGGAGCTGGCAGCGTTGATCTCGCCCATCAGATCGGTCAC